>NC_013739.1:2543747-3179684 GCF_000025265.1 Conexibacter woesei DSM 14684
GGTCGCCGGCGGGCTCGACGCTCCCGTCGTAGTCGACCGCGACCTCGATCAGCCGCTCGCCGTCGCGCGAGACCGGCTCGTGGAAGTGGACGCTCATCGGCCCGTCGCCGGGCAGCCCGGAGGCGCGCAGATGCGCGCGGATCTCGGTCTCGGCGGCGAGCGTCACATCTTCGAGCTGCTCGACGCTCACGTGCCGCTGCTGGTAGACGACCTTGCACGCCGCCACGTCGCGCACGCCGACGGCCGCCGTCAGGTCCGGCTCGCCGCCGTCCACCTGCCGCGCGAGCGCCTCGACCAGCTCGGTCTGATCGGCGAGGCGGTCGTGCTGCCCCTGCAGCCAGCTCTGCAGCTCGATCACGCGCGTCGCCGGCGTCAGCTCCAGCAGCTGCGCGACGCGCGCCATCGGCAGCCCGAGCCGCCGCAGCCTGGCGATCAGCCGTGCGCGCGGCACCTGATCGCGCGCGTAGTAGCGGTAGCCGGTGTCCGGGTCGATATACGCCGGCACCAGCAGGCCCTGGTCGGCGTACAGCCGCAGCGCCTTCGGCGACAGCCGTGCGGCGGCCCCGAACCGCCCGGCGAGCAGGTGGGAGTCGGTCATCGGGTGGAGTGTGGGGGTCGCCCTTGGGGCGAGGTCAAGTCAGCCGGCTGCGAACGACAGGCGGCGTCCGTCCTTGGAGAGCGTCAGCTGCGCTCCCTCGAAGCCGGCCGCGACCTCGCCGTCGAGGATCGCGGTGACGGTCGCCTCGACGTCCGCCGCCGGCTCCGCGCACGCCTTCCGCGTCAGCGCGAACTCGTCGAAGACGACGAAGCCGTCGTCGCGCACCGTCGCCGCCGCGCTGCCGCTGTTGCAGCCGGTGAACAGCTCCGCGCGGCCCTCCTTGGTGATCCGCAGCGTCGGCGGCTCGACGCCCGCCGGCACGCTGGAGACGGTCGCGCCGTCGCCGATGCTCTCGAGTCTCCAGCGCGTGCCGACGATCGGCGGCGGCGCGCCGCTGGAGGAGCCCTCGGTCAGCCCGATCGTCGCCCGCTCGCCGC
The DNA here is from genome assembly GCF_000025265.1 of Conexibacter woesei DSM 14684. Lineage (GTDB taxonomy): Bacteria > Actinomycetota > Thermoleophilia > Solirubrobacterales > Solirubrobacteraceae > Conexibacter > Conexibacter woesei. The sequence goes on from NC_013739.1 coordinate 2,544,783, forward strand.
GCAGCGTCAGCCGCTCGCCCGCGAGCGCGAGCGTGGGGCCGGCGGCGAGGAAGTCGCTGAGCCAGTCGTCCTGCCGCATCAGCGCCGGTGCGCAGCCGATCATCGTCCGCTGCGGCTCGCCGCGCAGCCGCAGGCGGCCGTCCGCGACCGTGTAGCCGGCGCCGAGCGTGTTGCAGCCGGCGCGCGCGCCGAGCGTGCCGTCCTCGAACGACAGCGTCAGCTCGCTGCCGTGCACGAGTCTGCGACCGCGGACGGCGCGCGCGACGAAGCTGCGCCCGTCGAGCGCGTCGGCGGTCGGCGCCGGCTCCGGTGCGCCCGCGGAGCCCGTGCCCACGCCGGAGCCCGTACCGGTCCGCGGCGTCGTCCCGTCGGCGTCGTCGCTGCTGCCGCAGCCGGCGAGCGCGGCGGCGAGGACGAGCACGACGGAGACGGCGAGGGCGATCGGCTGGCGCATCGGCGCGAGGATAGCGGTCCCCGCGCGGCGCCCGGCGCCGCTAGACGCCCTGCCGGAACGAGAACAGGTCGTCGGGGTCGACGCGCCGCTTGACTGCCGCCAGCCGCTCGAAGTTTGAGCCGTAGTAGGCGCGTCTCCAATCGCGCTGCGAGCGGTCGATGAAGTTCTGGTAGGCCGAGCCCGAGACGTGCGGGCGCAGCTCCTCGGCGAAGCCGCCGAGCCAGTCGAGGTTGCGGGCGACCGTCGAGCGCGAGTCGCGCGCCGTCCAGGATGCGTCGTACGCCATCAGCCAGCTCGCGTGGCGGTGGACGAACGCCGTCGCCCCCGCCGGCACGCGGCCGATCCGCCCGCCCCACGCGTAGAGCGCGACGCCGCCGCCGTCGGCGTTCGTGCTGCCCGGGTAGCGTCTGACGCCGCGGGCGATCACGTCGAGCGCCTGCTCGGTCAGCGGCCCCTCGACGAAGCTCGACTTGACCGCGAAGCGGTCGACCGGCGTGTTGTGGAAGAAGTGGTCCTTCGCCTGCCAGAAGGTGCGTCTGGCGATCAGCGATCTGCGCGGTCTGGCGACGGCGAGCACCGGCGCGAGCAGCTCGCGCAGCTGCGCGACCGGCCCGAACAGCTGACCGAGCGCGGTCACCGTCGGCGCGTCGCGGCCGTTGCTGCCCATGCCCATCCGACACGAGAGCGTGTGGGGCGCGTCGCGCATCATCGTCTCCAGCGCGAGCATCACCTTCGGCGCGTGCTCGGCGTCCCACGTGAGGTCGTAGAGCCCGACCGAGGAGACCGGCGAGGTGCGGAAGCGGAACTGCGTGCTGATGCCGAAGTTGCCGCCCCCGCCGCCGCGCAGCGCCCAGAAGAGGTCGGGATGACGGTCGCGCGTGATCCGCAGGATCCTTCCGCTCGCGGTCACGAGCCGCGTCTCGACGAGGCTGTCGCGCGTCAGCCCGAGCGCCCGCGAGGAGAAGCCGAAGCCGCCGCCGAGCGCCAGTCCGCCGATCCCGACGGTCGGGCAGCGGCCGGCGGAGATCGCGACGTCGTAGGGCTGCAGCGCGGCGTAGAGGCCGGTGTTGCGCGCGCCCGCCTGCGCGAGCACCGTCCCGGCCTCGTCGTCGACGCGCACGCTGCGCATCGCGCCGAGGTCGATCAGCAGGCCGCGCGTCGTCGAGTAGCCGGCGTAGCTGTGGCCGCCGGAGCGGGCCGCGAGCGGGACGTCGTGCTCGCGCGCCCACACGACCGCCTCGCGCACGTCGTCCTCGCCGGTGCAGCGCGCGATCCCGGCCGGCGTCGTGTCCGCGTAGCGCCGGTTGAAGGGGAGGCTCGCGCGGGCGTAGCCGGCCTCGCCGGGCCGCAGCACGCGACCGCGCAGCCGGCGCTCCAGCTCGCGCCAGGCGCGCTCGCTGACGCGGGCGCCGGTGGCGGCGCGGCGTGACCGCGCGGGGGCGGCGACCGCCTGCTGGAGCGGGAGCTGCGACGCGGCAGCGGCGGCTGCGGCCGAGCGCAGGAACTGGCGGCGCGTGCTCGCGGTCATACCGCCGTTGTCGGCGGGGCCGGCCGGCGACTTGAGCGGCGCGGGCGCGCGCCGGCGGCGTTCAGCGTCCGAGCAGCGCGCAGACCGCGGTCGTCTGCACGGCGCGCAGCCGTCTCAGCAGCGCGCCCCTCGGCGCCGGGATGTTAAGCGACGTCGTGACCGAGCGCGAGCCGTCGGCGCTCGCGGCGGCCCACTGCACGTAGCCGGGGAAGTTCCCGGTGTGGCCGTAGACGGTGCCGCAGCGCGTCGTGTAACGGAAGATCGCGAGCCCGGCGGCGTTCGCACCGGGGCCGGGCGGGCTCGAGGAGCCGCGCACGAAGCGCAGCTGCTCGCGCTGCTGCTCGGCGCCGAAGAACGTCAGGCCGAGGTCGTTGCGGATGAAGCGGCCCAGCTCGGACGGGGTCGAGACGATCGCGCCGGAGGCCCACGCGCCGCTCGGGCTGAGGAAGCTGGTGACGTCCTGCGGCGGCGATCTCGGCTGGACGACGTAGCCGTGCAGGAACGGCGCCGGCAGCGACAGCGTCCGCGTCGGGAAGCTCGTCTCACGCAGCCCCGCGGGGCCGAAGACGATCTCGTCCAGCAGCACGGGGTACGAGCGACCGGTGACCGCTTCGGCGATCAGCCCGACGACGATGTTGTCGGTGTTCGAATACTCGTAGCGCGAGCCGGGTCTGAAGACGAGCCCGTCTCTGCGCACCCAGTCGATGATGCCCGTCGGCGGGACGTAGCCGCGCGGGTTTCTCGCGGCCTGCTCGGCGAACGCATCCGATCTCGTGTAGTCGGGCAGGCCGCTCGTGTGGTTGAGCAGCTGGCGGATCGTCACCGCCGCCCAGGCGGCGGGCAGGCTCGGCAGCCGCGCGCCGATCGTGTCGTCGAGCCCGAGCTGGCCCTCCTGCACGAGGTGCAGCGCGACGGCACCGCTGAACGCCTTCGCGATGCTCGCGATCCGCATGTGGTCGCTCGCGCGCGGGGCGCCGGGGCGTCTCGCGTCCGCGCGGCCGGCGCGCAGGACCGTCGTGCGCCCGTCGCGGTGCAGCGTCGCGATCGCGCCGGGCGGCCCGCCTCTCGCCGCGACGAGCCACTCGAGGCCGCGTTGGACGGCGGCGTCGGCGCTGCCGGCGGCCGGCTTCGCCGCCTGGCCGGCGGTCGGGAGCAGCAGCAGCGTGGACGCGATGCAGGCGGGCGTGATCCAGCGGGCGGGTCGGCGCATCCGCGCAGCTTCTCGCACGCGGGCGGCTGTGGCAATGGATCCCGGTGCACTGGGCGCCTCACCCTGCGGGTGTGATGCCGACTCACCCGCCCTGCGACGAGCGTGCCAACGGTCCCCGACGAGAGAGGCGAGCACGCCATGCCGGCTGAGTTCAGAGGTTCGATCAGACTCGACATCCGCGACTCGGTGCCGGATTGGACGCCGTACCTGGCCGAGAAGGCGCCGGCCGGCGCGCCGAACGTGCTCGTGATCCTCTACGACGACACCGGGACGGCGGCGTGGTCGCCGTACGGCGGGCGGATCGAGATGCCGACGATGCAGCGCTTCGCCGACGAGGGGCTGACGTACTCGCAGTGGCACACGACCGCGCTCTGCGGGCCGACCCGCTCGTGCTTCCTGACCGGCCGCAACCACCACCAGAACTCGTTCGCGACGATCGCCGAGACGGCGACCGGCTTCCCCGGCAACAACACGCACATCCCGATGGAGAACGCGTTCATGGCCGAGGTGCTGCGCGAGCGAGGCTGGAGCACGTTCTGGGTCGGCAAGAACCACAACGTCCCGGTCGACGAGTTCGACCAGGGCTCGACGAAGCGCAACTGGCCGCTCGGCCGCGGCTTCGACCGCTTCTACGGCTTCATCGGCGGCGAGACGAACCAGTGGTATCCCGACCTGACCGAGGACAACCACTACATCGACCAGCCGTACCGCCCCGAGGACGGCTACCACCTCTCGAAGGACCTCGCTGACCAGGCGATCGCGATGATCCGCGACTCGCAGCAGAGCCAGCCGGAGAAGCCGTGGCACATGTTCTACTGCCCCGGCGCCAACCACGCCCCGCATCACGCGCCGCAGGAGTTCATCGACAAGTACAGAGGCGTCTTCGACGACGGCTACGAGGCGTACCGCGAGTGGGTCCTGCCGCGGATGATCGAGAAGGGGATCCTGCCGGAGGGGACCGAGCTGACGCCGCTCAACCCGCTGCCCGACGACGTCGCCAACCCGGCCGACGCGGTGCGGCCGTGGGCGACGCTGTCCAGCGAGGAGAGACGCCTGTTCGCGCGCATGGCCGAGGCCTACGCCGGCTTCTCGGAGTACACCGACCACGAGATCGGCCGGATCGTCGCCTACCTGGAGGAGACCGGCCAGCTCGACAACACGCTCGTCTTCTACGCGGCCGACAACGGCGCGTCCGGCGAGGGCAGCCCGAACGGCTCGGTCAACGAGGGCAAGTTCTTCAACGCCTGGCCCGACACGGTCGAGGACAACCTGCCGATGATCGACAAGCTCGGCAGTCCCGACACGTACAACCACTACCCGACCGGGTGGGCGGCGGCGTTCTCGACGCCGTACAAGATGTTCAAGCGCTACTCGTACCAGGGCGGCGTGTGCGACCCGCTCGTGATCTCATGGCCGGCGGGGATCAGAGCGCGCGGCGAGGTGCGCGACCAGTACCACCACTGCACCGACATCGTTCCGACGATCCTCGAATGCTGCGGCGTCGAGATGCCCGACACCGTGCTCGGCTACAGACAGACGCCGCTCGCCGGCGTCTCGATGCGCTACAGCTTCGACGACGCCGCCGCGCCGACGCAGAAGCCGCAGCAGTACTACGAGATGCTCGGCACGCGCGCGATGTGGAAGGACGGCTGGAAGGCGGTCGCCGAGCACGCGCCGATGCCGTCCGACAGAGGCCACTTCGACAGAGACCGCTGGCAGCTGTTCCACACCGACGTCGACCGCTCCGAGTCGAGCGACCTCGCCGCCGAGCACCCGGAGCGGCTGAGAGCACTCGTCGACCTGTGGTTCGAGGAGGCGGAGAAGTACGACGTCCTGCCGCTGTCCGACCTCGGCATCCTCGACTACATCAGATACGAGTTCCAGGTGCCCGTGCCGAGAGGCGGCACGTACGTCTACGGCCCTGCCCACGCCGGCCTGCCCGAGCACTCGGCGGCGAGCACGCACGGCGTCTCGTACTCGCTGCTCGGCCAGATCGAGGTCGAGGACCCCGGCGCGCAGGGCGTGATCTTCGCGCAGGGCTCGCGCTTCGGCGGGCACGCTCTGTTCCTGAAGGACCGCCGGCTCCACTACGTCTACAACTTCATCGGGATCAAGCCCGAGCAGCACTACGTCTCCGACGTCGAGGTCGGAACCGGCGGCCAGGTCGTCGGCGTCGAGTTCGTCAAGGAACGCGTCGGCGAGCACGGCGAGTCGCACGGGACCGTGACGATGCGGCTCGACGAGCAGGTCGTCGCGACGGGTCCGCTGCGGACGCAGTCGGGCCACTTCTCGCTCGCCGGCGAAGGGCTCTGCATCGGCCGCGACAGCGGCGACGCGGTCAGCGAGCAGTACAGACCCGACTTCCCCTTCGAGGGCGGGCGGATCGTGAAGTTCGAGGTCGGCGTCGGCGACGACGGCTACGTCGACCTGGAGCGGCGGCTGCACGCCGCCCTCGCGCGCGATTGACGCGACGGGATCGCGCGCGGCGGCGCGGCGGGCGCCGCGGGCGCCGCGAGACGCGTCCCCCGCGGGATGTGCGTCGCGAAATGGGTCCCCTGGACCCATGCCTCGCCGCACATCGGTGGGCGGGCCTGGGTTCCCGCTCCACACGATCGGCGCAGCTTCGCGCCGGCGGAGCGCATGCGTGCCACGATCGCGCGCGGCGGCCGCCGTCCGGCGGCGCCGGGTACACCCGGAGGGTGGCGCGCGCGAGCAGCGGCTGGTGGCGACGCCCGGTCGCGGCCGGGTTCACCTCCGCCGCGCTCGCGCTTGCGCTGATCCTCGCTCCGACCGGCGCCGCCGCCGGCCCGACGTCCGCCGCTGGCTCGGCGTCGGCGGCCGCCGGCCCGGTGCCCGCCGCTGCCGGCCCGGCGCCCGCCGCCGCCGGCCCGCCTGCCGCCGGCCCGCCTGCCGCCGGCCCGCCTGCCGCCGGCCCGCCTGCCGCCGGCGCGCCCGCCGCCGGCCCGCCTGCCGCCGGCCCGCCTGCCGCCGGCCCGCCTGCCGCCGGCCCGCCTGCCGCCGGCCCGCCCGGCGCGCCCGCTGCCGGCGCTGCGGCGAGGTCCAGCGGCCGGCGCACGCCGTCGTGCCGGGCGCGGCCGGCGACCGCCGCGGTGCCGGGCTGGCCGACTGCGCGCGCGGCGTGGCGGGCGCAGCCGCAGCGACGGGTGCCGCTGCGCGTCGCTCCCGGCGGGCGCGAGCGGCGCGGCTCCGGGCTCGACGGCGACGCGCCGTGGCTGCTCGTGCTCGCGACCGGGGCCGACCGTCGCGGCGGCTGCTGGGTCCGCGTGCGCCTGCCCGGCCGTCCCAACGACGCCGCGGGCTGGCTGCCGCGCAGCGCGGTCGCGCTCCAGCCGACGCCGTGGCGGATCGAGGTCTCGCGCGCCGCGCGCACGATCACGCTCACCCGCGCGGGCCGCCGCGCGGCGGTCGCGCGCGTCGTGATCGGCAAGCCGAGCACGCGCACCCCCGGCGGCCTGTTCGCGGTCTTCAACGCGTGGCCGAACCCGCCGCGCGACTTCAGCGGCACGTGGATCGTCGCGCTGACCGCGCACAGCCGGGCGCTGCGCCGCTTCGACGGCGGCGAGGGCCGGATCGCGATCCACGGCCGCGGCGGCGCCAGCCTCGTCGACCCGCTCGGCAGCGCACGCAGCCACGGCTGCGTGCGCGTCGCCAACGGCGACCTCGACCGGATCGTGCGGACGGTCGGATGGGCGCGCCTGTCCGGCACGCCCGTCCGCATCCGCTGACCGCCGTCGCGTGGCCTGGTCGTCCTGGATTCCTGTCGCCTAGCGACACCAATCCAGGACGACGCCCACCGCACGCCGCGCGGCGGCTCAACCCGGCCGGATGTTCTGGTTGAGCCGGAAGACGTTCGCCGGGTCGTACGCCTCCTTCAGCGCGGCGAGCCGCGTGTAGGTGTCGGCCCCGTACGCCGCCTGCACGCGCTCCTCGCCCTCGGCCGAGAGGAAGTTCACGTACGTGCCGCCGGTCAGTGCCGGCTCGATCGCGCGGTGCAGCGCCTGCGTCCACGCGACCGCCGCGTCGAAGCCGTCCGGGGTCGGGGTGCTGGCGGCGATGTTGAGCAGGAACGGCGCGCTGCGGTCGCCGAACGCGGTCGAGCCGGCGGGCACGCGCGCGACCGCGCCGCCCATGTGGTGGACGTGGATCTCGGTCGTCGGCGACGTGACGCTCTCGTGGTGCTGCACGAGCGTGTCGATCGCCGCGTCGTCGAGTCCGCGCATCCAGCCCGCCTTGAAGTAGTTGTGCGCGCCCGGTCCCCACAGTGCGTCGAGCAGGCTCTGCTGCGCGCTGTAGGGCAGCGGGCCGAGCAGGTCCGCGATCGGCTCGCCGAGCTCGCGCAGGGCGCGCACCGCCCGCTCGCCCTCCTGCACCGGACCGGCGTACAGCGCGGGGATCACGACGACGCGTCTGCCGTGCCACTCCTCGGGCAGGAACGGCGCCGGCGGCGCGGTCGCGAGGCTGACGAGCGTCGTCAGCTCGTCCGGGACGCTGCCGACCCACTCGCGGTAGAAGCGCAGGATCTCCTCGGCGCGGTCGCCCGGGTAGAAGATCGCGCCGCCGAGGACGGTCGGGCCGACGGGGTGCAGGCGGTACTCGAACGACGTCACGACGCCGAAGTTCCCGCCGCCGCCGCGCAGGCCCCAGAACAGCTCCTCGTTCTCGACCGCGCTGGCGTGCACGAGCTGGCCGTCGGCGGTGACGACGTCGGCCGCGATCAGGTTGTCGCAGGTCAGGCCGTGCTTGCGCATCAGCCAGCCGATCCCGCCGCCGAGCGTGAAGCCGGCGATCCCCGTGCTCGACACCAGCCCGCCGGTCACCGCCAGCCCGAACGCCTGCGTCTCGTGGTCCAGCTCGGCCCAGGTGACGCCCGGCTGAGCGCGCGCGGTGCGCGCCGCGGGGTCGACGCGGATCCCTCTCATCGGCGACAGGTCGATCACGATCCCGTCGTCGACGGTCGAGAAGCCCGGGATGCTGTGCCCGCCGCCGCGGATGGCGACGAGCAGGTCCTCGCTGCGGGCGAACTCGATCGCGCGGATCACGTCCGCCGTCCCGGCGCAGCGGACGATCAGCGCGGGTCGGCGGTCGTGCGCGCCGTTCCAGATCGCGCGAGCCTCGTCGTAGGCGGCGTCGCCGGGGCGGATCAGCTCGCCGCGCAGCGCCTCCGCCAGCTCCGCGACCGAGCCGTCGCCGAGCGTCGTGTGGGTGGCAGTTCCGGTCGTCATCTGGACCGTTCCTCTCGCTGGGTGGTGAAGGGCCACCGAAGCTAGGACCGGCCGCTCAACAGCCGCTCACGCGTCGCTCAAGCGCGTGTTGAGCGAGCGCGCGTAGCGGCTGCCGCGCACGTCGCCGGAGCGTTCGAGCAGCGGGAGCGCCTCGGCGAGCGCGCGGCGGGCGCGGTCGGGCTCGCCGATCGCCATCGCGGCCTCGGCCAGCTCGGTCAGCGCCCACGACAGGTTCGGCACGATCCGCCGCTCGCGCGACAGCTCGGCGCAGCGCTCCAGCAGCGCGCAGGCGCGGCGCGGGTCGCCGCGGTCCAGCTCGAACGCGCCGAGGTCGAGCGGGATCGCCTGGAGGCCGGGACCGTCCTCGGTCCGCTCGAAGATCGCCTCCGCCTCGCGCAGCCGCGCGCGGCCGCGCTCCTCCTCGCCCGTGTAGAGCGCGAGCATCCCCATGCCGACGGTCGTCGTCGCGATCTCGCGCGTGTCGCGCGCCGCGCGGCGCAGCGCGAGCGCCTGCTCGAAACGGCGGCGGCCGGCGTCGGCGTCGCCGGTCGAACGGGCGAGGTTGCCGAGCGCGTTGAGCGCGACGCCGGCGCCCTCGTCGTCGCGCAGCTCGCGGAAGCGTTCGAGCGCGCGCTCGAACGCGTCGTGCGCGCGGCCGTACTCGGCGTCGGCGCGCCACGTCTCGCCGACGTTCACCAGCACGTACCCGGCACCGGCGCGGCTGCGTACCGCGCGGAAGAGGCAGAACGTGTCCTCGAAGAAGAACCGCGGCGCGCCGCCGGGACCCGCCGGCAGCCCGATCGGCGAGATGTGCAGCGCCCAGAAGAGCGGCTCGGGCGCCTCCGGGATCTCGTCGAGCAGCGTCAGGCTCCGCTCCAGCAGCGCGCGCGACCGTTCGGTCTCGCCGCGACAGCCGGCGAGCGCGCCCTGCGCCTGCGTGATCGCGACGGTGACGGTGGCGTCGCCGAGCGTGTCCGCGAGCGCGAGCCCCTCGGCGAACGCGGTATCGGCGACCGGCCAGTCGAAGCCGCCCATCGCGAACGCCCCGCGCCGTTCGAGCGCGCGCGCCTCGGCGTGGGGATCGCCCGAGCGGCGGGCGATCTCGAGCGCGTCGGCGCCCAGCCGCACGGTCCGGATCGTGCCGCGGCGGCGCACGTCGAGCCCGCCCAGCGCCCACAGCGCACGCGCCCGCTCGGGCGTCGGCGTGGGCGCGGCGGCGAGCGCGTCGTCGAGCCAGCGGGAGCCCTCGACGAAGTGGGCCCGCGCCATCCAGTACCACCACAGCGCGCCCGCGAGCCGGAGCGCGGCGGGCGGCTCGTCGCGGATCGCGGAGGCGAGCGCGGCGCGCAGGTCGTCGTGCTCGGCGTCAAGCCGCTTCGCCGGCCAGGCGGCGGCGACCTCGGGCGCGCGGTCGCGGTCGGCCGCCTCCGCGAGCGCGAGGTACCAGGCGCGATGCGCGGCTTCGAGCGCGCCGCGCTCGCCGGCTTCCGCGAGCTGTTCGCGCGCGTGCTGGCGGACGGTCTCCAGCAGCCGGTAGCGGTAGCGGCCGGCGGCCGGCTCGACCTGCACGAGCGACTTGCCGGCGAGCTGCGCGAGCAGGTCGAGCGGGACGCCGCCGGCGCAGCTGCCGTCGTCGTCGGCGCAGACGCCGTCGATCGCCTCGACGCCGAAGCTGCCGGCGAAGACGCCGAGGCGGCGGTAGAGGACGCGCTCGGGGTCGGTCAGCAGCTGGTAACTCCAGGCGAGCGTGGCGCGCAGCGTCTGCTGGCGGGTGAGGCCGGCGCGGCTGCCGCCGCGCAGCAGCGCGAGCGCGTCGCCGAGACGCTCGGCGACCTGCGCGGGGGAGAGGACCGCGATCCGCGCGGCGGCCAGCTCCAGCGCGAGCGGCATCCCGTCCAGGCGCCGGCAGATCTCGGCGACGGCGCCGGCGTTGGCCGGCGTGAGCGCGAAGCCGGGCGCGGCGTCGGCGGCGCGCTGGCAGAAGAGGCGGATCGCCTCGGAGCGTTCGAGCCGGTCGAGGTCGGGCTCGGCGGGCTCGGGCAGCGACAGCGGCGGCACGCGCCAGGCGACCTCGCCGGGGACGCGCAGCTGCTCGCGGCTGGTCGTCAGCACGCGCAGGTTCGGGCAGGCGCGGAGCAGCCGGTCGGCGAGCGTCGCGCACGCGTCGATCAGGTGCTCGCAGTTGTCGAGCACGAGCAGGATGCCGGCGTCGCCGATCTGGTCGCCGAGCACGTCGATCGGGTCGCGCTCCGAGCGCGGCTTGACGCCGAGCGCCGCCGCCGTCTCCTCGACCACGAGCGCCGCGTCGGCGATCGGCGCCAGCTCCACGATGAACGCCCCGTCCGGGAAGTCGCGCGAGCGGCGCGTCGCGAGCGCCGACGCCAGCCGCGTCTTGCCGCACCCGCCGGGGCCGGTGAGCGTCAGCAGCCGCGTATGGCGCAGCAGCCCCTCCAGCTCGGTCAGCTCCCGCTCGCGGCCGACGAAGCTCGTGAGCTGATGGGGGAGGTCGGGCCGCAGCGGTCGGGCGGGCGGTGGTGCGGTGGCCGGCGGTGTGGCCGCGGCGGCCGGCGGTGGTGCGACCGCGGCGGCCGGCGGCAGCGGCGCGGCGGCGGACGGCGGCGCGGCGGCGGCGGCCGGCGGCGGCACGGCGGCGGGCGGCGGCTCGGCGGGCTCGGCGTGCTGGCTCGCGAGGATCTCGCGGTACAGGCGCCGCGTCTCGGGATCGGGGTCGGCCGCCAGCGTGCGGCGCAGCGCGTCGCGCAGCTGCTGGTACTGCGCCAGCGCCTGCTGGCGGCGCCCGCCGTCGGCGAACAGGCGCATCAGCCCGCGGTGCGCGGCCTCGTGCAGCGGATCGTCGACGACCGCGCGCTGCAGCGCCTCGATCGCCGCCGCCGTGTCGGCGGCGTCGGCGTGCGCCTGAGCCAGCTCGACCAGCAGCGCGAGCCGCGTCTCGCGCAGCGACTCCCGCCGCGTCGCGGTCCACTCCTCGTAGCGGTCCTCGGGCAGCAGCTCGCCGGCGTACAGCGCGAGCGCTTCGCGGAACGCCGCGACGCTGCGCCGCTCGCGCGCCGCGGCCGCGGCGCGCTCGAACGCGTCGACGTCGACCCAGATCCCGTCGCCGACGAGCGCCACGACGTCGTCGCGCAGCACGAGCCGGTCGCCCGCGCGACCGTCGGCCGCGACCGCCCGGCGCGCGGTGTACAGAACCTGGTGCAGGCCGTTGCCGCTCGGCGCGTGGCCGGGCCACAGCAGCTCCGCCGCCTGCTCGCGGTGCACCCGCCGCTCCGGCGCGAGCGCCAGCAGCTTGATCAGGCTCTTCGCCCGCCGCAGCCGCCACGCCTCCTCCGCGACAGGCCGTCCGTCCACCCGCACGGCGAAGCCGCCGAGCAATCGGATGCCGAGCGGGGCCTGCTCGTGGCTGTCCACGGTAGGACGAGCGTACTCCTCCTGTTCGCGCGCGCCACGAAGCGGCCGTGTCCCGCGCAGCAGCTTTTCGTACTACACTATTCGACGTGAAGATCCACGAGTCGGCACGCAAGCACGGTGTCGCCGACGAGGACATCGTTCACGCGATCGACCATGCGCTTGTCATCGACGACATCGGCGAGGAGCCTGACCGCTGGCTGGTGCTCGGCCCGGACCGCGCGGCCAACATGCTCGAGGTTGTCGTGCTGACAACCGTGGAAGGCACCCAGCTGGCGATCCACGCGATGAGAATGCGCCCGGCCTACGAACAACTGCTGCGATCATGAGAGAACCCGTCTACGGACACACCGCGTCGGGCCAGCCGGTCACCGACGCAGACGTTCAGAGGCTCGCCAAAGAGGCGGAGAACGGCTACGACGTCGACGCAGTGATCGCGCGCCGCGGCAAGCGCGGACGCCCGGCTCTGGGCTCCGCACCGTCAAGCGTCGAGTCGGTGCGACTCGACCCCGAGCTGCGCGACCAGCTGGCCGAGCGTGCCAGAGTCGACGGAACGACCCCCTCAGAGGTCATCCGCCAGGCGCTTCGCGACTATCTGCACGCCGCCTGAAACGCGCGCCAGTCCCTCGTCCCCGCGATGAGCCACGACGCAGGCGCACTCGCTTCGGCCGCAGCGCAGGTCGCGGCGGTGCGCGACGATCCGGCGGCGCGCCTTGCGCTGATGGCGCAGGTGTTCCGCGGGCCGACCGGCCATGCGCCGCGACACCTGCCGTTTCGGCGGGCGGCGTTGTCGTTCATGCGCTGGCAGGCGCGCCGGGGCGTGCTCAATCCGCTCGACGGGTCGCCGCCCGGCAGCGTCTGGTGGCGGGAGGTCAACGAGTGCCTGCTGCGTGACGGGTGCGAGACGGTGAGGCTGCTCGGCGGGGCGGCCGGCGAGCCGTCCTCGCAGGCCGTGCGGCTGTGGCTGGAGTTCGGCACGCGACCGACGGGGCGCAACTGGTACCGGGCGCACAACGCCAGCATCGTCGCCGGATACCTGGAGCACCGGGACCTTGCCGCGACGGAGAGCGAGGCGGAGCGCTTCTTCATGAACGTCGCGCTGGTGCGCGTGCTGTACGCGCACGCGCTCGCCGCGGCGCCGCGTCTGGCGCTCGGGCGATTCGCGCCGCTCGGCCGGGTGCTGGGCGACCCTCGCCTCGGGATGGCCGGTGCCTTCCTGTCGCTGCGCCGCGTGCTCCCGCGCCGCTATCCGCTCGCGCTCGACGTCGAGCGCTACATCGCCGACGAGCAGCGGCTCGGCCGGATGCTCGACTACGCGGTGATCGTGCCGCGGCTGCAACGCCTCTACGAGTGGTCGGCCGACGAGCTGGGCGAGCAGCGACTGCTCGAGCTGGTGCGCGAGGGCAACCCGATCTACGCCTGGCCGTTCGAGCAGCGACAGGTCTGGTGCACTCCGCGCATGCCGTTCGCAGGCCGGGTGCTCGAACGCGCCACGAGGCCCGCTGGCATCTCCGACGCGCACTGACGGCCCGTGCGCCAAGCCGTCGGCACCGGTCGCGTGCACGATCGATCGGGTTCGATCCGCGGCGTATTCTGGCGAGGTCGATCCAAAGAGAGGTGTGACATGTACGCCCGCGTGGCCAGGTGGGAAGGTGCCGAAGCCGACGCACTGCGTCGTTCCTCCGACGAGATCAGATCCCGCGCGGCATCCGGGCCCCCGGACGGCGTCCCGGCGAGCGGGTTCCTGCTCCTGGTCGACCCCGACGACGGCCGCTGCCTCGCGGTGTCGCTGTTCGCCGACGAGGCGGCCCTGCGCCAGGGCGACGCGACGCTCAACCAGATGAGCCCGCCAGGCGACGGCCTGGGCCGGCGAGCGTCCGTAGAGACCTACGAGGTGGCGGTCGACATCCGCTCCTGACACTCCACGGGTCACGAGGAGGAGACATGCCCGAGACCACGGACCCCACGTTCTACCGGTCGCCCGCCGCGGCGATCGCCGCGCCGCCCGAGCGGCTCGCCTACGTCGCGGCCTTCGATCCCGGCGGCGAGCAGCACGACGCGATCGCGGTCCTCGACTGCGACCCCGGGTCGCCCACCTACGGCGAGGTGGTCGGCTGGGCGGAGCTGCCGACCGCCGGCAACGAGCTGCACCACTTCGGCTGGAACGCCTGCTCGAGCGCGCTCTGCCACGACGGCCACGACGGTGCGCTCGAGCGCCGCTACCTGATCGTGCCGGGGCTGCGCTCGTCGCGCACCCACGTGCTCGACACCGGCCCCGACCCTCGCCAGCCGGCGGTCGTGCGCGTGATCGAGGCGGAGGAGCTCGCGGAGAAGGCGGGCTACTCGCGCCCGCACACGGTGCACTGCGGGCCGGGCGGCATCTTCATGTCCAATCTCGGCGCCGCCGAGGGTGGGGGCGGCCCCGGCGGGGTGGCGCTGATCGACCACGACAGCTTCGAGGTGACCGGCGCCTGGGAGACCGACCGCGGCGACCAGTACTTCGGCTACGACGTCTGGTGGCACCTGAAGGCGGACGTCGCCGTCACCTCCGAGTGGGCGACGCCGTCGATGATCGAGGACGGGTTGAACCCCGAGGACCTGCTCGGGAAGCGGTTCGGCCACCACATCAACTTCTGGAGACTGTCCGACGGCAGACTGGTCCAGCGCGTCGACCTCGGCGACGAGCACCAGATGGCGCTCGAGCTGCGGCCGGCCCACGACCCCCGCAAGACGTGGGGCTTCGTCGGGGTCGTGATCAGCGTCGAGGACCTGTCCGCGTCGGTGTGGCTGTGGCACCGCGACGGCGACCGCTGGGCGGCGAAGAAGGCGATCTCGATCCCCGCCGAGCCGGCCGCGAGAGACCAGCTCCCGCCGGCGCTCCAGCCGTTCGGCGCGGTCCCTCCGCTCGTCACGGACATCGACCTGTCCGTCGACGACCGCTGGCTGTACGTCTCGTGCTGGGGGACCGGGGAGCTGAAGCAGTACGACGTGAGCGATCCGCACAACCCACGCGAGGCGGGCTCGGTGCGCCTGGGCGGCATCGTCAGGCGCACGGCTCACCCCGCCGCCCCGGAGCTGCGGCTCGGCGGCGCTCCGCAGATGATCGAGGTGAGTCGCGACGGCCGGCGCGTCTACGCCACCAACTCGCTCTACGCCAGCTGGGACGAGATCTTCTACCCCGACGGCGTCGGCGCGTGGATGGCCTGCGTCGACGCGGACACCGGGTCCGGCGGGATGTCGATCGACCCGCGGTTCTTCCCGCACGGCGACGACTTCCGCGGGCTGCGCGTCCACCAGACCCGCCTCCACGCCGGTGACGCGTCGAGCGACTCGTACTGCTTCGCGGATTGACGACCGCCGCTCAACGGCGGACCCGGAAGGCAGTGGGCGGGGCGGCGCCGCGGTTGCCGGCAGCGTCGGTCGCGCTCACCGTCACGCGGTGGCGGCCGGGGCGCAGGGCGCGTCTGCCGATGCGACCGCTGAACGCGACGACGTTCGCGCCCGCTCTGCCGTCGCGGCGGACGAGCGCGCCGACCGCGACGAAGCGCGTGCACGCTCTCGCCTTCGCGCGGCGCAGCGCGCGCGTCGGCGCGACGCAGCGGCGGCCGCTGCGGCGCCCGCTCGCGCGGCGCTCGAACGTCAGCGTCACGCGCGCCGCCTCGCTCGCAGTGAAGCGGATCCGCGTGCCGCGCGGGACGCGGGTGCGGGCCGCGCCCGTGGCGACCGGCGCGCCCACGGCCGCCGCCGCGCGCCGTCCCTCGGCCGCGCCCGCGAGCTTCGCCGTCGCGCCCCTCGCGACGGCGAACGTCGCGGGTGAGAGCCGCACGCCGCGGATCGCCGGGTGGGTCGTGTCGCGGCCGCCTGACCCCGGACCGGGCGGCGGCGCTCTCGGGCCGGGACCCGGCCCGGGACCCGCCGGCGCGGCGACGGTCATCGCGAGCGCGATCGAACGGCTGCCGGCCGGGCTGTTGTCGGCGAGCGTCAGCGACGCGGCGAGCGCACCGGTCGCTCCGCCGGTCACCGCGCCGGGCGTGAACCGCAGCGTGACCGCGCACGTCGCGCCGACGGCGAGTGGGCGGCCGGAGCAGGTGTCGGCGGCGATCGCGACGCCGCCGCTGCCGCCGGGCGCGATCGTCGCGGCCGCGACGCGGTAGAAGCCGGGCCCGCCGCTCGTCAAGGTCACCGTCCGCTCGACCGCGGGGCCGCCGGCCGGCGAGACGCCGAAGTCGACGGCCGCCGGTCCGCTCGCCGCGGCGGCGTTCAGGTTCCGCACGAGCACGAGTCTGTCGGCGTCCTTGGCGGCGTAGACGAGGTCCGGCTGGGCGTCGCCGGTCACGTCGCCGAGCGCGACGTTCGCGTTGAAGCCGGCGGCGGCGATCGGCGAGCCGGGGAACGGCGTGAACGCACCCGCCGGGCCGGCGCCGGCCATCAGCTCGACCGCGTTGTGCCCGCCGACGGCGAGGTCGTCGCGGCCGTCGGCGTCGACGTCGGCGAGCGCTATCCCCGAGACGAACAGCATCCCGGCCTCGCTGATCAGCGGGTCGGCGGTGAAGACGCCGTCGCCGCTGGACAGCAGCGAGCCGACGTCGGAGCCGCTGAGCCGCGTGAAGACGAGGTCGTCGCGGCCCGTCCCGTCGAGGTCGCCGGCGAGCGCCTCGTTGCCGGTGTCGGCGCGCAGCGAGTGGAACTCCAGTCTCCCGCCGACGTTCTCGTACAGCTCGCTGAGCTGCTGCGGCTGGTCCGACCCGGTGATCACGTCCGGCCGCGCGTCGCCGGTGAAGTCGCCGACCGAGACGCTGCGCAGCTCGGAGAAGCTCAGGACCGTGACGACCGGCGCCAGCAGCGCCCCCGTGCCGCTGCCCGGCAGCAGCACCAGCTCGTCGTCGCCGCCGGTGAGAACGTCGAGGCGGCCGTCGCCGGTGATGTCGGCGAGCGCGATGCCGCTGCCGACGTTCGGGCCGTTCGCCGTCGTCGCGAACGGCGATCCAGGAGCGGGTGCGAAGCCGCCGGCGCCGTCGCCGAGCAGGACCGCGACCTGCCCGCCCTGGCCGCCGAGGGCGGCGGAGCTGACGACGTCGGCGTCCCCGTCGCCGTCGAGGTCGCCGGCCGCGACCGCGACCGGCAGGTTGTGGCCGGTCTCGTGCGCGGACGGCGGGCCGAATCCGCCCGGCCCGCCGCGGAAGACCTGGATCGCCTGGTCGTCGCGGTTGCCGACGATCGCGTCGACGATCCCGTCGCGGTCGACGTCGGCGAGCGCGACGCCCTCGGGCTGGTCGAACGCCGCGGTCGGAGCGGGCGGCGCGAGCGTCAGCGCCGCGCCGGCCGGAGCGGCGGCGGCGCCGAGCGCGGAGAGCCCGAGCGCGAGGGCCGCGATCGCGGGCAGCGCGGGCGTGCGCGGGGCGCGCGGGCCGCGCACGCAGGGCGGGCGCAGTGCGAGCGCGCGCGGCCGGCCGCGGCGCGCGGGTGAGGCGGGGCGTGAGCGGAGCATGCGCCACAGGCTCCCGCCGGCGGAGCCGCGCGGCATGAGGGGTCATCCCTCATCTTCGGTCCCGTCGGGCTCGCGCGGACCGTCGAGTCGCTCGCCGAGCAGCGTCAGCAACCCGAGCCAGCCCTCGAACTCCTGCTCGTCGTGGCCGCTCTCGGCGACCCGGCCGCGCAGCCGGTCGCCGTGCTCGTCCAGCTCCAGGCGGATCGTCCGTGGCATCGCGGGGACTCTCGCCGCCGCACGCCGGGAGCGCATGAGGGACGAACCCCCAAGCGGGCTTCCCTCAGGGCGCGGCGTCGCTTCCGAGCGCGTCGGCGAGCGCGGTGCGGGAGCGGATCCCGAGCTTCGCGTAGGTGCGGCCGAGGTGGTTCTCGACCGTCTTCGCCGTCACGAACAGTGTCTCGGCGATCGCCCGGTTGGTCAGCCCGTCCGCGGCCATGCGGGCGATCCGCAGCTCGCTCGGCGTCAGCGCCTCGACGCCCGAGAAGGCGTGCTGGCGCCCGACCGCGCCGGCGATCCCCAGCTCCTCGCGCGCACGCGCGGCGAGCACCGTCGCGCCGCACTGCGTCGCGACCTCCGCGGCGCGGTTCAGCTGCTCGATCGCCTCCGCGCGCAGGCCCTCGCGGCGCAGGGCCGCGCCCAGCTCCAGCAGCGAGCGGGCGTGCTCCAGCCGCGCGGGCGAGGACTCGTGCAGCGCGACCGCCTCGCGCAGCAGCACGAGACCCTGTTCGCGCTCGGCGAGCAGGCCGCGCGTGCGTGCCGCGATCCCGAGCGTCCGCGGCGTGCCCCACGCGCGCGCCAGCTCGTCGTACTCGCCCGCCAGCCGCGCGGCGGCGTCGTCGTCGCCGACGCGCGCGTGCAGCAGCGCGGCGTCGGCACGCCACGGGATCGCCGCGTTGCGCAGCTCGACGCGCTCGCAGCGGCGGCGCAGCTCGGCGAGGTCGTCGAGCGCGTCGGCGGGCCGGCCCTGCGCGGCGCGCACGCGGCTGCGCGCCCAGAAGGCGAAGTGCATGTGCAGCACCTCCGGCAGCCGCGGGCCGCAGCCGCCGGCCGTCAGGACCGCGTCGGCCTCGTCCAGCGCGCCCCGTTCGACCAGCGCGAGCGCGAGGAAGCCGCTGATCGCCGGGACGACGAACGGCGGCACGCCGGGGACCGCGAGCGCCTGGTGGCCGTCCGCCTCCGCCTCGGGCAGCGCCCCGATCAGGTAGCGGACGATCGAGCGGGTGCCGAGCGCCCCGGCGACGCCGAAGACCGACCCGCGCGCGCGGCTCTCGGCGAGCACGCCGTCGAGCAGCGTCAGCGTCGCGTCGGCGTGGTCGGCGGCGGCCAGCGCGAACGCGACCTGGTGGAGGCTGTTGCTGTCGGGGCCGAGGTCGGTCGCGAGCTTCCCGCCCGCCAGCGCGCGCAGCGCCAGCTCGCCGGTGAGCGCGGCCGAGCGGCCGGTGAAGCAGCTGCGGCTGGCGAGGTTGCAGAGCGCGAGGCGCTCTGCGGGCGTGCGCCCGGCCGGCGGCGCCCGCTCGTCCATCCGCGCGACGGCGCGGGCGAGCGTCTGCGGATGCGTCTGGCCGTGGCCGCACAGCTCGTTCTCGAGCGCCGCGAGCTGCTCGGGGTCGACGCCGGGCGCGCCGCCGAGGTCGGCGAGCGCCTCTTCGAGCACGGCGACGGCGCCGGGCACGCTCTGGTCCATCGCGGTCAGGCGCGACAGCAGCAGCCATGCGCCGACGCGCGTCGCCGGCTCGTCGATCAGGCTGACCGCCTCGCGCGCGTGCGCCTTGACCGCGGTGATCGGCTCGCCTGCGAGGAAGCCGGCGCCGCCCAGCTCCAGCAGCGTCGCGGCGCGCTCGTCGGCGGGTGGCGGCTCGGCGAGCGCGCGTTCGAGGTAGCGCGTCGCGATGTCGGGGGCGCCGCGGTCGAGCGCGCCGCGGGCGGCGCGGCGGAGCGCGCGCGTCGTCGTCGCGTCGCCCGCGGGCGTGGTCCACAGCAGGTGCGGCGCGGCGTGCTCGATCGGCCCGCCGTGCGCGAGCGCGAGCGCCGCGGCCCGCGCGTGCCAGTCGGCCCGCGCCGCCGGTCCCAGCTCGCCGTCGACGACCTCGCGGACGATCGGGTGGACGAAGTCGAGCGGGAGCGCGGGGGAGAGGATCTGGGCCGCGGCGAGCCGGTCGAGCGCGGCGGCCGCGGTCGGCTCGTCGAGGCGCGCGAGGTCGCGCGCGAGCGCGGGCGTCGCGGCGTCGCCGAGGACCGCGACGGCGGTCGCCAGCTCGGTCGCACCCGCGGGCAGCCGCGCGAGGCGCAGCAGGATCGCACGCGCGAGCGTGTGCGGTCGCACGCGGCGCACGCGCCCGGCCGCCTCGGCCGTCGGCCGCACGCCGTCGGCGACGAGCGCGCCGCCCAGCTCGCTGAGCAGGAACGGGTTGCCGCGCACGGCGGCGTGGCAGGAGGCGGCGAACTCGGCCGCGACCGGGCTCGCCATCCGCTCGCCGAGGACGGCCGCGACGCCGTCGGCGGTCAGCGGCTGTGGTCGCAGCACGACGGCGTCGGGCTCGACGGTCAGCTCGGCCGCGAGCGTCGGCTCGGCGCCCCGCTCGTCGCCGCGCAGCGCGACGAGCAGCGCGACGGGGAGGTCGAGCACCCGCCGCGCGAGGTAGTGGACGAAGCGCAGCGACGGCCCGTCGACCCAGTGCGCGTCGTCGACGGTCAGCAGCAGCGGGCCGCGCTCGGCGAGGTTGGCGACGCACCAGAAGAGCCCGTGCTCGACGCCGAAGCGCCGGTCCGGCGGCGAGGCGGGCCCGGGGGTGGAGCCGGCCGGCTCGCCGAGCGCGGGCGCGGCGAGCGCCGGCTGGTCGGGCGCTGGCCCGCCGAGCGCTGGCCCGCCGAGCGCGGGGCCGCCGAGCGCGGGACCGCCGGGCGCCGGCTGGTCGGGCGCCGGCACATCGCGGGCGGGATCGGCCAGCGCGGGCGGGCCGAGCGCGGGCGCGGCGAGCGCGGCGGCGCCGCCGAGCACGTCGGCCCGCGCGGCAGGGTCGAGCGCGGCGAGCGGGCGCTCCAGCAGCTGGCGGACGGCGCCGTAGGCGAGGTCGCGCTCGAGCGCGCCACCGCGGGCCCGCAGCAGTTGGAAGCCGTCCTGCTCGGCGAGCGCGCACGCTTCCGCGAGCAGACGGCTCTTGCCGATCCCGGCCGGTCCCTCGACGACGACGAGCGTGCCGGAACCGAGCGCCGCTGCGCCGAGTGCCGCGCCGATCCGCCGCAGCTCTTCGCCGCGCTCGACGATCCGCGCGGTCACCGCCGCCTCCCGTTCGATCGCTCCCACGAGGCGCCCGAGCGTACTGAACCGGTTGCAGGAGCGGCGTTCGGCGCCGGCGGACAGGTCTGCGCGCGGCGAGCGGATCGAGCAGCACGGGTTGCCTGTTGGGGTGTCCGGTAGTTAAGCTGTCGGACAGGTTATGGCCGATTCCTTCTCAGATCGCGCCGGCTCCCCGTTCCCGGAGCTGCAGCGCAAACGCATGTCGGACCAGATCGCGGGCGCCATCCAGGGCGCGATCGCGAGAGGTGAGTTCGCGGTCGGCGCCCGTCTGCCGGGCGAGCACGAGCTGGCGTCGATGTTCGGCACCAGCCGCGGCACCGTCCGCGAGGCGCTGCGGATCCTCGAGTCGATGGGGCTCGTCGAGATCCGCTCCGGCTCGGGCACGTACGTCGTCGAGCCGCCGTTCGCCGGTGACGCGCTGTCCGAGCGCCTGCGCTGGCTGGTCGACCGCCGCGACCTCGTCGTCGAGATGCTCGAGGTCCGCGAGGTGCTGCAGGCACGCGCCGCGCGTCGCTACGCCGAGGTCGCGACCGACGCCGAGCTGGCGGAGCTGCGCGCGATCCACGAGCGGATCCGCGCCGCGGCGGCGGGCGGCGACGGCGACGCGCTCGTCGAGGCGGACGCGCAGTTCCACTTCCACATCGGCGACCGCTGCGGCAACTCGATGCTGTCCGAGCTGGCGCGCTACTCCGAAGAGGTCTACCGCACGAGCAACCGTGCGCTCGTCGACCTGCGCGCGACCTCGGCCGAGTCCGGGATCGCCGACGAGCACGCGCTCGTCGTCGAGCGGATCGTCGCGAGAGATGCGGAGGGAGCCGGCGACGCGATGCGCGAGCACATCCGCAACGTCCGCCGCGCCGTCGCCGCGCTCGCGCCCGAAGGCGTCCAGCAGTGAGCCCACAGACACCCGCGCAGTGGCGCTCGACGCTGCTCGTTCCCGCGACCGCGCCTGCCGATGAGCTGGTCGCGATCGTCGCCGGAACGGTCGCCGACCGCGTCGTGCTCGACCTCGACGACACCGTCCCGCCGGCCGACAAGGCGCCCGCGCGCGACCGCTTGACCGCGGCGCTGCCGCAGCTGGAGCGCGCCGGTCTGCGCGTCGGCGTGCGCGTCAACTCGCCCGACCACCCGCACTGCCTGCGCGACGTCGCCGACGTGCTGTCGGCCGCCGGCGCCGGCGCGGTCGAGTCGATCTGCCTGCCGCGCCCGTCCGACGCCCGCCCCGTGGAGGCGCTCGACTGGATCCTCGATCAGCTCGAGCTGGAGCTGGGCCGCGAGCAGCGCGTCGCGCTCGAGCTGCAGCTGGAGACGCCAAGCGCGCTCGTCCACAGCGCGAGCCTGCTCGCCGCCAGCGACCGCACCGTGGTCGTGACGTTCGGCCACGGCGACTTCGCCGACGCGATGGGCCTGCCGTTCGTCGCGCTCGACGGCGGCTCGCCGCTCGCCGGCCACGGCGTCCGCGTCAGCGAGCTGGCGCTGTTCCAGCTGCGGCTCGCGGCCGGCTCGGCCGGCGTCGTCGCGCTCGACGGGCCGCACGCCGACACGCCGGCGTTCGAACGCCGCTGCGAGTTCGCGCGCGGCTTCGGCTTCCACGGCACGTGGTGCACGACCGAGCAGCAGGCCGAGCTGGCCAACCGCGTCTTCGTCGCCGCCGACGCCGAGCTGGAGCGCGCCCGCGACGTGATGCGCGCGACGCGCGACGGCGCCGCGGCGCCCGCCGACGGCGGCGGCTACGACGCGCCGCTCGTGAGCGCTGCGCGCCGCGTCCTGCTGGGCGCGGGGGAGCTGCCCGCGGCCGGCGAGCAGGCGGAATCGCTCGCCCAGGGGGCTCGGATTCCGTCGGAAGATCTCGCCCAGGGGGCTCGGTCTTCCAGCGAGGCGCGCGCGTCATGAGCGGCGCACACCCGTACTTCGCGCACACGCCGCGGACGCCGCCGCAGAGCGCGAGCGTCGCGCACCGCGCGCTGCTGACGCCGCAGTACGCGCTGATCCCGCCGGAGTCGCTCGCGCCCGAGGTGCTGAGCGTGCTGCCGGAGTGGAGCGGCACGAGCTGCTGGATCCTCGCCGCGCCGGCGATCGGCCCCGGCACGACGTTCGCGCAGTACCTGCTCGACGTCGAACCCGGCGGCGGCTCCGACGCGCCCGAGCCTGAGGCCGGCGTCGAGAGCTTCCTGTTCGTGCTCGCGGGCGAGGCCAGCCTCACGCTCGACGGCGCGACGCACGCGCTGCGACCTGGCTCCTACGCGTTCGCGCCGGCCGGCGGCCGCTGGTCGCTGCGCGTCCCCGCCGACGCCGGCACGAGCGCACGTCTGATCTGGATCCGCAAGGCGTACGAGCCGTACGCCGGCCCGCCGCCGGCGGCGCTCGTCGCGCACGAGCGCGATGTGACGCCGGCGCCCGGCCCGGGCACCGAGCGCAAGTCGACCGCGCGGCTGCTGCCGCCTGAGGACGTCGCCTACGACTTCCACGTCAACATCGTCCGCTTCGAGAGCGGGTCGATCATCGCGACGCCCGAGGCGCACGTGATGCAGCACGGCCTCTACATGCTCTCGGGCAAGGGCCTTTACCTGCTGAACGACGACTGGCACGAGGTCGGCCCCGGTCACTTCATCTGGATGTCGGCGTTCTGCCCGCAGGCGTTCTACGCGGCCGGCGACGAGCCGGCCAGCTACCTGCTGTACAAGGACATGAACCGTCAGGTGCGCCTGACGGGAGTCGGATCGGAGGCGCACGGTCGTGGCTAGACGCTGGTGGATCCCCCTGCTGCCGGGCAGCGCCTGGCTGGTCGCGCTGTACCTCGTGCCGCTCGCGCTCGTCGCCGCCGCCTCGGTCGCGACGCCCGACGTGATCGGGCGCCCGGTCTACGGCTGGAACCTGGAGAGCTTCGACCAGGTCTTCCAGCCGATGTTCCTGCCGATCGTCCTCAAGACGTTCGCCTTCGCGGCCGGCGCGACCGTGCTGTGCCTGCTGATCGGCTACCCGACGGCGTACACGATCGCCCGCTTCGGCGGCCGCTTCAGAACGTTCCTCGTGCTGCTCGTGCTGGTGCCGTGGTTCACCGACTACCTCGTGCGGATCTACGCGTGGGTCCAGATCCTCGGCAACGAGGGCCTGCTGAACGCGCTGCTGAAGAACCTCGGGCTCGTCGACGAGCGCGGCGCGTCGCTGATCGGCAACTCCTACGCCCTCTTGGTGGGGCTCACCTACAACTTCCTCCCGTTCATGATCATCTCGGTCTACGTCGCGGTCGACCGCCTCGACGGTCGCCTGATCGAGGCCGCCCGCGACCTTCACGCCGGCCGCTTCGCGACGTTCCGCCACGTCACGCTGCCGAACACCGTCCAGGGCGTGGCAGCGGGCTGCCAGCTCGTCTTCCTGCTCGCGCTCGGAGACTTCGCCACCGCGCAGTTCCTCGGCGGCTCGCAGTACATGCTCGGCAACCTGATCCGCGACCAGTTCTCGACCGCCGGCTCGCTGCCGTTCGGCGCCGCGCTGACGGTGACGCTGCTCACGGGCCTGCTGATCGTCGCGTTCGCCGGCCGCCTGCTGCTGCGGACCGGCAAGGGCAAGAGCAAGGGCGGCAGCGCCGCCGAGGCGGTCGTCGCATGAGCGCCGTGAGCACACCCCGCCCAGAGGCCGCCGCGAGCGGCGGCGCCGGCCGCGCGGGCCGCCGCCGTCGCCGCTCGGGCGTCGTCGACAAGCCCCGCTGGCTCGCGCTCGTCACCGGCGCGACGCTGCTGTTCCTGTCGGCGCCGCTCGTCGTGATCGCCGTCTTCTCGTTCAACTCGTCGTCGTCGCTGTCGGACTTCGACAAGCCGAGCCTGCGCTGGTACCAGACGCTGGCTGAGAACGACGGGATCCAGGAGTCGCTCGTCACCAGCCTCACGATCGCCGGGGCGACGACGCTGCTGGCGCTCGCGCTCGGCACCGGGCTGGCGTTCGCGTTCACGCGCGGGAAGAAGCGCGTCACGCGACCGATCCAGGCGACGACGCTGATGACGCTCGTCACGCCCGAGATCGCGACCGCGATCGGCCTGCTGACGCTCTTCACGACGATGGGCGTCCCGCTCTCCACCACGACGCTGATCCTCGGTCACGTGACGTTCGCGCTCGTCTACGTCACCGTGATCGTCGGCGGCCGGCTGCAATTGCTCAGCCGCGACCTGGAGGAGGCGGGGATGGACCTCGGCGCGACCGAGCTGCAGACGTTCCGGCTCGTCGTGCTGCCGCAGCTCGCGCCGGCGCTCGCGGGCGCGGGGCTGCTCGTGTTCGTGCTGTCGTTCGACGACTTCGTCACCTCGCTGTTCCTGTCGGGAACCGAGGTCGCTCCGCTGCCCGTGCGGATCTACGGGATGCTGCGCTTCGGGCTCACGCCCGAGGTCAACGCGATCGGCACGTTGATGATGGTCGCCTCCGTCGGGCTCGGTGTGGTGGGCCTGTGGGCGGTCAATCGACGCGGTCGTCGCAGATTTTCGGTTACAGACAGTCACACGACTGTCTAATTGAGGAGAGACATAGTGACTCGACCTGTCCTGGGGCGGCGCCCCAACCGTCGCGAGTTCATGCACGCGGGCGCCGGCCTGGCCGCCGCCATCTACCTGTCCGGCTGCGGCGGCTCGTCGTCGAAGTCCAGCAGCGACCTGAAGGCCCCTCCGGCCGAGGTCGACGGCGACCTCGCGTACTACGCGCCGACCGACTACGTGCCCGAGGAGGTGCTGAAGGGCTTCGAGAAGGAGTACGGCGTCAAGATCAATCAGACGTACTTCTCGACCGTCGACGAGATGATCCAGAAGCTCGGCGCCGGCGCCCCGTACGACGTCACGTTCCTGCCGTCGAACTTCTTCGGCCGCGCGACCGAGGCGAACCTGCTGCTGCCGATCGACCACAGCACGATGAGAAACTGGGGGCAGGTCACCGACCTCTTCCTCGACCCGCCGTTCGAGCCGAGAGCGAGACATCTCGCCGGCCCGTACGTGATGGGCGGCGTCGGCCTCGCGTACCGCAAGGACCAGGTCTCGGGGCTGACCGGCTCGTGGGACGACCTGTGGCGGATCGCGCCCGAGATCCCGGGCCGGTCGTTCATCTTCGACGACGTCACCGTCTCGATGACGATGGCGCTCGCGCGCCTCGGGCTGCCGACCGACACGTCGGACCCGGGCGACCTCAACAAGGCCGCCGACGCGCTGATCGAGCTGCGCAAGAGCCTCGGCGGCTTCGCCAGCTCGGCCGGCGAGAAGCTGACCGACGGCCAGGCGCTGCTGCTGATGAACTACACCGGCGCGACGTTCTCGTCGCTGAGCGAGTCGAAGTTCGCCGACCAGATCGGCTTCGAGTTCTGCAGAGAGACGCTCGGCTTCAACGCCGACTGCCTCGTCGTGCCGTCCGCCGCCAAGCACCCCGGCACGGGCCTGGTCTTCTGCGACTACCTGCTGCGGCCGGACAACATGAAGAAGATCGTCGACTTCGTCGGCTACCCGGTCGGGACCGACGCCGGCCTCGACGCCTACAGAAGGCTCGTCGCGAGATACCCGTTCCTCGACTACGACGAGAAGATCTACTCGAACGCGGACGTCTGGCTGTCGTCGCTCACGGGCGCGCAGCTGCGCGCCTGGAACCAGGCGTGGACGCGGGTCAAGGCGTCGGCGTGAGCGAAGCGCTCCACCGCTACGTCGCGTCCGCGTACGAGCAGCTGAGCGCGCGCGAGCCGTCCTACTCGTTCACGCGCGAGGAGTACCGCGCGCGGCTGGAGCGGCTGCGCGCGGCGATGGCGCGCGACGGCTTCGACCTGCTGCTCGTCAGCTCGCCGGACGCGATGTGCTGGCTGCACGGCTACCAGTCGCGCTGGTACAAGGGCCATTCGCCGACGACGTGGCCGCCGCTGCAGTGCACGGTGGTCCACGTCGACAGCGACGAGCTGGTCCACTTCGACGTCGCGCACCACGCCGAGCTGCTGCGGCTGTGCTCGGTCGCCGACCACTTCCGGCTCGCCGACGCCGACGGGCCGCGCGAGTACCTCAGCTTCATCCTCGACGACCTGCGGGCGCGCGGCTGGCTGCGCGGCCGCGCGGGGATGGAGCACTGGAGCCACGTGCCCAACCGCGCGACGAGCGAGGTCGTGCAGGCGGCGCTCGAAGGCGCGGGCTGCACCGTCGCGGACGCGAGCACGACCGTGCGCGGCGTGCGGCGGGTCAAGTCGCCGGCCGAGATCGCGAAGCTGGAGCAGGCGGCCGCCGTCTGCGACGCCGGCCTGCAGGCGATGCAGGCCGCCCTGCGGCCGGGGATGACCGAGCTGGAGGCGTGGGCCGCGCTGACGTCCGGGATGGCGGCGCACGGCGGCGAGCCGGCGGCGCTGCACGAGAGCGTCGTCGCCGGCCCGATCGAGCTGGGGCACGCGTGGGCCTCGACGCGGAAGCTGGAGGTCGGCGACGTCGTCTGCGCCGACCCCTGCGGCGTCGTCGACCGCTACCACGCGAACATCGAGCGCTACTACGTGCTCGGCGCCGAGCCGAGCGACGAGCTGCGGCGGCTCGCCGAGATCGAGGCGGACGCGTTCCGCCTGCTGTGCACGCTCGCGAAGCCCGGCGTGCCGGTGCGCGACGTGACGCGCACGATCAGAGCGTTCCTGCAGGACTCCGGCGTGTGGGGCCTGCACAACTGGAACGGCGGCTACGAGATGGGCTGCTCGCTGCCGCCCGACTGGGTCGGCGAGTGGCACTTCACGGTCGGCGACGACGACTGCGAGGACGTCTTCGAGGCCGGCGTCGTGACCAACTACGAGTCGATCGTGCTGTACCCGATGATCGACACGGTCGTCTTCGAGGAGGGCGGCGCGCGGACCCTCTCGCGTCTGCCGCTCGACGTGCTGGTGGCCGGATGACCCGCGCCGCCGACACCGTCCTGCTCGGCCGCGTCTTCACGGCCGTCCCCGGAGCGCCGTGGGCGGAGGGCGTCGCGCTGCGCGACGGCGTCGTCGCCGCGGTCGGCGACGAGGCGACGGTGCGCGCGGCGATCGGCCCGCGCACCGAGGTCCGCGTCGTGACCGGCGGCTTGATCTGCCCGGCGTTCCAGGACGCGCACATCCACCTCGCCGAGGGCTCGCTGTTCGACCTCTGGTGCAACGTCCACGACGTCGCGCCCGAGGCGTATCTGGAGACGATCGGCGCCTACGCGGCGAGCCTGCCCGCGGGCGCCTGGGTGCGCGGCGGCGGGTGGTCGATGGCGGCGTTCGAGGGCGGCAGTCCGCTGCGCGCGCCGCTCGACGCGGTCGTCGGCGGCCGGCCCGTCTACCTGACCGCGCGCGACGGCCACAGCGCGTGGGTCAGCACGCGCGCGCTGGAGCTGGCCGGGATCACGCGCGAGACGCCCGACCCGCCCGGCGGGCGGATCGAGCGCGACGCGCACGGCGAGCCGAGCGGCACGCTGCACGAGACGGCGATCAGACTCGTCCTTGCGCACCTGCCGGACGTCACGCAGGCCGACTGGCGCGCCGCGCTCGAGCTGGGTCAGCGATACATGCACTCGCTCGGGATCACCGCCTGGCATGACGCGCGCGTCGAGCCGGAGATCCTTGACGCGTACCGCGCGCTCGACGCGGCCGGCGCGCTCCACGGCCGTGCCGTGATGGCGTTGTGGTGGGACCCCGCCCGCGGCGTCGAGCAGCTCGCCGAGCTGGAGGCCCAGCGCGCGAGCGTGAGCGCCGCGGCCGGCAACGTGACCGCGCCGACGGCGAAGATCTTCGTCGACGGCGTGCTGGAGAACCACACCGCCGCGCTGAGCGAGCCGTACAGCGGCGTCGCGCCGCCGACGCGCGGCGAGCCGCTGTACGACGCCGAGACCCTGAACGCGGCGGTCGCCGCCTGCGCGGGCGCGGGCTTCCAGGTCCACTTCCACGCGATCGGCGACTGGGCCGTGCGCGCCGCGCTCGACGCCTGCGCGCACGCGCGCGAGCTGCACGGCGTGCGCGACCTGCGCCACCAGGTCTCCCACCTGCAGGTCGTCGACCCGCGCGATCTCGGCCGCTTCGCGCCGCTCGGCGTCGTCGCCAACCTGCAGGCGTACTGGGCGTGCATGGACGAGCAGATGCGCACGCTCTGCCTGCCCGTGCTCGGCGAGCGCGGCGCCTGGCAGTACCCGTTCGCGAGCCTGCGCGACGCGGGCGCGCCGATCGCGATGGGCAGCGACTGGCGGGTCAGCACGCCCGACCCGCTGAAGCAGATGGAGGTCGCCGTCACGCGCCGCGAGGAGGGCCGGCCCGACGCCGAGCCGCTGCTGGCGGACGAGGCGCTGACGCTCCACGACGCGCTGCTCGGCTTCACCGCCGGCGCGGCGTTCGCCAACCACCTCGACGCGGAGACCGGCACGCTCGCGGCCGGCATGAGCGCCGACCTCGTCGTGCTCGACCGCGACCCGTTCGCGGCGCCGGCGCACGAGATCGGCAGGACTTCCGTCGCCCTGACGTTGCACCGAGGCCGGGTCGTCCACGAGCGATCCGGCGCAGGAGGAGTGAGATGACCTCGACCGTGACCGCCCCCGAGCCGGCCGCGCCGCCGTCGGACCGCCCGAGCGTCTGCATGCGCGGCGTGCGCAAGTCGTTCGACGGCACCGAGGTGGTGCGCGGCATCGACCTCGACATCGGCTCGGCGGAGTTCTTCACGATGCTCGGCCCGAGCGGCTGCGGCAAGACGACGACGCTGCGGATGATCGCCGGCTTCGAGGACCCGAGCGCCGGCGAGCTGCTGATCGACGGTGACGATGTCGTCGGCCTGCCCGCCTACAAGCGGCCGACGAACACGGTCTTCCAGAGCTACGCGCTGTTCCCGAACCTGACGGTGGCGGAGAACGTCGCCTTCGGGCTCAAGCGGCGCAAGGTGCCGAGAACCGAGATCGCCGTGCGCGTGAAGGCGGAGCTGGCGCGCGTCGGGCTCGACGGCGCCGGCGACCGCCGGCCGACCGAGCTGTCCGGCGGCATGCAGCAGCGCGTCGCGCTCGCGCGCGCGCTCGTGAACCTGCCGCGCGTGCTGCTGCTCGACGAGCCGCTCGGCGCGCTCGACCTGAAGCTGCGCAAGACGCTGCAGGTCGAGCTGAAGCGGATCCAGCGCGAGGTCGGCATCACGTTCGTCTACGTGACGCACGACCAGGAGGAGGCGCTGACGATGTCCGATCGGATCGCCGTCATGCACCAGGGCCGGCTGGAGCACGTCGCCGACCCGGTGACGGTCTACGAGCGGCCCGCGACGACGTTCGTCGCCGGCTTCATCGGCGTCTCGAACCTGATGCCGGCGCAGGTCGTCTCGGTCCACGGCGAGCGGGCGCGCGTGCGGCTCGACGCGGGCGTGGAGCTGGAGACCGACGCTGTCGGGATCCCGGCGGGCGAGCGCTGCCACGCGGTCGTGCGGCCGGAGAAGCTCGCGATCGGGGCGGTCGGCGCCGACCGCGCCGCCGGCACGGCCGGTGTCGACGGGGTCGTCGAGAGCAGCGTCTTCCTCGGCACCGCGACGCAGCTGGTCGTGCGGCTCGCGGGCGAGACGCCGATGACGGTGCTCGTCCCCAACGCCGACGAGGCGACGCGCGGCGAGCTGCCGGGCGGCGGCGCCAGCATCTGCCTCAGCTGGCGTCCCGAGCACGTCCACCTCGTGCGCGAGTCGCCGGCCGCCTGAGGCGGGCGGCCGCGCACGGCCGCGCGCCGCCGCGCGCCGCTGCTCAGCTCAGACGCGCACGGCCTCGCCCGCGATCGCGCGGGCGATCGTGGCGGCCTGGGTGCGGATCTCCGGCACAGCGGTCGTCTCCCACAGCTCGCCGCGGCGCAGCGGGCCGAGCACGTGCAGGCGCGGCTGCGGGCGGTCGTCGGCGGAGAGCAGCGCGCCTCCCGGCGTCGCGCGCAGGCCGAGCGCGAGCGGGTCGACGCTCGCGACCCCGCGCGCGAGCAGCGCGCGCGGCAGCCGCGACGGCGTGCCGCGCACGTCGGTGCCGGGACCGGTGCAGATCACGACGCGGTCGACGCGCAGCGTGCGCAGCTCCTCCGGCGCGGAGGTGACGAGCACCTCGACCGTCTCGCGCAGCGCGCGGACGGCGACGAGCCTGCCGGCGCGCACGAGCAGCCGCCCGTCGGCGAGCAGGTCGCGCACCTGCGCGGCCGTCTCCGGCGCCATCCGGTGGCGCCGCAGCTCCCATGCGCGCGAGCGCTGGCGCACGAAGCGGCGCCGCTCGGTGATGGGCAGCGACTGCCACAGCCGCTGGACGTGCGGGCGGACGCCGTCGATCGCGTCGCGCCAGTCGTGCCCGGCGCGCTGCGCGTCGCGCACGTGGCGGCCGAGCCAGCGTTCCAGCGTCTCGACGTTGACGTCGTCCGGCGGCGGCGGCGCGGGCGCGGCGTCGCGCAGGCCGGGCAGCTGGTCGAACGGCAGACAGCCGCCGCGCGAGATCGCGATCACGCGGCTGCGCGGCCCCGCGCCGCAGAGCGACAGCGCGACGTCGACGCCGGTCAGACCCGAGCCGACGACGAGCGAGGTCTGGCGGTCGCCCGCGTCGGCGAGCGCGCCCGGGGCCCACGGGTCGGCGATCACGCGCGGGTCGTCGGGCAGCGCGGTCGGCGCGACCGCCGGCAGCGGGCCGAGCGCGAGCACGACGTGGTCGGCGGCGAGCCGCCGGCCGTCGGCGAGCACGACCGCGGCGCCGGCGTCCGTCGTCTCGACGTCGACCGCCTCGCCGGTCACGCGCTCCAGCCGCCGCGGCGGCATCGCGCGCGCGGCCTCGGCGGCGGCGTCCGCGAGCAGGTCGCGCAGGTAGGCGCCGAAGTGGGCGCGGCGGACGTAGGCGCCGCGCGGCTGCGGGCCGATCTCGCGCTGCACCCAGCGGGCGAAGTGGGCCGGCTCGTCGTCGAACGCGCTCATCCGCTCGGCTGCCACGTTCAGCCGGTGCCGCTCGTCTCTCGTCCCGTACGCGACGCCGGGGCCGAACGTCCCGCTGCGCTCGACGAGCACGACCCGCGGCGGGCCCTCAGCGTTGCGCAGCAGGTTCACGGCCGTCAGCGTGCCGGCGCATCCTGCACCGACGATCACGACAGATTGCGGCACCGTCGTCTCCCAATCCAGACAGAGTTGGTCAAGTTGTCGCTCGCCTCAACCCGGCTGGCGCACGATCGATGCGGTCCCGGGGCGCTCACGATACCCCGGGAGGCCCGCCCAGGAAAGTCACGGACACGAGCAGGTATCCGGCGACGCCGCTGATCACGAGCGCGAAGCCGCGCGTCAGCCGCTCCTGCGGGATGCGGCCGGCGAGCGTCGCGCCGGCCAGCGCGCCGGCGATGCACGCGCCCGTCAGCGCCGCCGTCACCGGGACGTCCAGCTCGCGCCCGGCGCCGAGGTGGGTCATCAGGCCGATCACGGAGGTCGCGGCGACGATCGCCAGCGACGTCCCGACCGCGAGCCGCATCGCCAGCGCGAGCGCCATCACGAGCGTCGGCACGATCAGGAAGCCGCCGCCGATCCCGAGGAAGCCCGTCAGCAGCCCGATGCCGGCGCCGGTGAACGGCACGAGCGGGAGCCGCAGCGGCGGGCAGACCGGCAGCGCGCAGTCGCCGGCCGCGGCGCGGCGCCCGCCCGCGGTGCGCCAGATCGCGACCGCGGCGACGAGCATCAGCACCGCGAACGCGCCCATCAGCGCCCGCCCCGAGATCGCCTCGCTGAGGATCGTGCCGGCGACGATCCCCGGCAGCGCCGCGAGCGTCAGGACAGCCGCGTGGCGCCAGCAGACGCGCCCGGCGCGCGCGTGGCCGAAGACGCCGGTCAGCGCCCCCGCCGCGACGACGACGAGCGACGCGGTCGTCGCCTCCTGGACCGGCTGGCCGAGCACGTAGACGAGCAGCGGGACGGCCAGCACCGAGCCGCCGCCGCCGAGCGTCCCGACCGCGAGGCCCAGCGCCAGGCCGAGCGGGAGCGCCGCGAGCACCATCGTGAGCGCTAACGCGACGGGGTGGGCGCAGGGAAGGTCTCCAGCGGCCAGCCGTGGTCGCGCCACGTCCCGACGCCGCCGTCGGCGACGTGGACCGGCTCGGCGACGCCGAGCCGCGCGAGCAGCGAGGCGGCGATCGCGCTGCGCTGGCCCGAGGCGCAGATCGTGGCGACGGGACGCGCCGGGTCGAGCCCGGCCGGCAGCTCGCCGAGGTCGTGGTAGGCGGTGTGGAGCGCGCCGGGGACGTGCCCGGCCTCCCAGTCGGCGCGCTCGCGCACGTCGAGCACCTGCATGCCGTCAAGCTCGGCGTGCAGCGTCGCGACGTCGATCCGCCGCAGCGACGCGGTCGGGCGCCGCTCGTGGCGCCAGCTCGTCATCCCGCCGGCGAGGACGCCGGCGACGGAGACGATCCCGACGGCGGCGGCGAGCTGCGCGGCGCGGCGCGCGTCGTCCTCGTCGCGGCCGACGAGCACGAGCTCGCGGCCGCGCTCGGCGACCCACGCGAGCTTCGTGCCGAAGCCGGCGCGGACGGCCGGGTTGCAGACGGCGCCCGGCACGTGCGCCTCGTCGAACTCGCGGTCGGTGCGGACGTCGACGACGAGCGCGCCGCCGGCGACGGCCTGCTCGAGCGCGTGGGGGGTCAGCGCCACGACGGCGGGGACGGCGTGCGTCAGCGGGCCGCGGTTGCGCTCGACGATCGCGCGGAAGTTCGGCGGCTGCGGCGCGAGCGTGCCGGTCGCCAGCGCGACGAAGCGGTCCTCGTCGCGCTCGCTCAGCAGCGGGTTGTGGGCGCGCTCGTACGCGATCGTGGAGGAGACCTTCATGTCCATCCCGGGTCCGCCGCAGAGCGAGCCGCCGAGATGGCCGGGCCAGACCTCGCAGCTGTCGGGCAGCGTCAGCAGCGTCCCGTGCAGGGAGCGGAACATCGCCCGCGCGCCGTCCTCCTTCTCGATCGCGAGGTCGGGCCGGGCGACGTCGCCGACGAACAGCGTGTCGCCGGTCAGGACCGCCCACGGCTCCGGGCCGCGCGCGGTCTCGACGAGCGCGAAGGCGGTGTGCTCGGGGCGGTGGCCGGGCGTGTGCAGCGCGCGCACGCGGACGCTCCCCAGCTCCAGCTCCCAGCCGTCGTCGAACGGCTCGTGCTCGTAGTCGGGCGCGGCGTCGCGGTGGACGTGGATCGTCGCGCCGGTCGCCGCGGCGAGGCGGCCGTGGCCGGAGACGTGGTCGGCGTGGTTGTGCGTCTCCAGCACGTGGGCGATCCGCACGCCCATGTAGCGCGCCAGCGCGAGGTACTCCTCGACGTCGAGCTTGGGGTCGACGACCGCGGCGACGCCGGCGCCCTCGTCGCCGACCAGATACGACGCACAGCCGAGGTCCTCGTGAACGATCTGACGGAAGATCATCGATGCTCCTGATCGGTGTCGTGAGCGCCGGGCACGATCACGTGGCCCGTGCGGAAGAGGTGGTGCGGATCGACCTCCCGCTTGAGGCGGGAGAGGCGGGCGAAGGTCTCCGGAGTCCATGCGGCGGCGACCTGGTCCGGCGCGACGGCCGAGCCCTGGAAGTTGATCAGCGAGCCGCCCGTGAGCCACGGCGCCATCGCGGCGAGCACGCGCTCGCCGGCGGCCGGGACGACGTCGCGCACGTCGGGGCGCAGCGGCCCGAGGACGTTGAGCGTGAACGCCGCGTCGCGGCGGTCGACGGCGCTGGGACGCTCCGGCGCACGTGCGACCGCGCCGCCGAGCGGGCGCAGCTCGACGACGGTCAACGGGCTGTCCGAGTCGGGGCCGGCGGCCGCGGAGAGCGCCTGTGCGGCGGCGGGCGTCAGCTCGCGCACGAGCGCGCCGCGGCCCCAGCTGGGGACCGGGTGGTCGGGCTCGTGGTGGACGGTCGCGATCTCGTCGTAGCCCATCTCGCGGACCGTGTCGAGCAGCGGCCGCGCGACCGCGCGCATCGGCGCGAGGTCGCGCTCGGCCTGCTCGGCGCTGCCGAGGTGGGCGACCCGCAGGTGCCCGACGAGCCGCCCGCCGAGCAGCTCGTGCACGTGCGGGAGCCGCGGCAGCCGCAGCAGCGCGAACGCGGCGTACGCCTGCTCGGGCAGCTCGGCGACCCACTCCTGGTAGCGCGCCAGCAGCGCCGGGATCGCCGCGGCGGGGAAGTAGAGGCCGCCGCCGTAGAGCCGCGCGACGGGGAAGAGGTCGATCTCGGCGGCGGTGACGACGCCGAAGTTCGCCTTCCCGCCGCGGACGGCCCAGAACAGCTCGGGCTCGGACTCGGCGTCGACGCGGCGCAGCCGCCCGTCGGGGGTGACGAGGTCGAACGCGCGGACGTGGTCGACGGCGAGGCCGTGCGCGCGCGACAGCGGACCGAGCCCGCCGCCGGTCAGATAGCCGACCGCGCCGACGGTCGCGGAGGAGCCGTTGAGCGGTGCGAGGCCGAGCTTGGCGGTCTCCCTCACGATCTCGCCCCAGCGCAGTCCTGCCTCGACGCGCGCGCGGCGCGCGTGCGCGTCGATGGAGAGCCCGCGCATCCGTCTGGTCGAGATCAGCAGACCGCCGTCGGCGGCCATCACCGCACCGTGGCCCGTCGCCTGTACCGTGACGGGCAGCGCCTCGCTCGCGGCGAGCGTCACCGCCGCGGCGACGTCGCTCGCGCAGGCGGCGCCGACCGCGAGCGCGGGGCGATGGGCGATCGCACGATTGAACGGAGCGATCTCCGCGTCGAACCCGGCATCGCCGGGGGTAAGTTGGATCTCGGATACTCGTATCCTGGATACAATAGCTCTTAGCGTTCCGCCGCTGTTAGCGTCCTTTCGATCGAGTTCTGGCTTCCCGACGGGTGCCGGGGTCTTACACCGTTCTGGGAAGGGACGACGATGGCGATGACGGAGGCGGTGCACGCGGTGCGCCGGCGGCTGTTGCAGGTGTCTGTGGTGGTGGGCGTGGCGGCGCTGATCGGCGGCTGCGGAGGCTCCTCTGACGACGACAAGGGGTCGTCGCAGGCGGACAGCGGAGCGGCGGCGTCCGGGCCCGCGACGTCGATGTCGGTCGAGCAGCTGCGCTCCGAGCTGGAGGGCAAGGAGCTGAAGATCGGCAGCGCGGCCTTCCCGAACCCGAGCCTCGTGGGCCTCTACAAGGTCGTCGAGCTGCTGAGAGAGGACTTCGGCATGGAGCCGGAGCTGCAGCTGCTCGACTCGGCGCCGCTGACGGCCGCGCTGCTGTCCGGCGACGTCCAGCTCGCGCACGTCTCGCTGTCCGGCCTCGCGGCGGCGGCCGACGCCGGCGGCGAGCTGACCGCGGTCGCGGGCGACGACCAGAAGAACGTCTTCCTCGTGACCGCGAAGGCGCCGATCAGAACGATGGAGGAGCTGGACGGCAAGAAGTTCGCGATCTCGCAGTCGGCCACCTCGATCGTCGGACAGACCGGCGCGAAGTGCTTCGAGGACGCCGGGATGGAGATGCAGAAGGACACGCAGCTGCTCCAGCTCGACAACGTCGGCTCGATCGTCGAGGCGCTGATGTCCGGCGCGGTCGACGGCGGCGTCTCCGCGACGTTCCGCCAGGTCGAGCTCGACGCGACCGACCCCGGCGAGTTCAACGTCCTCTGCAAGGGTTGGGAGGCCGATCCCCAGCTCAACGACGTGATGGTCCTCAACGACGACTACCTGAAGGACAACCAGGCGCTCGCCCAGGCGGTCGCGATCGCCGAGCTGAGAGCGGCGCGCTGGATGCAGGAGGACCAGGCCGGCTGGGAGGCGCTCGCGCAGCGGGAGCTCGACGGGCTGACGCCCGAGCAGGCGAGCGCCAACTACGACACGCTCGTCAGAGAGCTCGACGACTGGCCCGTCAACGGCAGCCTCGATCGCAGAATGTGCGACTACACGCTCGCCGAGGGCAAGGCCAGCGGCGCCCTCAGGACCGAGACCAGCTGCGATGACCTGGTGACGTTCGAGTACCAGGACGCCGCCGTCAGACTGCTGGGTCCAAGCAGACGATGAACTGGCGCGCTGCTCCGCCGGACTGGGCGCTGCGCGTCCTGGCCGCGTTCCTGGTGGTCGGGACGTGGGCCTGGCTGTCGACGCGGGTCTCGCCCGCGCTGCTGCCGTCGCCCGGCGCCACGTGGGACGTCGGCTGGGAGATGGTCACCGACGGCACGCTGGGAACGGCGTGGAAGGAGTCGGCCGTGCAGATCCTGTTCGGCATGGTGATCGCCTCGACGCTCGGCGTCTCGCTCGCGATCGTCGTCGGCTGGTACCAGGCCGTCGATCGCGTCACCTCCCCGGTCGTGACGATCCTGTTCCTCACGCCGCGGATCGCGTTCGTCCCGCTGCTGGCGATCTGGCTCGGCTATGACGACCTCGCGAAGATCGCGCTGATCGTCCTGTTCAGCTTCTTCGAGATCTTCCTGACCGTGAAGCGCGGCGTGCAGGCGGTCGAGGACTCCTACATCGAGCTGAGCCGCTCGTACTCGATCCCCGATCGAGACCTGCTGCGGAAGGTGATCTTCCCCGCGGTGACGCCGTACGTCGCGGCGGGCCTCCGCCTCGGGCTGCTGGCGTCGCTCGTCGGCGTCGTGCTGGCCGGCTTCTTCTTCCAGGTCAACGGGATCGGCGGCCTGATCTACCAGGCCGGCTCGACGTTCCGCACCGCCGAGCTGCTCGTCGCGGTCGGCTCGCTGTCGGTCGTCGCGCTCACGATCTCGACCGGGCTGCGCCGACTCGAAGCGGTCCTGATGCCCTGGCGGGCGGAGGTGACGAGGTGAGGTCGCGCATCGTCCTGCCGGTCGTGGGCGTCGTCGGCTTCGTGCTGCTGTGGCAGTTCGTCGGCTCGATCTGGCCGCACACGACCAGCCAGCCGACGCGCGTCGCCGACGAGCTGGTCGACGCCTTCCGCGACGACGACCTGCTCAGACTGATGCTCAACACGACGAGCGTGCTGCTGATCGGCTTCGTCGTCTCGGTCGTCGTCGGCGTCCTGGTCGGACTGGCGATGGGCGAGTTCCGCTGGGTCCGCGTGATGCTGGAGCCCTACCTCACCGCGCTGTACGCGACGCCGCGCGTCGCCTACATCCCGCTGCTGGTGATCTGGTTCGGGATCGGCAGAACGTTCCTGTACGCCGCCGTCATAGCGGCCGCGGCCGTGATCATCGTCTTCCCGACGATCAGCGGCGTGCACGAGGCCAATCGCAGCTACCGGCAGGTGGCCGACTCGCTCTGCATCAACAAGCTGCAGTACTTCGCGCGCGTGCTGCTGCCCGCCTCGACCGCGTTCGTGCTGACGGGCGCGCGGCTCGGCGTGCAGCGAGCGCTGACGACCGTGATCGTCGCCGAGTTCCTCGTCGGCTATCCGGGGCTCGGCGACGCGATGAAGACCGCGCGGGTCACCACCGACGTCGACCGGGTGCTGGCGATCGCCGTCGTCTGCCTCGTCGTCGGCGCGGCGATCACCGGCGTCTTGACGTTGATCGACCGGCGCGCGTTCGCCTGGAGGAGACGATGAAGGATCAGATCGCGATCGCCGTGATCGGCGTGTCGAAGGAGTACGGGTCGAGCGGGGGCTCCAAGCGCAAGCGCAAGGAGAGCACTGCTCTGCTCGCGCTCGAGAACATCTCGCTCCAGGTCCCGGCCGGGCAGTTCCTCAGCCTGATCGGGCCGAGCGGCTGCGGCAAGACGACGCTGCTGAAGTGCATCGACGGCCTGCTGCCGATCTCGGCCGGCGAGATCCGCGTCAACGGGACGCCGATCGACGGACCGGGGCGTGATCGCGCCGTCGTCTTCCAGGACTTCCGCCTGCTGCCGTGGCGCACCGTCCTCGGCAACATCGTCTTCCCGCTGGAGTCGGTCGCGGGGACGAAGGCCGAGCGCGAGGCGATCGCCCGCGAGCACATCGAGCTGGTCGGCCTCAGAGGCTTCGAGGACCGCTACCCGCATCAGCTCTCGGGCGGCATGCAGCAGCGCGTCGGGATCGCCCGCGCGCTCGCGACCAACCCCGAGATCCTGCTGATGGACGAGCCGTTCGGCGCGCTCGACGCGCAGACCCGCGAGGTGCTGCAGATCGAGCTGATGAGAATCTGGAAGAAGACGGGCAAGACCGTCGTCTTCGTCACGCACAGCGTTGACGAGGCGCTCGTGCTGTCGCAGCGGGTCGTGATCCTCTCGGGGCGTCCGGGGCAGATCGTCCAGGACGTCGAGGTCCCGTTCGGCGACGACGCCGGCCCGGACGAGGTCCGCGCCGATCCGCGCTTCCCCGAGCTGCGCCAGCGGATCTGGCACGGGCTGCGGGTACCGGCGACCGACGGCGCGGAGGTTGTCGCGAGATCGCGGTGAGCGTGCCCGCGGCAACGTCGTGCGGCGGCGCCGGCCGGGGCGCGGATGCGCCGCCCGGCGCCGCCTCCCAGCGCTACTGCTCGAGCGCCTCGAGGCTGAGCGTCAGCCAGACGCGGTCGGAGACGAGCACGTTGCCGCCGGGCAGCACCGTGTTGAACGTCATGTCCCAGTCGTGGCGATTCAGCTCACCGGTGACCTCGAGCGCCAGGCGCGTGCCGCCGATCTTGCCCTGGCCGGTGCCGCCGATCTCGGCCAGCAGCTGGACCTCGCGCGTGACGCCGCGCATCGTCAGGTCGCCGCGGATCCGCACGCCGTCCGCGGACGGCTCGATGCTCGTCGAGGCGAACGTCAGCTGCGGGTGGTTCTCGACGTCGAAGAAGTCGGGCGAGCGCAGGTGCGCGTCGCGCTTCTCCTCGTTGGAGTCGACCGAGGTGGCGTCGACCGTGCCGGAGGCGACGATGGAGTCGGCAGTGACCTCGACGCGGCCGGCGAATCTGTTGAAGCGCCCGCGGACCTTCGCGATCCCCATGTGCTTGACGTGGAAGCCCACCGTCGAGTGCTTCGGGTCGACCTCCCAGATCCCGGTCGGAACCGGTCCCGTGGCGGCGGCGTCCGGTCCCGTGCTTGCGGCGTCCGACATGCGCTTCCCTCCATCTGTCGTGTGTTGAGGGATAACGTATCCAATATTCAGCTGCTCTGGCTACGCGACAGGCGCGCCGGCGCTGCTCACGAGCGCCGCCGCGGTCAGCCGACCTCGATCGGCGGGATCTGCGCCATGCAGCTCGTGTCGCCGACGGCGTGCGTGCGGATGAACGAGCGCACGATCGTCATCGAGCAGCCGGACGCGTCGTTGCCCGGCGTGTGGCCGACGTTCGGCACCTCCAGGAATCTCGCGCCCGTGAACTGCGCCGCCGCCTGTCTGGCGGCGCTGCTCGGCGTGTTGACGTCGAGGTCGCCGTTGATCGCCAGGACCGGCAGCGCCGGTCTGCTCGCGCCGGCCAGCGGGCTCTCGCCGCCCGGGACGTTCGGCCACTCGATGCACCAGTCGCCGCCCTCGCCGACCGTGTCGACCCACACCTGCGGCGCGAACGGCAGGAACGCGCTCGTCCCGGCAGCGTTGAGCGCCGTCGCGTACTGGACGCGGCGCAGCCACAGCGGTGCGGATCTGCTCCA
This sequence comes from Conexibacter woesei DSM 14684, assembly GCF_000025265.1. Lineage (GTDB taxonomy): Bacteria > Actinomycetota > Thermoleophilia > Solirubrobacterales > Solirubrobacteraceae > Conexibacter > Conexibacter woesei. The sequence continues at coordinate 2,584,874 of NC_013739.1, forward strand.
CAGCGCCGGGTAGTCGCGGCAAGAGGTCGCGACGTTGAGCGCGAACGAGACCGGGCCGCCGTCCTGGAACTCGTCGATCGTGGCCTGCCGCACCAGCGCGACCAGCTCGGCGAGCGGCTGTGGTCTGCCCGCGTTCGCCGCTCTCAGCAGGCCGGGCAGCATGCCGAGGATCTCCGGCGCGGCCCACGTGAAGTAGACGGTGTCGGCGAGCGACTGCTCGTCGAGGCGGACCGGCGTGCCGTCGACGTCGACGTCGAGTGGTCTCGCCCGCAGCGCGAGCGTCAGTCTCGACAGGTCCGCCCGCACCTGCGCGCCGGCGCAGCTGCCGCCGCTGCGGCTGCAGACGAGGTCGATCGCGCGCCGCAGCGCGGCGGCGCGGTCGCGGCCGAGCGGGTCGAACGCGATCGGGTAGGCGCCCGACAGGACGAGCGACGCGACGCGGCTCGGGTGCCGGCGGGCGTAGACGCTGAACAGGAACGACCCGTACGACTCGCCGAACAGGTCGAGTCTCGCGATCCCGAGGTGGGCGCGGACGGCCTCGAGGTCGTCCGCGACCGCCGCGGAGCCGTACGCGTTGGCGCGCGCGCCGAGCGTTCTGCCGCATGCGCCCGTCGCCGCCTTGAGCTGGGCGGGGGAGAGCAGCGGGTCGGCTGGCAGGCCGCAGTCGAGCCGCTCGGAGCGGCCGACGCCGCGCGGGTCGACCAGCAGCACATCGTGGTCGTCGCGCAGCTCGCCGAAGAGGTCGTCGAGGTCGGCGACGTCGTAGGCGGCCGCGTAGCCGGGGCCGCCCGGGTTGGGGACGATCGCGCCCGCGGACGGTCTCGACGTGTCGCGCCGCGGCACGAGCGCGTAGCCGACGGTGGTCGTGCCGAGCAGCGGGGCGCCGCGATCGAGCGGGACGACGAGTGTGCCGCAGGTGGCCCCCGCGGGGCAGGCCGGCGGGTCGGCGGACGCCGGCGCGGCGGCCGCGAGCAGCGCGGCGCACGCGGCCAGCGCCGCGGTGAGGGTACGAACCGTTCTCTCCATGCGAGGACGCTAGTGGCGTCCGGCGCGGTGTCGCTTGCGACGTTCGGCGCGGATCGGACGGTGTGCGTGCGACGCGCGTCGCACGGACGAGTTAGGTTACCCTAACGCGCCTGTCCCGTCGTCGACCCGGAGTTTCGCCCGTGCCCACGTCCCGCCGTCTCGCTCACGCGCTCCGCGCGTGCCTCCTCTTGGCTGTCCTCGCCGTCGTCGCCGGCTGCGGCTCCTCTTCCGACGACGAGAAGAGCGGCGGCGCTTCTTCGACCGCGACCGCGACGACCGCCGCGGCGGGGACGTTTCCGGCGACGGTCGAGCACAAGTTCGGTACGACGACGGTGGAGTCCGCGCCGAGACGGATCGTGACCGTCGGGCTGACCGAGCAGGACACGGTGCTCGCGCTCGGCTCCGTGCCGATCGCGACGACGGAGTGGTACGGCGAGAGACCGAACGCCGTCTGGCCGTGGGCGAGCGCGGCGCTCGGCGACGCCAAGCCGGAGGTGCTGAGCAACAAGGACGGCTTCCAGTTCGAGCGGATCGCCGCCCTCGAGCCGGACCTGATCATCGGGACGAACGCCGGGATGAGACGGGGCGACTACGAGAAGCTGTCCGCGCTCGCGCCGACGATCACCTCGGCGAAGGGCAGCACGGACTACTTCTCGCGCTGGGACGAGCAGGTCGAGCTGATCGCCGCGGCGCTCGGGCGGCCGGAGCAGGGCCAGCAGCTGGTGCGCGACGTCAGAGCCCGCTTCTCCGACGCCGCGGCCGAGCATCCCGAGTTCAAGGGCAAGACCGTCAGCTTCAACCAGAACGGCTTCTACGACGGCCAGATCTACTCGTACCCCGACGGGCTCAACACGGAGTTCCTGACCTACCTCGGCTTCGAGATCGAGCCGCGCGTGACGGCGCTCGCGACCAAGCCCGGCGTGCAGGTCGGCGTCTCGGCGGAGCGGCTCGACGTGCTCGACTCCGACGTCGCGCTGTTCGCGACCGAGGAGCCGAAGGACGTCAAGGCGCTGGAGAAGATCCCGACGTTCATGCGGATGGACAGCGTCGCCAGACATCGCGCGGTCTTCACCGACGGGACGCTCGCCGGCGCGATCTACTTCATGACGCCGCTGAGCCTCGAGTACGTCGCCGAGCAGCTGCCGCCGCAGCTCGCGAGAGCTGTCGCCGGCAGAGCGCCGCGCGCGATCGGCTAGCGGCGCGGGGCCGCTGAGGGGCGGCCGGCGGCTGGGCGGCGCGGGGCGGCCGCGCGGCGCGCGGCCGCCGCTGCTGCGGACGCCTCCCACTCGATCGCGTCGCCGCTGGCGAGGCCGCGCGCGCCCAGCTGCGTCAGCACGCTCGCCAGCATCTCGCGGCGGATCGCGCCGTACTCGACGACGTGCGCCACGACGCCGCCGTACGTGAACGACTGCGGCGGCTCGCAGAGTGCGTCGACGAACGCGTCGTCCCACGCGCCGCGGTCGCGGATCGCGCGGACGAGGCGCGCGAAGGAGCGCGCGGCGCGCTCGAAGCGCGCGAGCAGGCCGGCGGGGTCGGCAGGCGGCGCGGGCGTGGGCGGGCCGGCGGCGGGAGCGCCGGCGGGGTCGGCGGGAGCGCCGGCGGGGTCGGCGGGAGCGTCGGCGGCGGGCGGCGCGGGCTGCGGCTGCGGCGCCGGCAGCCCCGCGATCGCGGCGACCCACACCTCCAGCGTGAACACCAGCCGCTCGGCCATCGCGGCGGCGCTCGGCTCCTCGCCCTCGAACCAGACCGCGACGAAGCCCGGCCGCAGCGGCCGCGCGAGCTCGTCCGCCGGCACCGTCGCGGCGGCGCGCAGCAGCTCGCGCACGCGGTCGAGGTGGTGGGCGACGAGCCGCTCGGCGAGGTCGCGGCCGGCCGGCGAGCCCGCGGTCGCGTCGGGGATCAGCAGGCCGGCGGGCGGGTGGAAGTGGATGCCGTTCGGCGCGTCGAGCTTCAGCGGCGGCGCGCTCGCGGCGGCGAACGCGCGCGGTGCGACGCCGTAGGCGCGCGAGAAGGCGCGCGAGAACGCCGCCAGCGAGCCGTAGCCGGCGGCCGGCGCGGCGTCCGACGGCGCCGCTCCGCCGACGCGCAGCTGCCACGCGGCGCGCTCCAGCAGCAGCCGCCGCCGCAGCGTGACGGGCGACTCGCCGGTGGCGGCGGCGAGCAGGCGGTCGAGATGGTCACGCGAGAAGTGCGCCCGTGCGGCGAGCTCGCGGCCGTCGGCGCCCGGCTCGTCGAGCGAGGCGAGGACGAGGTCGATCAGCTCGCGCAGACGGTCGGTCACCGCCACATCCTCGCGCGTGGGTCGGCTGGCGCGTGGGCCGGCCGTCCGCTTGATCGCGTTCGACGTGCTGCTCGACGCGGTCGCCGCCGGCCGTGACGATCGGCGCATGCCCACCTGGTCAGACTTCGCCGCCGCCGCGCCGCAGCTCGCCGCGCAGGTCCGCGAGCGGCTCGACGCGCACACGCACAAGACGCTCGCGACGCTCCGCCGCGACGGATCGCCGCGCATCTCCGGGTCCGAGACGATCCTGCACGACGGCGAGCTGTGGATCGGCTCGATGTGGGAGGCGCGCAAGGCGCGCGACCTCCAGCGCGATCCCCGCTTCGCGCTCCACAGCGGGTCGGACGAACCACCCGCGCTCGGCGACGCGAAGCTCGCCGGCCGGGCGGAGGAGATCGTCGACCCTGCGGTGATCGACCGGGTCATCGGCGACCACAAGCCGCCCGGCCCGGCCCACCTCTTCCGCCTCGACCTCGACGAGGTCTCGCACCTCGGCCTCAACGCGACCGGCGACGGGATCGTCATCACCGTCTGGACGCCGGACGGCGGCGTGCGGACGATCGAGCGCAGATAGCTGGCGCATGAAATATGCGCCGCGCGCATGGCCGCGCTACGCTGTGACCGATGGACGGCGCCGCACCGCTCGACACCCTCGACGCACTTGGGCCGCGGCTGCGCCGCGCGCGGCGCGCCCGCGACCTGACGATGGAGCAGGTCGCCGAGCGCAGCGCGATCTCGCAGTCGTCGCTGTCGCGGCTGGAGGCCGGTCTGCGCCAGCCGTCGCTGGCGCAGCTGCTGACGCTTGCGCGGATCTACGACGTCGCGGTCGGCGAGCTGCTGGAGGAGGCCGGCGCCCGCCCGGCCGCGGTGATCGACCCGGCGACGGCACCTGAGCAGGAGGCGAACGGGCTGCGCTTCCGCGTCGTCGACCGGCAGGACCCCGGGGCCGCGCTGTCGGCGCTGCGCGTGACGGTGCCGGCCGAGCGTGCGGGGGAGGGGAGGGGCGAGCGCGCGGGCGCGGCCGGCGGCGACGCGGTCGCGAGCCGCCGCTACGCGCACACCGGCGACGAGTGGCTGTACGTCCTCGCGGGCCGGCTGCGGCTGACGCTCGGCGAGCGCGTCCACGTGCTCGATCCCGGCATGGCCGCCCACTTCGACGCCGCCACCCCGCACCGGCTCGACGCCGAGGACGGGCGCGACGCCGAGCTGCTGCTGATCGCGGCGCGGCTGCCGGCGGCGCGGCCGCCCGCGGAGACGCGCGGCCGTACCGCGCGCGAGGCGCCATGAGCGGCGGCGCGCGGGTGCTCGCCGTCCACGCCGGCGCGGTCGCCGACCTGCCGTACCGCGACCGCACGATCCGCAGCGCGATCGTCAAGCGCCGGCTCGACGGCCGCGTCCCCGTCGCCGCGCTGGGGATCGACGGCGACGAGCACGGCGACACCGTCAAGCACGGCGGTCCCGAGCAGGCGCTGTGCGTCTTCGCCGCCGAGCACTACGCGCACTACGAGCGGCTGCTCGGCCGCCCGCTCGCGCGGCCGGCGTTCGGCGAGAACCTGACGACCGCGGGCGTCGGCGAGCACGACGTCTGCGTCGGCGACGTGCTGCGGATCGGCACCGCGCTGTGCGAGGTCAGCGCGCCGCGCAGTCCCTGCTACCGCGTCGGCGCGCACCATGCCGCGAAGCGCTTCCCGCTGTGGATGGAGGAGAGCGGGAAGACCGGCTTCTACCTGCGCGTCGTGCGGGCCGGCCGGCTCGCCGCCGGCGGCGCGGTCGAGCTGGTCCACCGTCCGCATCCGCACGCGACGATCGCCGCGTGCAACCGCGTCAAGCACCGCGAGAGAGGCGACCTCGATGCGACCGCGGCGCTGCTCGTGCCGGCGCTCGGCGCCTCGTGGCGGGCGACCTTCGAGCGCCGGCTCGCCGGCGCGCTGGAGGACCCGGCGCCGCGCCGCTTCGGGCCGGTGGGCGCGTGAGCCCCGGCGGCTGAGCGCCGCGCCGGCCTACTCCGCTCTCGTCCCGTACGCGGCGAGGAACACCTCGACCGCCGCGGCGGCGAGGCGGGCAGGGGCTTCGGGGTCGGGATCCGGCGCGTCGCCGACGAACAGCGCGCGGTTGGCCGGCGTCCACAGCACGAGCCCGGCGAACTGCGCGGCCGCCGTCTCGGGGTCCTCGATCGCCAGCAGCCCGCGCTCGGCGAGCTGTTCGAGCGCGACCGCGAGCGTCGAGATCCCGCGCAGGAAGCCCTGCTCGTAGTAGAGCCTGCCCAGCTCGGGGAAGCGCAGCGCCTCGCCGGCGACGAGGCGCCGCAGCCGCAGCACCTCCGGATTGACGATCGCGGCGTGCAGCCGTTGCGCCAGCTCGCGCAGTGTGGGTACGAGGTCGTCTGGGTCGAGCGGCACCGGCGACGCCGCGCCGATCCGCGCCTCGACGCCCTCGACCGCGTGCAGGACGAGCGCGGTGAACAGCCCCTCCTTGTCGGCGAAGTGCTTGTAGATCGTCTGCTTCGAGACGCCCGCCCGGGCGGCGACGCCGTCCATGCTCGTGCCGACGTAGCCGCACTCCAGGAACACCTCCGCGGCGGCATCGAGGATCGCCGCGCGCTTGCGCGCCGAGCGGCCCGTGAGGGCTGGCTCGGGGGTCTGTGGTTCTGCTGCCATGGGCCAACAACTGTACTAGACGGTCTAGTTCCGTGCCTGCTATAACCGTCGCAGCAACGGAACTAGACGGTCTAGTTCCGAACAGACTGAGAAAGGGAGCACCCCATGAGCACCACCGCAACCACGCAGACCGTCACCTCGGCCGACGGCACGCAGATCGCGTTCGATCGCCGTGGCGACGGACCGGCGATCGTGCTCGTCGGCGGCGCGCTCAGCTCGCGCGCCGGGGACCCGCTGACGGCGCCGGTCGCCGAGGCGCTCGCCGAGCGCTTCACGACCGCGCACCTCGACCGCCGCGGGCGCGGCGACAGCGGCGACACGCAGCCGTACGCGGTCGAGCGCGAGGTCGAGGACATCGGCGCGATCGTCGAGGCGCTCGGCGGCGAGGCCGGGCTCTACGGGCTCTCCTCGGGCGCCGTGCTCGCGATCGAGGCCGCGCGCCAGTTGAAGGGCATCACGAAGCTGGCCGTCTGGGAGCCGCCGCTGATCGTCGACGACAGCCGTCCGCCGCTTCCGGCCGACTACGTCGAGCAGCTCGACGCGCTCGTCGCAGAGGACCGCCGCGGCGACGCCGTCGAGCTGTTCTTCAGCGCCGCCGTCGGGATCCCGCCGGAGTTCGTCGCCGGGATGAAGCAGAGCCCGATGTGGGACGGAATGACCGCCGTCGCGCACACGCTCGCGTACGACGGGCGCGTCGCGCGCGACGTGATGGCGGGGAAGCCGCTGCCGGCCGCGTGGGCCGAGCTGACGATCCCGACGCTCGTGCTCGTCGGCGGGCTGAGCGAGCCGTTCATGGAGAACGGCAACCGTGCGCTCGCGCAGCTGCTGCCGAATGCGGAGCTGAAGACGATCGAGGGCCAGGACCACGCGGTCGCGCCCGACGCGATCGGTCCGTACCTGCGCGAGTTCTTCACCGCCTGAGCGCCCATCGTCCTGGGTTGGTGTCGCTATACGACAGCAACCCAGGACGACGGCGGTGGTCGCCAACCATTTCCCGGGTGGTTAGAGTTACGGAATCCAGGGGGCTGGGAGGCTCGAGCATGAACGCATCGCCCGTGAACTCCTACACGGAGTGGGGACCGCTGAGGGAGATCATCGTCGGCGAGGTGGACAACGGCTGGCTGCCGCGGAGGCCGGAGCACACGGACCTCTCGTACAAGCTGTTCTACAACGACAACCTCAAGCAGCAGCACCACAACGACGTCGACGGGCCGCAGGGGGAGGGGCTGCGGCTGGAGCACGTCGAGCCGTACGCGACGCGCGAGGCGGAGGAGCGGCGGGAGGACGTCGAGGCGTTCGTCGCGCTGCTGGAGGGGCTGGGCGTCACCGTGCGCCGCCCGCGGCGACTCGACGAGGTCAGACCGATCGCGACCTCGGCCTGGTCGTCGCTCTCCTATTTCGCCCACAACGTGCGCGACCAGAGCCTGATCGTCGGCGACGAGATCATCGAGACGCCGCCGCTGTGCCGGCACCGCTACTTCGAGAACGACCTGCTCAAGCCGCTCTACCACGAGTACTTCAAGGGCGGCGCGAGATGGACGGTCGCGCCGCGGCCGCTGATGCTCGACGAGTCGTTCGACAAGACCTACGTCAAGGGCGCGCCGCAGCCGGAGGCGATCGGGGCGGCCGGGCTCGGCTTCGAGATGATGTTCGACGCGGCGCAGTGCCTGCGCTTCGGGACCGACATCGTGATGAACGTCTCGACCGAGAACCACCGCCTCGGCGCGCGCTGGCTGCAACGCCACCTCGGCGATCGCTTCACCGTCCACGTGATCGAGAACTTCGCCGACAACCACGTCGACGGCTCGATCATGCCCCTGCGGCCGGGCGTGCTGTTCGTCAACGCGCGCAAGATCCACGGCAGAGCCCACCAGCTCCCGAGAGCGCTGCAGAAGTGGGACATGATCACGTGCTACGACACCGACGACACCGTCTACGGCGAGGACAAGCTGCTGCTCGCGAGCGAGTACATCAGCGCGAACGTGCTCCCGCTCGACGAGGAGCGCGTCGTCGTCGACGGCCACTCGACGAAGACGATCAGAACGCTGGAGAAGCACGGCTTCACGCCGATCCCGGTCAGACTCAGGCACTCGCGCCTGTACGCCGGGGGGTTCCACTGCATCACCCTCGACGTGCGCCGCGACGAGCCACTCGAGACGTACTTCTAGAGGCGCGGCGATGCGCGAATGGATCCTCGGCGTCGGTGCCTCGCACAACGGCGGCGCCTGCCTGATCGGCGACGGCGAGCTGGTCGTCGCGATCCAGGAGGAGCGCCTCACGCGCGTGAAGCGCTCGCGGCTGCGCCCCGCGTTCGACACGCTCGCGATCCGCTACTGCCTCGACGCCGCCGGGATCGGCGTCGGCGACCTCGCGCTCGTCGCCGTCAGTCGCGACGAGCCGGTCGCGCTGCCGGAGAGCGACCTCGCGCGCAACCCGCTGCTGGCCGGCGACGCGGCTGGCGCGGCCCGCGGCGACGCCGGCGCGGCCCGCGCGCTGCCGCCGATCGCGTACGTCTCCCACCACCGCGCGCACGCCGCGGCGGCGTGGTTCCAGTCCGGCTTCGAGGACGCGGCGGTGCTCGTGATCGATGGACTCGGCTCGCCGCTGGAGGACTGCGACCCGCACGAGCGCGCGGTTGCGCGGCGCGACGGCTGGGAGACGCTGTCGATCTACGACTGCACCGCCGGCCGCCTGCGCTGCGTTCACAAGGACGTCGCGCCCGATCGCTCGTGGCTGTCGATCGGCGACCGCGGGATGGCGCGCTTCGCCGGCATCGGCGGGATGTACAGCGCGGTCGCGCGGCAGCTGTTCGGCGAGTACCTGGAGGCCGGCAAGGTGATGGGGCTGGCACCGTACGGGCGGCCGTCGCTCGCGCCCGAGCGCTTCTGCCGCGTCGCCGACGACGGCGAGCTGACGTTCCTCGACGACGTCCCGGCGCTGTTCCCCGGCGACGCCCGCTGGCCCGAGCACGAGGTCGAGTACTCCGACCTCGCCGCCTCGGTGCAGGCGGCGCTGGAGCACGCGGTGCTGTGGGCGGCGGCGCAGGCGCGCGCGCTGACCGGCTCGCGCCGGCTCGCCTACGCCGGCGGCGTCGCGCTCAACTGCCTCGCGAACGAGCGGATCGTGCGCGAGGCCGGCTTCGACGACGTCTTCGTGATGCCGGCCGCGGAGGACAGCGGCACGTCGATCGGCGCGGCCGTCGCGGGAGCGGTTGAGCAGGGGCTGACGCTGCGCCGCCGCCGGATCGTGCGCGACGCGCCCGGCCGCGGCTACGGCGAGGTCTCCGGGCGGGCGGCGATCGCTGCGTTCCCGGGCGCGGCCGGCCCGCCGGTCGGCGCGTCGCCGGACGTGCTCGCGGCGGCGCTCGCCGCCGGCGCCGCGGTCGGCTGGTTCCACGGCGGGGCGGAGCTGGGGCCGCGCGCGCTCGGCAGCCGCTCGGTGCTCGCCGACCCGCGCCGCCGGGAGGTGTGGCCGGAGCTGAACCGGCGCAAGGGCCGTGAGGGCTTCCGCCCGCTCGCGCCGGTCGTGCTGGCCGAGCACGCGGAGGAGTGGTTCGAGCTGGGGCCGCGACCCGACAGCCCGTTCATGCTGCGCGTCTGCGCGGTGCGGGAGGAGCGGCGCGAACGGATCCCGGCGGTCGTGCACGTCGACGGGACCGCGCGCGTGCAGACGCTGGCGGAGGAGGCGAACCCTCCGCTGCACGCGCTGCTGCGCGCCTTCCACGCGGCGACGGGGGTGCCGGTGCTCGTCAACACGTCGTTCAACGCCGCCGGCGAGCCGATCGTCGAGACGCCCGAGGACGCGCTCTGGTGCGCGGCGCGGCTGGGGCTGGAGCTGGTCGTGCTCGACGGCGTCGCCGTCGCGCTCGACGGCTCCGCGGTCGACGGCGCGCGCTTCGTCGCCGCCGAGCACGTCTGCCGCCGCACCGCGGGGCGGCCGGCGTGGGCGGCGGAGGTCGAGACGGCGACGCCGTGGGGGCCGGCGCGCTACTGGCTGGAGGGCGCCGAGCTGCGGACGTTGCAGGAGCTCGCCGAGCGCCCGCTCCCGCTCGCGGCGGCGGGCGCGGATCCGCGCCGAGAGGCGGTCGAGCAGCTGCGGCGCAGGCGGCTCGTGCGCGTGGAGCGGCCGGCGTGAGCGGCGGGCGTGGCGGCGGCGGGAGCGGCGGGCGCTCAGGCCGGGAGCGCGCGGGCGGCCTCGGCGACGACCCAGTGCGCCAGCGGCAGCACTGCCGGCGGCAGCTCGGTTCCGGGGGCGCGGTCGAGGTAGAGCTCCAGCACCGTCCACATCGCCTCGGCGTGCTGCGGGCGGTGGCGGGCGAACGCCTCGCAGCCGAGGTAGACGCTCGTCGCGTAGCGGCCCTCGTCCTCCATCACCAGCTCGAAGCCGACGCGCAGCAGCCGCTTGAGGACCGCTCTCACGCGCTCGGCGTCATCCGCCGCTCGCCCGTCCGCGACGTCCTGCAGCCATGCCACCTCGCGCGCGACCGCGAGGTGGTCGAGCAGCATGTCGGGGCCGGGCCGGCGCGGCCGCAGACACGGCGCGAGATCGTCGCCGGCGATGCAGAGCGATTGCGTCGCGATCATCGCGGCGAGCGTCGGGTTGCGCACGTCGAAGTCGTCGTGGTGGCTGGCCCAGCCGAAGTCGACTCCGGTCAGCCAGCCGTCCGCGGTGCCCGCGCGGCGCGCCTCCTGCTCGGCCCACGCCGGCGTCTCCCACCAGACGAAGCGCTCCGGTGGGTCGGGCCGCACGAGCGCGAACGTGTCGAGGTCGGCGACGCCCGGCACCGCGTCGCCGAGCACGACCGAGCCGCGCACGTACGCGCTGTGGAGCGCGTCGCCGAAGCGCTCCAGGTAAGTCGTGCGGGCACGCTCGATCACGGGCAGGACGGGCGCGGGCACCTGCTCCCACGCCGCCGGGTTGACGATCGCGCCGTCGGCGTCGAGCGCGAACCAGCTGCCGACCGGCCGCGTCCGCGTGCTCATCGTTCCGTCCCCCACCGGAAAGTGGACATTGGGACAGCCTAGCTCGACCTGCCTCGATCTGGTGCAACGGCGCGCGCAGGCCGAGCCCGACGCGCCGGCGGTCCACTGCCCGGTCGAGGGGACCGTGTCGCTGGGGGAGGTGACCGCGCGCGCGAACCGGATTGCACACGCGTTGCACGTCGACTGCACGGTCGCGCCCGGAGAGCCCGTCGCCGTGCTGTGCGACCGCTCCGTCTGGACCGTCGCGGGCGCGCTCGGCGTGCTGAACGCCGGCGCCTGCCACCTCCCGCTCTCGCCGCAGCTTCCCGACGAGCGGATCGCGCTGCTGCTGGCCGACAGCGGCTGTCGCGTCGCGGTCGTGCAGGAGCGCTGGCACGCGCGGCTGCGCGCGTGCGGGCCGGCCGGGCTGGTGCTGGTCGACCCGGAGCGGCTCGGCGGCGACCCGCGCGCTGGCGACCCGCCCGCCGGCGCGGCTGGCGGGCGGGTCGCGACCGCCCCGCCCGCGCGCCCGCGGCCCGGCGACGCGGCGGCGCTGCTCTACACGTCAGGCTCGACCGGGCGGCCGAAGGGCGTCGTGATCGAGCACCGCAGCCTCACGAACCTCGTCGTCGCGCTGCAGCCGCTGCTGTACGAGCCGCTCGGCGGCCGCGCGCGCGAGGCGCTGTCCGCGCCCGTCGTGTTCGACGCCGCGTTGCAGCAGACGCTCTCGTGCCTGGCCAACGGCGGCACCCTCTTCGTGCTCGACGACGAGACGCGGCGCGATCCGCGCGCATTCCTCACGTATCTCGAACGACACGCCGTCGAGACCGTCAACGTCATCGCCTCGTTCCTGACGGCGCTCGTCGACGCCGGCCTCGGCACGCACCCGCTGCCGGCGCTGCGGCACGTCGTGACCGGCGGGGAGGCGGTGCCGGCCACGACGATCCGGCGCCTCTTCGCCGGCCCGGCGGCGCAGCGGCTGACCGTCTTCAGCATGTACGGGCCGACGGAGACGTGCGTCGAGGCGACCTGCTTCGCGGTCGATCGCGACACGCCGGTCGACTGGCCGCACGTCCCGCTCGGCACGCCGCTGCCGAACGTCGGGGTCGACGTGCGCGACGAGCGCCTGCGGCCGCTTCCCGCGGGCGAGCTGGGGGAGATCTGCATCTCCGGCGCCGGGCTGGCGCGCGGCTACCTGCACGAGCCGCCGGGCGCGCGGCCCGCGTTCGTCGCCGTGCCCGGCGTGCCCGGCGGTCGCCTCTACCGCACCGGGGACCGCGGCCGCGTGCGGCCGGACGACGGCGTGCTGGAGTTCGCCGGCCGGGCGGACGGCCAGGTGAAGGTGCGCGGCCATCGCGTCGAGCTGGGCGAGGTCGAGCACGCGCTCGTCGCCCACCCACGCGTGCGCGAAGCGGGCGTGGTCGCCGTCGCCGCGCCCGTCGGCGGCACCGACCTCGTCGGCTGCGTCGCGACGGGGGCGAGCGCCGGTCCGCTCGACCCCGGCGAGCTGCGCGTGTTCGCCGCCACTCGTCTCCCGCCCGCTGCCGTGCCGGCACGCTGGCTCGTCGTGCGCGAGCTGCCCCATCTCGACAACGGCAAGCTCGACCGGCGCGCGCTGGCGGGCCTCGCCGGTGGAGGAGTGGAGGATCGGCCACGCTCAGCGTGGTCGAATCGCCATTCCTCCGCGTCGGCGGGCGCGGCGGGCGCGGCGGGCGCAGCCGACTCGCGCGGCCCGCTCGAAGCGGGGCTGGCCGAGATCTGGAGCGAGCTGCTCGGGGTTGGCGCGGTCGGCCGCGACGACGACTTCTACGCGCTCGGCGGGCACAGCCTCACCGCGATGCAGGTCGTCAACCGGATCGGAGCCCGCTGGGGCGTCGCGCCGCCGGTCCGCGTCGTGTTGGAGCACCCGACGATCGCCGCGCTCGCGAAGGCGCTGGAGCCGCTGCTGGGGAAGGAGGCGGGCGCCGCGCCGATTCCGCGCGCGCCGGCGGGCGGCCACCACCCGCTCGCGCGCGGCCAGGAGCGGCTGTGGGCGGTGCAGCAGCTCGACGGCGCGGGGGCCGCGTACAACGTGCCGGTCGCGATGGAGCAGGAGCTGCCCGATCGCGCCGCGCTCGCGAGTGCGCTCACCGTCGTCGCAGCACGGCACGACAGCCTGCGGACGGCGTTCCGCGTCGTCGCCGGGGAGCCGCGACAGGTGGTCGCCGACGCGGTCGAGATCCCGCTGGCCTGGCTCGACCTGTCGGCCGAAGCGGACCCGGAGGGAGCCGCGCGCGCGGCGGTCCTGCGCGAGAGCGAGCGCGCGTTCGCGCTCGACGCCGCCCCGCTCGCCCGCGCCGCGGTGCTCGACCTCGGCGGCGGCCGCGCGTGGGTCGTCCTGGTCCTCAACCACCTCGTCTGCGACGGCTGGTCGATCGGCATCCTCTCGCGCGAGCTGAACGCCGCCTACCGCGCGGCGCTGGACGCAACCGACCCCGGCCTCCCGCCGCTGCCCGTCCGCTACGTCGACTACGCCGCCTGGGACCGCGCGCGCGACGTCACGGCGGCGACGGCCGCACGCGCCGCGGCGCTGCGCGGCGTCGCGCCGTGGCTGGAGCTGCCGGCGGACTTCGCGCGCGATCCGGACGCCGCCGACGCAGCCGGCTTCGGCGGCGCAACCGTCTCGCGCGTCCTCGACGGCTCCGTCGCCGGCGGCCTGCGGCGCACGGCGGCGGCACGCCGCACGACGCTTGCGTCGCTCCTTCTGGCGCTGTTCGCGTGGCTGCTGCAGCGCGTCAGCCGCAGCGAGGACGTCTGTCTCGGGATGGGCGTCGCGGGCCGTCCGCACCGCGACCTGGAAGGCGTCGTCGGCTACTTCGTCGACGTCGTGCCGGTGCGTCTGCGGGTCACCCCCGAGCTGGAGCTTGACGAGCTGCTGGACGCGGCCGACGACGCCCTGCGGTCGGCGCTCGACGCGCAGGACGTGCCGCTCGACGCGCTCGTCCGCGCGCTGGGGCTGGAGCGCCGGCGCGGCGTGACGCCGCTCGTCAACGTGATGTTCGCGTTCCAGAGCTTCGCCGACCTCGAACGCGACCGACCCGCCGCGGAGCCCGCCGGCGCCGGCCGCGGCCTCGCGCTCGCGCAGTCGCGGCTCGTCGACGTCGCGCCGCCGACCTCGAAGTTCGACCTCACGCTGTACGTCTACGAGGCGACCGGCGAGCTGCGGCTGGCGTTCGAGTACGACGACGGGTTGTTCGCGCCCGCGACGGTCGAGCGCTGGCTGGCGACGCTCGCGCAGCTCGCCGGGGAGCTGGCCGCGGAGGCGGTCACGTGAGACTGGGCGACGTCGACCTCGTCGCCTCCGAGGACGAACGGCGCCTGCTGGTCGAGCGCTTCAACGCGACCGACTGCCCGTACCCGGCCGAGCGGACGGTCGGCGAGCTGTTCGCCGAGCAGGCCGGGCGCACGCCGCACGCCGAGGCCGTCGTCGACGCGACCGGCCGCTGGACCTACGCCGAGCTGGCGCACGAGGTCGACGCGCTCGCCGCCTACCTCGTCGCGCGCGGGGTCGGGCCGGAGGTCCACGTCGGGGTGCTGCTGCGGCGCTCGCGGCGGATGGCGGTCGCGCTGCTCGCGACGCTGCGGGCCGGCGGCGTCTTCGTTCCGCTCAACCCCGGCCTGCCGCGCTCCCGTCTGGCCGCGCTGCTGGACGACGTCGCGGCGCCGCTCGTCGTCTGCGAGCGCGCGCTGATCGCGGAGGCGAACGCGCTTCAGTGGGAGTGCGACTCAGTCGCGCTGCTGCTGTGCGTCGACTCCGACGACGTGCACGCCGAGCTGGAGCCGCCCGGCGCGCGGATGGACGCCGAGCTGTGGGACGTCGTCGCGGCGAACGCCGCGGGCCCGATCGAGGCCGGCGGCTGGCGGAGCGCGCACAGCGGCGAGCTGCTCTCCACGGCGGCGATGGCGGCGTTCGCCGAGGGCGCCGTCGCGGCCCTCGCGCCGTTGCTGCCGCCGCGTGCCGAGGTGCTGGAGATCGGCTGCGGCTCCGGCCTCACGCTCACCGCGCTGGCGCCGCGGACCGCTCGCTACGTCGGCACCGACATCTCCGCCGCCGCGCTGGAGTGGGCACGGCGCGCGTGCACGCGGGACGGGCTCGAGCACGTCGCGCTGCACCGGCTGGAGGCGCTGGAGCTGGACCGGCTGCCGCCGGATGACGACGGGCCGTTCGACGCGGTCGTGCTGAACAGCGTCGTGCAGAGCCTCGGCGGCTTCAACCACCTCCGCGCGGTCCTGCGCGGCGCGGTCGCGCGCGTCCGTGACGGCGGCTGCGTCTACGTCGGGCACGTGTGGGATCCGGAGCGCCGCGACGTGCTCCCGCTGGAGCGCCGGCTCGACGCGCTGTTCGTGCCGGCGGCGTTCTTCGAGCAGCTGCCCGCCGCGCTGCCGCGGCTGGCGGCGGTCGAGCTGCGACCGATGGGCTGCGACGTGCCGGACCTCAGCGCCTACGCGTACGACGTGCTGCTGCACGTCGGCCGGCGCGGTCGCGGGCGGGCGGTCGCGGCGCGCAAGCGGCAGGAGGACCGGAGGACGCTGCTGCTGGACCCCGCGCCTCCCGCCGACCGCCACCGCCCCGGCGCCGCCGCCTACGTGATCCAGACCTCCGGCTCGACCGGCCGGCCGCGCAGCGTCACGGTGGAGATGCGCTCGCTCGTGAACCTGCTGTGGTGGTACCGCGACGCGGCCGCGATCGACGCCGACAGCCGCGTCGTGCAGGTGATCCCGAGCAGCTTCGACGCCTCCGTCAAGAACCTGCTCGCGCCGCTCGTCAGCGGCGGCGCGCTGGTGCTGCTCGGTGACGGTCCGTACGACCCCGCCGCGCTGCTGGAGCTGATCGAGCGTGAGCGCGTGACGGTGCTCAACCCCGGCGTGCCGTCGATGACCTACCCGCTCGTCGAGCTGGCGGCGGAGCGCGCGTGGGCGGGCCTGCGGTCGCTGCGCTGCCTCGCGCTCGGCGGCGAGGCGCCCGATCTCGCGCGGCTGCGGCCGTGGCTGGAGTCGGAGGCGTGCGATGCGCGCGTGCTGAACGTCTACGGGCCGACGGAGTGCGCCGACATCGCCTGCTGGCACGAGGCGACGGAGGACGACCTCGCCGGCCGCGCGCCGCTGCCGATCGGGCGCCCGGTCCACAACGCGCAGGCGTACGTGCTCGGCGAGCGGCTGCAGCTCGAGCCGGTCGGCGTCGTCGGCGAGCTGTGCGTCTCCGGCGCCGGGCTCGCGCGCGGCTACGCGGGTCAGCCCGAGCTGACGGCGGAGCGCTTCCCGCCGCATCCGTTCCGCCCCGGCGAGCGGATCTACCGCACCGGCGACCTCGCGCGGCGGCTGCCGAACGGCGACATCGTCCTGCACGGCCGCGCCGACGCGCAGGTGAAGGTGCGCGGCCACCGGATCGAGCTGGCGGAGGTCGAGCGCGCGCTGCGCGAGCTGCCGGGCGTGCGCGACGCGGCGGCCGCGGCGCCCGGGACCGACGGCGAGCGCCGGCTGGTCGGCTACGTGCTCGTCGACGCTGCGATCGTCGGCGAACGCGGCGCGCCGCAGCTCGCGGCCGCGCCGTTCGACGAGCGCGCCGCGAGCGCGCTGTTGCGGCGGACGCTGCCGGCGCCGGTCGTCCCCGAACGGATCGTCGCGCTCGACCGCTGGCCGGTCAACGCGCACGGCAAGCTCGACCGCCGCGCGCTGCCGGCGCCCGGCGCCTCGCGGCCGGCGGGCTGCGCGCCGCGCTCGGAGCTGGAGCGCGCGCTCGCCGACTCCTGGCGGGAGGTGCTGCGGATCGAGCGCGACGTCGGCGCGGAGGAGGCCTTCTTCGACGTCGGCGGCGACAGCCTCCGCGCCGCGCTGCTGGCGGCGCGGCTGCGCGAGCGGCTGGCGCTGGAGCTGTCGGTCACCGATGTCTACCGGGAGCAGACCGTCGCCGGACAGGCCGCGCTGGTGTCGGCGCGCCGCGAGCACGCGCGAGCCAGCGCGCTCGCGCGGCGCGATCGCGCGCGGGCGGCGGGGCCGCTCCACGCGCTCGGGCCGGCCGGCGGCGGCCCGCCGCTCTTCTGCTTCCCGCCGATCGCCGGCTTCGCCTGGACGTTCGCGGAGCTGGCGCGCCGGCTGGAGCGGTTCGCCGTGCACGCGTTCGACTTCCCCGCGATGGACGATCCCGTGCGGGAGTGCGCCGACGTGGTGGCGGAGGCACTGAGCGAGGGCGGACCGGGTGGCGGCGGGGTCGGCGGCGCGCCGCTCCTGCTCGCCGGCTACTCGGCCGGCGGGCTGCTCGCGGTCGCGACCGCAAGCGAGCTGGAGCGGCGCGGGCTTGCGGTCGACGGCGTCGTGCTGCTCGACGCTGCGCCGCACGCGCTGCGCGAGCGTCACACGCCCGCGACGGTTGATGCGCTCGCGGAGGAGGTCGTCGCCGACCCGCGGCTCGCCGCGCACGTCGTGCTCGCCGGGCGCGAGCGGGTCGCGCACGTCGTCGCCGCCTACGCCGACTGGTACGACCGCGCCCCGGCGTCGGCGCCGCTCGCCGCGGACCTGCTCGTCGTCACCGCCGACGGCGCCGACCCCGCCTGGGCCGACGCCTGGCGCGCCGCGACGACAGGAACGCTGACCCTCGTCGCCGGGGCGGGATCTCACGAGGAGCTGCTCTCCACCCCGAACGTCACCGCCAACGCCGCGCTCGTCGCCGGCTGGCTGGAGCGCCGCATGCGGTAGGTGAGGCAGTTTGCGACCGATTGTCGTCCCAGGTAGGCTGATTTACGTCTTTTCAACTAAACGTTGCGGCTCAATCGGGCTGCGAGAGGGGGAGCACAATTGAGATGTCGAAACGTCGTCTGGTTCGCGACGCTCGTCGCCGTGTCGGTCACGACAGCGGCTGGCTCGGCCGGAGCATCGGTCACGCCCAACCCGATGAGTTCTGGAGCCTCGGGGACGTACACGGAATCGAGTGTGCTCGGCACGGGGAGATGCAGAATAGGCATCCCCGCCGGCGGGGTCACGCTCACGTCGCTAACCGGCGGGGCGTCTGGATCGATCACGTCCATGACGTTCAGCGGTTGCACGGGCACGCTGCTCGCCGCGAACTTCCTAGCGTCGGCGAGCGTCGTGCTGCTAACTGGCGTCACCAGAATCGTGCTCAGCATGCTGCGCATAGACGTGATCAACGGACAGTGCCTATACAGCGGCACGCTGACCGGCAGCTGGACGAGCCCGACCAGCACGGTCGCGGGAACCAACGCAGCATTCCCGCTGCTCAGAACACATGTGCCACCGTGCTCGAGCACGATCAGCAATGGATTGTCGTTCCCCGTTTCGGGGGTGATAACGAATCCGTAGGGCCGCTACGCTCATCGCACGCTGTCGCTGCTCCCGTCCCAGCGCGCGATCTCCGCGCCGTCGGCGGCGTGCAGGGTGAGGGCGCGGAGGTCGTCGAGCGCGCCGACGCGAACGCCGCGGTGGGCCGCGTCGAGCACGTCGGCGGGACCGAGCGGGGAAGAGGGGAGGGCGGCGCCGTCGAGGAGGAGCGACGGCGCCGCGTCGCGCGTGTCGGCGTCCGCGGCCGGCAGCAGCAGCTCGATCGTGTGCTCGCGGCCGTCGGCCGGGATCGCGGGCGGGGTGGCGATGGCGACGCGGGTGTCGCCGCCGACCGCGCGCAGGCGGGCGACGTCGCGCAGCTCGTCGGCCTGGAAGCCGCCGAGCAGGGCGGGCGGGGAGGACGGCGTCGCGAGCGCTTCGCCGAGCGCGGTCGCGAGTGCCGAGAAGCGCCAGCGGGCGAACAGCGCCGGCTCGTCCTCGGCTGGCTCGCGCGCCGAGCCTGCGGTGAAGTCCGGCGGCGTCCTCCACACGCGCACCTCCGCGACCGCGCCGCGGAAGTCGCGGCCGGCGGCGAGGTCGGCGAGGACGCCCGGGCGTCCCTGGAGCTGCCCGACGACGAGCGTGCCGCCGGCCGCGACGACGGCGTCCCCGGGCAGGAGCGCCTCGAACAGCGGCGGGCCGAGCGGAGCGACCGTGCGGCCGGTCCCCTCCGCGGCGACCCGCGCGGGTCCGTCGTCCTTGTGCAGCCGCAGGCGGCGCGCGTCCTCCTCCCAGGTGACGGCGATCCGCTGCCACTGCGCGTAGTCGAGCTGGATCCCGGTCTCGACCACGCACCCGCCCAGCTCGACGACGAGCCCGCCGGGCGCCTGCTCGCGCAGCACGAACGGCGGCGCGCCCGCGACGGCGTAGGAGGCGAGCGTCGGCGCCGGGCTGCCGCGCAGCGGGCACAGCTCCAGCTCCAGCGCGAAGCGGTCGCGCGGCCACGTCGGCAGCGGCGCGGTCAGCAGCCAGCGGAGCGGCTTGCCGCCGCTGAACGGCAGCGAGCCGACCGGGTCGAGCAGCAGCGCGCAGCACGCCCGCGCGGTGCGCTGGTCGAGCAGTCGCGCGACCTCGGTGCGCGGCCGTGCGAGGAACGTCGCGGTGACGCGCGCCGGCGGCCGCGCGCCGAGCGCCGCGAGCTGATCGGGCCGCGCCCGCACGGCGCGCTCGCTGGCGCCGGCCGCGCCGCTTGTGCCAGCGGCGCCCGCCGCGCCGGCGCCGCCGCTCGTGCCGCTTGCGCCGGCCGCGCCGCTTGTGCCAGCGGCGCCCGCCGCGCCGGCGCCGCCGCTCGCGCCGCTTGTGCCGGCCGCGCCGCTCACGGCAGCTCGGCCGGTGCGTCCCACCAGCGGACGGGCGGGTCGCCGGCGAGGAGCGGGCGGACGATCCGCCGCGCCTCGAACGGGGCCGCGCTGATCGCGTGGTCGTAGCCGCGGGCGTGGGCCGCGTAGTCGCTGCGGATGCGGTGCCGGGCGGCGACGGGCAGGACCGTCTCGCCGCGTCGGACGACCCGCGCGAACGAGTGGCGCGGCTGCAGCAGCAGGAACGTCGCCGCGACGCCGAAGCCGTAGCGCGAGTGCTCCGACGGATAGCACGGCGCGAACGTGTTGACGAACAGCGGATCGCCGCCGAACGCATAGCACCACGCCGGCTCGTCGACCTCGCCGTCGAGCGCTCCCTCCGCACGCGGGTCGCGCGCGGCCAGCCCGCGCAGCAGCGCATGCGTCGTCTGCGCGAGGCGGTCGAGCGTGGTGCCGTGCGCGGCCGGCAGCTCGATCACGAACGCGTCGAGCCGCAGCTCGCCGGCCGCGTCGACGAACACCGTCAGGTCGGCGGCGAAGCCGTCGAGGTTGGCCGCCAAGCTCGCGTCCGTGTCGAACGGCCGTGCGCCCCAGATCACGCTGCCGCCGGCGTAGGCGCAGTGCGTCGCCCGGCGGATCGGCGCGAACGCCGCGACGGATGGCGCCTGCGCGAGCGCCGTGAATGCGTCGATCGCGGCACGCGTCACGCTTCTCACCGCTTCCCGGTCGATCGATCGGCGCGAGCGCCGTAGAGTGCACGACAGCGATTGAGGAGGCGGGAGCGGTGGACGACGTGCGCAGACGGGGGCTGGAGCGGCTCGGCGCGCTCCCAGCGAGCGAGCTGGGCGAGCGGCTGCGCGCGTTCGCGTGGACGGACCCGGCGGACGGGTTCGTGTGGCTCAGCTGCACGCTCGCGCTCGAGGCGATGGAGGCCGGCAACTACGGTGTCGGCGCGGTCCTGGTGCGCGACGGCGAGGTCGTCGCCGAGGGGCGCAACCGCCTGCTCGAACCGTACGTCCGCACCGACTGCCACGCCGAGACGGAGGCCGTCGACCAGTTCGAGGCGCGCTTCCGCGACTTCCCCGACGCGACCGGCACGGTGCTCTGGACCTCGCTCGAGTGCTGTCCGATGTGCACCGTGCGGCTGATCAACACCGGCATCCGCGAGGTCTATTACGCCGCTCCCGACGCCGACGGCGGAATGCTCAGCCGCTGGGACGGGCTGCCGCCGTTCTGGCGCGGCCTGGCCGCTCGCCGCGACCCGCCGCAGCGGTTCGCGCAGGCCGCCTGCGCGCCGCAGCTGCGTGAGCTGGCGGGCGCGATCTTCCACGCCAGCGACGCACGGCTCGACGTCAGGATGGCTGCGCGCTGACATCGTCGGCGGTCGTGCGCCGGTCGGCGAGACGGGCGACGAAGTCGGCGGTGGTGACGGCGTCACTGTCGGCGCCGTCGCGATCGTCGGTGCGGTGCGGTCGGAGCAGTGCGGCCGGCGGGGGGTTGACGAACGCCGCGAGCGTGTAGCGCGAGCCGCCGGCCGGGATCGGGACGCGGTGGGGGAGCGCGCGCAGCCGGCCGCCGCTCCACCACGCGAGCAGGTCGCCGACGATCACCACCAGCGCGCCCGGCGGCGTGTCGACGCGCCGCCAGCGGCCGTGCGCGTCCTGCGCCTCCAGGCCGCCGACCGCGGGCCGCTCGGCGACGAGCCCGAGCGCGCCGTAGTCGGTGTGCGGCGCCGCGCCGAAGCGCCGGCCGCCGTCGTCGTCGGCTGGCGGATAGTGGTGCAGTCGCAGCGTGACGGCCGGTCTGCCCACTGACCCAGCTCTCGCGCCCGCGCCGCCCGTATCGAACGCCCCCGCGCCCAGCCCGCTACCGACGGCGACGAGCGCGAGCAGGTCGCGCGCGAACCGCTCCAGCTCGGCGAGCCCGCGCTCGAACGCGGGCCGGAAGCCGTCGAGCGCCGGCCACTGGTTGACGCCGTCGAAGCGCGCGGCGGTGCCGCGCAGGTCGGGCGGCTGCGGGGTGTTCGCCTGGAACGCCTCCTTCACGTCGGGCGCGAAGCCGGGCTTGGCGCCGCTGCCGGGCGGCGTGTAGCCGCGGCCGGCGGCGTTGACGCGGATCGCGTCGAGCTGCGCGGGGTCGAGCGCGAAGAGCGCCGGCGCGAGGTCGAGCAGCTCGCCGACCGCCCCGAGGCCGTGGCCGACGGCGACGAAGCCGCCGTCGTCGCGGCACGCCGCCGCCACGTCCCGCGCCAGCGTGCCGCGCGTCGCCGTGCCGCCGCCGCCCGCGCCGTCGTCGCCGCCACCCGCGCCACCCGCGCCGTCGTCGCCGCCATCCGCGCCGCCCGCGACGTCGCCAGAGCCGCCCGCACCGGCGTCGCGCAGCGGAGCGAGGTCGAGCTGGGCGAGCATCGCGTGCGCCGCCGCCCGTGTCAGCTCGCCGGCGCCGTCGCGACGGCGCCCGCCTCGCTGTTCATGATGATCCCGCGCTTGAGCAGCGAGCGGCTGAAGTCCTCGCGGCTGCGGTAGGTGTCCTCGTCGTCGGAGAGGCCTTCGGATGTCAGCCCGAGGTAGACGTCGACGCCCTCGCCGCGCTTGCGCTCGGCCAGCTCGATCACGTCGCTGAGCCGCGGCGGCAGGTAGTCGTCCATCTCCGCGACGCGGCGCGCGAGCACCGTCCCTCTCGCGACGTACATCGGGTTGAGCCGCACCTGCAGCGGGATCGCCCGCCGCTCGCACTCGCGCTGGAGGTGGTCGATCGACGCCTCCGCCTCCGCGAACGCCTCGGCGTCGGTCATCGTCGGTTCCGGCTTGAACAGCACGTACGCGGTCAGCTCCGCACCCGCCGCGGCGACCTCGTCGAGCCCGCCGGCGAACGACTCGAGCGACTGGCGCTTGCCGAGGATCTCCTCGCGCAGGCTCGGGTCGTGCGTCTCGAACCCGGTCAGCACGTTGAGCTGCTTGCCGGTCAGCTCACGCAGCTCGTCGAGCCGCTCGCGGCGCAGGAACTCCAGTCGCGTCTCCAGCACGATCCGCCGCACGCGCGGCAGCTTGCGCAGCGAGCCGGCGATCTCGGTCAGCGCCTCGGCAGGGAACGTCGCCTCGTCGAAGACGGAGCCCTCGTTGGCGATCGTCACCCGCTCCAGCACTCCGAGCGAGTGGCGCAGCTCGCCCGCGACGTGCTCGAACTGCGCCGTCACCGCGTCAGCGGGGATCCATCTGCGCGAGGACTTCGCCGGCAGCGCGCAGAACGTGCACTGGTAGCGGCAGCGCTTCGTGTTGAAGAGTATTGCGAGGTCCTGCTCGCCGAGGAAGTTGCGATGGAGGAAGAAGTGCGGCCGGTCCGTCGCCGGCGCTGAGGCCCCCATCGGCTTCGGTGGACCGAACTCGCGGTACAGCCCTCCCAGGAGCTGTTGAAGATCGCTCACGTCGTCCCCTGTCCTTCCGGTCGTGCTCGCCGCGCGGTAGCGCACGACGGTCCCGTCCGACACACTATTCGCTGGTGCGTCCGTCAGGCAAACAGATGGAGTCTTTGCACCGACGTGGCGGCGTCGCGGTCTGCGACGTGCACTGGGCGCGCGTCGACCGCGCGCACGCGGCGCTCGCCGGCCTGCTCGACGACGACGAGCGCGCCCGTCGTGAGCGGTTCTCGCGCGACGCCGACCGCAGCCGCTTCACCGTCGCCGCCGCGCTCCTGCGCGTCGTCGCGGGCGAGCTGATCGGGTGCGACCCGCGCGCGGTCGCGATCGACCGCACCTGTGTCCGCTGCGGAGCCCAGCACGGCCGACCGCGGATCGCCGGCGGCGCGCTCGAGGCGTCGGTCTCGCACTCGGGCGACTACGCCGCCGTCGCGGTCACCCGCGCCGGCCCGGTCGGCGTCGACGTCGAGCGGATCCGTCCGCTCGACCACGGCGCGCTCGCGGACGACGTCTGCGCGCCGCAGGAGCGCGACGCGGTCACGGGCCTCTCCGCCTTCCACGTCCTCTGGACGCGCAAGGAGTCGGCGCTGAAGGCGACCGGCGCGGGCCTGACGCTGCCGCTGGAGGAGGTCGTCGTGACCGCGCCGACCGAGCCGCCGCGCCTGCTTGCGCTGCCCGGGGAGCAGGCACCGGCGGCGCGCATGGCCGACCTGTCGCCGGCTGCCGGCTACGCCGCCGCGGCGACGGTCCTCACCGCCGCGCCGGTCGCGTTCCGCCAGCAGCGCGCCGACGCGCGGCTGGCGGACCTCTAGGCGTGCCCGGCGGCCGGCGGCCCCGGCCGCGGGCTCAGGCGATCGTCTGCGAGTAGCGGTGGCGGACGCTGACGCCTCTCTTGGCGCACGTCACGGTTGCGTCGAACTGATTGCCGACGGTGGTGCGCTGCTCCCGGCAGGCGAGCCCGCGGACCTTCTTGACGCAGCGGCCCTCGACGCCGTTCGCGGTGCGGCATCTGTAGTAGGCGCGGACGACCTTCTTGCCCTCGTCGCAGCTGACGCCGGTGACGCTCAGCGAGCTGACCGACGTCGGTCCGAACGTGGCCTCCGCTCCTCTGATGTCGCATGTCTTCGCCGCCGTGGCGACCGGTGCCGCCACCGCGGTCGACGCGGCTGTGAGGCTCGCGAGCGCGAGCGCGCTCGCGACGACGAGGGAACGAAGCTGCCGGCAGGTCATCTGACCCTCCAAGGTCGATTGAACGACCGGATCCTAGAGGGCGGGCGGAGCGTGCGGCGCCTACTCGATCACGAGCAGCAGGTCGCCCTGCTCCAGCCGCGTGCCGCCGGCGGCCGCGACGCGCGCGACGGTGCCGCTCAGCGGCGCGGTGATCGTCGACTCCATCTTCATCGCCTCCAGCGTCGCGACCGGGTCGCCCTCGGCGACCGCGTCGCCGGCCGCGACGAGCAGCGAGACGATCCCCGTCACCGGCGCCGGCACGTGGCCGGGCTGGCTCGGGTCGGCGCGCTCTATCTGCTCGCCGGCCGCGTCGACCGATCTGTCGCGCACCTCGACCGGGCGCAGCTGGCCGTTGACGCGCACGAGCACGGTCCGCATGCCGCGTGCGTCGGCCTCTCCGATCGCCTCCAGCTCGTACAGCAGCGTGACGCCCGGGCCCAGCTCGATCGCCAGCTCCTCGTCCTCGCGCAGGCCGCGGAAGAACGCCGGCGTCGGGATCAGCGAGACGTCGCCGTAGCGCTCGCGCGCCTCGGCGTGGTCGCGCGCGGGGCCGGGGAAGAGGATCTCGGCGAGCGCGGCGCGCCGCTCCTCGCCCGGCTGCGCCAGCCGCTCGGCGAGCGCGCCCTCGATCGCGACCGGCGGCGGCGCCGGCGCGCGGCCGGCGAGCGCCAGCTCGGTGAACGGCTGCGGGAAGCCGGCGGGCGGCTCGCCGATCCCGCCGCGGAGGAAGTCGATCACCGAGTCGGGCAGGTCGAACGAGCCCGGTCTGCGCTCCAGCTCGCCGAAGTCGATGCCTGCTGACACCGCGAACAGCGCGAGGTCGCCGACGACCTTGCTCGACGGCGTCACCTTGACGATGTTCCCGAGCAGCGCGTTGGCGCGCTCGTACGCGACCTCGACCTCCTCGAAGCGGCCCGCGAGGCCGACCGCGTCGGACTGCTGGCGCAGGTTGGAGATCTGCCCGCCCGGCATCTCGTGGCGGTAGACGCGGCCGGTCGGCGCCTTCAGGCCGGTCTCGAACACGCCGTAGAGCGTGCGGACCGACTCCCAGTACGGCTCCTGCGCAAGCAGCGCGTCGAGCGACAGCCCGGTGTCGCGCTCGGTCGTCGCGGTCGCGGCGACGATCGCCGCCAGCGACGGCTGGCTGGTGACGCCGGCCAGCGGTGCGGCGGCGCCGTCGATCGCGTCGACGCCGGCCTCGATCGCGGCGAGGTACGTCGCGAGCTGGCCGCCGGCCGTGTCGTGCGTGTGGAGGTGAACGGGCAGCTCGAACTCTCTCCGCAGCGCGGTCACGAGCGTGCGCGCGGCCGGCGCGCGCAGCAGCCCCGCCATGTCCTTGATCGCGAGCACGTGCACGCCCGTCTCGACGAGCTGCTCGGCGAGCTTCAGGTAGTAGTCGAGCGTGTAGAGCTGCTCGCGCGGATCGCTCAGGTCGCTGGTATAACAGAGTGTGCCCTCGGCGATCGCGGAGGTCTCCAGCGTCGCCTCGATCGCGGCGCGCATGCCGTCGACGTCGTTGAGCGCGTCGAAGATGCGGAAGACGTCGATCCCGGCGTCGACCGCCTCGGCGACGAACGCCTTCACGACCGGCGTCGGGAAGCGCGAGTAGGCGAGCAGGTTCTGCCCGCGCAGCAGCATCTGCAAGCAGACGTTGGGGACCAGCTCGCGCAGCTGCGCGAGCCGCTCCCACGGGTCCTCGTGCAGGAACCGCAGCGCGACGTCGAACGTCGCGCCGCCCCACACCTCCAGCGACAGCAGCTGCGGCAGCTCGTGCGCGAGGTGGGGCGCGACCGCGAGCATGTCGTGCGTGCGCATCCGCGTCGCAAGCAGCGACTGGTGCGCGTCGCGCAGGGTGGTGTCGGTGACAGCGAGCGCCTGCTGCGCCCGCAGCTCGGCGGCGAACGCAGCCGGGCCCAGCTCCAGCAGCCGCTGGCGCGAGCCGGGGGCGGGCGTGCCTCGCGGCAGCGCCGGCAGCTTCGTTCGCGGGTCGCCGGCGAGCGTGCTGGTGGCGGGGTCGTGGTTGACCGTCACCTCCGCGAGGCGGTCGAGCAGGCGGCTGGCGCGGTCGCGGCCGGGGCCGGCGGCGGACAGGTCGGGCCGCTCGTCGACGAACGTCGTGTGCGTGTCGCCGGCGAGCACGTCCGGGTCGTTCAGCAGCGCCAGCAGGAAGCCCTGGTTGGTCTTGACGCCGCGCACGCGCAGCTCGGCGACGGCGCGACGGGCGCGCGAGACGGCGCTGTTGAGGTCGCGCCCGCGGGCGGAGATCTTCACCAGCAGCGGGTCGAAGAACGGCGTCACCTCGGCGCCGACGAACGCCGAGCCCTCGTCGAGCCGGACGCCCGCGCCGCCCGGCGAGCGGTACGCGGTGATGCGGCCGGCGTCGGGGCGGAAGCCGTTCGCCGGGTCCTCGGTCGTGACGCGGCACTGGAGCGCGAAGCCGCGCTGTCTGATCTCGTCCTGGCGGATCCGCAGGTCGGCGAGCGTCGCGCCGCCGGCGATCCGCAGCTGCGCGCGCACGAGGTCGACGTCGGTCGTCTCCTCGGTGACGGTGTGCTCGACCTGGATCCGCGGGTTCATCTCGATGAACGCGTAGCGGCCGGCGGCCGGGTCGAGCAGGAACTCGACGGTGCCGGCGTTGACGTAGCTGACGTGGCGGGCGAACTTCACCGCGTCGGCGCAGATGCGGTCGCGCAGCTCGGGCGCGAGGTTCGGTGCCGGGGTGATCTCGATCACCTTCTGGTGGCGGCGCTGGAGCGAGCAGTCACGCTCGTAGAGGTGGACGACCTCGCCGGTCGCGTCGCCGAGCAGCTGCACCTCGATGTGACGCGGGCGGATCAGCGCCTGCTCGATGTAGACGGTGCCGTCGCCGAACGCGGCCTCGGCCTCGCTGCGCGCCTCCTGCACCGCCGCGGCGAGCTTCGCCGGGTCGGTCACGAGCCGCATGCCGCGGCCGCCGCCGCCGTGCGACGCCTTCACGAAGACGGGGAAGCCGATCCGCTCCGCCGCCGCGTGCGCCTCCTCGGCGTTCGCGACGGGATCGGAGGCGTCGAGCACCGGCACGCCGGCGGCGAGCGCGGCGTCGCGCGCGCGGGTCTTGTTGCCGGCGAGGCCGAGCACCTCCGGCGGCGGGCCGACGAAGACGATCCCGGCGGCCGCGCAGGCGCGCGCCAGCTCCGGGTTCTCGGACATGAAGCCGTAGCCGGGGTAGATCGCGTCGGCGCCGACGCGAAGCGCCAGCTCGACCGCGACGGCCGGGTCGAGGTAGGTGCTGACCGGGTGGCCGGGCGTCCCGACCTCGTAGGCCTCGTCGGCCTTCAGACGGTGGACCGAGTCGCGGTCCTCCGGCGCGTACAACGCCACGCTGCGGATGCGCAGCTCGTTCGCGGCGCGGAACGCGCGCGTCGCGATCTCGCCGCGGTTGGCCACGAGTACCTTCTCGATCATCGCGTCATCATGGCGCAGCCGCCGTGGAAATGGACTTCCGCGAACGGGGCTTTCGCGCCGCGGTGCGGAGGCGTTCAGTGAACGCCGGCGTGCGCGAGATCGCCGCGTGCGATGACGGTGCGATCGCGGCCCTCGCGCTTGGCGCGGTAGAGCGCCGCGTCGGCCCGCGCGATCAGCTGGTCGCCGGTCATGCCGGGCTGCCACGGGGCGACGCCGGCCGAGAACGTCTGCGCGTGCGGGACGGCGGCGCGCAGCTCCTCGACCAGGCTGTCGGCGGCGTCGGCGTCGCAGCCGGGCAGCAGCAGCAAGAACTCCTCGCCGCCCCAGCGGGTCAGCACGTCGCTCGCGCGCAGGCGTCTGCTCCACTCGTCGCTGACGGTCCGCAGCAGCGCGTCGCCGGCGGGGTGGCCGTGGGCGTCGTTGTACGCCTTGAAGCGGTCGAGGTCGATGATCGCGAGCGTCAGCGGGCGGCCGGTGCGCAGCGCGACGGCGATCTCGCGTCTGTGCGTCGTCTCGATCGCGCGGCGGTTCGGCAGCCCGGTCAGCGGGTCGGTCTCGACGAGCCGCTCCAGCTCGGCGTGGGCGAGCTGGAGGCGGCCCGCGACCGCCCGCTCGCGGGCGAGCAGCTCCTGCACCGCGACGCCGACGAGCGCGCACGACAGCACCAGCAGCGGCACGCTGCGCCAGCCGGTCGGCGGGTACTCGGGCGCGCCAATCGCGACGAGCGGGATGACGAAGACGAGCGTCGCGAACAGCAGCGCCGCGAGCAGCTGCCCGCGGCTGCCGTAGAGCGCGACCCACAGCACTGGGACGATTACGACGACGCCGTAGCCGCTGCCGGCGCCGCCGGTGCCGTCGCGCAGCAGCGCGATCGCGACGAGCGCCGCGAGCGCGGCGGCGCCGGCGTGGTGACCGCCCGTGAGCTGTGGTCGCAGCAGGGCGGCGACGCCGAGCGCGGCGCTGAGCGCGAACGCGACGCCGACCTCGGTCCAGCGGACGCTGATGCCGCCGGTCGCGGGGACCAGCGCGAACGCGACGAGGCCGCAGAGCGCGAACGGCAGCAGCCGGCGCGCTGCGGCAGCGGCGGTCGCCTGCCCCGTCTCCGGCGCCGTCAGCAATCGAGGGCTCACGGGAAGTGGATCGGCGCGGGCGGGGCGGAGCTTGAGCGGGGCGGTCGTCCTGGCTTGTGGTCACTCTGCGACACCAAGCCAGGACGACCGGCCTCAAGTCGTGGTCTGCGCGGACCGACTACCCCGGGGACGCGGCGCTGCCGCACCCTGTCTTCCGGAGGTCCGTCGATGTCCTATGTCCTGAGCCTTGCTCGCCGCCATGCGGTGGCGTTCCTGGCCGTCTTCCTCTTGCTCGGCGGCACCGCCTACGCGGTCGCCGATCGCGTCGTGATGTCGAGAGCAACCCCCAAGATCTACGCGTGCGTCACGGAGACGCACGGCACGCTGAACCTGTCGAGCGCGAAGGCGAGATGCGAGCCCGGCCAGCGCAAGATCTCGTGGAACGCAGAGGGTCAGCGCGGCCTGCCCGGCACTGACGGAGCGCGCGGCGCGAGAGGCGCGGCGGGCGCCGCCGGTCCCGCCGGTCCGGCGGGACCTGCCGGTGCCGCCGGTGCGAAGGGCGCGCCCGGTGAGAAGGGCGCGAAGGGCGACCGCGGCGAGACCGGCCCGGCTGGTGCGGGCGAGCGCGGCCCCGCCGGTACGCAGGGCGAGAGAGGCGCCGCCGGCGCCGTCGGTCCGATCGGCCCGATCGGCCCGCAGGGTCCGACTGGCCTGCAGGGGCCGGCCGGCACCAACGGCACCGACGGCGCCAGCGCGATGCTGACGGCGAGCGGACCGACGAGCCCGACGACGATCGCCGGCGGGGTGTCGGGCGACGTCGGCCTGCTGCCGCTGTCGGGTCAGCTGACCGCTTCCAACACCAGCATCCTCATGGGCGGCACGCTGGACGGGGACACGCCGGAGGTCCGGGCCGCGGCGCAGGTCTTCCCGCGCGATGGGACGCTGACCGCCATCGGCGGGACGTTCGTCGTGACGCAGGCGATGAGCCTCATCAGCACGACGATCACCGTCGAGGCCCAGTTGTTCACGGGCTCGGGCACCACGCTGACGCCCGTCCCGGGCGCGCAGTGCATCGCCGTGCCGGCGCTCACGGGCATCGTCTCGATCGGCGTTCTGTCGAGATGCATCACGACCGGCCTCTCGATCCCGGTCACGGCGGGCACGCGTGGCGTGGTCGTCGTCACGATCACCGCCGCAGGCATCCAGCTGACTCAGTCGGCCCAGCTGCAGAGCGCCGTCTCGCTCGCGGTGGCCTGAGCCTCAGTAGAAGCCGAGGCGCGCGAGCGGTTCGATCAGCTCGCGCTCCTCGTAGGAGAAGTGGGACAGCAGCGCGTCGGTCAGCAGGTCGACCGACGCCTGCACCCGCTCCATCCCGTCCGGCTCGGCGGCGACGAGCGCGACGAGCGTGCGGTCGACCCGCTCCAGCAGCTCGGAGATCGTCTCGTGCTCCTCGCCGAGCCGGTCGATCACCGGCTGCAGCGCCGGGTCGCGCCGCTCCAGGTGCGGGAAGACGCTGTCGTCCTCCAGCGTGTGGTGGCCGGTGACGACGCGGCAGTAGGTCTCGCAGAACGTGCCGAGCGTCCAGTTGTTCTGGCGGATCGTCATGCGGTTGATGTGCGAGCGCACCGCCGCGGGGTCGGTCGTGCCCTGCGCGACCTGCGCGATCAGATCGCGCAGCCGCTCCAGCTCGCCGCGCAGCCCGTCGTGGACGTCGATCAGGTGCCGTCCCGCCGCCTGCTGGTCGGCGCTGAAGCGTCGGCTCGGGTCGCGCGCCGGCCCGCTCGGCCGGGTCGACTCGTCCCACGGCCGCTCGTCGCTCAGCCGCCGCCCGTCGTCCGGCGTCGGGACGGTCGCGAACGGGGTCCCGTCCGTCCCCGCCGCCGCGCTCGCGCCGGCGCCGGCCACGACGCCCGCGTCCGCGCCGCCCGTGCCGCCGCCCACGGCCGCCGCCGCGTCCCGCTCGCGTCCGCCGCGCGCCCGCTCTTCCTCGACCAGCTCGCGCACCGCCGGAGCGACCTCCTCGGCGAACGTGCGCAGCTCCGCCTCCGAGGACACCGACAGGACGTACGTGCTCATCCCTGTGAGCAGCGTCAGCTCGGTCAGCTGCTCGGCCCAGTCGTGCGGCGGACCTTCGAGGAAGCCGTCGCCGTCGCCGAAGCCGCCGTTGACGTTGAAGAGGCGGCGGATCGCGTCGGGCCGGCGGCCGGCCTCGACCGCCGCGGCATCGATCGCGGCATTCATCCCCGGCAGCTCCTCCAGCGAGGCGTAGCCCATGCTCGGCAGCCAGCCGTCGGCTCTGGCGCCGGTCAGCGCGAGCATCCGCGGCTTGTACGCGCCGAGCCAGATCTCGACGTCGTGCGCGGGAGGCGGGCCGGGCTGCGCGCCGTCGACGTCGTAGTGCACGCCGCGGTGGTGGATCGGCGCGCCGTCCGCCGACCAGACCGCGCGGATCAGCTCGATCGCCTCGGCGAGCGCGTCGACGCCCTGGCCCGGCGTCAGCCGCGGGCCGCCGACGGCGGCGATCGCGTCCCAGAACGCGCCGGCGCCGAGCCCCAGCTCGACGCGGCCGCCACTGAGCAGGTCGAGGCTCGCGACCGAGCGCGCGAGCACGAACGGCGGGCGCAGCGGCAGGTTCGCGACGTTGAGCGCGACGCGCACGTTCGTCGTCTGCGCCGCGACGACCGACAGCAGCGTCCAGGCGTCGAGGAACTGCGGCTGGTACGGGTGGTCCTGGAAGGAGACGAGGTCGAGTCCGGCCACGTCGGCCAGCGTCGCCAGCTCCAGGACGCGGTCGGACTGGCCGGCCGCGGGGCTGATGAAGACGCCGAACCGCAGCTCGTGTCCGTAGTCCGCCATTCCGCGTCAGGGTACCCGGCGGCGCGCGACCGCAGCCAGCAGCGCCGGCCGGCTGCCGCGGTTGTGGATCGCGTGGAGCGGCAGCCCGGCCAGCCACAGCACCTCGCCCGGCGCGCACCGGCGGCAGCCGCCGTGCGCGTCCTGAAGCTCCACCTCGCCGCGCTCGACGACGACGAGCGCGTCGTGCCAGGCGTCGTCGTCGCAGCGCTTCGCGGCGCCGGGGGCGACCTCGACGAGCCGCAGCTCGACCCACGCCGGCAGCGGCCGGCCGAGGAACGAGACGGGCCCGCGGTCGTCGTCCATCAGAGCGTCACCGGGAGGCCGAAGCGCGGGAACAGCTCCGGGCCGAAGCCGACGATCTCGGCGATCAGCCCGTCCTGCACGCACAGCACGTCCAGCGACAGCGCCGCGTATCCGTCCGCGCCGCGACGGCGGGCGTAGCAGGCGGCGGCCGGCTGGCTGTTGGCGCGCGTCGGAACGAACCGCAGCGCGCCGACGTAGAGCGAGGAGGCCGGGTCGAAGCTGCGCGCGAGCGCCGAGACGATCGCCTCGCGGCCGTCGAACCAGGTCGGGCTCGGCGGCATCATCCCGCGCGCGTCCTCGCGCAGCAGCCGTGCGATCGCGTCGACGTCGGCACGCTCGTGCGCCTCCATGTAGCGCCGCAGGACGACGCGCTCCTCGCTGCTGGGGGCCGCCGCCGGCGACCACGCGGTGCGGTGGGCGGGCAGCTCCCGCCGCAGCGCCGCCCGCGCACGCTGCAGCGCGCTGTTGGCGGCGGCGACGCTGACGTCGAGCAGCGCGGCGGTGTCCTTCGCCGACCAGTCGAGCACGTCGCGGAGGATCAGCGCGGCGCGCTGGCGCGGCGGCAGCAGCTGGATCGCCGCGAGGAACGCCAGCTCGATCGTCTCGCGCGCGAGCACGACCGCGTCGGGCCCGGCCTCGCCGGACGGCAGCTCGTCGAGCAGCGCGTCCGGGTACGGCTGCAGCCACGGCAGCTCGGCCGCCGGCAGCACGGCCGCGCTCGGCCCACGCGCCGGCGCGATCTGCGAGGGCAGCACGCGCCGCGGCGTGCGCGCGAGCGCGGTCAGGCAGACGTTCGTCGCGATCCGGTAGAGCCACGCGCGGTAGGACCAGCGGCCGTCGACGCTGAAGCCGGCGCGGCCGCGCCACGCCCGCAGCAGCGTCTCCTGGACGGCGTCCTCGGCCTCCTCGAGCGAGCCGAGCATGCGGTAGCAGTGGACGTGGAGCTGGCGCCGGTAGCGCCCCGCGAGCGCGGCGAAGGCCGCGTCGTCGCCGGCGCAGGCGGTCGTGACGAGATCGGTGTCGTCCATCGAACCGTTCAACTCCGCCGGGAGCGAAAAGTCATCGCTGCGGTGCGCGATGACTTTTCGCGCCTGCCGTGGTTGACGTGCCCATGAACACGACCGCCGCCTCACCATCTCCCGCCGCAGGCCGCCGCGAATGGATCGGCCTCGCCGTGCTGGCGCTGCCGATCCTGCTCGTCTCGCTCGACTTCAGCGTGCTGTACCTCGCGCTGCCGAAGCTCAGCGCCGACCTCGCGCCGAGCGGCTCCGAGCTGTTGTGGATCAGCGACATCTACGGCTTCATGATCGCCGGGTTCCTGATCACGATGGGCACGCTCGGAGACCGCATCGGCCGGCGCCGGCTGCTGACGTTCGGCGCGGCCGCGTTCGGCGCGGCGTCGGTGCTGGCCGCCTACGCCGACAGCGCCGCGCTGCTGATCGCGGCGCGGGCGCTGATGGGCGTCGCGGGCGCGACGCTGATGCCCTCGACGCTGGCGCTGATCTCCGGCATGTTCGAGGACCCGAGGCAGCGGGCGACGGCGATCGGCGTCTGGTTCAGCTGCTTCCTCGGCGGGATCGCGCTCGGCCCGATCGTCGGCGGGCTGCTGCTGGAGCACTTCTGGTGGGGGTCGGTCTTCCTGCTGAGCGTCCCGGTGATGGTCGTGCTGTTGGTCCTCGCGCCGCGGCTGCTGCCGGAGCAGCGCGACCCCGCGGCCGGGCGGATCGACCTCGCCAGCGTCGCCTGCTCGCTGGCCGCGATCCTGCTGCTCGTCTACGGGCTCAAGGAGGTCGCGCAGCACGGCCTCGACACCGCCGCCTGGTTCGCGGTCGTGGCGGGTGCTGCGCTCGCGGCGGCGTTCGTGCGGCGCCAGCGGACGCTCGCGAGCCCGCTGCTCGACCTCGCGCTGTTCAGGAACCGCACGTTCGCGGTCGCGCTGGCGGTGATGTTGCCCGGGGCGCTGATCCCCGGTGGCGTGAACCTGTTCGCGACCCAGCACCTGCGGCTCGTCGAGGGCCTGTCGCCGTTTCAGGCGGGTCTGTGGCTGCTGCCCTCGGCGCTGGCGACGATCGCCGGCGCGATGCTCGCGCCGCTGCTCGCGAGCCGTTGGCGGCCCGCGAACGTGATCGCCGGCGGGGTGCTGCTCGCGGCCGGCGGCTTCGCGCTGCTGACGCAGGTCTCGGTCGGCTCCGGCGTCCCGCTGCTGGTGCTCGGCGGCACGATCGCGTTCCTCGGGATCGCCCCGTCGGGCGTGCTGGCGACCGAGATGGTCCTCAGCTCGGCGCCGCCGGAGAGAGCGGGCTCGGCGTCGGCGGTGTCGGAGACGACGGCCGAGCTGGGCGTCGCGCTCGGCGTCGCGATCTTCGGCAGCATCGGCGCCGCCGTCTACCGCGCGCAGCTCGGCGCCGGCGTCCCCAACGCGGCGCGCGACTCGCTCGCGGGCGCGACGGCGGCGGCGCGGGAGTTGCCCGGCCGCGCCGGCGTCGAGGTCGCGCTCGCCGCGCGCGAGGCGTTCGTCGACGCGTTCACCGTCGTGGCGACGGTCGGCGGGATCGCGATGGCACTGTTCGCCGTCCTCGCCGCGACGCTGCTGCGCGACTGAGGTCGCCCGGCCGAGGGGACGACTTCACGAACATGTGTCGATCTGGCCCGATCCCGTTCGTATAGAGGGTGAGACAGCGGAACGGACCGGCCACGACGCGAAGGAGCAGCGATGATCCAGTACCTCCTCAGCATCTACCAGCCCGACGGCGACCCCGGACCGTCGGTCGACCTCGACCAGATCATGCGCGACCTCGATGTGCTCAACGCGGAGATGAGAGCCGCCGGCGCGTGGGTGTTCGCGGCCGGGCTGCACCCGGCCGGCACCGCCACCGTCGTGCGCGCCGGCGGCGACGAGCTGCTGATGACCGACGGCCCCTACGTCGAGGGCAAGGAGCACCTCGGCGGCTTCACGATCGTGCAGGCGCCCGACCTCGACGCCGCGCTCGGCTGGGGCGGCAGGCTCGCGCGCGCCACGACGCTCCCGGTCGAGGTGCGGCCGCTCGCGCACGGGGCGAGCTGCACAGAGGACTGACCGCTGTCGTGACGCCGCTGCCGGCAGGCGAGGTCGAACGCGTCTTCCGCGCCGAGCACGGCCGCGCGGTCGCGGTGCTGGCGCGCATCTTCGGCGACCTCGACGTCGCCGAGGAGGCGGTTCAGGACGCGTTCGCCGAGGCCGTGCGGCGGTGGCCGCGGAGCGGGCTGCCGCCGAGTCCCGCCGGCTGGATCGTCACGACCGCCCGCAACCGCGCGATCGACCGCCTGCGGCGCGAGGCCAGACGCGCCGACCGGCACGCCGAGGCGGCGCTCCTGCACGCCCGCGACGAAGCGCCCGAGGACGAGGAGGGACCCGTGCGCGACGATCGCCTGCGCCTGATCTTCACCTGCTGCCATCCCGCGCTCGGCAGCAGCGCCCAAGTCGCGCTGACGCTGCGGCTGCTCGGCGGGCTCAGCACCGCCGAGATCGCGCGCGCCTTCCTCGTGCCGGAGCCGACGATGGCGCAACGGCTCGTGCGCGCCAAGGGCAAGATCCGCGACGCGCGGATCCCCTACCGCGTGCCGCGCGAGGCCGACCTGCCCGAGCGTCTGCGGGCGGTGCTCGCCGTCGTCTACCTCGTCTTCAACGAGGGCCACACCGCGACCGCCGGCGATCAGCTCGTGCGCGAGGACCTGTGCGCAGAGGCGATCCGCCTCGGGCGCCTGCTGGCGGAGCTGATGCCGGACGAGCCGGAGGTGCTGGGACTGCTCGCGCTGATGCTGCTGGTGACCTCTCGGCGGCCGGCGCGCACGGGTCCCGGCGGCGAGCTGGTGCTGCTCGCCGAGCAGGCGCGCGAGCGCTGGGACCGCGACCTGATCGCCGAGGGACAGGCGCTCGTGCGGCGCTGCCTGCGACGCGACGAGCCCGGTCCGTACCAGCTGCAGGCCGCGATCAACGCCGTCCACAGCGACGCGCCGACCGCCGCCGCGACCGACTGGGGGCAGATCGTCGCGCTCTACGACCAGCTGCTCGTGTGCGCGCCGACGCCGGTCGTCACGCTCAACCGGGCCGTCGCGGTCGCCGAGATCGACGGTCCGCAGGCGGCGCTCGCGCTCGTCGACGACCTCCCGCTCGACCACTACCACGTCTTCCACGCGGTCCGCGCCGACCTGCTGCGGCGGCTCGGCCGCGACGCTGAGGCGGCGACCGCGTACGCCGCGGCGATCGAGCGGACCGGCAACGCCGCCGAGCGCGCCTTCCTGGCACGCCGCCGCGCCGGCGTCGGTCCGTGAGCCCCCGCCCTCCCGGGGACGAGCGGGAGGGCGGGAAGCGTTCAGCGGTCGAGCGGGAGGCGCGCGTGGACGCGGAAGCCGCCCGCGGGGGTGGGGCCGGCGACCAGCTGGCCACCGACCGCGCGGGCGCGACGGCGCATGCCGGCGATGCCGCTCGCGGCGCCCGCCGGGCGGCCGGCGCCGGCGGGACCGTTGGCGACGACGGTGACGAGCGCGTCGCCCTCGATCCCGACCTGGACGACGACCGGCGCGCCCGCCGCGTGCTTGCGCGCGTTCGTCAGCGACTCCTGGACGATCCGGTGCGCGGCCGAGGCGACGCACGGCGGCGCGGTCGCCAGCGCGCCGTCGTCGATCCACGACCAGACCGGCTGCCCGGCGGCCGCCCAGTCGGCGAGCGCGGCGACGTCGACCGGCGGCGGGGAGGCGCCGAAGGCGATCAGCTCGCTCAGCTCGGCCTCGGTCTCCGCGACGACCGCGGCGATCCGGTCGAGCGTGAGGACCGCGGCCGGCGGGTCGGTCGCGAGCGCGGCCCGCGCCGCGCCGGCCAGCACGCCCGCGAGCGAGACGCCGTGGCCGACCGTGTCGTGGATGTCGTCAGCGAGCGCGCGGCGCGCCGGATGCGTTGCCGGCAGCCGGTCGAGCAGCCGCCGGACGTCGTCGAGCGCGCTGCACGCCCGGCGGCTGATCGCCGACGTCACCGCGTGGGCGGTCTCGTCGTCGATGCCGACCAGCGTGCGGGCGGTCGCGGCCCGTTCGCCGATCTCGGTCAGCGCCGCCGCGACGACGGCGTGGACCTCGCGCACGATCGACGGGATGCCGGGAGCCTCGGTGTGCGTCAGCAGCATGCGCCGATCACGGTCGCACGCGCGTGGAGCCCGCACATCGGGGAGTTCCCTCATTCTGCGCGGCCGCGCCCGCCCGCGGCGTGGCGTGCCGCGCGGCCGCGTCCGCGCCCGCGGCGCCACCTGCGGCACGGCCGCGCGTGGCAGACTGCACGCGTGCTGGAGGGTCGCGCGCACGAGCTGGAGCGGATCGGGGAGCTGCTGGAGGGCGCTCGCCGCGGTCGCGGCCGCGCGCTGCTGCTGCACGGCGAGGCCGGCATCGGGAAGACCTCGCTGCTCGCCGCCGCGGCCGCCCGCGGCGCCGATCTGACCGTCCTGCGCACGAGCGGCCACGAGGCTGAGACCGGGCTCCCGTTCACGGCGCTGCGGCGACTGGTCGAGCCGCTGCTGGCGCTGCGCGAGCGGCTGCCGCCGGTGCAGGCGCATGCGCTCGGCACCGCGCTGGCGCTGGAGCCGCCGTCGCCGCAGGAGCGGCTGGCGGTCCCGATCGCGCTGCTGGCGCTGGTGCGGCTGGCGGCCGCCGAGCGCCCGCTGCTGGCGCTCGTCGACGACGTGCAATGGCTCGATCCCGCCTCGCGCGAGGCGATCCTGTTCGCCGCCCGCCGGCTCGGCTCGGCCGGCGGCGCCGCCCTGCTGCTTGCGCGGCGCGACGGCGACGGCGTCGGTGCGCCCGCCGACGTGGGCGGGCTCGACCGTCTCGCCGTCGGCCCGCTCGACGCCGCGAGCGCCCGCGCGCTGCTGCGCCGCGCACCGGAGCCGCTGGCCGACGCGGCCCAGCGGGCGGTCGCGGCGGCGGCCGGCGGCAACCCGCTCGCGCTCGTCGAGCTGTCGGCCGGCCTGACGCCCGCGCAGCGTGCCGGGCGCGCGCCGCTCGACGCGCCGCCGCGCCCCGGGCCGCTGCTGGAGGCGTCGTTCGCGCGGCGGCTCACCGACCTCGCGCCCGCGGAGCGGTGGGCGGTCACGCTCGCGGCGGCGATGGAGCACGGCCCGCTCGCCTGGCTGCTGGCGGCGCTGTCGGAGAGCGGCGCCGCGGCGTGCGCGGTCGACGCCGCCGAGCGGGCGCGGATCGTCGTCGTCGCCGACGGCGAGGTCGCGCTGCGCCACCCGCTGCTGCGCGCCGCCGCGTACCACGCGGCGACCGCGGACGAGCGGCAGGCCGCGCACCGCGCGCTCGCCGCGACGGCGCCCGACCCGCGCCGCCGCGCGTGGCAGCTGGCAGGCGCGGCCGGCGCCGCCGACCCGGGCGTCGCGGCGGCGCTGGAGGAGGCGGCGCGCGACGCGCGCGCGATCGGCGGGTACGCGGAGGCGGCGTCGGCGTTCGCGCGCGCGGCGGAGCTGTCCGGCGCGGAGTCCGCGCGCGGACTCCGCGAGCTGGAGGCCGCGCACGACCTCGCGACGACCGGCGAGCTCGACCGCGCGCTCGGGTTCCTCGACGCCGCCGAGCTGCGCGACGGCGCCGACCTGCTCGCGATCGCGCGGCTGCGCGGCAACCTCGAGATCCGCCGCGGCGACCCGCACGGCGCGTATCGCAAGCTGATCGCGGAGGGCGAGCGCAATCTCGCCGAGGGTGACCGCGCCGCTGCCGCGACGCTGTTCCTGGAGGCGTCGGTGGCGCCGATGCTGACCGGCGACCTCGACCAGCAGCAGCACGTCGTCGACCGCGCGCTCGCCGCTGCGCGGCCGGTCGGCGGGGAACCGCTCGTGCTCGCCGAGCTGGTCGCGGCGGAGCTGCTGGCCGTGCGCGGACGCGACGCCGAGGGCGAGGCGGGGCTGGCGGCCGCCGCCGCGCGCCTCGGCGAGGTCGACCTGCTCGCGGCCGAGATGATCGTCGGGATGGCGGCGCAGGCGTCGATGTGGCTCGGCGCGTTCGACCGCGCAGAGGAGATCGTCGGCCGGATGCTCGACGCGTGCCGCGCGGCGCGCGCGCTCGGGCGGATGCACTACCCGCTCAGCGTCCGCGCGCAGATCGCCTGGCGCCGCGGCGACTGGGACGCCGCGTTGCGCGACGTCGAGGAGGCCGTCCAGCTCGCGCGGGCGACCGGGCAGGAGGCGCTGCTCGCGTTCGTGCTCGCGATCCACGCGCGCGTGCTGGCGGGGCGCGGCGAGACGGCGACGGCGCGCGCGCTGCTGGCCGAGGCGCTGGAGATCACCGACCGCGAACGCGCCGACGGGATCGCCGTCCACGCCCACGCCTCGCTCGCGCTCGTCGAACTGGTCGACGGCCGCCCGCTCGCGGCCGCCGCGGCGGCGCGGCGGGCGGACGAGGTCGAGGCGCCGCTCGGGCTGCGTCAGCCGACGGCGTGCCTGGCCGCCGCCGACGAGCTCGACGGGCTGCTGCTCGCCGGCCGCACCGACGAGGCGCGCGCGGCGCTCGACGCGCTCGCGGCGCGGGCGCGCGACGGCGGCTCGGCATGGGCGGCGGCCGTCGTCGCGCGCGGCGAGGTCGCGCTCGCCGCCGACGCCGACGTCGGCGCCCGCGCGGAGGCGGCGGTCGCCGCGTGCGCCGGCCTCGGAATGCCGTTCGAGCAGGCGCGCACCGAGCTCGCGATCGGCGAACGGCTGCGCCGCGGCCCGCGCCGCGCCGACGCCCGCGCTCCGCTCGCCCGCGCGCTGGAGCTGTTCGAGCGGCTTGGCGCGGTGCCGTTCGCGGAGCGCTCGCGGGTCGGGCTGGAGCCGGTCTCGACGCGCGCCGCCGAGGCGGAGCCGCCGCGGCTGGTGGGCGTCGAGCTGCGGCTCGCACGGCTCGTCGCGGAGGGGCGCACGAACCGCGAGATCGCGGCCGCGCTGCAGCTCGGCGAGAAGACGCTCGAACGGCGGCTGACGGCGCTCTACCGCAGACTCGGGATCGCCTCTCGCACCGAGCTCGCGCGCTTCGCCGGTGACGACGCCGGCCGGCACGCTTAGACTCCGCGCTCGATGTTGTACGGCCGGGCGCGCGAGCGTGACCAGATCGTCGAGCGCGTGGTGGGCGCCAGCAGCGGGCGCAGCTTCGCGACGCTGCTCGAAGGCCCCGCGGGGATCGGGAAGAGCACGCTGCTGGAGGAGGCGGCGGCGGTCGCCGACGGCATGCTCGTGCTGCGCGCCGCCGGCTACGAGTCCGAGGCGGAGATCCCGTACGCCGGGCTCTCGGAGCTGCTCGCACCGGTCCTGCACGTGCGCGAGCGGCTGCCCGCGGGGCAGCGTGCCGCGCTCGGCGGCGCGGTCGCGCTGGAGCCGGCGCCGCCACGCGACCGCTTCGCCGTCGGGGTCGCGCTGCTCGGGCTGCTCGGTGCGGCGGCCGAGGAGCAGCCGCTGCTGGTGCTGCTCGACGACGCGCACTGGCTCGACGAGGCGACGCGCGACGCCGTCCTGTTCGCCGCGCAGCGGCTCGTCGCGGAGGGCGTCGGCGTGCTGCTGGCGGCGCGCGACGCGGACGGCGTCCCGATCGAGGCGAGCGGGCTGGAGCGGCTGCGGCTCGGCCCGCTCGGCCGCGACGACGGGCTCGCGCTGCTGCGCGAGGGCGCGCCGCTGACCGCCGACGTCGCCGAGGCGCTGCTGAGCGCGAGCGGCGGCAACCCGCTCGCGCTGCGCGAGCTGCCGCGCGCGCTGACGCCCGAGCAGCGCGCCGGGCGCGCGCCGCTGAGCACGCCGCCGGCGCCCGGCGGCGAGGTGCAGGCGGCGTTCGCGCGGGAGCTGGCCGCGCTGCCGGAGCTGACCCGCGGCGCGCTCTGCGTCGTCGCGGCCGGCGCGGGCGTCGCGCCCGACGTGCTCGACGCGGCGCTGGAGCGGTTCGCGCCCGTCGGCGGCGCGGCGGCTGGCAGCGCCGACAGCACGCGCGGCGGCGTGGCGGGCGGCGACGGCGCGAGCGGCGCCGACAGCGCGGGCGCCGACGGCGCGCGCGGCGGCGGTGCGCGCGGCGGCGGTGCGCGCGGCGGCGGTGCGCGCGGCGGCGGTGCGCGCGGCGGCGGTGCGCGCGGCGGCGGTGCGCGCGGCGGCGGTGCGGGCGGCGATGCGGCGGGCCGCGCCGCCCTCGCGCCCGCGCTCGCGGCCGGGATCGTCATCGAGCGCGCGGGGCGGATCGCCTTCCGCCACCCGCTGCTCGCCGCGGCCGGCTACCACGCCGCTCCGAGCGGCGAGCGCCCGCGCAGCGCACGCCGCGCTCGCCGCCGTGCTGACCGACGTCCCGCGGCGCGCGTGGCAGCTCGCCGCCGCCGCGCTCGGCCCCGACGCCGCGGCGGTCACCGCGCTGCGCGCCGCCGGCGCGGAGGCGCGCGCCCGTGGCGCGCACGCCGAGGCCGCGCGCGCGTTCGCGCGCGGCGCCGAGCTCGCTGCCGAGCCGCAGGAGCGGGCGGCGCTGGAGCTGGAGGCGGCGCAGGACCATGCGCTCGCCGGTCACGGCACGCTGGCGCTGGAGCTGGCCGACCGCGCGGCGGGCGCCGCGGCCGACCCGGCGGTGCGGGCTGGCGCCGAGCACCTGCGCGCCCATCTCGCGATGCGCGGCGGCGCGCCGGCGGACGCGACGCGGGCGCTGGAGGCGCTGGCGCAGCGGGCGGCGGCCGCCGGTGACCAGGCGGGAAGCGCGCGCTTCCTGCTGGAGGCGTCGCTCGGGCACATGTTCGAGGGCGACATGGAGGCGCTGCTGGAGGTCGCGGCGCGCGCCCGTGCGCAGGCGGACGGCGTCGCCGGCGAGCTGGCGCTGCTCGCGTCGCTGGTCAGCGGCGAGGCGCTGCTCGCGCTCGGCCGCTCCGCCGAGGGCGACGCGCTCGTCGCGGCCGCCGAGCCGCTGCTGTTCGCCGCCGACCCGCTGTCGGAGATCGCCGAGATCATCGGGATGGGCGCGATGACCTCCCTGTGGGTCGAGCGCTTCGACCGCGTCGAGCGGACCCTCGGGCCGATGGTCGCGCAGACGCGCGAGGCGGGCGCCGCCAGCCGGCTCGTCTACCCGCTCTGCGTCCGCTCGCAGCTGCAATGGCGTCGCGGGCGCTGGGCGGCGGCGTACGCGGACGCGGAGGAGAGCGTGCGGCTCGCGCGGGAGACCGGCCAGCACGGGGCGCTGGCGCTGTCGCTGGCCGCGTTGAGCCGCGCCGAAGCCGGCATCGGCCGGATCGACGAGGCACGCGCGCACGGGGAGGAGGGCGCGGCGCTCGCGGCGGCGGCCGCCGGCGCGGCGACCCGGCAGCACTCGCTCTCGGCGCTCGGCTTCGCCGAGCTGACCGCCGGCCGCGCCGAGGCGGCCGTCGCCTGGCTGGAGGAGGCCGACGCGACCGACGTGCGGCTCGGGCACGGCGAGCCGGCACTGACGATGTACGCCGCCGATCTGGTCGAGGCGCTCGTGCGGGCGGGCCGCCGCGACGACGCCGAGCGGGCGCTCGCGCGACTGGCGGCTGGCGCGGAGCGGACGGGCGGCGCGTGGTCCAACGCGGCCGCCGAGCGCGGGCGCGCGCTGCTCGCGGGCGAGTCCGAGCTGGAGCGCCACGGCGCCGCGGCGCGCGCCTGGCACGATCGCGTCGAGATGCCGTTCGAGCGCGCGCGCAGCGAGCTTGTGCTCGGCGAGCGGCTGCGCCGCGCGCGGCGGCGCGCGGACGCGCGCGCGCCGCTGACGCGGGCGCTGCGGGCGTTCGAGCAGATCGGCGCGGAGCCGTGGGCGCAGCGCGCGCGCACCGAGCTGCGCGCGACCGGCGGACCGGCGGGCGCCGGCGCGGGCGCTGCCGCGGCGGAACGGCAGGCGACGCCCGTCGGAGAGCTGACGCCGCACGAGCTGCAGGTCGCGCTGCTCGTCGCCGAGGGGCGCACGAACCGCGACGTCGGCAGCGCGCTGTTCCTCAGCCCGAAGACGATCGAGCACCACCTCAGCGCGATCTACCGCAAGCTCGGCCTGCGCTCGCGCGCTCAGCTGGCCGCTGCGATGGCCGGGCAGGCGGGGCCGCCGGCACCGTAGGCTGTGCCGATGGCCTACACGACAGCCGAGGGGCAGCAGCAGCTGCTCGACACGATCGCCGAGGCGATCGACGCGCTGGGGGAGGCGCTGACGCGGTTCGGCGTTGCCTACGAGGAGCTGGACGAGTCGCGCGGCGACGAGCTGGAGGCCCGTCTGTTCCGGCCGACGCAGGCGGCGTACGGCCGCGCCCGCCGCGTGCACAGCGACTTTGCCGAGCGCAGCGGCCTGCCGTCGCGCACGTTCGCGCAGCCGGCGGCGCCGGCTGCCTGGCACGGCGCGCGCAACCTCGTCGAGGACGCCGTCGGCGCGATCGAGGACGCCGACGACATCCTGTCGGAGCTGCAGGACTCGCTGCTGCCGGTCGAGGTCGGCGACACCGAGCTGCGTGCCGGGATGTCCGCCGTCCGCGAGCTGCTCGGCCCGCCGCAGCACGACGCCGACGCCGTGTTGCGGCTGCTCTGGCGGTAGTTGCGCGGAGCTGATCCTCGTCTCAGACGCGCGTCGCGGTCCGTCGCGCGAGCCAGACGGTCGCGACCAGCGCGAGCAGCGCCCAGACGGCCAGCACGACGAGCGCCGAGCCGATCCCACCGACGCCGAGCCAGGGGTCGGCGATCAGCGGCACGGGGGAGGGGAGCGCGTCGGAGAGCGTCAGCATCGCGCCGTCCATCGCGCCCTTCGGCGGGCCGCCGCCGCCGAGCAGGAAGAGCGGGAAGAAGGCGAGCAGGCCGATCGCCTGCGCGGCGCGCGCGGTAGGCGCGGCGAGACCGATCGCAACGCCGAGCAGCAGCAGCGTCAGCAGGCTGGCGGCGAAGCCGACGGCCGTCTCCAGCGGCTCCGCGACGGCGGGGATCCCGTACGTCGGCGCGGCGACGGCGAGCACGAGCACGGTCGCGAGCAGCACGAGGCCGGCGGCGATGACGGCCTGCGCGGTCACGACGCGGGCGGCCGAGACGCCGAACGCCTCGAAGCGCCGCAGCACGCCGCGCTCGCGGTAGGAGGCGAGTGCGACCGGCAGCCCGATCAGCGTCAGCGCGACCATCGGGATCCCGATCGAGGCCGCGACGTAGTAGTCGTCGGGGCGCTGCATCGCGAAGCCGTCGTCGGGCTCGGTGCCGAAGACGCCG
This sequence comes from Conexibacter woesei DSM 14684, assembly GCF_000025265.1. Taxonomy (GTDB): domain Bacteria; phylum Actinomycetota; class Thermoleophilia; order Solirubrobacterales; family Solirubrobacteraceae; genus Conexibacter; species Conexibacter woesei. The sequence goes on from NC_013739.1 coordinate 2,628,980, forward strand.
GCGAGCGTCACCATCACGAACGGCGGGAAGACGAACGCGAACACGAGCACGGTCCAGTCGCGCATCAGCAGGCGTGCCTCGGTCGCGGCGAGGGCGGTCAGGCGGTTCATCGTGATCCTCCGTTCAGCAGCGTGACGACGGCGTCCTCCAACGACGGCCGGACGACGGCGAAGTCGTCCGCGGACAGCTCGCGGCGGGCCAGCTCGGCCGCGACGTGCACGACCGCGCGCGGGTCGGCGGTGACGGCGGCGTGGGCGCCGTCGTAGCCGATCTCGCTGACGCCGGGGACGCGCTCCAGCCCGTCCAGCAGCGCGGCGGTCGGTGACGAGAAGCGGACGCTGACGGTGCCGGCGACGGTCGTCAGCTCCGACGGCCGGCCGCATGTCAGCAGCCGCCCCTCGTGCAGCACGGCGACGCGGTCGCAGAGCCGCTCCGCCTCGTCCATGTCGTGCGTGACGAGCACGACGGTCGCGCCGTCGTCGCGCGCCTGCTCGACCAGCCGCCAGGTGTCGCGGCGGGCGGAGGGGTCGAGCCCCTGCGTCAGCTCGTCGAGGAAGACGACCCGCGGGCGGTTGACGAGCGCGAGCGCGAGCAGCAGCCGCTGGCGCTGGCCGCCGGAGAGCGCGCCGAACGGCTTCTTCAGCAGCGGGCGCAGGCTCCACGCGTCCGCCAGCTCGCGCCAGTCGACGACGTCGCTGGCGAGCCGCGCGAACAGCCGCAGCGCCTCGCCGACGCGCAGCCCGTCGGGCAGCGCGGAGGTCTGCAGCTGCGAGCCGACGAGCGGCCGCAGCCGCGACCGGTCGCGGTCGGGGTCGAGACCCAGCACCGCGACGTGGCCGCCGTCGCGGCGGCGCAGCCCTTGCAGGATCTCGACGGTCGTCGTCTTGCCGGCGCCGTTGCGGCCTGCGATGCCGAAGATCTCGCCGGCGCCGACCTCCAGCGACAGCCCGCGCAGCACCGTCTGGCCGTCGTAGGACTTGTGCAGGTCTTGGACCTGAATCGCTGTGTTCTCCATGGCGACGACGCTACGAGCGCGCCGCTGCTCGCGCATCGGCCCACGGGCCCCTCTCTCGCTCCCCCCGCGGGCGGAGCGGACCCGCCTCGCGCCGCCTCGCGGGCGCTACTGCTCGGCCGCGCCGGGCGCGATCACGCCGTGGTCGTAGGCGTAGACGATCGCGGCGGCGCGGTCGCGCACGTCGAGCTTGGAGAAGATCGAGCCGACGTGCGTCTTCACGGTCGCCTCGGCGACGAACAGCGTCGCGGCGATCTCGGCGTTCGTCGCGCCGCGCGCCATCAGCCGCAGCACGTCGTGCTCGCGCTCGGTCAGCAGCTCCAGCCGCGTCCCCTCACGTGCGGCGGGCGCGACCAGACGGCGGTAGTGGTCGAGCACGCGCGGCGCGACGCCGGGGTCGAACCAGGCGCCGCCGCCGGCGACCGCGCGGACCGCGGCGATCAGCTCCTCCGCGGAGGAGTCCTTCAGCACGAAGCCGGCCGCGCCGGCCTCGATCGCGCCCCACAGCACGTCGTCCTCGCCGAACGTCGTCAGCACCAGCACGGCGGCCGGATCGTCGGCGTCGCGCAGCCGCGCGGTCGCGGCGATGCCGTCGAGCCGCGGCATGCGGACGTCCATCAGGACGACGTCGGGACGCAGCGCGGGGAGCCGCTCGACCGCCTCCTGGCCGTCGGCGCACTCGGCGACGACGTCGAACCCGTCCGCGGGCGAGAGGATCCGTGCGAGGCCGGCGCGGACGATCGCCTGGTCGTCGACGAGCGCGACGCGTATCACGGGGTCTGCTCCAACGGCAGCTCGCAGCGTATCCGCCAGCCGCCCGCGGTCGGCCCGGCGGAGAAGGTGCCGCCGAGCACGGTCGCCCGCTCGCGCATCCCGATCAGGCCGTATCTCGGCCGCTCGGAGTCGGCGACGGCGGTGACGTCGGCGGCGGGGCCGGCCGCGCCCGTCCGCGCGCCGTCGCTGTCGGCCGTCAGCCGCACGTGCTCGTCGTCCAGCTCGATCGTCAGCCGCGTGCGGGCGTGCGGCGCGTGGCGGGCCGCGTTCGCCAGCGCCTCCTGCGCGATCCGGTAGAGCGCGACGGCGACGCTCGGCGGCAGCCGGGAGACGTCGCCGCGTGTCCGCAGCTCGACCGCGAGCCCGCCGGCGTGTGCCTGGTCGACGAGCGCGGCGATCTCGTGCGCGGACGGCAGCGGCGGCGCGACGCCCGTCGCCGCCTCCTCGTCGCTGCGCAGCAGCGTGACCGTGCGCCGCAGCTCGCGCATGCTGTGGCGGCCGACCTCCTCGGCGGTGCGCAGCGCCTCCTCGGCGGCGTCCGGGTCGCGCCGCAGCACGTGCCGCGCGCTCGTGACCTGGAGCATCACGGCGGCGAGCCCGTGGCCGACGAAGTCGTGCACGTCGCGGGCGATCTCGCGCCGCTGCTCGCGCAGCGCCTGCTGCGCCAGCTCGCGCCGTGACTGCTCGAGCTGGGCGGCGAGCTGCGTCTGGCGCACGACGCCGCGTGCCACCACCCACGGGAAGGCGACGCCGAGCAGCCAGATCCCGACGGCGACCTCCGAGGGGTCCTGGAAGACGGCCGCGGCGATCGGCGCGCTCGCCGCGAGCAGCCCGAGCGCGATCGCGGCGGCGGGCGACGGCGCCCAGCGCCCGACGACGAACGACAGCAGCGATGCCTCGAACAGGATCGGCTCCAGCGCCCCGCCGCGCTGCGCGAGCACGAGCGGGACGACGACGGCGACCGCGAGCAGCACGAGCGGGATCGTCGGCCGCCGCGCCCACAGCGCGAATGCCACGACCGGGATCGCGGTGAACGCGACGCAGTTCGCCGGCGCCGGATCGGCGACCGCGGCGACGACCGCGATCGTCAGCGCGAAGAGCGGGACCAGGCGGCGCAGCTCATCGGTCTCCGACCATGTCTGACCCGCTGCGGGCAGTCGCTCGCTCGCCACGCGCCGACCCTACTGCGCGGCTCCCGTCCCGGCATCCCCCTGCGGGCGGACCTGCGCGCTCCGCCCGCGGGGGGAAGGGCCGGCGTGCGTGTCAGCCCGCGCGCGGCCCCGGCCCCGCCCGCGGCCGCCCTCCCGCGCCGGGCGCCCCTCCCGCGCGGCCACCCGCCCGCGGCCGCCCGCCGCGCGCGTCAGCCCGTCACGCCGCCGCCGCGCCCGCTCCCCGCCGCCGGCAGCACCTGCAGCCGGGCGCGCGCACGCGCGACGGCGCGTGCGTTCGCGCCCGTCGCGACCGCGGTGTTCGCGAGCGTGCCGGCGCGCGCGGTCCGCGCCACGTGCGCCGTCAGCCGGAAGCGCAGCGTGGTGCCGGCCGCGACGCGGCTGCGCGTCCAGCAGGCGTTGCCGCGCCGCATCTGCGCGCCCGGCGCCGAGCGGTAGGAGAGGCCGGCCGGCAGGCGGTCGCAGACGCGCAGCCCGCGCGCGTCGCCCGGTCCGGCGACGCGGACCGCGATCGTGAAGCCGACGAGCCCGCCGGCGCGCACCGTGCGGCGGTCGGCGGTCTTCGAGACGACGAGACGCGTCGCCTCTGGCGCCACGTCCACGCGCGACCGCGCTGCGTTGTTCGCCGTGTTCGGGTCCGCGGTCGCGGCGCTCACGCGCGCGGCGTTGACCAGCTCCCCGGCCGCCTGCGGCACGACGGTCAGCACGATCGACGCGCGTGCGCCGGAGGCGAGCGTGCCGAGCTGGCAACGCAGCGCCGGCGCGCTCGCGCAGCGACCCGCGGCCGTCCTCGCCGAGACGAATCTGACCGATCTCGGCAGTGTGTCGGTCACGACCACGTCGCTCGCCGCCTGCGGCCCGCGGTTGCGCACGACCAGCTCGTAGCGCAGCCGCTCGCCGATGACCGCTCGGCCGAGAGCGCGCTTGCCGAGGACGAGGTCGGCGCTCGCCGCCGCGGGGGAGACCGGCGGGCCGGTCGGCGTCGTCGGAGTGGTCGGCGGAACGGGCGGCTCCGGCGGTCTCGGCGGCTCGGGGTCGCGCGGCGTCACGGCGATCGTCGCGTCGTCGCTGTTGTTGGCCGTGAGCGGGTCTCTCGTGTCCGATCCTGCGCTCGCGAGGTTCGACAGCTGCTGCCCGGCGAGCGAGTCGCCGACGGTCGCGGTCACCGCGAACGTGCGCGAGGCGCCGCTGGCGAGCGTGCCGGCGTCGCACGTCAGCGAGCCGCCGGCGGCGGCGCAGCCGGGGGCGGAGACGAGCGTCAGCCCGGCCGGGAGCGCGTCGGTCACCTGCACGTTCAGCGCGCTGCTGGGGCCGTTGTTCGTGACGGCGAGGCTGTAGGTCACCTGTCCGCCGGCTCTCGGCGCCGCCTCGTCGACCGTCTTTGACAGCTCGACGTCGGCCGCGGGGATCACGACGCTGGTGGTCGTCGCGGCGTTGTCGGTCAGGTCCGGGTCGCCTGTGGTGGTGGTGACGACGGCCGAGTTCGACAGCACCGTCCCCTCGGTCGAGGGCAGCAGCGTCCCGGTGATCGTGACCGTCGCGTCACCACCCGAGACGATCGGTCCGAGCGGGCAGCGCACGGTGTTGTCCGCCGGCGTGTGGGTGCACGGGTCGCCCTGCGACGACACCGCCGATCCGAACACGAACCCGGCCGGCAGCGGATCGGTCACGTGGACGCCGAGCGCGGTCTGCGGCCCGTCGTTGTGGACTCTGAGCGTGTATATCGCCGGCGCGGTCGAGTCGAGCGGGTCGGGCGACGCCTCCTTCACGATCGAGACGTCGGCGGTCGGCGCGACGGTCACGCTCGCGTTCGACCCGTTGTTGTCGGTCACGGGGTCGACGACGGCCGATCTGACCTCCGCGATGTTGGTCGCGACGATCGGGCCCGGGCCGGTCGCGTTCACCGTCGCGACCACCGTCACGGTCGCCTCGGCGCCGACCGCGAGGTCGCCGAGGTTGCAGGTGACCGGGCCGGTCGTGCACGAGCCCTGGCTCGCGCTCGCGGAGTCGGCCGCGAGGCCGGCCGGCAGGAAGTCGTCGACGACGACGCCGGGCGCCAGCGACGGACCGCCGTTGCGGACCCGCACTCTGAACGTCACCTGCTCGCCGGTCAGCGCTGCGAGCGGCGTCGCGGTCTTGAACAGCGAGAGGTCCGCGCGCGTCGTCGCCTGGCCGACGTTCGTGCCCGCGTTGTTCGACAGGTCGGCGTCGCCGCCGCCCATCACGATCGCGGTGTTGGCGATGCTGCCGACCGGCGGCGGGTCGGTCGCTCTCGCGGTGATGCTGATCGCGGGATAGCTGGCGCCCGCTGCGAGTCTGTCCGAGCGGGAGCATTCGACGCTCACCGGCGCCGCCGCCGGCAGGACCGCGGGCGTGCAGGTCCAGCCGGCGCCGCCGACCGCGACGACCTCGTCGAACGCTCTTCCCAGCCCACCGGGGAAGTCGTCGGTCACCGTCACCGTTCTGCCGTCCGTCGCGGCGGTGCCGGAGTTGGTCACGGTGAGCGTGAAGTCGACCGTGCCGCCGCCGACCGCGACGAAGTTCGCCGGCGTCTTGGCGACGACGAGGTCAGGCGCGGCGACGGTCGAGGTGGCGGCGTTCGAGTCGGCCGACAGCGGAGCGCCGAGCGTTCTCGCGAAGAAGTCGGCGTGGGCGGCGTTGACGAGCTGCGTCCCGGCAGGGACGCTGTCGACCGTCACGTCGAAGGTCACGACCGCCGTCCCTCTGCCGCCCTCCAGGATCCCGCCGTGGGTCGAGGTCGCGCCGGTGCCGACGTTGTAGAAGACGCGACGGGTCGCGGGGTCGTAGAACGCCCCTGGCGGGTTCGGCACGCCGTTGATCGTGAGCGAGCCCGGCACGAACGCCGTGTGGTCCGGGATCTCGTCGCTGATGACGACGTTCGTCGCGTCGTCGGGGCCGGTGTTGGCCGCTCTGACCGTGTAGCGCAGCGTGTCGCCGGCCTCGACCAGGCCGCCGCCGAGATCCTGCACGGCCTTGCTCAGCTCCACGTCCGGCGCGATCAGCTCGGTCGCGAACGTGACGACGCCGGGGAAGTAGGTCTCGCCGCCGGTCGTCAGCCGGATCGCGGCGCTCGTGTCGCCGTTGCCGAGGATGCCGCTGGCGTCCGAGATGATCGAGTCATAGCCGAGCTGGTTGACGTAGTTCGGGTCCTTCGCGGTGAACTGCACGCCGCCGTGGGAGATCGCGCTGTTGAAGAAGTTGTTCGCAGGGTTGGTGGCGTCTCTCAACGTCGTCGTGTTGAGCTTCGCGCTGTCGCCGGTCGAGCCGGCGTCGCCCTCGTAGGCGACGAAGCCGAGCTGTGTGCTGACCGCGCCCGTGGGCGGGGTCTTGAAGCCGTCGACGCCGATCGTGACGTTTCTGTTGCCGCTGTTGACGACCTGGAAGCCGTCGAAGATCGACAGGTTGCGCGGCGGCTGCGCGGTGTCGCGGTAGGCGACCACGAGCGACCAGCCGGCCTGGCGGTCTCTGCCTGTGCCGGCCTGCACGTTGCCGACCCAGTAGGTGCCCGCGCCGGCGGCGGCGACCTGTCTGGTGACGTCGACCGCGCCCTGGAAGTCGTTGCCGTCGGTCGTGAGGAAGTCGAGCTGCGAGGCGAGCAGCGGCTGGTAGGCGGTCTCGCCTGGGACCTTCAGCTGCACGGTGTCGCGCGCGGCGGCGTTCGGCGGCGGCGCGCCGCCGTCGCCGGTGCCGGAGTCGCCGCCCCAGTAGAGCATCGCCTTCAGCACGGTCGCGCCGGGCGGCAGCGCGAGGTCGGCGCTGGACGAGTTGAAGATCCCCGGCCCGCCGGCCGGGTCGGCGTCGACGTACTGCATGACGTACGCGTTGTTGTTGTTCGCCGACGCGGGCGAGGCGGTGCCGGCCTGCGCGGCCGCGCACTGCGCGTCGGCCGCCGGGCACGTCATCAGCGTGTTCGCGACGATCGTGACGTCGCCCGTGTCGTTCGTCGCGAAACGCTGCTCGAACGTCCGCGCGGCGCCTGACGCCGTCGCGCTCCACACTGCCAGCAGCGCAATCGCCGCGGCCACCACCGCTCCCGCCTGCCAACCCCGCATCCGCGCCATCCCTTTGTCGCGCCTCACTCGGCACATAGCCGCTCAAGGCGCTTCTATCCAGAACGGCCGGATCAGGAACCAGCGTGCTTCGCCGCCCACGTCAGCGCGTAGTCGGCGACGTCCTCCCAGCCGTCGATCGCGGGCAGGAGGTGGGGCCCTTCGAACTCTCTGACCTCGGTGACCGTGTCGGACTTGTAGTGCTTGGCGTTGGACTGCTGGATCTTCGGCGGCATCAGGTGGTCGTCGCTGCCGGAGATGAACAGCAGCGGTGCGCGCTCGTCGTTCTTGTAGTTCACCCAGGTGTCCTGGTGGCCGGGCTGGAGGTTGGCGAGCGCGCTGCCCCAGAAGATTCTGCCCGAGGCCGGGATCGCGTAGCGCTCGTAGAGCCGCTGTGACTCCTCTTCGCTGAAGGTGTTCGTGAACGCGTAGTACCACTGCTCGTGCGTGAAGCCGACCGCCTTGTGACGGTTGGCCGGGTTCTTCAGCACCGGCAGCGCCGCCTTCACCTGCGACAGCGGGACGATCGGGACGCCCTCGGTCGGGGCGGAGTTGATCGCGACGCCGGCGGCGCCGAAGCCGCGGTCGAGCAGCATCTGCACGAACGCGCCGCCGGCCGAGTGGCCGATCAGGATCGGCGGCTCCTCCAGCGCCCCGACGACCGACTCCAGCTTCTCCATGATCGCCGGCACCGTCAGCGCCTCGATCGGCCCCGTGTCGGCGTTGAGCGCCTCGACCTCGACCTCGAAGCCGGGGTAGGCGGGGGCGAGCACGTGGTAGCCCGCTCTCTCGTAGCGCGCGATCCAGTGCTCCCAGCTGCGCGGCGTGACCCAGAAGCCGTGGACGAGGACGATCGTGTCGGGTCTGGCCGCGTCGCTGGTCATGCGTCGGTCCTCTCGCGTGGGGTGAACGGTGGCTGGAGGCCGACCGTACAGGCGGCTGTCGGCCAGCGCCAGCGCCAGCGTTGACACGAGCGCGCGAGCCGCTATATTCAACTTCTGTGTTGATCAACCAAATGGATGAACAGGACCGGCTCAGCGCGACGTTCGCCGCGCTCGCAGACCCGACGCGGCGCGCCATCCTCGCGCGGCTGACGGAGGGGGAGGCGACCGTGAACGAGCTGGCGGAGCCGTTCCCGATCAGCCTCCAGGCGGTCTCCAAGCACCTCAAGGTGCTTGAGAGAGCAGGGCTGATCGCGCGCGGGCGCAGTGCGCAGCTGCGGCCGTCGCGGATCCAGGGCGAGGCGCTCAAAGGCGTCGCCGACTGGGTCGCCGACTACCGCGAGTTCTGGGAGGAGAGCTTCGACCGGCTCGGCGAGCACCTGACCGAGCTGCAGCGGAGAGCGGCGAGATGAGCGCGGAGAGAGCGTGGGAGATCGCGATCACGCGGATCTACGACGCGCCCCGCGAGCTGGTCTGGAGAGCGTGGACCGAGCCCGAGCAGATCGCGCGTTGGTGGGGCAAGCGCGGCTGGAGCACGCCGCTGTCGTCGGTCACGCTCGACGTCCGTCCCGGCGGCGTCTTCCGGCTGCTGTCGATCTCCGAGCACGACGGCAGCCACATGCAGCTCGACGCGGTCTACCGCGAGGTCGTCGCGCCCGAGCGGCTGGTCTTCGGCGGCGCCGACGGCCGGGTCGGGACTGTCACCTTCACCGACCTCGGCGACGGTCGCACCGAGATGGAATTCCACACCACGATCCACACGACCGAACAGATCCGGCGTGCGGCCGAGGGCGGCTTGTCGAGCGCCTTCGACCGCCTCGCCGAAACACTCGAGGAGCAACGATGAACATCACCGGCGTCGACTTCATCACCGTGCCGACGCGCGACTTCGACGCGGCGAGCGAGTTCTACACCGACGTGCTCGGCCTGACGCAGTCGGTCAGATGGGGCGACATGCCCGCCGCCGAGTTCGAGACCGGCACACTGACGATCGCGGTCATGCAGTCCGACGCGTTCGGGCTCGCGTTCGCGCCGCACACGCACCCGATCGCGCTGCACGTCGACGACGTCCACGCGGCGCGCGCCGAGCTGGAGGGCAAGGGCGTCACGTTCGGAGCCGAGACGCTCGACAGCGGCGTCTGCCACATGGCGCACTTCTCAGATCCGGACGGCAACGCGCTGATGTTCCACGGCCGCTACGCGCCGCGCTGAGGGGCCGCTCTACTACGATCAGTAGTAGATGACCACGGCCGCCGTCGTCCTGCTCGCCCTCGCGGCGTTCGCCGTCTACCTGCGGGGCTGGCGGGCGCTGCGGGCCGCGACCGGCCCCGACGAGGCGAGCGGCCGGCGGCTCGCGCTGTTCGCCGGCGGGCTGGCGGTGGCGGCCGGCGCGCTCGCCGGCCCGCTCGACGCGCTCGCCGACGGCTCGCTGCTGGTGATGCACGCCGTGCAGCTGCTGCTGCTCACGACGATCGCGCCGCCGCTGCTCGTCGCCGGCGTGCCGCACGGCTTCGTCGTCGCGCGTGACGGCGCGCCGCGCGCGTTCGTGCGCCCGCTCGCGAACCCGCTCTGGTGCCTGCTGGCGTTCGTCACCGTGGTGTGGGTCTGGCACGCGCCGCCGCTGTTCGACGCCGCCGGCGGCGACGCGGCGCTGCGCGCGCTCCAGCACGCGTCGTTCCTCGCCGTCGGCGTCGCGCTCGCGTGGCCGCTCGTCGGCCCGTTGCCAGGGCTCCCGCGCCGCCTCACGGGCTTGCGCAGCTCGTCTATCTCGGCGCCGGCGAGCTGGCCGTCGGCGTGCTCGGGATGTGGCTGGCCTGGTACCCGAAGCTCGCGTACGACGGCTACGGCACCGGCACGTGGGGCCTGAGCGCGACGGCCGACCAGTCGCTCGCGGGCGTCGTGCTGCTCGTCGTCGCCGAGCCGCTCGTCGTGATCGAGGTCGCGATCGTCTTCATCCGCGTGCTTTCCAGCTCGCAGGGCGAGCCGGACGACGCCGCGCAGGCGTCCGGCGCAGGCGCGCGCTCGCGGTAGGGCGTTCAGCGGGCGCCGCTCGCCGCGGCGGCGCGCCGCGGCGCGGGCAACAGCGGCAGCCCGCGCAGCCGCCCGCGCGGCGCGCCGACGAGCACCCGCAAGCCCCACAGCACGACGACGAGCGAGGCGCCGACGTCGGTCGCGACCGCCGCCCACAGCGGCAGCAGGCCGAACGCCAGCAGCACCGCGGCGACCGCCTTCGTCGCGAGCGAGAAGGCGATGTTCGCTCGCACCGTCGCGCGGGTCCAGCGGGCGAGGCCGATCAGGCCGGCGACCTTGCGCGGGTCGTCGCCCATCAGCGCGACGTCGGCGACCTCGATCGCCGTGTCGCTGCCGGCGCTGCCCATCGCGATCCCGAGCGTCGCGGCGGCGAGCGCGGGCGCGTCGTTGACGCCGTCGCCGACCATCGCGACGCCGTCGCCCAGCTCGCCGATCAGCCGCGCCTTGTCCTCGGGCAGCGCGTCGGAGCGGACGTCGGCGACGCCGGCCTCGCGGGCGACGGCGTGCGCCGTGGCGGCGTTGTCACCGGTGATGAGGACGGTGCGATCGATCCCCAGCCGCGCGAGCTGCGCGGTCGCCTCGCGCGCCTCCGGGCGCGGCGGGTCGGCGAGCCCGAGCACGCCGAGCGGGAGGTCGTCGCGCGCGAGCACGATCGCCGTCTGCCCGGCCTCGCGGCGCGCGTCGAGCGCACGCTCGACGGCGGGCGTCAGCGTCCGCGCGCCGAACATCGCCGGCTTGCCGATCGCGACGGCGGCGCCGCCGACGAGGCCGCTCGCGCCGAAGCCCGTCTGCGCCTGGAACTCCTCCACCGGGGCGAGGGTGAGCCCGCGCTCGCGCGCGGCCGCGACGATCGCGGAGGCGAGCGGGTGCTCGGAGCCGGCCTCCAGCGCGGCGGCAAGTGCCAGCAGCTCGTCCTCGTCCACCTCGTCCACCGCGTCGCCGCCGAGCGTGTCGAGCGCAACGAGCCGCGGCCGGCCCGCGGTCAGCGTGCCGGTCTTGTCGAATGCGACCGTCTCGATCGCCGCCGCGCGCTCCAGCTGCTCGCCGCCCTTGACGAGGACGCCCGCGGCCGACGCGCGGCCGAGCGCGGAGACGATCGTCACCGGCGTCGAGAGCACGAGCGCGCAGGGGCAGGCGAGGATCAGCAGCGCGAGCGCCGAGTAGAAGCTGTCGGCGAAGGCGACGCCGAAGAAGAGCGCCGGGACGGCGGCGACGAGCACGGCGAGCGCGATCACCGCGGGCGTGTAGACGCGCGCGAACGCGTCGACCCAGCGCTCCGACGGGGAGCGGCGCGCCTGCGCCTCGGCGACGAGCGTGCCGATGCGGGCGAGCGTCGTGTCGCCGGGCGCCGACTCGACGGTGACGACGAGCCGGCCCTGCGCGTTGAGCGTGCCCGCGAAGACGTGGTCGCCCGGCTCCTTGTCGACGGGCACCGACTCGCCGGTGATCGGCGCCTGGTCGACGGCGGAGCGCCCGTCGAGCACCGAGCCGTCGGCCGGCAGCCGCTCGCCCGGCCGCACGACGACGACGTCGCCGAGCTGGAGCGCGGACGCGGCGATCTCCGTCTCGCTGCCGTCCGCGGCGCGGAGCCGGGCGCGCTCGGGCGCGAGCGTCACGAGCGACGCCAGCTCACGGCGGGCGCGCGCGACGGCGCGCCCTTCCAGCAGCTCGCCGATCGAGAAGAGGACGACGACGAGCGCCGCCTCCATCCACGCGCCGATCGCGATCGCGCCGATCGACGCGACCGTCATCAGGAACTTGATCTCCGGCCGTCGCGTCACCCACAGCGCGACGAGCCCGGAGCGCGCGATCGGCCCGATGCCGGTCGCGACCGCCGCGCCGTAGAGCCACGCGGCGGGCAGGTCGGTGGCGAAGTCGACAACGACGGCGAGCAGCAGCAGGACGGTCGCGACGCCGGTCAGCAGGTTGGGGTCGAGCAGGCGCCGCAGTCTGGCGCCCGCGCTCCCCGCGCCTGCGCCGGTCCCGGGGAGGGACGCTCTGTAGCCGAGCCGCTCGACGCGCTGCGCGACCGCGGCGGCGTCGAACTGGTCTCGCTCGTGCTCCACCAGCATCCGGCCGGTCGTGAAGCTGACGTCGACGCCGCTCACGCGCGGGAGCCGCGCGACCGCGTCGGAGACGGTGCGCGCGCAGCCGGCGCAGTCCATCCCGTCGACCGTGACGATCGTGTGGGCGTAGTGGTCGGAGAGACCGGCGCGCGCGGCGCGCAGCGCCTCCTGCACGCACGTGGTCGAGCAGCGGTCGGCGTCCAGCTCGACGAGCAGGCTGTCGCCGCGGCTCGACGCCTCGACGGAACCGACGCCGTCGTGCGCGGCGATCGCCGCGCGCAGGCGGCCGGCGCAGTCGCCGCACTCGTCCGGCGCGCGCAGTGGAAGCTCGACCCTGGTGGTGCTCATGCCATCCACCCTGGCGCTCATATGCGCAGATGTCAATATGTCGCAGAGATGTCGCGAAGAGGTCTCATTCCCGCAACAGTGACGGGCGCCGCCGCCGGGGCGGTCGCGAGGTGAGGCATTCTGCACCCCTATAGGGGGAGCAGATTGACGAAGGTCCCGAACATCTAGCCTGTCGGCCATGCTCAGCCGACCCCGCGCTCCGAGCCTGCATGCGACGCTCGCGGCGCTCGGCGTCCTCGCGACGCTGCTGGCGGCGGTGACCTTCGTCACGTCCCTCGCCCTGCACGTCGGGCCACACGCCGGTCCGTTCGCCGCGGTCGCGGCGTGCCGCGGCTTCCTCGCGACGCACGCGACGCTCGGCTGGGCGCTCGTCGGCGGCCTCGGAGCGCTGGTGGCGACCGTCGCGATGCGGGCGGCGCGCGCCGTGCGGCGCCATCGGCGTGCGAGCAGCCGCAGCCGCGCCGCTCTCGCGCGCGCCAGAGCGTGCACCCTGCTCGGCCGAGAGGCCCACCTGCTCGACGATCCGCGCCCGCTCGCGTTCTGCGCCGGCCTGCTGCGGCCGCGCGTCTACGTCTCGCAGGGAGCGCTCGACGGCCTCGGCCGCGACGAGCTGCTCGCGCTGCTCGCGCACGAGGCCCATCATGCGCGACGCCGCGACCCGCTCCGCCGCGTGCTCGCCGACGTGCTCGCGGAGAGCCTCTTCTTCCTGCCGGTCCTGCGGCCGCTCGGCGAGCGCCGCGCCGCGCTCGCGGAGCTGCGCGCCGACGCCGCGGCGGTCGCGGCGTGCGGCGGCGACGTGCGCGCGCTCGCCGGCGCGCTGCTGTCGTTCGAGCAGGCCGACCTCGGCGCGGCGCACGGCGTCGACCCCGAGCGGGTCGACCGGCTCGCCGGCCTCCCGACCGGCTGGACGCCGCCGCTGGCGCCGCTGCTGGCAGCGTTCGCCGCGCTCGCCGGCGTGCTCGCGGTCCCGCTCTTCGCGGTCGAGCACGCGACCGGCGCCGCGCTCGACCTGACCGCCTTCGGCGTCTCGGTCTGCGTCGCGGCGCTCGTCGCGCTGCCGCTGCTGGCGGCGGCTGCCGCCCCCGCCGTGACCGCCGTCCTGCGCGACCGCCGCAGTACGCTGACACCGTGACGAGACCCGATCCGCAGGTGCCGCCAGCCGTCGCCGGCCTCGAACGCGAGGTGATGGAGGAGGTCTGGGCGCATGACGGCGAGGAGCTGACCGTGCGCCAGGTGCTCGACGCGCTCAACGGCCGCGACGAGCGCCAGCGCGCGTACACGACGCTGATGACCGTCCTCTCGCGTCTGCACCGCAAGCGCCTGCTCGACCGTCGCCGCGACGGCAGGACCGACCTGTACAGCGCGGTGCTCCCGCGCGAGCAGTACGTCGAGGCGCGGGCGCGCGAGGAGGTCGACGCGCTCGTCGGGACCTACGGCGACGTCGCGCTGGCGCACTTCGCGCGGCGCGTCGCCGAGCAGGATCCGGGCAGTCGCGAGCGCCTGCGCAGGCTTGCCGGGCGCGATTGACCAGGGCCGTCTACTACGACGTGTAGTAGGATCCGGGCGCGCCGCCACCGCGGCGTCCCGTCCATGACCCGCAACGTCAAGATCTCCATCGCGCTGGTCGCGATCGTCGTGCTCGCAGGCGTCACGCTCGCGTTCGCGACCGACTCCGGCGACAGAGGCGCGCCGACGACGGCCGCCGCGACGACGGCCTCCGCCGCGGCGACGGGAACGGGGACGGCCGCACAGGCCGCGCCGGCGCCGCAGGCGATCCGCCCGGACTCGCACCGTCTCTCGACGGCCAGGGACGGCCGCGTCACGCTCGTCGAGTTCCTCGACTTCGAGTGCGAGTCGTGCCGCGCGCTGTACCCGTACCTGGAGCAGCTTCGCGCCGAGTACGACGGTCGCGTCACGTTCGCGATCCGCTACTTCCCGATCGCCAGCCACACGAACGCGCAGCTCGCCGCGCAGGCCGTCGAGGCCGCGAGCCTGCAGGGGAGGCTGGAGCCGATGTACAGAACGATGTTCGAGACGCAGGCGGAGTGGGGCGAGTCGCAGGAATCCAGACGCGCGACGTTCCTCGGCTTCGCCAGCAGACTCGGCCTCGACATGGACCGCTTCCGCAGGGACCTCGACGACCCGAGAACCGCCGCGCGCATCGCTCGCGACCAGGAGGAGGGCCTGGCGCTCGGCGTGCAGGGCACGCCGACGCTGTTCCTCAACGGCGAGCAGCTTCAGCTCGAGTCGGTCGACCAGCTGAAGGCGGAGATCGACGCCGCCCTTGCCGGCAGCTGACCTCGCGCCGCAGCCCGCCGCGGCGGACGCCGACGCGACCGGCGCCTTCCTCGCGCGCGCGATCGGCTGGATCCTCACGTTCGCCGGCGCCGCCGGGCTGCTCGCGGCGTTCACGCTGACGGTCGAGAAGATCCGGCTGCTGGAGGACCCGACGCACGTCCCGGCGTGCTCGATCAACGCGGTCCTCTCGTGCGGGTCGGTGATGAGCAGCCCGCAGGCGGAGGCGTTCGGCGTGCCGAACCCGCTGCTCGGGATCGCCGGCTTCTCCGCCCTCGCCGCGCTCGGCGTGGCGCTCGTCGCGGGCGCGCGGCTCCCGCGCTGGCTGTGGCTCGCGATCCAGGCCGGCGTCACCTTCGCGCTCGGCTTCGTCCACTGGCTCTTCTTCCAGAGCGTCTACCGGATCGAGGCGCTCTGCCCGTACTGCATGGTCGTCTGGGTCGCCGCGATCGTCGCGTTCGTCTACGTGACGCTCCGCAACCTCGCGGAGGGAGCGCTCCCGACCCCGCGCGCGCTGCGCGTGCCGGCCGCCGCCGCGGTCCGCAACCACGGCGTGATCGTGACCGTATGGCTGCTCGCCGTCGGGCTGCTGATCGGCGTCGCGTTCTGGGACTACTGGCGGACGCTGCTCTAGGCGTCGAGCCGCGTCGGGAGCCCGAACTCGGCGAACAGCTCGGGGTATATGAAGTGGTGCAGGCCGCTGATCGCCCCGCCGTTCATCTCCAGCACGACGATCGCCCACGGCTCGTAGCCGTTCTCGACCGGGTGGTAGATCGCGATCGCCGGGCCGCCGTTGGCGGAGGTGACGAGCACTCTCGAGCCCTCGCAGTGGGCGCCGGGGCCGAGCATGAACGGGGCGACCTGCTCGGGCCCCTCCAGCCACAGCGCCAACGGCGGCATCGAGAACTTCGCGTCGTCGTGCAGCAGCGTGACGAGCGAGCTGATGTCGTAGCGCTCGAATGCGTCGACGTACCGTCTCAGCAGCTCCTGCTGCTCGGCGTCGTCGACCGCGGCGGCGGAGTCGCCGGCGTCGAGGTCGAGCGACTCCAACGTCGCGCGGGCGCGCTGCAGCGCGCTGTTGACGGAGGCGACGGAGGTGTCGAGCAGCTCGGCGACCTCGGTCGCCTGCCAGCGCAGCACCTCGCGGAGGATCAGCACCGCGCGCTGTCTGGGCGGGAGGTGCTGGAGCGCGGCGACGAACGCGAGCCGCAACGTCTCGCGCGAGTCGACCACGGAAGCCGGGTCGGACTCGGTCGGCAGCACGCGTGCGTCGGCGATCGGCTGGATCCAGGTCGACTCCGGCAGGCCGGCGCCGAGCGCGGCGTCGGCGTTGGAGGAGGGGCCGAGATCCATCGGCTGCGCGCGCCGCTGCGAGCTCTGGAGGATGTCGAAGCAGACGTTGCTCGCGATCCGGTAGAGCCAGGACTTCAGCGCGGCGCGCGCCTCCAGCCGGTCGGCGGCTCTCCAGGCGCGCACCATCGTCTCCTGCACCGCGTCCTCGGCCTCGCTGCCGGAGCCGAGCATCCGGTAGCAGTAGCCCGTCAGGGCGCGGCGGTGGGATTCGAGCTCGCGCTCGATGCCGAAGCTTGCGTCAGAGCTACTGAGCACAGCGGCACATGGTACGCGGTAGGGGCGACGGGCAAACGTCCGGCGCCGCGACGGCGCCGGACGCGTGGTGCGCACGCTAGACCGGCTGGGCCATGTCGGCCGGGCCCTGCTCGACCGCCTCGGCGCTCATCCACATGACCTCCCACAGATGCCCGTCGAGGTCGTGGAAGCTGCGCCCGTACATGAAGCCGTAGTCCATCGGGTCGCGTGCGACCGTCCCGCCGGCGCCGAGCGCGGTGTCGGCGAAGCGGTCGACGTCGTCGCGGTCGATGGCCGAGACGCAGACGATCGCCTCGGTGGTCGCGGTCGCGTCGGCGATCGGCTTGGAGGTGAAGTCGGCGAAGCGGGCACGGTCGATCAGCATCACGAACGCCTGCTCGCTGACGACCATGCACGCGCACGACTCGTCGGTGAACTTCGGGTTGAACTCGAAGCCGAGCGTGCCGAAGAACGCCTGCGAGGCGGCGACGTCGGCGACGGGGAGATTCACGAAGGTGAGACGGGACTGCGAGGCCATGACGCCCTCCTGGTCGAAGTGATCTGGACGCCAAGACCCGGGGCCGCGCCGGAACTCATCGGTCGCCGCCGGACGTTCTTCCGCTCAGCTTGCGCCGGCGGGCTCCGCTGCGATGGCGAGCTCGCGCTCGACCGGCGTCGCGTTCGAGAACAGGTCGAGCACGGGGCAGTGCTGGTCGACCGCCTCGGCAAGCTCGCGGTAGCGCTCGGCCGGCTCGGGCCCCTTCGGCGTCACGACGATCCGCACGTCCGTGAAGCCGGCGCGCACCGACGTGTCGAGCCCGAGGAAGCCGCGCAGGTCGAGCTCGCCTTCGGCCCTGACCTCGACGTCGTCCAGCTCGAGGCCGAGCTTCGTCGCCCACACGCGGTACGCGATCGCGTGGCAGGAGGCGAGCGCGATCAGCGCGTGCTCGACGGGCGAGGCGCCGGCGTCGGCCCCGCCGAGCGCGGGCGGCTCGTCGACGGTGACGGCGTGGCGGCCGGAGCGCAGGGCGACCTTGGTCGGTCCCGTGAGGCTGCCGGTCACGCGGAATCCGACCTGCGCGTTGGCGGCGTCGGCGTCGACGGCGGCGGTGAGGGTGTCGAGGGCGGCGGGCAGCGACATGACGGACTCCGTTCGGTCGGCGAGCAATATTCGATGAAGACGGTCGACTCTATCGAGTATGCGGATCGCGGTGGGGCGGCCGTAGGATCGATCGATCGGCTGGACCCTCACCCACCAGACGACGCTGGCGCCGAGCGGGCGCGAGCCGCGTGACGTGCTCGCCGCGGCGGCGCTCGCCGCGGTGCTGAGCGGCGCGCCCTCCACGCTGGACATGCTGCGGCGCGGCGGCGACCCGCTTGCGAGCGTGCGCGCGGCCGGCGCGCTGCTGGTCGGCGCGGACCGTTCGGACGGCGTCCTGATCGCGGCCGCCGTGCCCGTCCACGCCGCGCTGTCGCTCGGCTGGACGGCGATGCTCGCGCGGACGCTGCCGGCGCGGCACGAGCCGCTGCGGGGCGCCGCCGTCGGCCTGGCGATCGCCGCGCTCGACCTCGGGCTCGCCGCCGCCTGCGGTTCCCGCGCGTCCCGCTTCGCACCCGTCGCCGCGCTCCCGCAGGTGTCGCAGTGGGCTGACCACGTCACCTTCGGCCTCACGGTCGGGGTCATGCTGCGGCGGGCGCGGCTCCGCTCCGCGGGCGCGTCCGCGACCTTCGGCAATCTGCACCCCCTGTAGGGGTGCAAACGGCCTCAGATCCCGCGCGCTGTCGCAGCGAGCCGGGCGACGCCCTCGGCGATCGCCTCGGTGCTGAGCTGTGCGTAGCCGAGCACGAGCGCGGGTGGGGCCGCGCTCGGGTCGGCGTGGTAGCGGGCGAGCGGATGCGCGGCGACACCGTCGCGCGCGGCGGCGGCGAGCAGCGCGTCGACCGCCGCGGCGGAGGTCCCGCGGGGGAGGTGGGCGACGGCGTGGAGGCCAGCGTCCATCCCGGTCAGCTCGATCGCCGGCGCCGCCTGTGCGAGCGCCGTCGCGAGCGCCGTGCGGCGCTCGCGGTAGCGGCGCCGCAGCTGGCGCAGGTGCCGGTCGTAGCCGCCGCTGTCGATCAGCTCGCTGAGGGCGAGCTGGTCGAGCGCCGGCGTGCCGCGGTCGGCGAGCCGCTTGGCCTCGACGAGCGCCGGCACGAGCGCCGCGGGCGCGACGATCCAGCCGAGCCGCAGCGCCGGCGCCAGCGTCTTGGAGGCGGAGCCGACGTAGGCGACGTGCTCGGGCGCAAGCCCCTGCAACGCGCCGACCGGCGTGCGGTCGTAGCGGAACTCGGCGTCGTAGTCGTCCTCGATCACGAGGCGATGCTCACGCGCCCAGTCGAGCAGCCGCGCACGGCGCGCCGGCGCGAGCGCGACGCCGAGCGGGAACTGGTGCGTCGGCGTCGTGACGACGGCGCGGGCGGTCGTCCGCGCGAGCGCGTCGATCCGCAGGCCGTCGGCGTCGACCGGCACCGGGACCGTCGCGAGCCCGCTGCGCGCGAGCATCGCGTCGCGGTCGACCACGCCGGGGTCTTCGAGCGCGACGACCGTCTCGCCGCGCTCGCGCAGGGCCGCGCCGAGCAGTCCGAGCGCCTGTGCGAAGCCGCCGCAGATCACGATCCGCTCTGGTGCGGCGGCGACGCCGCGGACACGTCGCAGGTAGCCGGCGAGCGTCGCGCGGAGTGCGGGCTCGCCCTGCGGGTCGGGGTAGCCGAACGCCGCCGCCGGCGCGTCGCGCAGCGCCCGCACGAGCACCCGTCGCCACGCCGTGCGCGGGAAGGCGCCGAGGTCGGGCAGGCCGGGGCGGAAGTCGAAGCGCGGCGGGGGAGGCGTGGGGCCGGGCGGCGGTGGGGTGTCCTCGAGGGAGGGGCTCGTCGCGGCGACCCGCGTGCCCGATCCGCGGCGGGCCTCGAGGTAGCCCTCGGCGACGAGCTGCGTGTACGCCTCGACGACGAGCTGGCGCGAGACGCCGACGTCGGCCGCGAGCACGCGCGACGCCGGCAGGCGGGTGCCCGGTGCGAGCGTGCCGCCGCGGACCGCCTCGCGCAGCGCCTCCTCCAGCTGGGCGTGCAGCGGCGGCGCGCCGGGCGCGCGGTCGAGCGGGAGCAGCAGCTCCGGGCCTGAAGTGGACTGAGGATCCGGCATCGGAATGGTCCTTCTGTCTGTACCGCTTCGAGCCTAGCGTGTCGGGCGATGACACCTTCGGCCGAACCGCGAACCAGCCCGCAGCCGCAAGCCGCGCCAACCGCGCCGCTCCCGCGTGCGACCGCCGCCCGCCTCGCCGTCCTCGCGCTCGGCACGTTCGCCGTCGGCACCGACGGCTTCGTCGTCGCCGGCGTGCTGACGCGGATCGCGGACGACCTGCGCGTCTCGGTCGCCGCCGCGGGCATGCTCGTGACCGCCTTCGCGATCGCCTACGCGGTCGCGGCGCCCGTCCTCTCGACGTTGCTCGGCCGGCTCGGCGGGCGCACCGTGCTCGCGCTCGCGCTGCTCGGCCTCGCCGTCACCAACGCGCTCTCCGCGCTCGCCCCGAGCTATCCGCTGCTGCTCGGCGCGCGGGTGCTCGCCGCCGTCGCGGCGGCGGCCTACACGCCGACGGCGTTCGCGACCGCGGCGCAGCTCGCGCCGGAACGCTGGCGTGGGCGTGTGCTCTCGGTCGTCAGCGGCGGGCTGACGGTCGCGCTCGTCGTCGGCGTCCCGCTCGGCACGCTGATCGGCCGGCACGCCGGCTGGCGCGCGACCTTCTGGACGGTCGCCGCGCTGAGCGCGCTGGCGCTCGCCGGGGTGCTCGCGACGCTGGCGCCGCTGCCGGCGCGGTCGCAGGGGCCGTTGCGGGAACGGCTCGCGCTGCTGCGTCATCCCGCGACACTGCGGATCCTCGCGCTGACGCTCGTCGCGATGGCCGCCAGCTACGCCGCCTACACCTACGTCGACGCGATCGCCGCTGCGGCGACCGGCTCGGACGGCGGCGTCGGGCTCGTGCTCGCGGTCTACGGGATCGGCGCGCTGCTCGGCAACGGGCTGACCGGCGTCGCGAGCGATCGCTGGGGGCCGCGCCCGGTGATCGCCGCGGCGCTTGCGGTGCATGCCGCCGCGCTGGCGCTCGTCGGCCTGCTCGCGGCCGTCGCGCCCGCCTGGGCGCTGGCGCCGCTGGTCTTCGCAGCGGGCGCGTGGGGCGCGGGCATCTGGATGGTGACCGCGCCTCAGCAGCAGCGCCTGCTGCGCGCCGAGCGCGAGCGCGGCCCGCTCGCGCTGTCGCTCAACAGCTCGGCGATCTACGCCGGGATCGGGCTCGGCTCGCTGCTCGGCGGCGTCGTCCTCGACACGCTCGACCCCGCCGCTGTCTGCGCCGCGGGCGTGCTCGGGACGCTGCTCGCGCTCGCGCTGCTCGGCCGCACAAAGCCCGCCCGTGCCTACGCCGACGCCACGATCCCGTCCGTCGACACGTCGTAGGAACGGCCGGCGACGACGAGGCCGCGCAGGCGTGCGTCCGGGTCGACGGCGGCGAGCCGCGGGGTCGCGCGCGGCGCGCTGCCGTCGAACGGCACGTCGACGCCGAAGAAGCCCTGGATCACGAGGTCGGCGAAGGCGCCGGCCGACGAGCACGCCCAATCCATCAGGTAGGGCTCCTGCGGCGGCCCCTTCGGCGCGCCGCGGTCGGCGTGCGCGGGCACGATCCCCTCGACGAAGTGGCCCTGCGCGAACGGTCCCTGGTGCGCGCTGCTCGCCAGCCCCGGCAGCCATGCCGCCGCGAGGTCGTCGCGGCCGAGGCGGATCAGCGCGTGCGCGGCGTCGGCCGGCCACGCCGTGTACGCGCCGTTCCACTGGTGGTCGGGGCGGTTGCTGAACGCCGCGTCGGGGTCCGACGCCGACAGCGCGCGCATCCACGTCTCGCTCTGCAGCTCGCGCGCGAAGAACGCGACCATCTCGTCGCGCTGCGCGTCCGGCAGGTCGCCGGCGATCGCCATCGCGACGGTGTTGAAGTCGTACGCATGCGCGACCGAGACCAGCTCGCCGCCGGGCTGGCGGGCGGCCCAGTGGCCGCTGCCGGCGACGTACAGCTCCTGCACGTCGCCGACGAGCGCGTCGGCCGCGACGCGCAGCTCGGCGGCGGCGCCGTTATCGCCGCGCACCGCCGCCAGCTCGGCCGCGACGCGCATGCACCAGACGTTCATCGCGTTCAGCGACGCGACCTCGTGGACGTACGAGCTGACGCACTCCAGCAGGTTGTCCGTGCCGCCGTAGTCGGCGAGCGCGTGTCTGCCGCGCAGGCCTCTCCAGGCGGTCGCCCACTCGCCCAGGTGGTCGGCGACGGTGCGCGCGCCGCCGTCCGCCGTCGCGATCTGCCGGTCGAGCCAGTCGCGCTCGCCGCTGAAGCGGACGTAGTCGCGCACGAGCCGCGTCATCGCGAAGTCGTTGACCGAGTACCAGTAGCCGACGGGCGCGCCGGTCAGCCACTCGGTCCCGAAGTGGGTGTGGATGTCGGTCGCGATCCAATGCTCCAGCTGGCGCCGCATCGTCTGCGGGTCGAGCAGCGCGTGCACGGTCGAGCTGAGCGAGTAGTCCCAGATGAACGTCGTCGACTGCCAGTAGCGCGGCATCAGCGTGTCGTAGCTGCGCCCGAGCACGCCGTCCGGGCTGTCGCGGCGGAACCACAGCACGCCGAGCACGCCGGCCCAGTACAGCTCTCGCAGCGCGTCGTTCGACGTCTCCAGCACGGGCAGCGAACCGCTCGTCGCGCCGGCGCCGGGCGTGAACGCGTCGGTCAGCTCGCGCGCCCACAGCTGCTCCGCGGCCCGCACCGCGCCGGGCACGTCGGCGGCGAGCCGGTCGAACGTCTCCAGCGCCTGCTCTTGCGCGTGAGCGAGCGCTTGCACATAGCCGATCCGCCACGTCGCGCCGGGTTCGATCCGCGTCTCCGCCTCCAGGCGGCTGAGCGAGTGGATCTCCTCGCCGCGCCAGGCGGCGCCGTCAGCGCCGCTGTCGGCGGGCGCGCTCGCACCGGGGACGATCAGCGCGGGCGCGGCGTCGAAGCCCTGCACGCAGGCGGCGCCGGTGGCGGGGGAGGAGCCGACGATCGCGCCGCGTGCGCGGTCGACGTCGAGCCGGTTGGCGTCGCTCGGTGGGACCGGCGCCAGCCACGGCTCGGCCGGTTGCGCGACGGCCGAGGCGAGCGCCAAGCCGAGCCGCAGCTCGCGCGCCTCGCCGCCGTGGTTCGTCACGCGCACGTCGACCACGACCGCCGTCTCGCCGGGTGGGCAGACGGTCGTCGTCTCGATCTCCAGCTCGCCGACGCGCGCGCTGCGGATGACGCGGTCGGGCCGCCACACGACGGTGATGGGCACGCCGAGCGAGCGGAGGAAACGGCCGTCGAGGAACAGCTGCCCACTGATCGTGTCGCCGCTGCCGAGCGGCGGGAAGTTGACGCTGCGAACCGCGACGAGGTCGTGGTCGACCTGCGCGGCGCCGAGGAAGTTCGTCAGCCCGGGCGGGTTGAACGTGTCCTCGAAGCGGTGCGTCATCGGGTCACTGGCGAGGTCGTCGAGCGTGGGGATCGCGTGCATGGGCTTTCGGTTCGGTGGGTCGGCGGGTCAGGTCGGGACGACCGGCAGCTCCAGCCACGAGGCGCGCGCCGCGTCGTGGAAGACGCGCTGATGCGCGGGCGTCAGGTCGCATGCTCGCGCCTGTGCCGGATCGCCGCCGGTGTTCGGGTTGCGGTCGAAGCGGGGGAAGTTGCTGCTCGACAGCTCGAGCTGGACGCGGTGGCCGCGGCCGAAGACGATCGACGTCGGTCCGACCTCGATCGTGAACCGCTCGGGCCGGCCCGGCTCCAGCAGCCGCGTGCTGTCGAGCCCGTCGCGGCAGCGGGCGCGGAGGATGCCGTCGGTCACGCCGAGCGCGCGCCCGTCCGGCCGCACGTCGATCAGCTTGGCGGTCCAGTCGGTGTCGAGCGCGGAGCTGGCCGCGTGCAACATGAGCCGCACCGCGCCCGTCACCTCCAGCTCGTGCGGGAGCGGCGCGCTGGTGTAGAGGAGCACGTCGGGACGCGCCTGCACCGCGCGCTGGTCGCGCGCGCCGAGCGCGATCGACGCCTCGTGGCCGGGCATCAGCGTCCGCCCGCCGGTCGTCGGGACGGGGTTGGCCGGGTCGTACACATAGGTGCGCTGCGACTCGCCGGTCTCCGGCGGCTCCCACGTCAGCGACGCGTCGGCGCGCAGGTGCAGCCGGCGCGTGCGGGCGCGGGCGAGCGGCCAGTCGTCCTCGTCACGCCAGCGGTCGGCGCCCGCGACGAAGATGCGGACGGGCGGAGCGTCGGGGTCGGGCGCTTCGCCGCCGAGCACCGAGTCGAACCACCGGAGGTGCAGGTCGGTCGGGTCGAGCGCGTAGCGGCTCGCCTCCGGGCCGTAGATCAGCTCGCCGACCGCGTCGCCCCAGCCGGCGTGCGCCCACGGCCCGACCACGAGCCGCTGCGGCGCGCGGCCGGCGGCGCGCAGCGCTACGTAGCCCTCCAGCGTGCCGGGCAGGAAGACGTCGTGCCAGCCGCCGAGGTGGAGCGCCGGCACGTCGATCGCGCCGAACCGTTCGCGCGGCGAGATCGCGCGCCAGAAGTCGTCGCGCAGCGGGTGCGCGAGCCAGTCGAAGTAGGACGGCGCCAGCTCCGCCAGCAGTGGGTGGTCGGTCAGCGGCAGCCGCGCGTACGCGGCGAGCGGGTCGGCCAGCTCCGCTTCGAGCAGCTGCTCCAGCGCGGCGACGTCCTCGCCGCGCTCTCTGCGCCGCGCCAGCTCGCCGGCGGCGAGCGCGCGCGCCCAGTTGAGCGCGAAGCCGAGCTGGAACGCGCCGCCCTCGTAGAACCAGTCGTCGTGGTAGTCGGCGGCGGTGACGTGGGGGAGCAGCGCGCGCAGCGCGGGCGGCCGCTCGCCGGCCGCGAGCAGCTGCGTCGCGCCGACGTAGGAGCCGCCGTACATCGCGACGCGCCCGTCGCAGAACGGCTGCGCGGCGGCCCAGGCGACGGTCGCGGCGCCGTCGGCCGCCTCGTGCACGAGCGGCTCGAACGTCCCCTCCGACGCGTAGCGGCCGCGCACGTCCTGCACGACGACGGCGTACCCGGCCGCGACCGCGCGCGCCGGGTCCAGCCCGGTCTGCACGACGAGCGCGAACGACTTGTCGTACGGCGTGCGCTGGAGCAGGACGGGGGCGGGCTCGCCGTCGGCCGGGCGCCAGACGTCGGCGCGCAGCGTCGTCCCGTCCGGCAGCGGGACGGGCACGTCGCGCTCGATGCGGACGTCGACCGTCGTGCGGGTCGGCCAGGCCTGCGCGCTCATGTCGAGAGCTTGGCGGTCGCGCCGCCGTCGGCGAGGTACGTCGAGCCGGTCACTGCGGAGGCGTCGTCGCTCAGCAGGAACGTGATCACGCGCGCGATCTCGGCCGGGTCGATCACGCGCCCGATCGGCTGGCGGGCGCCCCACTCGGCGACCGCCGCGGCGGGATCGCCGGGCGAGAAGCGGTCGGCCGCCTGGTCGAGCATCGCCGTCCGCACGGCGCCGGGCGCGACCGCGTTGACGCGGATCCCGTCGCGCGCGTGGTCGAGCGCGAGCGTGCGCGTCAGCGCGACGATCGCCCCCTTCGAGGCGGCGTAGGCCGGCACCAGCTCCTGGCTCGCGAACGCCTGCGTCGAGGCGACGTTGACGATCGCGCCGCCGCCACGCTCGCGCAGCAGCGGGATCGCGTGGCGGAGGATCAGGAAGACGCCGCGCAGGTTGGTGTCGAGCTGGACGTCCCACTCCTCCTCGGTCAGCTCGTCGAGCCGCCCGTAGCGGACGACGCCGGCGCTGTTGACGACGGCGTCGAGCCCGCCGAACCGCTCCGCGACCGCGGCGACGGCGGCGCGGCAGGAGGCGCCGTCGCGGACGTCGCAGCCGAATGCCGCCACCTCGCCGCCGCCGTTGTCCGCCGCCGCCACGACCGCATCGGCGACCGCGTGAGCGGCCCGCGGGTCGAGGTCGACCGCCCCGACTCGCGCCCCCCGAGCCGCCAGCTCGCGCACCGTCGCCGCCCCGATCCCACTGCCCGCGCCCGTCACGAGCGCGACGCGGCCCGCGAAGGGGAGAGTCGCGCCGCTCGCGCCAACCGCGTCGCTCGCGCCGGCCGCGTCGCTCGCGCCGGCCGCGTCGCTCGCGCCGGCCGCGCCAGTCACGCCGCCGCCGCCTGTATCGCGTCCAGCCGCCCGGTCAACCGCGCGGCGATCCGCTCCGCCGGCTCGCGCTCGGCGAGCGCGCGCGCCAGCTCGGCGCCCGCCTCGCGGTGGAACGCCGGCCATGCCGGGTGCGCGGGGCGGACGTAGGCGGCCTCGATGCTGCGGCGCGTGTCGGCGTAGAAGCCGCCCGCCGCGCCGGCCAGCCGCGGTGCCGACCAGACGGCGGCATGCGCGGGCTGGCCGCCGTGCGCGAGCACGACGTCGCGCTGTGCGCGCTCCTCGCACAGCCAGGCGGCGAACGAGGCCGCGAGCACCGCGTCCCTGCTCGACGCCGAGACGGTCAGCCCGGCGCCGCCGAGGATCGGCGCCCGCCGCCCCGCCGGTCCCGTCGGCGCCTCGCCGAAGCGCAGCTCGCCGCCCGCCAGGCCGCTGTAGCCGAACGTCAGCGGCACGTACGCGATCGGTTCGCCGGCCGCCATCCGCACCAGCAGCCGCGGCGGCGCGCTCGTCCACGACGCGGGGTGCAGCAGCGGCGTCAACTCCGCCAGCAGCTCGACCGCCGCCGCCGGCACCTCGCCGCCGAGCGCGAGCGGCTGCCCGAGCGTCGCGGCGATCGACAGCAGCGCGCAGAGCGCGTCGGCCGGCAGCAGCGGCAGCGCCACGAGCCCCGGCCGCCGACGCGCAAGCCCCAGCACGGCCGGCCACGTCTGCGGCTCCGGCTCGCCCAGCTCTCTCAGCAGCAGCGGGCGCCGCGCGCTGACCTGGCAGGCGGCGTCGACCGCGAGCGCCCACGTCGCGCCGTCCCAGCGGTAGCTGCGCCCGCTCGGCCCGACCGCCTCGCGCGCCAGCCGGCGCACGCGCTCGGCCGGCAGCAGCTCCTCCAGCGGCCGCAGCGCGTCGCGCCCGACCGCCTCCGGAATCGCCGGGTGGTCGATCACGAGCAGGTCGTAGCCGGCTGAAAGCTCGTGCAGCGGCCGGTCGTTGAAGTCGGCCAGCGGGCGGAACTCCCACGCGACGGTGACGCCCGTCAGCGCTTGCCACGCGGCGGAGGCGGCGAGCATCGGCTCGATGCAGCGCGGGTGGTCCCAGCCGATCGCGCGCATCACGCCGGCTCCAGCGCTCCCAGCACCGCCGCGGTGTCCTGGCCCGCGCGCGGCACGCCGCGCCGCAGCCGCGGCGGCGTCTTGGAGAACGAGAACGGCGAGCCGACGGTGCGGAACGTCGCGCCGGGGTCGTCGCCGACCGGCACCTCCCACAGCAGCCTGGCGTGCGCGAGCTGCGGGTCCCGCTCCAGCGCCGCGTGGTCCTGGACCGGCGCGCACCAGACGTCGTGCGCGTCGAGCAGCTCCAGCCAGCGCGCCGTCGTGTCGGTCGCGAAGTGCGCGTCGAGCAGCGCGTGGACGGTGTCGCGCTCGCTGAACGCCAGCTCGTCGCTGTCGAAGCGGTCGAGCCAGTCGACCCCGAGGATCTGCCCGAGCCGCGGCAGCGCCATCATCGCGAGCGCGAGGTGGCCGTCGCTCGTCGTGTAGATCCCGAACGGCGCCGTTCCGCCGACGTGGCCTACGTTCCCCGCCGCGCGCTCCAACGGCTCGTCGCGGTTGAGGTGGACGGTCAGCTCCTGCTGTTGCGCGGCGACGGTGCAGGAGAAGAGGTC
The DNA here is from genome assembly GCF_000025265.1 of Conexibacter woesei DSM 14684. Taxonomy (GTDB): domain Bacteria; phylum Actinomycetota; class Thermoleophilia; order Solirubrobacterales; family Solirubrobacteraceae; genus Conexibacter; species Conexibacter woesei. The sequence goes on from NC_013739.1 coordinate 2,656,157, forward strand.
GACCGCGACGCGCTGGCCCTCGCCGCTCGCGTCGCGGTGGCAGACCGCCGCGAGGATCGCGGTCACGAGGTGCATCCCCGTGTACTCGTCGGCGATCCCGATCCCACACGCCATCGGCGGGTCGTCGCGCCGGCCGGTCAGCGTCAGCGCGCCCGTCATCGCCTGCGCCAGCAGGTCCTGGCCGGGGCGGCCGGCGTACGGGCCGGTCTGCCCGTAGCCGCTGGAGCTGGCGTAGACGATCCGCGGGTTGCGCTGCGCGAACGCGTCGTAGCCGAGCCCGAGCCGCTCCATCACGCCGGGGCGGAAGTTCTCGACGACGACGTCGGCGTCCTCGGCCAGGCGCAGGATCGCGGCGATCGTGTCGGGGTCCTTCAGGTCGACGGCGACCGAGCGCTTGTTGCGGTTGAACGCGAGGAACGAGTCCATCTCGCCGTGGGTGCGCGAGGCGAGGATCCCCCAGTGGCGCATCCACTCGCCGCCGGGCTTCTCGAACTTGACGACGTCGGCGCCGAGGTCGGCGAGGATCTGGGTCGCCAGCGGGCCTTGCAGCAGCTGGGTGAAGTCGAGCACTCTGAGGTGCGAGAGCGGTCCGTGCTCGTCGGTCACGTCGGTGGTCCTCCATCGGTGGCGGCGGCGAGCAGCTCCTCCTCGCGGTCGAGCAGCTCGTCGATCAGGGCGCCGCGCTCAGCGGCGGGGACGAAGTCGAGGCGCCGCACGCCGAGCGGGTCGACGCGCTCGCGCAGCGCGGTCAGCTCCTCGGCGGTCGGCGCGGGCGTGGTCTTCAGGTCGTCGGCGACGCGCAGCGGCCAGCCGGTCCGCTCCTTCACCTCGGCCAGCTCGACGCCGGGGTGCAGGTGGGTGAGGACGAGCGGTGCGCCGGGGTCGGCCGGGTCGCGGTCGAAGCGGCCGAGGTCGGTCAGGACCGTCATCGGGCCGGGCAGGACGCGCGTCGCGCTACGGACGTCGACGCGCTGCACCGTGTTGCGTCTGCTCTGGCGCGGCAGGTAGAGCAGGAACGACGCGTGCAGGTTGGCGACGTCGGCCATCCCGCCCTGGCCGGGCAGACGGATCTGACTTCCGTCGGGTCGGCGGATGCTGATGTTGTTGGTGGCGCCGGTCGCGTCGAGCTGGGCGGTGCCGACGACCTCGTGCGTGACCCGGCCCTGCTGGTAGTACCAGTGGTAGGTCTCGTCGCCGCCGGCGTGCGCGGCGGCGCTGTCGAAGTCGAGCTGTTCCGCGAGCGACAGCGTCATCGGCCGCCAGCCGACGTCGACCAGCCCGCCGTTGAACGACATCAGCAGCAGGTCCGGCGCCCACAGCAGCTTCGCGAGCAGGTACGCGACCGTCGGCAGCGGCGAGGCGGAGCCGACCGTCGCCACCCCACCCGCCGCGACGGTCCGAGCGAGCGCGCAGACCATCGTCTCGGCCGGGGTCGTCCTGGATTGCTGTCGTCCTGCGACACCAAGGCAGGACAACCCATGGCGGATCGCGGCGGGCGGGACCTTGGCGGCGGCGCGGGCGCGGGGGTGGGGCGCCAGCGCCGCGGCGTCGAGCGGCGCGTCGGGGTCCGCGGCGAGCGCTCTGAGGCGGCGCAGGTCGGCGGCGTAGTGGGGGAGGGAGGAGGTCGGGTACGCGCCGTCGGGGGCGAGCGCGACGCCGCTGACGAACGTCCGCGGGATCACGAACGCGCCCGGCGCGCCCAGCTCGCCGACGGCGACGCGCTCCTCGACGGTGACGAGCAGGCGGTCGGCGGCGAACAGCAGCGAGCGGTCGAGCCCGCCGGCGCCGCGCAGCTCGACGTTGCCGGCGTCGTCGGCGCGGGAGGCGTGTAGCAGGACGTGGTCGAGCTGGAGCGCGGGGACGAGGTCGACCGCCCCGGCGGCCCCGGCCGCGCCGGCCGCGCCGCTCGCGCCGGCCGCCCCGCTCGCATCGCCCCCGGTCGGCCGTGACCAACCGGAGCCGAGATCGGTCCCCGCGAGCTGCTGCATCGGCTCGAACGGGAGCCGGCGGCTGCGCGCGTTCAACGCGCTGATCATGCCGAGCGCCGTCCACTCCTCCAGCTCCAGCTCGCCCCGCTCGATCGCGCGGCGGAAGCGCGGCGCGAGCCCGAAGACGTCGAGGCTGGAGAACGTCAGCTCGGCGCGTGCGACGGCGCCGGCGTCGAGCAGCAGCTCGAGCGCGAGCCCGCCGCCCCAGGCGACGTACGTCAGCTCGCGGCGGCCGGCGCGGCGCAGCTCCAGCAGCTGGGCGACCGGGATCCGCGTGAAGTGGAAGCCGCCGACGCCGACCCGCGCACCGTCGCCGACGTCGCTCAGCAGCGCCTCGACCGACGGACACCACGGCGCGGAACCCTCGAAGAAAACCGGTTTCCTCACGGTCGAGACTGTAATCTTGCGCCGATGCGGATGTCAAGGGGAGCGAGCGCGATTCGTGCGCGGAGAGCGGCGCGGCGGGGAGCGTGCGCGGCGGCGCGGCGGGGAGACGTCGCGTGAGCGCGCAGCGGCGACCGCGGCTGGAGGAGGTCGCGGATGCGGCGGGGGTCTCGAAGTCGATCGCCTCGCGGGTGCTCAACGGCGACCCGACCGTCTCGGTCCGCGACGAGACGCGGCAGCGGATCGCCGCCGTCGCGCGCGAGCTGGGCTACCGTCCGCACCCGGTCGCCCGCGCGCTCGCAAGCGCGGAGACCGGGGCGCTGGCGCTGCTCGTGCCGGCGTTCGACAACCCGGCGTACACCGACCTGATCCGCGGCGCCTACGGCCGCGCCCGCGAGCGCGGCTACGTCCTGCTCGCCGCCGAGGACTCCGAGGGCCAGCAGGCCGATGGCTCCTTCACCGAGCTGGTCCGCGCCGGCCGCATCGACGGTCTGCTGATCGCCTCCGCGCTCCCGGCCAGACCGCTGCTGGCGGCGCTGGAGCGCCACTGGGTCCCGCACGTCTTCGTCAATCGCGCGGTGCCGGGCGCGGTCGCCAACGTCGTGCTCGACGTCGAGCGCGCCAGCCGGCTCGCGCTCGACCACCTCGTCGGGCTCGGGCACGAGCGGCTCGGCCACGTCGCGGGCCTGAGAGCGATCGAGTCGGCGAGGCGGCGCGAGGAGGCGTTCCTCGACGCCGCCCACGCGCGCGGCCTGGAGCCGGTCGTCGTGCGCGCCGCCTTCTCGGCCGCCGGCGGCGCCGAGGCGGCCCGCAGACTGCTCGCGAGGCACCCCGACGTGACCGCCCTCTGGGTCAGCTCGTTCGAGCAGGCGCTCGGCGCCCTGCGCGCCGCCGCCGACGCCGGCCGCGACGTGCCCGGCGACCTGTCGGTGCTGGCGTTCGAGAACGTCCCGCTCGCCGACTACACGCTGCCGCGCCTGACGACGATCGCGATGCCGATGCGCGAGCTGGGCGCGGCGTCGGTCGACGTGCTGCTGGATCAGCTCGGCGGCGCGCCGCCGCAGATCCACCAGCTGCCGACCGAGCCGCGCCTGGTCGTGCGCGACTCGACGAGGCCGCCGCGCTGACGCGGCGGCCTCGCGAGCGTCCTACGGCGTCAGCGCCACGTTCAGGAACCGCGGCCGGTAGATCGAGACGTCTCTGTAGAGGTCGCCGCCGATCGTCGCGTCGAGGCTGTTGACGTTGTAGGTCACGACGACGTTCGTCGCGCTGGAGAGCTGCGGGTGGGCGTGCGCGTTGTACGCGTAGACGTCACCGTCGAGGTATGAGCCCCACGGACCCGCCTCGGGCGCTCTGTAGAGCGACGTTCTCGCGACGAACGGCCCCGTCGGCTTGCACGAGAAGTACGCCACGATCTCGTTGTTGAACGCGAGCGACGTGTCCGTCGTCGTGAGCATGTACAGCCCGTTTCGGAGCTTGTGCACGCTGTGCTCGTTTGCGACGTGCTCCTGGACGCGGATCGAGTCCGACTCGGTCTCCGACCACGACGCCGGCAGCGCCGGGTCGCCGCCCTTGTAGAAGCTCCATCTGTTCGCGAGGCTGCCCGTCACCTTCGCGATGTGCATGTACTTTTCGGCACCGAGGTCCTCGACGCCGTAGACGTACGTCGTCCACCCCTCGCGCAGCGTCCACGCGGCCCAGTTGATCCCCGTTGCCGAGGGCAGCGCCGTGATCGTCGGCGCGGCTCTGAGGTTTCTCGTCGGGATTCGCGCGAGCGCGTTTCTCTGCCATCTGATGTCCCAGATGCTGGGGCCTATCTTTCTCCACTCGGTCAGCGGGATCTCGAGGTTCGAGCCCGACACGCTGCCGCCGCCGACCCAGTACCAGTGGCCCGCCGTCGCCGGTCTCATGACCGCCTCCGGCGCGGACGCCGTGCCGCCGTGGATCGTCGAGAGCGTCGAGCCCGACTGCGGCACGAGCGTGTTGTTGACGAGCGGCGCGCTGGTCGGACGCGTCGGCGCCGTGATCGGCGGCAGGAACGTGTCCGAGAACAGCCACACGTCGCTGCCGCTCGGCAGCCGCGCGGAGTAGGTGCTGTCGGCGCCGGTCCAGCCGGCGCCGCTGTCGCCGTATCTGGTGAACATCGAGCTGAGGCTCGTGTTCGTGGTGACGCCGGCGACGCTCGGCGAGTTGACGCCGGTGCAGACCGGCGCCGCCGAGGCGGCCGCCGGCGCGAGCGCCGCGAGGCACGCACCGGCGCCGGCGAGCGCCGCAGCGCGGGCGGCGAGGCGGCGCCTGCGCGGCACGAGACTGCGCCTGCGCGGCGCCGCTCTCGCGGGTTGACGAAGGACGTGGAACATCCGGACTCCCTCCTCAGGTCAGAAAGTGACCAGATGACCCTAGAGCAGGTTGTCAAGTCGGCCGACCGCTTGACAATGCCTTAGGTAAGCGGTTTTCTGCGAGATGCGCCGCTTTTACAACTCCTTGTCGCGGAAGTGTTGACACGGCAGGTCACTAACTGATTAGATGACTTCATGGAGACGGAGCCCAAGCCCGCCGGAGCGAGGTTGCTCGGCGGCGCGTCGCGTGCGGCGCGGACGCGCCTGAGCGCATCGGACGAGCTGACGCAGGACCTCATAGACGCGCTCAAGCGGCAGGGCTTCGGTCCCGGCGACAGGCTGCCGTCGGTGACGGCGCTCGCGACGCAGTTCGCGGTCGCCGCGCCGACGATCCGCGAGGCGCTGCGGCGGCTGCAGGCGCTCGGCTTCCTCGACTTCCGCCACGGCTCGGGCGTCTACGTGCGTGAGCCGCTGGAGCGCGTGATCGTCTCCAACCCCTATTCCGGCCAGCTCGACCCCGACGTGCTGCTCGACCTGATCGACGCGCGCCTGCTGATCGAGCCGCACCTTGCCTGCCTGGCGGTCGTGCGGGGCGGGGCGGAGGCGGTCGCCGAGCTGGAGCGGATCCTCGACCTCGCCGACCAGTCGCTCCAAGGGCAGGACGAGACGCTGAGCGACCTGAACCTCGACTTCCACCGCGCGATCGCGCGGCTGTCGGGCAACAAGGTGCTCGGCCAGACGATGGACTCGCTGCTCGACCTCTACGCGGCCGAGCAGATGATGATCTTGCAGGTCTACGACAACCGCGAGCGCGACGCACGCGAGCACCGGGCGGTGCTCACGGCGATCCGCGGCGGACGGCCGGACCTCGCCGCGGAACAGATGCGCGAGCACCTCACGGGTGTGCGCACCGTGGTCGAGGAACGCCTTCGCGCGCACTGACACCCCCCGCTGGGTTCACCGAGGAGGAAGAGATGGAGGATGGTCGTCGACGGCGCTTGTCGCCCGTCGGGATGATCGGCGCCGCCGTGCTGCTGATCGTGCTGGTCGTCGTGGTCGTGTCGGTCGCCGGTGGCGGTGATGACGACGACAAGACGAGCGTGAGCGCAGGCGGCGGGTCCACCACCGCGCCGGCCAGAAGCTCGGGCGGGGCGGCGACGCGTGAGGAGACGCTCGTGCTCGGGCAGTACCGCCCGCCCACGGGCAAGATCGGCAACCCGTACGTGCAGGCGAGCGACGCGCTCGTCTCCGACGGGCTGCACGAGCTGGTCTACGAAGCGCTGTTCTACGTGAATTACCAGACCGGTGAGACCGAGCCGTGGCTCGCGACCGGCTATGAGTACAGCGACGACAACAGAACGATCACGCTGAGACTGCGTGACGACGTCAGCTGGAACGACGGCAAGCCGTTCAGCGCCGACGACGTCGTCTACACGATGAGACAGATCCTGGCGGCCAGAGCGCCGTTCCGCGCGGCCAACATACAGGGCGCGGTCAGATCGATCAGAAAGCTGTCGCCGACCGAGGTCCGGATCGACCTCAGAGCGCCCAACCCGCGCTTCGTCGACAGCGAGCTGTCCTCCTACGTCTACACCGCGAACTTCATCCCGCTGCCCAAGCACGTCTTCGAGGGGCAGAGATTCGAGACGTTCGCCTTCTACGACCTCGCCAGAGGCCTGCCGCTCGGCACCGGCCCGTACCGCCTCACCGACGTCACCGCCTCCGCGGCGACGCTGCAGCGCAACGACGACTGGTGGGCGGCGAGAGCCGGCGTCGCCGACGTCGTGCCGAAGAAGGTCGTCTACACGAGCCCCGGTCCCGAGGACTCGGCCGTCTCCGGCCTGGAGAGCAGCGCGCTCGACTACGCCGGCCAGTCGGTCCCGTCCGTCGCCGGCTTCATCGCCGCGAAGGAGCGCAACCCGCAGCTCGTCAACTGGGACGGCGACCTTGGCTGGCTCGACCCGTGCCCGTACGCGCTGACCGTCAACACGAAGCGCAGACCGTGGGACGACGCCGAGCTGCGCTGGGCGCTCAACGCCTCGATCGACAAGGAGCAGTTCAGCCGCCTCTTCAACACCCCCGGCGAGTCGACCCCGGCGCGCACGACGTACCCCGAGTACCCGCAGCTGAGCGAGCTGATAGACGCCAACGAGGACCTGCTCGCCGAGTACCCGACGCTCGACCACGACCTCGACAGAGCGGCGCAGATCTTCGAGTCGAAGGGCTACAGAAGAGAGGGCGGCGTCTGGACCAAGGACGGGCAGAAGCTGTCGCTGAAGCTCAACCTCTTCTCGCCGGCCGCGCTCGGCCCGGTCTGGGGCGATGCGGCGCAGCTGCTCAACCAGCAGTTGAGAGAGGCCGGGATCGCCGTCGAGGTCGACCCGGGCGACTTCAACACGATCGCGGCCAACCGCGCCGAGGGCAGATTCGACGCGCAGTCGTGGTTCGAGTGCGGCAGCGTCACCGATCCGTGGGCGACGCTCAACCGCTACACGAACGCGCCGGGCAACGACAACGCCGGCAGATGGAGCAACGCCGCCTACGACAGAATCGTCGCGCAGATGGGCGAGCTGCCGCCGGGCGACGCGCAGATCAGAGAGCTGTACGCGCAGGCGATGGAGATCTGGCTCAGAGAGCTGCCGGTGATCCCGCTCAACCAGCGGCCGACGCCGATCGTGATGAATCAGACGTACTGGAGAAACTGGCCGACCGCGGACAACGGCTACACGCAGCCCGCGCCGTTCGGGATGAACTTCCACCAGGTCATCACCAGACTCCAGTCCGCGAGAGGCGAGCAGTGAGATGACGCCGCTCGCCTCACGGCGGCGCCGTCACGGGGCGGGTCGGGCATGACGCTCGACTACGCCCTGCGGCGGATCGCCTTCTTCGTCGTCGTCGTGTGGATCACCGTCACGGCGATGTTCTTCCTCGTCCGGCTCGCGCCGGGCGACCCGATCACCGACCAGGTGACGCGGATGCAGGCCTCCGGTCAGGCGCTCGCCGCCGGGCCGGAGCTGATCGAGGAGTACAGACGCCAGTTCGGCCTCGACAAGCCGATGGTCGAGCAGTACTTCTCCTACCTCAAGCAGCTCGCGCAGGGCGACCTCGGCTACTCGGTCACGAACTTCCCGACGAGAGTCACGACGCTGATCGGCGACGCGCTGCCGTGGACGCTCGGGCTGCTGTTCAGCGCGATCGTGATCTCGTGGGTCGTCGGCTCGCTGCTCGGCGGGCTGATGGCGTGGCGCACGACGCCCGCGATCGCGCGCGGATTGATGTCGTCGCTGATGCTGTTCGCGGCGATCCCGTACTACCTCGTCGCGCTGCTGCTGCTCTACGTCTTCGCGTACGAGCTGCAATGGCTGCCGACCGGCGGCGCGCAGGACCCGCTCGGCACGAGCGGCGGCGCGTTCGCGCAGGTCGCCGACGTGCTCGAGCACGCGCTGCTGCCGGCGGCGAGCATCGTGCTCGCGTTCGTCGGCATCTGGATGATCGGCATGCGCTCGATGATGATCTCGGTGCTCGGCTCCGATCACCTGCTGCTGGCGGAGGCGAAGGGCCTGCCGCAGCGGCGGATCTTCACCCGTTACGCGATGCACCCGGCGATCCTGCCGCAGGTCACGACGCTGGCGATCTACATCGGCTACGTCGTCGCCGGCTCGATCCTCGTCGAGGTGCTGTTCTCCTACCCGGGCCTCGGCAAGGTGCTGGTCGCGGCGGTCGACGCGCGCGACTACCCGGTGATCCAGGGCGTCGTCCTGATGATGGTCGTCACGACCGCGGGCGCGCTGCTGATCCTCGACCTGATCTATCCGCTGATCGACCCCCGCATCCGCTATGGCCGCGACTGACGTCCTGACCCCCGAGGCGCCGGCGCTGGAGCGCCCGCGCGAGAAGCGCCGCTGGCTGACGCCGCGGCTCGTGCTCGGGCTCACGCTGTTCCTCGCGCCGCTCGTGCTGAGCCTGCTCGCGCGCTTCGCGATCGACCGCGGCGAGACGGAGATCTTCGCCTTCGACCCGAAGCTGGAGCCGGGCGACGGCCACCCGCTCGGGACCGACGGCTCCGGCCGCGACGTGCTCGCGGTGATCGTCTACTCGACCGCGCCGACGTTCCAGATGGCGCTCGTCGCCGGCCTCGCCGCGACGCTGATCGGGACCGCCGCCGGGCTCGTCTCCGGCTACATGCGCGGCGCGCCGGACACGCTCGTGCGCGGGATCTCCGACGTGATGATCGGGATCCCCGCGTTCGCGATGCTGATCCTCGTCGCGGCGGTGATGGGCGACCTCTCGCTGCTCGGGCTGGCGCTCGTGATCGCGCTGTTCACGTGGCCGCTGGTCGCGCGCGCGGTGCGGGCGCAGGTGCTGACGCTGCGCGAGCAGCCGTTCGTCACGATCAGCCGGCTGTCGAACCGCAGCCCCGGCGCGATCATGGCGTTCGAGCTGCTGCCGAACCTGCTGACGCTCGTGACCGCGATGTTCGTCGGCGCGATCTCCGGCGCGCTCGCGATCGCGATCGGCCTGCAGCTGATCGGCCTCGGCCCGATCGACACGCAGACGCTCGGCCTCGCGCTCCAGAACGCGCTCTCGGCCGGCGCGCTGTCGCAGGGGCTGTGGTGGTGGTGGCTGCCGCCGGCGGCGCTGCTGATCGTCTTCTTCGTCGGCCTCTTCCTCGTCTCGCTCGCGGTCGACGAGATCGCCAACCCACGGCTGCGAAAGGCGGGCCGCAACGATGGCTGACGCGACCGCGACCAGCGCGCCCGCGACGACGGTCCTCTCCGTCGAGGGGCTGACGGTCAGCTACCCCGGCGGCGGCGGCCGCCGTGTCGTCGTCGACGACGTCGGCTTCGAGCTGCGCCGCGGCGAGATGCTCGGTCTCGTCGGCGAGTCCGGCTCGGGCAAGTCGACGACGGCGATGTCGGTCCTCGGGCTGATCAGAGCGCCCGGCCGGATCGAGTCCGGCAGCGTGCTGCTCGACGGCGTCGACCTCAGCGCGCTGGGGGCGGAGCAGCTGCGCCGCCACCGTTGGAGAGACATCTCGCTCGTGCCGCAGGGCGCGATGTCGGCGCTGAACCCGGTGATGCGGGTCGGCGCGCAGATCGCCGACGTGATCGAGGTGCACGAGCGCAGACGCGTGCCCGGCAGACGGATCGACGAGCTGCTCGGCTCGGTCGGGCTGCCGGCGCGCACCGCGCGGATGTACCCGCATGAGCTGAGCGGCGGCATGAAGCAGCGCGCCTGCATCGCGATGGCGATCGCGCTCGGCCCGAAGGTGATGGTCGCCGACGAGCCGACGAGCGCGCTCGACGTGATCGTCCAGAAGGCCGTCGCCGAGACGCTCAAGGGCGTGCAGGCGCGGCTCGGCATGTCGGTCGTGATCATCGGCCACGACATGGCGCTGCAGGCGCAGCTCGTCGACCGCGTCGGCGTGATGTGCAGAGGGCGGCTGGTCGAGATCGGCCCGGTCCGCAGCATCTTCCGCTCGCCCGCGCACCCTTACACGAGACTGCTGCTGCAGGCGGTCCCGTCGCTGCGCCAGCGCGAGTGGCATCCGGCCGCCGCGACGCAGGCGCTGCGCGACGAGGCGCTCGCGCTCGTCGCCGCACGGCACCCACTGGCCGACGTCGGCCCCGACCACAAGGCGGCGATGCCGTGAGCGACGACCTTCTGCTGCAGGCCGAGAACGTCACGAAGGTCTACCGCTCCGGGCTGCTGGAGCAGCGCGAGCCGGTGACGGCGCTGAAGGACTTCTCGCTGGAGCTGCACGCCGAGCGGCCGCAGATCGTCGCGCTCGCCGGCCAGAGCGGCAGCGGCAAGACGACCGCGGCGCAGATCGCGCTCGGCTTCGTCGAGCCGTCGAGCGGGTCGATCCGCTACCGCGGCACGCCGCTGCGCACGCTCGGCCGCGACGCCCGCCGGCGCTTCCGCCAGGACGTGCAGGCGGTCCTCCAGGACCCTTTCACTGCGTTCAATCCGGTCTACCGCGTGCGGCACGTCTTCGACGTCTGCGTGCGCAACTTCGACGTCGCCGCGACGCCGGCGGAGGCGAGACGCGCGGTCGCCGAGGCGATCGAGTTCGTCGGGCTGGAGCCCGGCCGCGTGCTCGACGCCTACCCGTACCAGCTCAGCGGCGGCGAGCGGCAGCGGATCATGATCGCGCGCGCGATGCTGCTGCGGCCGAGAGTGATCGTCGCCGACGAACCCGTCTCGATGGTCGACGCGTCGATCCGCGCGGCGATCCTGGAGGTGATCGTGAACCTGCGCAGGGAGGCCGGGATCTCGTTCCTGTACGTGACCCACGACCTCTCGACGGCCTACCACATCGCCGACGAGCTGCTCGTCCTCTACGAGGGCGAGACGGTCGAGCGCGGCGACGCGCGCGCGGTGATCGACGCGCCGTCGCACGAGTACACGCGGCGGCTGATCGACGCCGTCCCGGTCCCCGACCCGGACGTGCGCTGGGCGGCCGAGGTGCGGGAGGACGCGGCATGACGGAGCCGGCGCTCGCGGAGATCCTGCTGGAGAAGCCGCCGCACCCGTTCTGGACGGTGCTGCGCCAGCTCGGGATCGAGCAGGCCGTCGGCGTGCTGCCGCGCTACCACGCCGACTGGCGCGAGTCGGCCGGCGAGCAGCCGTGGGACCTGATGCCGCTGACGCTCTACCGCGACCAGGTCGCCGAGGCGGGCCTGAGGCTCGCGGCGATCGAGGACAACCCGCCGATGGACAAGCTGCGGCTCGGGCTGCCGGGGCGGGAGGAGGAGCTGGAGGCGGTGCTGAGGCTGATCCGCTCGATGGGGACGCTCGGGATTCCGGTCTGGTGCTACAACTGGATGCCCGTGCTCGGCTGGATGCGGACGCGGATGGCCGCGCCGACGCGCGGCGGCGCGCTCGTCTCCTCGTGGGACGCCGCGCTGCTCGCCGACGCGCCGCTGACGTATGCGGGGTTCGTGCCCGACGAGCAGCTGTGGGAGGCGCTCGCGTGGTTCCTGGAGCGGGTCTGCCCGGTCGCGGAGGAGGCGGGGGTGACGCTCGCCTTGCATCCCGACGACCCGCCGCTGTCGCCGATCCGCGGGATCGCGCGGATCATGTCGCGCGTCGAGTCGTTCGAGCGCCTGGTCGATCTGAACGACAGTCCCGCGAACCGGATCACGCTCTGCCAGGGCAACTTCGCGCTGATGACCGACGACCTGCCCGCGACGATCCGGCGGCTGGGGGAGCGGATCGCGTTCGCCCACTTCCGCGACGTGCGCGGCACGCCCGAGCGGTTCGAGGAGACGTTCCACGACGACGGGCCGACCGACATGCTCGCGTGCATGCGCGCCTACCGCGAGATCGGCTTCAGGGGCGTGCTGCGCTCCGACCACGTGCCGACGATCGCCGGCGACAGCGCCGCGGTCGCGGGCTACTCGCACCAGGCGCGGCTGCACGCGATCGGCTACATGGCGGGGCTGCGCGAGGCGGTGGCGCGCGCGTAGGCGAGAATCCTTCCTCCGTCGCTGTCCCCTCGTGCGGTGCCCGTTCGTCGTAGGGACGACAGCAAGCCCCGAAGGAGGCATCGATGCAGTACGCACTGTTGATCCACGAGCGGCCCGGCGTCTACGACTCACTCAGCGAGGAGCAGATGCAGGAGGTCACCGCCGAGTACATCGCGATCCACCAGGATGAGCGGATCGTCGGCTCCGGGCGCCTCAGCCCGGCGGACACCGCGACGACGGTGCGGGCGAACGGCAGCGGGACGCTCGTCACCGACGGACCGTTCGCGGACACGAAGGACGTCTTCGGCGGCTACTTCCTGTTCGAGGCCGACGACATCGACGCCGCGATCGAGCTGGCCGGCAAGCTGCCGGTGCTGCGCTTCGGCGGCGCGGTCGAGATCCGCACGGTGCTGGTGCCGCCGACTTGATCGAGCGGGTCTTCCGCGAGCAGTGGGGCCGCGTGGTGGCCCACCTGGTCGGCTTCCTCGGCGACTTCGACCTCGCCGAGGAGGCCGCCCAGGAGGCGTTCGCGGTCGCCGCCGAGCGCTGGCCGCGCGACGGCGTTCCCGACAATCCCGGCGCGTGGCTCGTGACGACCGCGCGCAACCGCGCGATCGACAGGATCCGCCGCGAGCGCACGCTCGCGGTGAAGACGCGGCAGCTCGACGTGCCGGCGTGGGTGGAGGACGAGGTGGACGAGACGACGATCCCCGACGAGCGGCTGGAGCTGATCTTCACCTGCTGCCATCCGGCGCTCGCGACCGAGGCGCAGGTCGCGCTGACGCTGCGCGCGCTCGGGGGCCTGAGCACGGAGGAGATCGCACGCGCGTTCCTCGTCGCGCCGGAGACGATGAAGCGCCGCCTGACGCGCGCGAAGACGAAGATCAAGACGGTTGGGATCCCCTTCGGCGTGCCGCCGGACCACCTGCTGCCCGAACGGCTGCCGGCCGTGCTCGCGGTCGTCTACCTGATCTTCAACGAGGGCTACGACGGCCGCGTCGACCTCGCGGCGGAGGCGATCCGGCTGGGCCGCGTCCTCGTCTCGCTGATGCCCGACGAGCCCGAGGCGCACGGCCTGCTCGCGCTGATGCTGATCCACGACGCGCGGCGCGAGACGCGGGTCGCCGACGGCGAGCTGGTGCTGCTCGCCGACCAGGACCGGTTGCGCTGGGACGCCGCCAAGATCGCCGACGGCCGCGCCGCGCTCGACCGCGCGATCGCGCTCGGTGTCAGCGGAGGCGGCGGGTCCTACGTGCTGCAGGCGGCGATCGCCTCGCTGCAGGCAGCACCGCGGATCGACTGGCCTCAGGTCGCGGCGCTCTACGGCGAGCTGGCCCGCCTGACGCGCTCGCCGGTCGTGGAGTTGAACCGCGCCGTCGCCGTCGCCGAGAGCGGCGGGCCGGAGGAGGCGCTGGAGCTTGTCGACCGCCTGGAGCTGGACGACTACCCCTACCTCCACTCGACCCGCGCCGAGCTGCTGCGCCGCCTCGGCCGCCCCGGCGAGGCGCGCGCCGCCTACGAGCGCGCGCTCGCGCTGACGAGCGCCGAGCCCCAGCGCCGGTTCCTTCAGCGCAGGCTGGGCGAGCTGTCGGCCTAGCCGCGAGGTGAGGTCGTTTGCACCCCCTGGAGGGGTGCAAACGACCTCACCTCTCACGCGCGCCGGTACCGGGTCACGATCCGCTGGTCCTTCGCGGGGCCGGTGACGCGCCAGTCGACCTCCAGCTCGGGGCCGGCGGGGCCGGCGGGCCCGGCAGGCGTCTCGAATGCGCGCAGCGCGCCGGCGTAGGCGTCGGCGCCGCACGGGTGGTCGACGAGGCAGCGGCCCTCGCGCAGGTCGAGTGGGTGGAACGGGCGGCCGTCGTCGAAGCGGACGAGCCAGGCATCCCCGTCCGGCACGATCGCCAGCTCGCGCGAGAACTCGCCCGCGAAGTCGCCGATCTGGACGGTGCCGTGCTCTATCCAGCGCAGGCCGCCCGATGCCGCGCCGCTCGCGCCGACGCCGCTCGCGCCGACGCCGCTCGCACCCGCACCGGCGTCCAGCGGCTCGAAGCGCGCCTCGCCGGACGCGCGGCCGCGACGGCCGGCGCGGCGGTCGTCGATCGTCCGCTCCAGCGTCCAGCGGCCGGTCAGGAACGCCGGCAGGTCGGCGACGGCGACGCGCAGCAGCGGCGCCGCCGCTACTCCCCGACCCATGATCTGTGCCAGCCGCCGTGGCCGGCGACGACGTCGTGCGCGGAGGCGGGCCCCCACGATCCCGGCGCGTAGGACTGCACCGGCGGCGGCGCATCGAGCAGCGGCTGCAGCACGCGCCACGCCTCCTCGACGCCGTCCTGGCGCGTGAAGCGCGAGTTGTCGCCGACCATCGCCGCGTGCAGCAGCACCTCGTACGGCGTCGCGCCCGCGCCGCCCTCGTGCGCGAACTCCATGTCGAGCGTGATCGGCTTCGGCCCCGGGCGGTCGGCGCGCTGCGCCTCCAGCAGGAAGCGCACACCAGTGTCCGGGTCGAGCCGCACGACGAGCTGGTTGGGGACCGGCTTGCGCGACTCCAGCATCCCGAGCCCCAGCTTCGGCGCGTGCTTGAAGACGAGCCGCAGCTCGGTCTGCGTCAGTGCCAGGTGCTTGCCGGTGCGGATGAAGAACGGGACGCCCGACCAGCGCCAGTTCTCGATGTCGAGCCGCAGCGCGGCGAACGTCTCCGTCTCGGAGTCGTCGGCGACGCCGTCGATCGCGCGATAGCCGTCGAACTGGCCGCGCACGTAATGCGCCGGGTCGGCGTCCTTCATCGAGCGGAAGACGGAGTAGATCCCGTCCTTCAGCGTCGCCGGGTCCGAGCCGGCCGGCGGCTCCATCGCCGCCGCCGCGACGACCTGCATCAGGTGGTTGACGACGACGTCGCGCAGCGCGCCGACCGGGTCGTAGAAGTGGCCGCGGTCCTCGACGCCGAACGCCTCCGCCATCGTGATCTGCACGCTGGAGAGGTAGTTGCGGTTCCACAGCGGCTCCAGCAGCGTGTTCGCGAAGCGCAGGTACAGCAGCTCGTCGAGCCCCATCTTGCCGAGGAAGTGGTCGATTCGCAGCAGCTGCGACTCGTCCAGGTGCTGGTGGATCTCCGCGTTGAGCGCCCGCGCGGAGGCGAGGTCGTGGCCGAACGGCTTCTCGACCACGACGCGCGCGTCCTCGGTCAGCCCGGCTCTGGAGAGCCCCGCGATCACCATGCCGAACAGCGACGGCGGGATCTCCAGGTAGAAGACCGGCGTGCTCGCCGCGCCGATCGCCTCGCCGACGCGCGCGTACGTCGCGGCGTCGGCGAAGTCGCCCTGGACGTAGGAGATGCGCGCGGCGAAGCGCGCGAAGACGGCTTCGTCAAGCGGCTCGCCGCACGCCACGATCGCCGCGCGCGCGTGGTCGCGCAGCTGGTCGTGGCTCCAGTCGTCGACGGCGACGCCGACGATCGGGCAGTCGAGCAGTCCGCGCCGCTCCAGCCGGTAGAGCGAGCGGAACGTCATCACCTTCGCGAGGTCGCCGCTGATCCCGAAGACGACGAAGACGTCGGCCGGGGCGTCCGTCCGCCCTTGGATCGTCCGCCCCGACACGGGTCAGTCCTGCTTCTCGTCGTGCCCGCCGAACCCGGAGCGCATCGCCGACATCGCCTTGTTCGCGAAGTCGTCGAGGTCGCGCGAGGCGAAGCGGGAGTAGAGCGCCGTCGAGAGCACCGGCGCCGGGACGCCCTCCTCGATCGCGGCGATCGCCGTCCAGCGGCCCTCGCCGGAGTCCGACACGCGGCCCGAGTACTGGTCGAGGTGGGGGGAGGCGGCGAGCGCCTCGGCGGTCAGGTCGAGCAGCCACGAGGCGACGACGCTGCCGCGGCGCCAGACCTCGGCGACCGCCGCGATGTCGATGTCGTAGCGGTACGCCTCGGGGTTCTCCATCGGCGCCGTCTCGGCGTCGGCGGTGCGCTGGACCGAGCCGGCGTTCGCGTTCCTGAGGATGTTCAGCCCCTCAGCGTACGCGGCCATCATCCCGTACTCGATCCCGTTGTGGACCATCTTCACGAAGTGGCCCGCGCCGGACTCGCCGCAGTGCAGGTAGCCGGCCTCGCCGGGGTGCAGGTCGCCCGTGCGGCCGGGCGTGCGCGGCGCGGACTCGACGCCCGGCGCGAGCGTCGCGAAGATCGGCTCGAGCCGGCGGAACGCCGTCTCATCGCCGCCGACCATCAGCGAGTAGCCGCGGTCGAGGCCCCAGACGCCGCCGCTCGTGCCCGCGTCGACGTAGTGGAGCTGCTGCTCGGCCACGCGCGCGGAGCGGCGCTGGTCGTCGCGGTAGTACGAGTTGCCGCCGTCGATGATCGTGTCGTCGGGGTCGAGCAGCGGCACCAGCTCGTCGAGCGTCGCGTCGACGACCGCCGCCGGAACCATCAGCCAGACCGCGCGCGGTCGCTCCAGCTTGGAGACGAAGTCGGCGAGCGAGTCCGAGCCCGTCGCTCCCTCGCCGGCGAGCCCCGCGACCGCCTCGGGATGCACGTCGAAGACGACGCACTCGTGTCCCGCTCTCATCAGTCGGCGCACCATGTTGGCGCCCATCCGACCCAGTCCCACCATCCCGAGCTGCATGCGTTCGGTTTCCTCTCCATCGCCAGGTTCGTGCACGCGGGACGATGTCATGTGGAGCGCGATCCTGCACGTTCACGTGCGCGCCACCGGTCGCGCCGCCGCTCGCCGTATCGTGGCGGCCATGCTTGGACTCCCTGATGGCGTGACCGCCTGCCTCTTCGACCTCGACGGCGTCCTCACGCAGACCGCGAAGGTCCATGCGGCGGCGTGGAAGCAGATGTTCGACGCGTTCCTGGAGGAGCGCGCCGAACGCGAGGGGGTGCCGTTCGAGCCGTTCGACGCCGGCCGCGAGTACGACGAGTTCGTCGACGGCAAGCCGCGCGACGCCGGCGTCCGCGACTTCCTCGCCGCGCGCGGGATCGTGCTGCCGGAGGGGTCGCCGGAGGACCCGCCGAGCGCCGAGACGGTCAACGGCCTCGGCACGCGCAAGAACGCGCTCGTGCTCGACCTGATCGCCAGAGACGGCGTCGAGCCGTACGCCGGCTCGGTCCGCTACCTGCACGCCGCGCGCGACGCCGGGCTGCGCCGCGCCGTCGTCTCCTCCTCGCACAACTGCCGCGACGTGCTGCGCGCGGCCGGGATCGAGGAGCTGCTGGAGGCGCGCGTCGACGGGCACACCGCGGCGGTCGACGGCCTGCGCGGCAAGCCGGCGCCGGACACGTTTCTCGCGGGCGCGCGGCTGCTCGGCGTCGAGCCGGCGCAGGCGGTCGTCTTCGAGGACGCGCTCGCGGGCGTCGAGGCCGGCCGTGCGGGCAGCTTCGGCCACGTCGTCGGGGTCGACCGCGTCGGGCAGCGAGCGGCGCTGCTGAGACACGGCGCCGACATCGTCGTCGACGACCTCGGGGAGCTGCTGTGAACGAGCAGCCGCAGTTCGCCGTCGAGCCGTGGCGCGTCACGGAGGAGCACCTCCAGCTCGACAGGATCGCCCAGAGCGAGTCGGTCTTCGCGCTCTCCAACGGCCACATCGGCATTCGCGGGAACCTCGACGAGGGCGAGCCGTTCGGGATGCCGGGCACCTACCTCGGCGGCTTCTACGAGACGCGCCCGCTGCCGTACGCCGAGGCCGGCTACGGCTACCCCGAGGACGGGCAGACGGTCGTCAACGTCACCAACGGCAAGCCGATCCGGCTGCTCGTCGACGACGAGCCGTTCGACGTCCGCTACGGCACGCTGCTCTCGCACACGCGCTCGCTCGACCTCAGAGCCGGCACGCTGGAGCGGGTCGTGCAGTGGCGCTCGCCGGCCGGCCGCGAGATCGAGGTGCGCTCGACGCGGCTCGTCTCGTTCGTCCAGCGTGCGATCGTCGCGATCCGCTACGAGGTGCGGCCGATGGACGGCGAGACGCGCATCGTCGTGCAGTCGGAGCTGGTCGCCAACGAGCCGGGGCCGATGCTCAGCAAGGACCCGCGCGCGGCGGCCGCGCTCGCCGCGCCGCTCGTCGCCGAGCAGCACGAGGACCACGAGCGCCGTGCGGTGCTCGTCCACCGCACGCAGGCGAGCGGGATCCGGATGGCGGCCGGCATGGACCACGTGCTCGAATGCTCCGAGGACGCGGTCGTCGAGCTGGAGAGCCGCGACGACCTCGCGCGGCTGACGGTCGCGACCGAGATCGGCAACGGCGAGGGGCTGGTGCTGACGAAGCTCGTCGGCTACGGCTGGTCGCGGCGGCGCTCCCTGCCGGCGGTGCGCGACCAGGTCGACGCCGCGCTGTCGTCCGCGATGCGGACCGGCTGGGACGGGATCGTCGCCGAGCAGCGCGAGTACCTCGACGACTTCTGGGCCGGCGCCGATGTCGAGATCGACGGCGACACCGAGCTGCAGCAGGCGATCCGCTTCGCGCTCTTCCACACGCTCCAGTGCGGTGCGCGTGCCGAGCGCCGCGCGATCGCCGCGAAAGGGCTGACCGGCTCCGGCTACGACGGTCACGCGTTCTGGGACACCGAGACGTTCGTGCTGCCGGTGCTGACGTACACCGCGCCGGACGCCGCCGCCGACGCGCTGCGCTGGCGGCAGTCGACGCTGCCGCTCGCGCGCGAACGGGCCGAGCAGCTCGGGCTCGCCGGCGCGGCGTTCCCGTGGCGGACGATCCGCGGGCAGGAGTGCTCGGCCTACTGGCCGGCGGGCACGGCCGCGTTCCACGTCAGCGCCGACGTCGCCGACGCCGTCATCCGCTACGTCGAGGTGACCGGCGACACCGAGTTCGAGCGCGAGACCGGCCTCGAGCTGCTGATCGAGACGGCGCGGCTGTGGCGCTCGCTCGGCCACCACGACATCGACGGCGTCTTCCACATCGACGGCGTCACCGGCCCCGACGAGTACACCGCGATCGCGGACGACAACGTCTACACGAACCTGATGGCGCAGCGGAACCTCGACGGCGCGGTCGAGGCGGCAGCTCGGCACCCGCGCGCGGCGGCGGAGTTCGGCGTCGACGAGGAGGAGATCGCCGCCTGGCGCGACGCCGCCGCGGCGATGCACGTCCCCTACGACGAGCGGCTGAAGGTCCACCAGCAGTCGAACGGCTTCACGGGGCACGCCGAGTGGGACTTCGCCGGGACACCGCCGGAGCGCTACCCGCTGCTGCTGCACTTCCCCTACTTCGACCTCTATCGCAAGCAGGTCGTCAAGCAGCCCGACCTGGTGCTCGCGCTGTACAAGCGCGGCGACGCCTTCAGCGCCGAGCAGAAGGCGCGCGACTTCGCCTACTACGAGCGTGTGACCGTGCGCGACTCGTCGCTCTCGGCGTGCGTCAACGCGATCGTCGCGGCCGACGTCGGTCAGCTCGACCTCGCCTACGACTACTTCGGCGAAGCGGCGCTGATGGACCTCGACGACCTCGAGCACAACACCGGCGACGGCGTCCACATCGCCTCGCTCGCCGGCTCGTGGCTGGCGGCGGTCGCCGGCTTCGGCGGCCTGCGCGACCACGGCGGCGAGCTGTCGTTCTCGCCGCGCCTGCCGCGCGCGCTCGCGCGGATCGCCTTCCGCATCAGGTTCCGCGACCGCAGGCTGTGCGTCACGATCACCCACGGCGAGGTCGTCTACGACGTGCTCGAAGGCGCCCCGCTCCAGCTGCGCCACGACGGCGAGACGCTGACCGTCACGCACGGCGCGCCGCAGAGGCGCAGATGGAAGGCGCCCGATGCCGGACCCCGCCCGGAGCAGCCGCCCGGCCGCGCCCCGACGCCGCGGCGGCCGGGGGCGCGCGGGTAGGGGCGGCGCCGCTCCGGCTAGGCCGGCGCGGCGGCTCTGGTCAGCCGCACGATCGCCGGGACGACCTCGTCCCAGCTGTCGCGCGGCAGCTCCTGCCCGGTGCCGGGCAGCGTCAGCAGCTCGGCTCCGGGGATCTCTCGCGCGAGCGCCTCGCCGTTGCCGAGCGGGAAGAACGGATCGTCCTCGCCGTGGATCACGAGCGCCGGCACGGCGACCTCGCCGAGCCGCTCGCGCCAGCGCGGTTTCGTCTTGATGACGGCGAAGACGCTCGCGATCTGGTTCGAGCGCTGGAGCGCGCGCGGGTTCGCGGCGGCGAGCTCGGGCGCGGCCGCGCACGCGCGGTCGAAGACGCGGCCGGCGCGCTCGCTCGCGGCGGCGTCGTCGAACGGCCGCGAGCCGGCGATGCGGCGCCCGGATTCGGCCATATGGGCGACGACCGCGGCACGGTCGGACCAGTCGGGCTCCGGCGTGCTCATGATCCACTTCATCAGCTCGGGATCGTGGTCGGGAAGGTCGGCGTCGGCGCGCCCCGGGGCGGTCGGCCGCGTCGCGATCAGCGTCAGCGACGCGACGCGCTCGGGACGGTCGAGCGCGAGCAGCTGCGCGATCCAGCCGCCGGTGGCGAAGCCGGCGACGTGGGCGTGGCCCGCTCCGAGCGCATCGAGCAGGCCGGCGGCGTCGCCGACGAGGTCACGCAGGGAGTAGTCGGGAGCATCGGGATCGACGGTCGTCGAGCGGCCCGTGTCGCGCTGGTCGTAGCGGACGACCCGCAGCCCGCCCGCCGCGAGCCGCTCGCACAGCTCGTCCTCCCACGTGAGCATCGAGTTGCCGATCAGCAGCAGGGCGGGCGCGTCCTCAGCGCCGAACGCCTCGGCCCACAGCTCTACGCCATTCGTTTCGATTCGCATACGAGAGAGGACCGCCTCGCGCGGCGAAACTCATCTCGCGTCGCTGCCCTCCGCGACCGCGCGCCGCACGGGCGGGACGAACAGACGGCCGATCAGCGGCAGGTCGAGGAAGCCCTCGACGCTGGCGTACAGCAGCGCGACCTTCGGCAGCTCGCCGAGATCGTCGATCACGATCGATCGCGGCAGCCACTGCGGGCCGAACTTCGCGTTGAAGTCGCGCAGCGACTGGATCTGGAAGTACGGGTTGAGCCCGCGCGCGACGCTGCGCTCGAAGCGGCCGAGCAGGCCGGCGTCCTCGGCAGTGTCGAGCAGCCGGCCCCAGGCGGCGAAGTTGAGCGACAGGCGTCTGACGCCCTCCGCGCCCAGCTCCAGCGCCGCGTTGGCGATCAGGAACTCGGTCAGGCCGTTGAGCGAGTCGGGCTTGCGCCGCATCAGGTCGAGCGAGTAGCCGAGGTCCTCGCCGTACGCCGGCACGAAGCGCAGGAAGCCGGCCGGCTCGCCGGCCGCGTCGCGCGCCAGCGCGATCACGAAGTCGGGGTCGGTGCCCTCGACGTCCTCGCCCAGCTCCATCGTGAAGCCGCGCTCGTCGGAGCCTCTGCGCCACTCGGCGCTGATCGCGTTCAGCTGCGCGACCAGCTCCAGCGTCGCCTCGGACTCGCGCAGCAGCTCGAACGAGTGCTCGCGCCCGACGCGGTTGACGGCCTCGCGCACCGCCTTCATCTCCTTGCCCTTCAGCGTGAACGTGTCGCAGCGCAGGATCGCCTCGTCGCCGAGATAGATCGCGTGCATGCCGCGCTCGCGGTAGAGCGGCGCGTCGGCCTCGCGCACGGCGAGGAAGGCGACGCCCCATCCCTGCCCGCGACAGTGGGCGAGGAACTCGTCGAGCACGCGCGCGCGGTCCTGCGGCGGGCCGACCGGGTCGGCGGCGACCATCGCGTAGCCGCGCACGTAGGCGTAGGCGATCAGCGACTGGCCGTCGGTGGAGAAGAAGTAGCTCTTGTCCTTGCGCAGTGCGAAGTACGCGAGCGTGTCGCCGCCCCAGCGCCGGACGATCTCGCGCGCGTGCGCGCGCCACTCGTCGCTCGGCGGCGTTCTCTGCACCAGCGGCCGGAACAGCAGGTACAGCAGGTACGCGAGCCCGAAGATGCCGAGCGCGAGCAGCGCGTCGGCGAAGAAGTCGCCGAACAGCTGGCGGCGGTACTCGTACTCGCCGTCGGCGCCGACGAGCCCGGAGCCGATCGTCTTCAGCACGCCGCCGGTGCCCAGCTCCGGCGTCACGTTGTTCGCCTGCGTCATCAGCGACAGGACGCCGAACACGAGCACGACGCCGACGTAGATCGGGATGAACGCGAGCGCGTCGACGAGCGACCCGGGGTCGCCCTTCGCGCGGAACGCGTCGCGGTTCCAGACGAACGCGATCAGCATCGCGAGGTTCGCGAGCGCGGCGAGCGGGTCCGGCCCCTTCAGGACGTGGACGACGGTCGCCGCGCCGAACAGGCCCATCGCGATCCACCATGCGCGCCGCTTGCCGCGCGCGACCTGCCGTGCGACGACGATCAGCGCGATCCCGAGCACGACCGAGATCACGAACGTGGCGGCGCGGCCCGGCCGCTCCAGCGCCTCGCCGAAGCCGAACGACCAGTCGGCGATCGGCAGCGACGGCAGCAGCGACAGCACGCCGACGATCGCCGTCAGCCACGCCAGCGGCTTGAGCGCGCGCGGGCGCCGCAGCGACTCGGGCGGCGGCGCGGCGAGCGCCTCGCCGTCGGCCGGCGGCGGGGCCGGCGGCAGCGGCGGCGCGGCGAGCGCGGCGGGCGGCGTCGCCGTCGTGGGCGCTCTCTGGCCGCCGCCCTCCTGCGGGCGCAGGGTGGGGAAGAGGATCACGTCGCGGATCGACTCGACGCCGGTGATCAGCATGATCAGCCGGTCGATTCCGATCCCGAGGCCGCCGGTCGGCGGCAGGCCGTACTCGAGCGCCTGCACGTAGTCGTCGTCGACCGGCTCGGCCTCCTCGTCGCCTCCCGCCTGCTGCTGCGCCTCGTAGGCGAAGCGCGCGGCCTGGTCGACGGGGTCGTTCAGCTCGCTGTACGCGTTCGCCAGCTCGCGGCCGGCGACGACCAGTTCGAAGCGCTCGGTCAGCGTCGGGTCGTCGCGGTGCGCGCGGGCCAGCGGCGAGATCTCTCTCGGGTGGTCCATCACGAACGTCGGCTCGATCAGCTTCGACTCGCACAGCTCGTCGCAGACCTCGGCGAGGATCTTGCCCGAGCCCCACACGTCCATCCAGACGACGCCGAATCTGTCGGCGATCGCGCGCGCCTCCTCGACCGGCATCGACGGATGCATCTCGACGCCGCCGTGCTCCTTGATCAGGTCCGTCATTCTCGCGCGGCGGAACGGTGGTCTGAGGTCGATCTCGCGCTCGCCGACTCTGACGACCGTCGTGCCGTTGGCGGCGAGCGCGGCCTCGGAGACGAGCGTCTCGGTCAGCTCCATCATGTCGCTGTAGTCGCCGAACGCCTGGTAGGCCTCGAGCAGCGTGAACTCGGGGTTGTGGCGGGTGTCGAGCCCCTCGTTGCGGAAGACGCGGCCGATCTCGAAGACGCGGTCCATCCCGCCGACGAGCAGCCGCTTGAGCGGCAGCTCCAGCGCGATACGCAGGCTCATCTCGATGTCGAGCGCGTTGTGGTGGGTGAGGAACGGCTTCGCCGCTGCGCCGCCGGCCTGGCCCAGCAGGACCGGTGTCTCGACCTCGCGGAAGCCGCGCTCGGTCAGCACGCGGCGGACGGCGGAGATCGCGACCGAGCGCGCCGCGAAGACCGCACGCGCTCTCGGGTTGACGACGAGGTCGACGTAGCGGCGGCGGTAGCGCGCCTCCGGGTCGGTCAGGCCGTGACGCAGGTCCGGCAGCGGGCGCAGCGCCTTCGACAGCAGCGCGAAGCGCGCCAGCCGGACGGTCAGCTCGCCGCTCTTGGACGCGACGACGGTGCCCTCCGCGCCGACCCAGTCGCCAAGGTCGAGCGCGGCGAAGTCCTCCAGCGCCTGCTCGCCCAGCTCGTCGCGCTCGGCGAGCAGCTGGATCGTGCCGGTCTCGTCGAGCAGGTCGGCGAAGTCGAGCCCACCGTGGCGGCGCAGCGCCGTCACGCGCCCGGCGACCTTGACGGTCTCGCCGGTCTCGGTTCCCGGCGCCAGCTCGGCGAAGCTGTCGTGCAGCTCGGCGGCGGTCGCGTCGCGGTCGAAGCGGACGGGGTACGGCTCGACGTCGCGCTCGCGCAGCGCGTCGAGCTTGGCGAGGCGGCGCGTACGCTCTGCCTCTTGGAAATCGGCCCCGCGGTCGCGCGTCTCCGCGTCCGCCTCAGGTGCCTCGTCGGTGGCGCTCACGCCGGCCATCGTGGTCGTCGCACCGGACGGAGTCAAGCGCCGCCGCGCCGTCTGAGAGGATTCCGCGCCGATGACGGGCTCCAACCTCGACGCGGTCCTCGAACAGGCCAGACGTGACCGCGCCCGTCTCGACGGCGGGGCGATGGGCACCGTCAGCCTGACGGCGCTCGGGATCGCGTCCGTCGTCGGCGCCGGCATCTTCGTCACGACCGGCACCGCGGCCGCGCAGTTCGCCGGGCCGGCGGTCGTCTTCTCGTTCCTGCTCGCCGGCCTGGCCGCCGGTGTGACGGCGCTCTGCTACGCCGAGATGGCGGCGATGATCCCGGCCGCCGGCTCGACGTACTCCTACGCGTACGCGACCTTCGGCACGTTCCTGGCGTGGTTCATCGGCTGGGACCTGCTGCTGGAGTACCTGTTCGCCGCCTCGACGGTGGCGGTCGGCTGGTCGGGCTACTTCGACGCGATGCTGCAGTCGATCGGGATCACGCTGCCGCACTCGCTCACGAACGCGCCGTTCCAGGACAACGGCGGCGTCGTGAACCTGCCGGCGATCGCGATCGTCTTCCTCACCTGCGGGCTGCTGTGGTTCGGCGCGCGCGAGTCGGCGAAGGCGAACAACGCGATGGTCGCGCTGAAGCTGGCGGTGCTGCTCGCGTTCGTCGCGTTCGGCGTCTTCTATGTGACGCAGGCGAACTGGGAGCCGTTCATGCCCGCGAACACGGGCGAGTTCGGTGAGTTCGGCGTCTCCGGCGTGCTGCGCGCGGCCGGCGTCGTCTTCTTCGCCTACGTCGGCTTCGACGCCGTCTCCACAGCGGCGTCGGAGGCGCGCGATCCGCAGCGCACGATCCCGATCGGCCTGATGCTGACGGTCGCGATCTCGACGGGGCTGTACGTCCTGATCGGCGTCGTGATGACCGGCATGGTCGACTACCGCCAGCTCGACGTCGCCGACCCGATCGCCGCGGCGGTGCGCGCGGCCGGACCGTCGCTGGGGTGGCTGGAGGCGGCCGTCTCGATCGCCGCCGTGATCGGCCTCGCCGCGACGGTGATGGTGACCTTCTACGGCCAGACGCGGATCTTCATGCGGATGGCGTCGGACGGGATGCTGCCCGACCGCCTCGGCAAGGTCAGCGGCCGCTACAAGACGCCGGGGAACGCGACGCTCGTCTGCGCGGTCGCGGGCGGGCTGTGCGCCGGCTTCACGCCGATCGACGTGCTCACCAACCTCGTCTCGATCGGCACGCTGCTGTCGTTCGTGATCGTCTCCGGCGCCGTGCTCGTGCTGCGCCGCCGCCGACCGGAGCTGGAGCGCCCGTTCAGGGTCCCGTTCGTCAACATCGTCGCGCCGGCCGGCATGCTCTCGGCCGCCGCGCTGATCGCGCTGCTGCCGATCACGACCTGGATCCGCCTGATCGTCTGGCTGCTGATCGGCCTCGTGATCTTCTTCGCCTACTCGAAGCCACGCTCGGAAGCGCGGATGGCTCAGGTCGCGTCGGAGTCCTGAACGACGCGCGCAGCTCCTCCGCCGTCGTCGCTCCGGCGCCTCCCTTCAGGTGGCGCGTGCGGTAGCGCAGCACCGTCCAGCCCGCGTTCTCCAACTCCTGCTGCTTGCGCGCGTCGCGGGCGCGCGCGGCGGCGGTGTCGTGGTATCTGCGGCTGTCCAGGTCGACGACGAGCCGTGCGGCCGGCCAGCATGCGTCGACCTCCCAGCCAGCGACGCGCACGTTGTGCTCGGCGGGCGGGAGCGCGTGGTCGACGAGCAGCGCCTTGAAGCGCCGCTCCAGCTCGGAGCGCAGCAGCACCGGCCCGTGGTGCTGCGCCAGCACGCCGCGCAGCCGCTCCGCGCCGCCGCCGCGCCGGCCCTGCGCGCGGCGCAGCGCGGCGCCGAGCGCCGCGACGTCGAGCACGCGCTCGACGTCGGCCTCGTTGACCGCGCGCTCGAGCTCGCCCGCGTCGAGCACGTCGGCGAGGTCGACGAGCGTGCGCGTGACGGTCGTGACGGGGACGCCGTCCCGGTGCGTCAGGTCTGTGGCCGGGAGCGCGCTCGTCTGGTGCGTCTCGATCCAGTTCGTCGTCGCCCGCCTGCGCGTGCTCGTCACGTCGATCCGCCGCCCGCGCTCCGGCAGCAGCTTGTACAGCACCGCCGCGCTGCGGTGGCTCAGCGCCGCGCCGGGCCCGGCCGCCAGCACCGCCGCCAGCCACTCGCCCTGCCGCGTCAGCCGCGCGTGCCCGACGGCGTAGACGCCGCGGTGGAGCGGGAGCAGGCGGCGCGCTCTCAGCCGCACCTCGATCCCTTTCGGCGTCAGGCCGAGCCCGAGCAGTTGCCGCCGGCTCACCACACCGTGCTGGCGATCTGCCACCCGCGCGACCGCGTGGTCGGGAGGTGAGGCAATTCGTACCCCTACAGGGGGTGCAGATTGACGAAGCTCCGGCACGCCGCGGAGGGTCGCACCGGCGGCTGTGGACGATCTACACCAGTTCGCTACGACTCTCCGCGGCGGGCGCGGTCCGGGCGAGGACGGCGAGGCCTGCGAGGGCCGCGGCGAGGGCCGCCAGGGCGGCGAGGGCGCCGGCCGTGGAGGTGTGGAGGGACTCCTGCAGGAGCGTCGTGCCGAGGATCACCGAGGCGATCGGGTCGAACGCCATCGACGTCGCGATCGCCGGGGCGAGGACGCCGGTCTGGAGCGACAGCTGGCTGAGCGTCATCGACGCGTAGCCGACGACGATCAGCGCGTAGAGGTGCCAGTCGGTGAAGATCGTCAGGACGCCCTCGGTGACCTGGTCGCCGACGGTCTTCGTCAGCGCGGCGCTGAGCCCGAACAGCAGGCCGGTCGCGATCCCGAGCAGCGCGGCCTTCGGCGCCGGCGCGGCACGCCGCGCGGCGACCACGAGCACGGCGCTGATGCCGCCGAAGACGGCGGCGGCGATCAGCCACTCGCGCAGCGGCGCATCGTCGCGGCCGCCGGACGGATTCGCGACGAGCAGGAAGACGGCGAGCGCGGCGGTCACGACCGCGGCGGCGATCACGTCGGAGCGGCGGATCCGCTGCCCGGTCAGGCGCGCGCCGAGCGGCAGCGCGAAGACGACGCTGGAAACGAGCAGTGGCTGGACGACCGCGAGCCGGCCGATCGTCAGCGCGATCGCCTGCGCGACGAAGCCGAGCGCGTCGGCGGCGATCCCGGCGAGCCAGACGGGCCGCCGCGCCATCCGCAGCAGCAGCCCGCCGCTGGAGCCCTCCGCGGCACCGGACCCGTCGAGGCCGGCCCGCTGCTGCAGCACGGTCCCAAGCGCGAACAGGAGCGCGGCCGCGAGCGCGAGCAGGATCTCCACGCGGCGACCCTACCGTGCGGGCTCTAGCGACCGCGATCCGACAGCACGGCGACGGTGCCGCCGAGCGCCAGCGCGAAGAAGTGCTCGGTCCCGTACCAGTCGAGGTCGGTGAGGAAGACGACGAGCGCCCCGGCGGTGGTCGCGACCGCGGCGACGTCGAGCCAGTCGCCGCGCCCCTCGCGCAGCCGCCGCACACCGCCGGCGCAGAGGACGCCGAGCTGTGCGGAGAAGACGCACGAGATCCCGTAGTCCCAGTCGTCGGCGGTCCGCTCGGCCGACCCGCTGCCGAGCGCGATCGCGGCACCGAGCAGCGCGTAGGTCAGCAGCGCGGAGCCGACGTGGCCGACGAGCGCCGCGACCCACCAGACGACCGCGCCGTAGCGCAGCAGCACGGCGGCGGTCGCCGCCGCCAGCAGCGCGAGCTGGACGAGCGGCAGGTCGTCGTCGACGATCAGCGAGCTGGACAGCATCCGCCAGACGTGGCCGGAGACGAGCGCATCGGGGCTGGAGCCGACCTCGGCCGGCGTCACGCCGAGGCCGAGCAGCTGGATCGCCGCGACGGCCGCCAGCCAGGCGAGCGCGAGTGCGAGCAGCGACCGTTGGAGCGTCATCGGCTCCGTTGGACGATAGCCGCGGCGGGGGAGCGGCGGGCAGGTGGCGGGCCGGGCGGGCGGCGGGCGGCGGGGCGGGCGGCGCGGCGGGCGCGCGCCGCCGGGGTGCGCCGAGCCGGTACGGTCCCGGCCATGAACGACCCGCTCTTCCGGATGGTCTGCGTCCCCGCGGCGCTCGACGGCGCGCCCGACGGCTGGACCGCCGCGCTGCTGCGCGATGCCGACATCGCGCTCATGGTCGACGACAGCGGCCTCGCGGGGCTCGACGCCGTCGCGCACGCGCTCGCGCTCGAGGCGATCCCCGTCGTGCGCACGGAGCGGACGCCGGCCGAGCAGGACGAGACGGTCATCGCCCACGCCGGCTCGCTGCCGCTGATCTGGCTCGGGCCCGCGTTCAGCGAGCGCGTCCGCACGTGGGCGCACGACCGCGGGCCGATGACGCTGCTGGTCGAGGTCGACGGCGCGCTGCCGGCGGACGAGCGCCGCCGGATCGAGCGCTTCGCAGCGCTGCTCGGCCGTCAGGCCGAGTAGCACGACGCACCGGCGCGGCGCTAGGCCGGAACCGCCGCGGGCCTGCGCCGCGGCCGTCGGCGGCGCCGCTCGCCGAACGAGGCGAGGTCTGCTGGCTCGCGCGTGACGGCGGGCTCCGTCGCGTCACGCCAGACGCCGGGATGCGAGCGCATCCAGCGGGCGGCGTCGCGCCGCCCGGCGGTAACGAGCGCATCGACGTGCTCGGGTGTGAGGGCGAGGATCGACAGCAGGTCCCCGCCGGTGTCGGCGCGGCCGCGCAGCAGCCGGCCGAGCAGCGCCGTCTCGGGCCGTCCCGCGGCGCGCACGCCGCCGTACCGGCGCCCGAACGCCTCCTGCGCCAACGGACCGAGCGGACGTCCGTGGCGCGGAGCGACGAACGCGTACGGGATCGCGCCGTCGCGGCGCCCCTCGGCCGCCGCCAGCTCGTTGGACGCCGCGAGGCGCTGCACGTCGCCGGCGATGTGGTCGACGAGCAGACCGTCGAGCATGTTCGCGATCACGTCGACGAGGCGCCGCGACGGAGCGCCGCGGGCGGCGAACGGCGCTTCCGGCGGCTCGCAGCCGACGACGACCAGCCGTTGCGCGCCGAGCGCACGTGCCGGTGCGAGCGGCCTGGTGAGGCGCGTCGCGCCGTCCGCGTACCAACCGCGCGCCTGCTCGGGCTCCTCGACGTGCGCGGCCGGCTGCACGAGCGGGATCGCCGCCGATGCCTGCACGTGCTCGCTCGTCAGCCGGGTCGGGAGGTACCGCAGGTCGTCGTCGTCCGGCGGTGCGCCGCGGGTCGCGGACTCGACGAACGCCAGCGGCAGACCGGTCGCGAGCTGCGTCGCGACGACGCAGACGGCGTCGAGCGTCCCGGACGCGACGTTACGGTGGACCGCATCCCAGTCGAGGTGACGGTCGAGATAGCACTTCAGCGGCTGCGGGTCGAGCAGGCCGCCGGCGCGGATCCCGGGCAGGCCGAGGGCGTCGCCTGCGAGGCGCGCGAGCGTCAGCGGCAGGGTGGAGAAGCGCAGCGAGCCGGCGGCATCGTCGCGCGCGAGACGCTGCCAGCGTTCGATCGCCAGCTCGACCTGCACGGCCGCGGGCAGGTGCGCGAGCGATCCGAGCAGCGCGGCGTTGACCGCGCCGGCGCCCGCGCCGCAGAGGACGGTGACCGCCTCGCCGCGCCGCTCCAGCTCGGGCAGCACGACCGAGAGCGCGCCGATCTCGTAAGCCCCGCGGGCACCGGTCGCTGTGAGGACGAGCGCGACGCCGCGGCGGCTAGGCATGCGTGTGGACATGCTCGAGCCTCCGCTCGTGGACGTGCGGCGCGTGCAGCCGGCGCTCGCGGTGCAGCGCCTCACGTGCGGCGTCGACGCGCGACAGCGGCCGTTCGCCCCAGTGCGCGGCGACCGCGTAGTCGACGAGGCGCTGGAAGTAGTCGTGCAGCGGCGGCATGTGGATGCCCTCCCGCGTGAGCGCCGCGTGCGCGCGCCGCGTGTCGTAGTGCGTCCGCAGAGCGAAGTAGGGGAAGAAGACCTCGCTGCGCTTCAGCCAGCGACGTCGCGCGCCCGTGCTGCTGTGAAGCAACGCGCGGTGGACGGTGCGGCGGTAGAGCGCCGGGGCGACGGCGAGCGGGCGGCGGCGCTCGAACGCGTCAGCGGAGAGGTCGAGCAGCTCGCCGACGCTGCTGGCGTCGGGGCCGGCCGCGAGGCTGTACGTCTCGCCTGAAGCACCCGCCCGCCCCGCCAGCGTGAAGATCGCGTCGGCGACGTAGTCGACCGGCACGACGTCGACCGGCGACGCGCGCCGGGCAGGCATCACCGGCAGCGTCGCGCCCTTCGCGAACGCCTTCAGCGGCGCGTAGATGACGTTGAACGCCGGCGTCCAGCCGCTGCGTCGCTCGCCGACGACGATGCTGGGGCGGAAGATCTGCAACGGCAGCCGGTCGGCATAGGAGCGCACGAGGCGCTCGGCCTCCCATTTGGTCTGCTCGTACGTGTTGCGGAAGCGCTGGCCGAGGTCGAGGTCGTCCTCGCCGAACGTGCCGCTGTGGGTGCCGCCGACGTACGCGGTCGAGACGTGCGAGAAGCCGCGCAGCCCGCCGTGGGCGTGGCAGTGCTCGGCCAGTTCGAGCATCGCCTGGGTGCCGGCGACGTTGATCGCCCGCGCCTCGTCCAACGGCAGCGTGAACTCGACCGAGGCGGCCGCGTGGACGATCTCGGTGACCTCCTGGGCGAGCACGCCCCGTTGGACGGCCGAGAGGCCCAGGCCTGGCGCCTGCAGGTCCGCGCGCACCGCCACGAGCCGATCGTCGAACCGGCTCGCCCACGGCACGACCTCGCGCGCGGCCGCACGCAGCCGCGCCGTCGCCTCCTGCTCGTCGCTTGCGCGCACGAGCGCGTAGACGGTGCGGTCGGTCCGCTCGAGGTATCGCGCCAGCAGCTCCATCCCGAGGAACCCGGTCGCGCCGGTCAAGAGCACGGGGCCGCGCTCGGTGTCCGTCATCGTCATGTTGCTCTCTTCCTGTGGAACGATCTGGAGGGCGACCTCGCGCTGTGGCAACGGCGAGCGAAGTCGGCGGCGTCGTCGCATCGCGACGCCGGCCACCACCTCTACAGGGATGCTTGCACAGATCCGGTGCGTTACGCCGAAAATAAGAAAATTCTCGGACTGCGGGTCCAGCTCACTCGACCGTGACGGTCTTGGCGAGGTTGCGCGGCTGGTCGACGTCGAGCCCGCGCAGCCGCGCGACGCGGTAGGCGAGCAGTTGGAGCGGGATGACGGCGAGCAGCGGCGCCAGCATCCAGTCGGTCGCGGGGACGGCGACGATCTCGTCGGCGTGCTCCTGCAGCTCGTCGTTGCCGGCGGTCGCGACGGCGATCACGTGTGCGCCGCGGACGCGCACCTCCTGGATGTTCGAGATCAGCTTCTCCAGCACGGGCGAGTCGGTCGCGACGCAGACGACGGGGGTGTCGTCGTCGAGCAGCGCGATCGGGCCGTGCTTCATCTCGCCGGCGGCGTACGCGTCCGTCGCGATGTAGGAGATCTCCTTCAGCTTCAGCGCGCCTTCGAGCGCGACCGGGAGGCCGATGTGGCGGCCGAGGTAGAGGAAGAACTCCGCCTTGTAGTGGCGCCGCGCGATCGCCTGGACGTCGTCGTCGCCGCGCTCCAGCAGCGCCGCGACGGAACCGGGCACGCGCTTCAGCTCCGCGATCAGCTCGCGCAGCCGCGCCGCCGGCAGCGTCCCGCGCAGCTCGGCGAGCCGCAGCGCGAGCAGGTACATCGCGGCGACCTGCGCGACGAACGTCTTCGTCGCGGCGACGCCGATCTCCAGCCCCGCGCGCGTGAAGAGGACGCCGTCGGCGTCGCGGGTGACCTGCGAGCCCATCACGTTCGTGATCGCCAGCACCGTCGCGCCGCTCTCTCTCGCGAGCCGCATCGCGGCGAGAGTGTCGGCCGTCTCGCCCGACTGCGAGATCCCGACGACGAGGTCGTACGGGCCGACGACCGGATCGCGGTAGCGGTACTCGGACGCGATGTCCATCTCGACCGGGACCCGCGCCCACCGCTCGATCGCGTAGCGGCCGATCAGGCCCGCGTGGTAGGAGGTCCCGCAGGCGACGACGACGATCCGCCGCACGTCGCGCAGGAAGGCGTCGTCGATCGCGCCGAGGTCGCCGAGGTCGACGCCGACGCCGCGCGCCGTGCGGTCGGCGATCGTCTCGGCGATCGCCTGCGGCTGCTCGTGGATCTCCTTCAGCATGAACGTCTCGTAGCCGCCCTTCTCGGCGGTCTCGGCGTCCCAGTCGACCTCGACGATCTCGCGCTCGACCACCTCCCCGGTCGCCGCGGAGCGGAACTCGGCGCCGTCCGGGCGCAGCACGACCAGCTCGCCGTTCTCGATGAACTGGACCTGGCGCGTGTGCTCCAGGAACGCGGGCACGGCGGAGGCGAGGAACTGCTCGCCGTCGCCGCGCCCGACGACGAGCGGGCACTCGCGCCGCGCGCCGACGAGCACGCCCGGCTCGCCGGTCGCCATCGCGACGAACGCGAAGTGGCCGACCAGCTCGCCGTACGCCGCCTGGACCGCCGCGGGCAGGTCGCCGTCGTAGTGACGCGCGATCACGTGCGCGATCACCTCCGCGTCGGTCTCCGAGGCGAAGGCGCAGCCGCGCGCGGTCAGCTCGCGCTTGAGCGTCAGGTAGTTCTCGACGATCCCGTTGACGACGATGTGGATCCGTCCCGCCTCGTCCATGTGCGGGTGCGCGTTGCGCTCGCAGACGCGGCCGTGGGTCGCCCAGCGCGTGTGGCCGATGCCGGTGCTCGGCTCGGCGACCGCGACCGCCGTCGCGGAGCCGTTCGACCCGGCGCCGGCGCCGTTGCCGTTCGCCGCGCGCGCGACCGCGCTGCGCAGCGCCTGCAGGTTCCCGACCGCTCGCACCGAGTCGAGCCGGTCGGCAAAGAGGGTGGCGATGCCCGCGCTGTCGTAGCCGCGGTACTCGAGCCGCTCGAGCGCGGCGAGCAGCAGACCCTGGACCGGCCGGGCGCCGACGTAGCCGACGATGCCGCACATGGGGAACCTCCGTGTCAGACGTGCTTCTCCGGCGAACCGTAGCGCCGTCTCGGCGGCCGACGGTATGAGCCGCGCATGAGCAGATCGGCGCCGCCGAGCGGGCGTTCAAACGGCTGAACGCGCAATGGGCCACCCGCCCCATTGGCCAGCGCGGCAGGCTCCCGCATCATGGAGGACTCGTGCGAACGAGACCGCTCACCTCGTGCCTGTTGCTCACATGCGCCGTCGGCGTCGGGACCACGGCCTCCGCGGCGTCGGCCGCCGCGCCGCCGCCGCTGCCCGGGCCGCCGCCCGGCGCCGGCGCCGGCTTCCCGCTCCCGCCCGGCGGGCAGTCGCCACCGGCGCCCGCGCACGGTCCCAACACCGCGATCCCAGCCTCCGGCGACGGCCCCGCGCTCGCCGCCGGCAGCGCGGAAGTGGCCGCGACCGGTCGGCTGACGCTGCGCGTCGTCTGCCGCGCGAGCGGGCGCGCGAGCCTGAACGTCGCCGCGCTGCGCGCGCCGACGCTGGCGCAGGCGGCGTACCGCTGCCGCGGCGGCCACGCCGCGGTGCCGCTGCGGATCACGCCCGGCGACGCGCGGCGGCTGACGCGGATCAGCCCCGCGGTCGGGCGCGTGACGCTGCGCCAGGGGAACGCGACGACGCGCGTCTCGATCGCGCTCGCCGCCGCCGGCCGCTCGTCCTCGCCCGGCGTCTGGTCCGACGGCGGGCTCCAGTGCTTCTCGCCGGGTCCGTCGCAGGCGTACCTGGTGGCGCCGAACTTCACCGTGACACCGTCGACGTCGATCGACATCCGTCCGTGGGTCGCCACCTACACCGCCGGCGGCGGCTGGCGCTGGCTCGGCGTCGACGGCCGCAACGCCAGCCGCTGGTACCGGCTGACCGCGACGCCGCGAGGGGTCGCGCAGTGGCTCGACCCGACCGGCGCGCTGAACCCGTGGACGTGGGGGCCGATCGACGTCCCGGCGGGGGAGGGGCTGTCCGCGATCGGGGTCTTCGAGATCGTCTACTGGTACGGCGGGCGCCCGACGTACCTGTGGAAGTACACGAACTCGTTCGTCGCCGCGCAGACGGCCGGTGCGTACTGCACCTACCCCTGAGAGAACTCAGAGGATCTCGTCGCGCACGGCCCGCACCGCCGCCTGGATGCGGTTGGCGACGTGGAGCTTGGTGAGGATGCTGGAGATGTGGTTCTTGACCGTGTGGGGGCTGATGAACAGCTCCTGCGCGATCGCGGCGTTGTCCATCCCGCCGGCGACGAGCCGCAGCACCTCCTGCTCGCGCGGCGACAGCTGCGCCCTGGCGCGCGCGGCGGTCTGCCGTCCGCTCGCGCGCATCCGCGCGAGCATCGTCGCCGCCACGCGTGGCGAGAGGACGGCGTCGCCGGCGGCGACGGCGGTCACGCCCGCGACGATCGTCTCGATCGGCGCGTCCTTGAGCAGATAGCCGCAGCCGCCCGCGAGCACCGCGTCGGTCAGGTCGTCGTCGGCCTCCGAGACGGTCAGCACGAGCACCGCCGTGCCGGGAGCGCATTCGGCGATCCGCCGGATCGCGTCTATCCCCGAGCCGTCCGGCAGGTCGAGGTCGACGATCGCGACGTCGGGCGCGCAGCGCTCGACCAGCTGCACGCCGGCCGCGACGGTCGGGGCGTCGCCCTCGACGACGAGGCCGTGCTCGGCCAGCAGCTCCCGCAGACCCGAGCGGAAGATCGTGTGATCGTCGATCAGCACGGTCGTGATCGCGGCCGCGGTCACGGCGCGGCGACCGGGCTCGTGAGCTGCAGCGCGGCGTCGCGGCCGTCGACCCCGAGCCGCTGCGCGGTCATCGACAGGTGGCGGCGCACGGTCACCGGGGAGACGCCGAGGTGCTGCGCGATCTGCTTGGTCGTGAGGCCGCGGCGCAGCAGCTCCAGCACCGCCGACTCGCGCGGGGAGAGCGTCACGACGCCGCCGTCGTCGAGCCGCACGCGGCGCGCGCCGCTGCGGATCTGCAGCTCCTCGACGACGCGCGCGACGAGCACGCGCGAGAGCGGCGCCTCGCCGCGCAGCGCGCCGCGCACCGCGCGCGCGAGCTGGACGGGGCCGATGTCCTTCAGCAGGTAGCCGATCGCGCCGGCGCGCAGCGACGCGAGCAGGTCGTCGTCGGAGCGTCTGGCGGCGAGCATGATCACGCGTGTGCGCAGCGTCGTGCCGGCGATGTCGCCGACGGCAGCGATCGCGCCGCCGGGCAGGTCGACGTCGAGCAGGCAGACGTCGACCGCGAGGCGCCGTGCCGCCGCGACCGCCTCGTGTCGGTCGACCGCCTCCGCGACGACGGCGAGCCCGCCCTGCTCCAACGCGATCCGTGCACCCAGCCTCGTGACCGGCTGCTGGTCGGCCAGCAGGACCCGCGCCCCCTCCGCCGCGGTCACGGCAGCACCACCGCCACCTCGGCGCCCACGCCGGGGCGCGCGTTGAAGCTGAAGCTGCCGCCGAGCAGCTCGGCGCGCTCGCGCATCGACACGAGCCCCCAGCCGCGCGGCGCCGGGGCGCAGGAGGCGGCGCCGGCGCGGTCGCCGGCGCCGTCGTCGGTGACGGTGAGCGCCAGCCCCGCTGCGCTCGCATGCACCAGCACGTGCACGCACCGCGGCGTGCCGTGCTCGGCCGCGTTGACGAGCGCCTGGCCGAGGATCCGCAGCACGGCCGTGCAGCGCTCGCGGTCGGCGGAGACGTCGTCGGACAGCTCCAGCCGCAGCTCGACCGGCACGCCGAAGCGCGCCTGGAACGTCGCGACGGCCTGCTCGACGAGGCGCTCGAACGACACGTCCGGCGGAGCGCGCAGCAGCTCGATCGTCAGCCGCGCCTCGTGCAGCGCCCGCCGCGCGGCGGCGCGCAGCTCGTGCGCGAGGTCGCCGTCGCCGGCGCCCTGGTCCAGACGGCCGAGCTGCGCCGCGATGAACGCGAGCTCCTGCGCGATGCCGTCGTGGACGTCACGCGCGATCGCCCGCCGCTGCGCTTGCAGTGCGGCCGAGAGGCGCGCTCGTTCGGCGCGCTGCTGCAGTCGCCTGGGCGGTGCCGGCCGTGTCTGCCGCCTCCGCCGCGTCCGTGGCCGGTTGAGGACGCGACTGTGCGACGAGCATCGTGCCTTACCGCCGAGCACCTGTCGTGCCATTACTCGGAGGCTCCTTAACCTCTGCCTTGAGGTCTACCGCAACCGTCAGCTTTCATGAGCGTTCGGCAGCATCGCTCACCGTAGCGTACGCCTCGCCTCCGGTCCCGCTCGCGGCGACGATCTCGACGCGATCCATACCGTTCAGCGGCTGAACGCGAGATGCGACGCCCGGCCCATTGGGCTTTGCGCGGGCAGCCCTGACACTGACGGCATGGATGCCAGGGCGGTCGACGCGAACGGAAACGGGCATCCCCCTCCGGCTTCCGCACCGGCCCGCGTCGCCCGGCGCGCGAGGGCCGCGGCATGGCTTCGCGGTGCCGGCGCGGGAGCAGGCGAGGGGGAGGCGACGTCGCTCGTCGAGGAGCTGGAGGCCGAGGTCGCGCTGCTGCGGGAGGAGAACGCGCGCCTGAAGATCCGCCGTGCGCGCGACGGTGCGCGGCGGTGGGACCAGCAGGGGCAGGACGGCACGGAGGGTCCGGTCGCGACGGTGCGCGAGGACGCCGTGTGGGAGCTGATGACCGAGTGCCGCGTGCTGCGGACCGCGCTCGTCGACGCCTGTCGCGACGTCGACGCGGCGATGCAGCAGATCCGCAGCCGGCTCGACTCGCTGCCCCCGCCGGACGTCGCCGCGAACGCGGAGACGGTCGAGAGAGCGGAGCGGTGAGCGGGCTGACGCTGTCGCGGAGGGCCCCGGCGCCGGCCACAGGGCCCCCGCGCCGGCGTCCGCACGTGCGTCCGGCGCCGCGCCCGCCGCGGATCCTGATGACGACGGAGGGCACCTACCCGTTCGCCGTCGGCGGGGTCAGCTCGTGGTGCCACGTCGTCGTCGGCGGCCTGCCGGAGTTCGACTGGCGGATCCTCCCGATCCACGCCGGCGGCCGTCGTCCCGCGCAGCTGTTCGAGCTCGCGCCGCACGTCGAGCTGGCGGGCCGGATCGACGTCTGGTCGGAGCAGATGCCGCCGCGCCGCCACACGTCCGGCCTGCGCCGCGGCGCGCGGCCGGGGCTGCCCGGCGACCTTGCGCGCGCGCTGCTCGGCTGGCGCGGCGATCACGCCGCGCTCGTCGACGCGCTCGTCTGGTGCCGCGCGCACCCGGACGCGCTGCGGCCGACGTTCCGTTCGATCGAGGCGTGGGAACGCTTCGTCGCCGAGCTGGAGCTGATCGTCGCCGAGCGTCACCCGGATGCCGCACCCGCGCCGGAGCTCGACGCGGTCGACGCCGCGACGCTCTACCAGCGGCTCTACTGGGTCGCGCGGACCGCCTCCGTCGAGACTCCGCGGTGTGACGTCCTGCACGTGACCGCGGCCGGCTGGGCGGCGCTCCCCGCGCTCGTCGACCGGCGCATCCGCGGCACGCCGCTGCTGCTGACCGAGCACGGCGTCTACGTGCGCGAGGCGTATCTCGCCGCGGCGCGCGGCGGCGCCTCCGCCGGCGAGCGCTTCCTCGCGACCCGGCTCGCGCGCGGCCTCAGCCTCGCGACGTACGAGGCGGCCGACGTGATCGCCCCGGTGACGGAGGCGAACGCGAAGTGGGAGGTCGGCCTCGGCGCCGACCCGGGCAAGATCTGCGTGATCCACAACGGCATCCCGGCGCCGGGCGCGTCGGTCGCCGCGCCCGGCGGGCAGAAGGTCGTCTCGATCGGCCGCATCGACCCGCTCAAGGACGTGCAGACGATGCTCCACGTCGCGGTCGAGGTGGGCCGCCGGATGCCGGACGCGCGCTTCGAGTACTGGGGTCCCGCGACTGCGGGGCAGGAGCCGTACGCACGCGCGTGCGAGCAGCTGCGCCGGCGGCTGGAGCTGGGCGACCGCTTCCTCTTCATGGGGCGGACCGAGACGCCCGACGAGATCCTGCGCGGGGCCGACGTCGTGCTGCTGACGTCGATCTCGGAGGGGATGCCGATGGCGATCCTGGAGGCGATGGCACAGGCGCGCGCCGTCGTCGCCACGGGCGTCGGCGGCGTCCCCGACGTCCTGCGCGGCTGCGGCGTCGTGGCGCCCTCCGGCGACGTCGACGGCCTCGCCACGGGCGTCACGACCCTGCTGCGCGAGCCCGAGTTCGCGGCCAGGCTCGGGCAGCGCGGGTTCGACCGCGTCTGCGCGCGGTACACGCAGGCGCTCTGCCTCGCGCGCTACCGCTCCGTGCTGTCGCAGCTCGCGGGCTCGGCAGCGGTCGCCGCGAGGACCGGATGAGCGTCGGGGACCTCGGCTCCGACGGTGCGGGCGCCGTCATCCGGGCGCGGCTCGGGCGTCCTCCACAGGACATGCTCGAGGCGGCGGTCGTGCTCGAGGCGTGGGGCGGCCTTCCGGCCGAGGCCGCCCTGCGACTCGGGCCGCGCGTGCTGCTGCCGGCGCTGCGGTCCTCGGACCCGCGGCGCTGGCGGCCGGCCGACGCGGAGGGCCGCAGCGCGGTCGTCTCCGAGGGCGTCGCGCTGCTGATCGCGATCCTCGCGATCGCCGCCTGGGCAGGGCCGCTGAGCAGCGAGCTGGGCAGCAACGTGTTCGAGCACGCGCTGCGGCTCGCGCTGCCGGTGACGCTCGCGCTGCAGTGGGCGCTGCGCAGCCGCTACCTCAGCCGGCGCGCGGGCCTCGTCTGCGTCGCGGAGGACTGGCTCGGGCTGACGCTCGTGCTGGTGGCGGTCGAGGCGTGCGTCGCGGCGGTGCCGGGGTTCGGCCCGGTCGCCGCGATGCTCGTCGCGGTGTGGGGCGGAGGGACCGTCCTGACACGTCGCGGCTGGGCACTCGGCTACGCGGGCCTGCTGATCGCTGAGTCGATCGGGCTCGCGCTCGGGCTGCCGGCGCTGGCGTCGCTGGCGGTCCTGACGGTCGTCACGCTGGCGATGGTCGTCGTCGCGGTGGCGACCGCGACCGGCGCGGCGATCGCGCCGCCCGGCCGGCTCAGCCGCGCGCTCGCCGCGGGCGTCATCGGCGGCCTGCTCGGCGGCCTGCTGGTCGGCGACCCGAGCCTCGGCTGGGGGATCCACGGCGCCTTCCCCGCGCTCGCGCTGGTGCCGTCAGTCGTCGGCAGCTTCTGGGGTGGCTACCACCTGTGGCAGTTCCACCAGGAGATCCCGCGCAGCCTGCGGGGCGTCGAGCTGTCGCGCGCGAGCGCGTCGATGGTGCGCGGGCCGGCGACCGACATCGTGCTGGCGGCGCTCGCGCGCCTGATCGGGATCACGGTGATCCTGTCGCTGCTCGTCATGTTCGTGTCGCAGTGGACCTCGGGGACGGATGCGACGAGCCTGTTCGTCGCGTTCGGCTGCGCGGCGCTCGTCTGCATGTTCGTGAGCCTGCTGGAGTCGCTCGGCTACGTACGCTGGGCGCTGCTGTCGGCGGCCGCGAGCCTCGCGGCCGAGCTGGCCGTCAGCCGCTGGCTGGGCGATTCGATCGCCGGCGCCGGGCTGATCGCCGGCGGCGTCGTCGGCACGCTGCTGGCGCTCGCCCCGCTCGTCGGCCTGCTGCGCTTCCCCGGCCGCGTGCTGGCGACGGCGCTGTGGATCCAGTGACCGCGGTCAGCACGGCTGGCGCCACGCGCCGAGGTCCAGCCGCTTGCGGATCGCGTTGATCCCGAGCCGTCTCGCGGCGGGGCAGAAGCGCTCGCGCGGGACCGCGTACTCGGCGTCAAAGACCGCCTTGCCGGCGCGCAGGAACGGCCGCGCGCTGTCGCACTCGCGGTACTGGAAGCACTGCTCGAGGATCGCGAAGTCGAAGCTCGGCGCGAGCGCTCGCGCCTGCTCCAGGTCGTTCTTGAGCGCGACCGCGAGCCCGTGCGCGTGGGCGGCGCGGGCCAGCCAGCGGTTGAACGCGAGCTGGTCGCGCGCGGTCAGCGGGAAGCCGGTGTCGTTCGTGTAGCCGTCGACGTTGTCGGGCTCGACCGCGTCGAAGCCCTTCCGCGCGCACATCGCGATGCGCGCCCGCAGCACCGGGGCCAGCTCGCGCAGCCGGCGCACGTCGAGCCAGCGCTCGCCGGGCCAGCCGTTGTCGGCCCCGAGCGTCGCGGCGGGGAAGCGGCCGCGGTCGGGACGCCAGTTCTCCCACGCGCCGGCCGAGATGTAGCAGACGACGTAGCGCCCCTGGCGGTGCAGCCGCGCGACCTGCGCCGCGCTCGTGCCGAAGCCGTCGACGTCGTAGACGCGGGCACGGACGGAGCTGTCGAGGCGGCCGTCGAGCTGCCACTGCCACGAGGCGCGCGCGGGCGGACGCGCGACGCGCGACGCGTGCGCGGCGGGCGCGCTCGCCGGCGCCGGGGCTGCCGCGGTGCGCGCGCCGCCGGGCGCGGGCGGGCTGGCCGGCGCCGACACCGCCGCCGCCAGCACGAGCAGCAGCGCGGCGATCGTCACGCCGTGCTCCGCGCGGGCTCGGCGGCGTGCGGCGGGCAATCGAGGTCGAGCACGCTGACGGCGGGGTGGAATCCCTCCTCCAGCGATCGGCGCACCGCCTCGGCGGCGCCGGGCGAGCCCGGCTCGGCATAGTCGAGCGTGAAGATCGGCAGCCCTCGCGCGCGCAGGCCGCGCAGGCCCGCGACCAGCTGCGAGGTCTCGTAGGGCGGCGAGCGGCGGTAGCCGTCCTCCCAGCGCCACCAGACGTCCTCGTGGGCGACCGCGTCGACCGGCAGCCGCTCGTCGACCGCGAGCCCGTTCTGCGCGACGAGCAGCAGTTCGGGCACGGCGGCGCGCAGCCCGGCGACCAGCTCGACGAGCGCGTCGGCGAGCGCGGGATGGTCCTCGGCGACGTCGAGGTTGTC
This sequence comes from Conexibacter woesei DSM 14684, assembly GCF_000025265.1. Classification (GTDB taxonomy): domain Bacteria; phylum Actinomycetota; class Thermoleophilia; order Solirubrobacterales; family Solirubrobacteraceae; genus Conexibacter; species Conexibacter woesei. The sequence goes on from NC_013739.1 coordinate 2,697,373, forward strand.
GAGGTAGAGGCCGTCGAAGCCGGCGTCGGCGAGCGCGACGGCCTGCTCGGCCATCAGCTGCCGCCACTGCGGCACGCGCACGTCCGCGTAGCGCTCGCCGGGCCAGTCCTCAACGGCCCCGAGCGTCCACCCGTCCGGTACGCGATCCGCGTACGGCCGCCACTCCTCGACCGTCCCGACCGACAGATACGACAGCACGAGCGCGTGCTCGCGCAGGCGCGGCAGGACGGCGGCGGCGGGCGCGGGGCCGGAGTCGCGCTCGCCGATCCCGTCGACGACGATCAGCTCGTAGCCGGACAGGTCCATCGCGACCGGATCGCCGCCGAACACGGGCGCCCAGCGCTGGACCGCCTGCAGGGCGGTGCGACGTCTCTCAGCCACACGCCACCTCCAAATCCGCGATGCTCAGACGATTCAACGTAACACAGCGCAGGGGGCGTTCACTCAATTGAACGCACAATGCGACACGCGGCCCATTGGGCGCGGGGAGCCGATGGTCGAGACTCGGATCGGTCCCCCACCGAAGGAGCGCCGGGACCATGCGGACGAAGAGGCTCGCTCTCGCGATGACTGCCCTGACGATCGCCAGCACGCTGTCGCTCGCGACGTTCGCATCCGCGGACGCCGGGGCTGCCCAGCGCGTCGACCTGAAGGTCCTGCTGCTCGGCGCGACGGGCACAGAGCCCTCGTTCGAGGCGTGGCAGACGCAGCTCCAGCGCGAGGGCGTGCCGTTCGACGCGCTCGTCGCGAGACCGGGGCACGCGCCGATCACCGCCGCGACGCTCTCGACGACGCTCCCGGACGGGACGCTGGAGGGCAGATACGAGGCCGTGATCCTCGCGACCGGCGGGCTGCTGACGTGCGACTCGGCACCTTGCACCTCCGCGCTGTCGGCGGCGGAGTGGGCGGCGCTGCAGACCTACGAGCAGACGTTCCATGTCCGCCAGCTGAGCGCGTACGTCTTCCCGGGCGCTGACTTCGGCCTCAACGCGCCGACGTTCTCGGGCGTGATGGACGGCCAGGTCGGGAACCTCACCGCGTCCGGGCTGCAGGCGTTCCCCTACCTCAGAGGCCCGGTCGAGATCGACGTGGGCACGTTCGGCTACCAGGCGACGCCGGCCGCCGGCGCCAGATTCGACACGCTGCTCGGGGGGCCGAACGGCTCCGCGCTGGTCGGCGTCTACACGCATCCGGACGGTCGCGAGGAGATGGTCCAGACGTTCGACGGCAACCAGTACCAGCTGCATTCGTGGCTGCTGCGCCACGGCGAGCTGGAGTGGGTCACGCGCGGCACGTACCTCGGCCTCCAACGCAACTACCTGGAGCTGCAGGTGGACGACGTCTTCCTGCCCGACGACTCGTGGGACCCCGTCAGACACGTGACGAACTACGACCCGGCCGCCGCGATCCGGATGACGCCGGCCGACGTGACGTTCCTGTCGAATTGGCAGGCGGCGCGCGGAATCCGCATGGACATGGTCTTCAACGGCGGCGGCAGCGTCCAGTACACGCAGGAGAACGGCAGCGACCCGCTGCTGCCCGCGTTCCAGGCGATCAAGTCGCAGGTCGGTTGGATCAACCACACCTACGACCATCCGAACCTCGACTGCTCGACGCAGTCGTTCATCGCGAGACAGATCACCGACAACACCGCCTGGGCGCAGCAGGCCGGGCTGCCGTTCAGCGGCGGAGAGCTGGTGACCGGCGAGCACTCCGGCCTCGCGAACCTCGCGCCCGGCAACCCCGGCACGATCGACCCGCCCGGGCTCGACGACGCGACGCCCGCGACGACCGGCGGCACGCTCGCCGCCGGCAGCTACGACTACAGCGTCACGGCCACGACGCCCAACGGCGAGAGCATCGGCTCGACGACGACGGTCGCGACGACCGGCGCGACGGGCTCGGTCTCGCTCGCATGGGAGGCGATCTGCCACGCGACGACGTACAAGGTCTACCGGCGCGTCTCGCCCGCCGGCGCCTGGGCGCTGCTCGCGACGATCGCGCAGCCGGCGAGAGCGTTCACCGACGCCGGCCCGGTCGCGATGACCTTCACCGACAGAGGCGCCGCCGGCGCGGCCGGCGCGCCGCCCGCGGGCAACGGCGCGCGGATCAACCCGTACGCCGAGAACCCAGCGTTCGCCCCGGCGCTGAGAGCGGCTGGCGTGACCTCGATCGCCGGCGACGCGTCGAAGCCGTACCCGCAGAACCCGTCGAGCACGGCGGGCGCGCAGTGGCCGGCAGGGCAGTCGTTCGTCGACGGGCCGGCACGCGTGATCCCGCGCTACCCGACCAACGTCTACTACAACGTCGCGACCCAGGCGCAGCTGCTCGACGAGTTCAACTACCTCTACCTCCCGCCGGCGCTCGGCGGGGTCTGCGTCAACACGTCGGTGACGACGTGCCTGACCGCGCCGGCGACGTGGGCGGACATCGTCGGAGGCGAGTCGCTGCGGATCTTCGGCCACATGATGGGCAACGACCCACGACCGCACTACTTCCACCAGACGAACATCGCCCAGACCGCGGCGGTCGGCGGCGGCGCCCTCTACCCGATCCTCGACGCGGTGCTCGCCGACTACGGCAGATTCTTCGCCGGCAACGCCCCGATCGTCCAGCTGTCGCAGTCGGCGATCGCCGACATGCTCGCGAGACAGGACGCCTGGTCCGCCGGGCGCAGAGCGGTCAGCGCGTACATCGAGGGCAACCAGATCACGATCGTCAACGGCGGCGCGGCGGTCTCGCTGCCGCTGAGCGGGACCGAGGTCGGCGACCTCTACGGCGGCACGCGCTCGGGCTGGACGACCGCGCCGACCGGCGCCAGCACCCACGTCGCGGCGAACGCGTGGCCCGGGACGGTCACGCCCCCGCCGCCGCCCCCGCCGCCCCCGCCGCCGCCCGACACGAGACAGGTGGAGCACATCGACCCGCCGCCGACCGGCCCCGGGCCCGTGCTGGCGCCGCCGAGCGCGTCGCAGCCGCCGGTCACGACGCCGGCCAGAAGAGGGCCGGCGAGAAGAACGGCCGCGAGAAGAGTCGTCAAGAAGAAGGCGAAGTGCGTCGTCCGCCGCAAGGTCGTGAGAGGACCGCGCGGGAAGCGCCGCGTCGTGCTCGTGCGCAGACACTGCAAGCCGGCGCACAGACGCGGAAGAAGCGGCGCGAGACACCACGCGAGAGCGAGAGCGAGAGCGAAGCAGCGGGCGGCGGACCGCCGCAGAGGCGGCTGAGGCGTCAGCCGGGCGGCGTCGCGCCGACGTGCCAGCGGCGCGTGCCGCGGTGCGAGACGCAGACGACGTCGCCCCGGCAGCGCAGGCGTTCGAGCGCATCGCGGACAGCGACCTGGAACGCGCCGCCGACGGCGTGCTCCTGCGACAGCTCCCAGACGATCAGGCTGGTGCTCGGGGAGCGGTAGGCGAGCGACAGCCGCTCGACGGCGGCGAGCACGTCGACGTCGGTCAGCTCGGCCGACGGCACGCGCATCGCGGCCGCCCACCTGCCGGGCAGCACCCGCTCCCGTGCCGTTCGTCCTCCAGGGGAGAGTGCCACTCCAGCCAGCCGACCACGCATCTGCGCCGATCCCTTCGCCCGTGCCCCCGGCCAACCCGCCGGTCAGATGCTTCTATCCATTTTGCGGGAAAAGCCAACGCGGCACAGAGCTTTTGCACGCGTGACGGACCGGATTCCTACCGGAGCGCTCCCGGAAGCGGCCACGCGGCTACTCCTCGTGCGCGAGCAGCGCGCCGAGCGTGAGCCAGTTGGCGCGCGCGGCGACGGCGGCGCCGGCGGCGTCCCCGGCGCCGGCGCGCGTGAGGATCGCCTGGTGCTGGGCGACCGAGCGCCGCCCCGGCAGCGCGTCGCCGCGCAGCCGCTCCAGGCGGTGCAGCCGCGGTGTGACGCGCGCGAGCGCGCGCTTGACCTCGGCGTTGCCGGCGACGCGCACGAAGACCGCGTGGAAGCGGTCGTCGGCGGCATAGGCGCCCGCGCCGTCGGCCGCTGCCAGCGCGCGCAGGAACGCCTCGTTCTCGCGTTGCAGCAGCTCGAGATCGCCGCCCTCCAGCTGCGGCACCGCCAGCTCGGTCGCGAGCGCGTGCAGCGCGGCGAGGACCGGGAACGTGTCACGCACGTCGGCGGGCTCGACCGGCGCGACGCGCGTGTACCGCTGCGGCGCCAGCTCGACCAGGCCCTCGTCGGCGAGGCGTGTCAGCGCATCGCGCACCGGGGTGCGGCTGAGCCCGAGCCAGGCGCACAGCTCCGTGTCGTGCAGCTGCTCGCCCGGCGCGAGCGTCCCGTCGACGATCGCGGTGCAGAGCGCGGCATAGGCGGTGTCGCGCAGCAGCTGCCGTTCGACGGCGTCCCGTTCGTGGGGAACTGGCATCTGACACTTCAGTAGACCACCGCCGTCAAGCAGCTTGCTTTCATACACCCGCCGCGATAGACCATCTTCCTGGAGGGATCAATTGCGATCGCTCCGGAGAGGAGACGACGACGCATGTGCCTGGCAATCCCGGGGCAGATCATCGCGATCGTCGACGACGCCAACCGGTTGGCCCAGGTGGACGTCGCCGGTGTCCGGCGGACCGTCAACGTCGGCTTGCTCGACGCCGACGGCGGCGGCGTCGTGCAGGGTGACTGGGTCCTGATCCACGTCGGCTTCGCGATCTCCAAGGTCGACGAGGCCGAGGCCGCGGCGACGCTGAAGCTGCTGCGCGGCATGGGCGCCGAGTACGAGCAGGAGCTGGAGGAGCTGAAGGCGAGCGTGATCGAGTGAGCGGGGCTCACTGCTCTCCCGATGACGGCCACTGCATCACGTGCGGTGACGACGGCGTGCCGATGCGCGTGATGGCGGTCGACGAGCCGCGCGGGCTCGCGCTCTGCGCGCAGGAGGACGGCGGTGCCCGCTCGACCGTCGAGATCGCGCTCGTCGCGCCGGTCGCGCCCGGCGACATGGTGCTCGTCCACGCCGGCACTGCGCTCACGCGGCTGGAGACGCTCGCATGAGATTCGTCGACGAGTTCCGTGACGCGGAGCTGGGCCGGACGCTTGCGGGCGAGATCGTCGCCGCCGTCGAGCCCGGCCGTCACTACAAGCTGATGGAGGTGTGCGGCGGGCACACCCACTCGATCTACAAGTACGGCGTCGACGACCTGCTGCCGGAGAACGTCGAGCTGGTCCACGGGCCGGGCTGCCCGGTCTGCGTGATCCCGATGGGCCGCGTCGACGACGGGATCGCGATCGCCCACCAGGACGACGTGATCTTCGCCTGCTTCGGCGACATGATGCGCGTGCCCGGCTCCGACGGGACGCTGCTGGAGGCCAAAGCGCAGGGCGCCGACATCCGGATGGTCTACTCGCCGCTCGACGCGCTGCGGATCGCGAAGGCCGAGCCCTCCAAGCAGGTCGTCTTCTTCGCGATCGGCTTCGAGACGACCGCGCCGTCGACCGCGCTGACGCTCAAGCGCGCGAAGGCGGAAGGCGTCGAGAACTTCTCCTGCGTCTGCAACCACGTCACGATCGTGCCGCCGCTGCGCGCGCTGCTCGACTCGCCCGACCTGCGGCTCGATGGCTTCGTCGGCCCCGGGCACGTCTCGACCGTCGTCGGCGCGCGCCCGTTCGAGTTCATCCCCGCCGACTACGGCAAGCCGATCGTGATCTCCGGCTTCGAGCCGACCGACATCCTGCAGTCGGTGCTGATGCTGCTGCGGCAGCTGCACGCCGGCAGACGCGAGGTCGAGAACCAGTACAAGCGCGTGGTCCCGTGGGAGGGCAACCTGCGTGCACTCGAGGTGATGGCCGAGGTGTTCGCGCTGCGGCCGCACTTCGAGTGGCGCGGGCTGGGCTTCATCTCGCACAGCGGCCTGCGGCTGTCCGACGACTACGCCGACTTCGACGCCGAGCGCCGCTGGCCGGTCCCCGGCGTGCGCGTCGCGGACCCGAAGGCGTGCCAGTGCGGCGAGGTGCTGAAGGGCGTGATCAAGCCGTGGGAGTGCAAGGTCTTCGGCACCGCCTGCACGCCGGAGCGCCCGATCGGCACGTGCATGGTGTCGTCGGAGGGCGCCTGCGCGGCGTACTACAACTACGGGCGCTTCGCGCGGGAGCGGGAGGTCGTCTAGGTGAGCGCGGTCGGCCGCGAGGAGCGGATCCTCGACATCATCGCGACGGCGCGCTCGAAGCGGCCGAAGTTCCGCGACGAGCGGATCACGATGGCCCACGGCGCCGGCGGCAAGGCGACCGGCGCGCTGATCGAGGGGCTGCTCGTGCCCGCGCTCGCGAACCCGGCGCTGGAGCAGCTCGCGGACGCCGGCAGCGTGACGGTCGACGACGTCGGCATGGCGTTGACGACCGACAGCTTCGTCGTCAAGCCGCTGCGCTTCCCCGGCGGCTCGATCGGCGAGCTGGCCGTCAACGGCACCGTCAACGACCTCGCCGTCGCCGGTGCGCGCCCGCTCGCGCTGACGCTCTCGCTGATCCTCGAAGAGGGGTTGGAGTCGAGCGTGCTGCGCGCCGAGGTCGAGGCGATCGCGGCCGCCGCCGCGGCGGCCGGCGTCGTCGTCGTCGCGGGCGACACGAAGGTCGTCGAGCGCGGCCACGCCGACCAGCTGTACGTCTGCACGACCGGTCTCGGGCGGATCGACCCGCGCGCGACGCTGGCGCCGAGCGCGCTGCGGCCCGGCGACCAGGTGATCGTCTCCGGTCGCATCGGCGAGCACGGCACCGCGATCATGCTCGCGCGCGGCGAGTTCGAGCTGGGCGCCGAGATCGTCTCCGACACGCGCTCGCTGTGGCCGGCGGTCGACGCGCTGCTCGACGCGGCCGGCCCGGGCCTGCGCTGCCTGCGCGACGCGACGCGCGGCGGCGTCGCCTCGGTCCTGAACGAGCTGGCGCGCGCCTCCGGTGTCGCGCTGCTCGTGCGCGAGGGCGACGTGCCGGTGCACCCGGCGGTCGCGGGCGCCGCCGAGCTGCTCGGGATCGACCCGATGCACGTCGCCAACGAGGGCGTGCTCGTCGCGGTCGTCGCGCCCGAGCACGCCGACGCGGCGCTCGCCGCGCTGCGCGGCGCGGGCGACGCGGAGCACTTCGCGCAGGCCGCCGCGATCGGCGAGGTCAGGACCGAGCCGCCGGGGATGGTGCTCGTCGAGACGGCGTTCGGCGGCAAGCGCGTGATGGACCAGTTGGTGGGCGACCCACTCCCACGGATCTGCTGAGAGGAGCCAGGCATGTCGACCGTCGAGTTCACCCCGAGACAGCGCGAGACGGAGGCGATCACCGCTCACGTGCTGTGGATGACGACCGGGCTGGGGTGCGACGGCGACTCGGTCGCGATGACCTCGGCGACGAACCCGAGCCTCGAAGACATCATCACCGGCGCGATCCCGGGGATGCCGAGAGTGGTGGTCCACAACCCGGTGATCGCCTACGAGCAGGGCGAGGACTTCATGAGAGCGTGGTTCGCCGCCGAGCGCGGCGAGCTGGACCCGTTCGTGCTGATCCTCGAAGGGTCGCTCGGCAACGAGAAGATCAACGGCGCCGGGCACTGGTCCGGCCTCGGGACCGACCCGTCGACCGGCCAGCCGATCACGACGAACGCGTGGATCGACCGGCTTGCGCCGAAGGCGGCGGCGGTCGTCGCGGTCGGCACCTGCGCGACGTACGGCGGCATCCCGGCGATGGCTGGCAACGCGACCGGCGCGATGGGGCTGCGCGACTACCTCGGCTGGAGATGGACGTCGAAGGCGGGGATCCCGATCGTCAACATACCCGGCTGCCCGGCGCAGCCGGACAACATGACCGAGATGCTCGTCCACCTCGTCTTCGCGCTCGCGGGGATGGCGCCGGTGCCGGAGCTGGACGACGCCGGCCGCCCGACCTCGCTGTTCGGGCGCACCGCGCACGAGAGCTGCAACCGCGCCGCGTTCTACGAGTCGGGCAACTTCGCGACCGAGTACGGCTCCGACCACCGCTGCCTCGTCAAGCTCGGGTGCAAGGGACCGGTCGTCAAGTGCAACGTCCCGTTGCGCGGCTGGCAGAGCGGGATGGGCGGCTGCCCCAACGTCGGCGGCATCTGCATGGCGTGCACGATGCCCGGCTTCCCCGACAAGTACATGCCGTTCATGGAGGAGGCGGGCAACGCGAGAATCTCCTCGGCGATCGCGAGATTCACCTACGGGCCGATCCTGCGGTGGGGCCGCAGCATCGAGATGAGACGCAGATACGACAAGGAGCCGGAGTGGCGCCACAACCGCGCCGAACTCACCACCGGCTACTCCAAGCGCTGGTAGGGGAGCGACACGATGGCCACCACAGACGCACCCACCGATCAGAGAGTCACCGTCAAGGAGATGTCGTGGGATCCGATCACGCGGATCGTCGGCAGCCTCGGGATCCACACGGAGATCGACTTCACCAACCAGCAGGTCCTGAAGTGTTACTCGACGTCGATGATCTTCCGCGGCTTCGACATCTTCATGAAGGGGATCGACCCGCGCGACGCGCACTTCATCACGAGCCGTATCTGCGGCATCTGCGGTGACAACCACTGCACCTGCTCGTGCCTGAACCAGAACATGGCGTACAGCGTCAAGCCGCCGAAGCTCGGCGACTACGCCTTCAACCTCGCCGAGTCGGCCGACTTCATGTTCGACCACGCGATCTACAACGACTGCATGGCGAACGTCGACTACTCGGAGCAGATGGTGAAGGAGACGAACCCCGCAGTGCTGGAGAAGGCGGAGAGAACGCCGGCGCCGCACGCCGCGATCCACGGCTACAGAACGATCGCCGACATCATGCGCTCGCTCAACGCGTTCACCGGCGACTTCTACCTGGAGACGTTGCAGGTCGCGCGCTACACGCGCGAGATGTACTGCCTCTTCGGCGGCCGTCACACGCATCCGTCGACGATCCTGCCGGGCGGCTGCAGCGCCGACATCACGCACCAGACGCTGACCGAGTACTACGTGCGGCTGATGCGCTACATCGACTACTGCAAGCGCACCGTGCCGATGCACGACGACCTCTACGACTTCTTCTACGAGGCGCTGCCCGGCTACGAGCGGGTCGGCTACCGCGACACCGACATCATCTGCTGGGGCGCTTTCGACGACCCGGACTACGTCGACTACGACTACAAGACGATGACCGAGTGGGGGCGTCACCGTTTCGTCACCCCGGGCCTCGTCTTCAAGGGCGAGCTGATCACCACGGACCTCGTCGAGATCAATCTCGCGATCCGGATCCTGCTCGGCTCCTCGTACTTCGACGACTGGACGAACGAGTCGACGTTCGTCACTCAGGACCCGCTCGGCAACCCGGTCGACAAGCGTCACCCGTGGAACAAGGTGACGCTGCCGAAGCCGCAGGCGCGCGACTTCACCGAGAAGTACTCGTGGGTCGCCTCGCCGCGGATGTACGACGCGAGAAACGACCGCTTCGTCGCGAGCGACACCGGCGGCGGTCCGTTCGCGCGCCAGTGGGTGACCGCGAAGGCCGGCCTCGTCGACCTCGGCTTCCTGAAGGCGACGGGCGAGAGCATCAAGATGGTGCTGCCGAAGACCGGCTTCATGCCCGAGATGGAGCTGGAGTGGAGAATCCCGCCGTGGTCCAACGCGATCGAGCGCCAGCGCGCTCGCTCCTACCACCAGGCGTACTCGGCGCTCGTCGGGCTGCATTGCCTGGAGAAGGCGCGTGCGGAGCTGAACGCCGGGCGGACCAGAAGCTGGCGTGACTTCAGAGTCCCGCAGGAGGCGATCAGCGTCGGCTTCCACGAGGCGGCACGCGGCGTGCTCTCCCACCACATGGTCATCCGCGAGGGCAAGATCGCCAACTACCAGCCGTACCCGCCGACGCCGTGGAACGCCAACCCGCGCGACGTGCACGGGACGCCAGGGCCGTACGAAGACGCGGTGCAGAACACGCCGATCTTCGAGGAGAACGGGCCGGACAGATTCAGAGGCGTCGACATCATGCGCGCCGTCCACAGCTTCGATCCCTGCCTGCCGTGCGGGGTCCACATGTACGGCAAGGGCAAGGGCACGGTGCGCAAGGTGGTGCACACCCCGACGGGGATGGCCTGAGCGATGACCGCCACGGTGCCGGGCGCGGGCGCCGGCGGCGGCGCAGGTGCGGAGTCGGCGCTCGTCGAACGGGTCCAGCGGCTGACCGCCGAGCTTGAGGCGCTGCCGGACCCGGCGGCGCGGGCCTGCGGCGAGCAGCTCGCGGCCGCCGTCGTGCAGCTCTACGGCGAGGGGCTGGAGCGGATCTTCGGCGCGTTGGAGCGGGCGCTGGACGAGGGCGGCGACGCTGCCGCGCCGGTCGCTGTGGTTCGCGACGAGCTGGTCGCCGACGGCGTCGTCGCGAGCCTGCTGCTGATCCACGGCCTCTACCCGGTCGGCTTGGAGGAGCGCGTGCGCGCGGCGCTCGACGAGGTACGGCCCTACCTCGCCTCGCACGGTGGTGACGTCGAGTTGCTCGCCGTGCAGGAGGGCGTCGCGCGCCTGCGGCTCGTCGGCTCCTGCCGCGGGTGCGCCGCGTCGGCGAGCACACTGGAGGCGGTCGTCGAGCAGGCGCTGGAGCAGGCCGCGCCCGACCTGCTCGGGCTCGACGTGGAGGGGGCGGCGCCGCCGAGCCCCGCTGCAGCCGGCGGCGCCCCCGCTCCCGGCGCGCCCGCTCCCGGCGCGCTCCCGGTGGCGGGCGCGACGACGTGGGTCCAGCTCGACGGTGCGGAGCGGATCGAGCGCGGCACGCTCGTCCCCGCCGACGACGGTCTCGTCGTCGCCAACGTCGCCGGCACGCTGCTGGCGTACCGCGACCGCTGCGCCGGCTGCGGCGCGGCGCTGCACGACGGCCTGCTGCTCGGCGGGACGCTGACCTGCGCCGCCTGCGGCCGCGCGTACGACCTGCCGCGCGCCGGTCGCTGCCGCGACGAGGACGCGCTCCAGCTCGACCCGATCCCGCTGCTGCGCGAGCGCGGGGCCGTACGGGTGGCGCTGGTCCGATGAGACTGCCGGCGACCGGGCTGCGGCGGATGGCCGCGTGGGCGGGCGAGCCGGGCGCGGCCGCGCCACGCCCCGACGCCGCGGCCGCGCCGGACGCCGCCCACTCGCGTGCCGCGGCCGCTTCCGCGGAGCCGCCCGCCGCCACCTCCGCCCACGGCACGTGCGAGCTCTGCCCGACCTCGCTCGGCGCCGACCACCGCCACCTGCTCCAGCTCGACGAGCGGCGGATCGTCTGCGTCTGCGAGACGTGCTGGGCGCTGCACTCCGGCGACACCGAGTTCCGGCCGACCGGCGGGCGGACGCTGTGGCTGGAGGATTTCGCGCTCGACGACGAGCTGTGGGCGGCGTTCCAGATCCCGATCGGCCTCGCCTTCATGCTGCGCAGCGGCGCGCACGACGCTGCCGGTCGCGTCGTCGCGCTCTACCCGAGCCCAGCCGGCGCGACCGAGTGCGAGCTGGACTTGCACGCGTGGGGCCGGCTGTGCGCGGCCAACCCAGTGCTCGACCGGCTGGAGCCCGACGCCGAGGCGCTGATCGTCAACCGCATCGCCGACCCGCCGCAGCACGTGATCGCGCCGATCGACGAGTGCTACCGGCTCGTCGGCACGATCAAGCAGCGCTGGCGCGGGATCAGCGGCGGGAGCGGGGTGGAGGAGGCGATCGCGGAGTTCTTCGCGTCGTTGCGGGAGGGGGCGGTGGCGGCATGAGCGCCGAGGCGACCGCAGGCGCGGCGCCCCGCATCGGCGAGCCGGTGTTCACCGTGCTCGGCGCCGAGCCGGTCCCGCACACGCTGACGCCGGCGCTGCGCTTCGACCTGCACGTGAGCGAGCCGCTCGGCCGCGAGCTGTACGCGATCGCGCTGTCGGTCCAGCTCCAGCTCGACCCCGCCCGCCGCACCTACGACGACGCGACGCGCGCGCGGCTGTCAGAGCTGTTCGGCGAGCCCGAGCGCTGGGGCGCGACGACGCACAGCTTCCAATGGGCGCGGATCGACGTGCTCGTGCCCGGCTTCACCGGCGCGACCGCCTTCTCGCTCGAGCTGCCGTGCAGCTACGACCTCGAAGTGGCGGCGAGCAGGTACCTCTACTCGCTGCCCGGCGGCGTCGCGCCGCTGTCGTTCCACTTCAGCGGGATGGCGCTCTACCGCGGCGAGCGCGACCGCCTCCAGGTCGCGCAGGTGCCGTGGAGCTGCAGCGCGCGCTGGGGGCTTCCGGTCGACACCTGGAGACGCGCGATCGACCTCCACTACCCCGGCGGCGGCTGGGTCCGGCTCGCGCCCGAGACGCTCGCCGCGCTCGCGGCGCGCAAGGCGGCGCGCGGCGACGTCAGCTTCGACGCGTGCGTGGCGGCGCTGCTCGCCGTCGAGGAGGAGGAGCGATGAGCGACCAGCTCGAAACGCTCGTCAGAACGCTGCTGTGGGAGGGCTACGCGCTCTACCCCTACACGCCCGGCGCGACCAAGAACGCGACGCCGACCCCGTTCGGGATCGTCTACCCGCCGGTCTACGCGGCCGCCAGCCCGACGACGTTCGACCGCATCCGCGTGCAGGCGATCGCGGAGGGCGGGGACGATGCGACGCTCGCGGCGTCCGTGCGGTTCCTGGAGCCGAGCGGCGAGCGCCACGTCGCCGTCGAGCGGCGCGTCGAGCTGCCCGCGACGCCGCTGTCCGCGCTCGCGGATGAGCCCGTCACGGCCGCGTTCTCCTTCGACGCCGTCGAGGGGCGCGTGCGGATGGCCGCGCAGCGCTTCGACGGCGGTCTCACCCGTGTGACGCTCTGCGTCCACAACTCGACGCCCGTCGCCGACGGGCTCGACCGCGTCGGTGCGCTGCGCGCATCCCTGCTCTCCACGCACGTGGTCGCGCGCGTCGCCGGAGCGGGACCTGCTGCCGGCGCCGGCACGAGCGCCCGCGCGGGCGGCGCGAGGTTCTGCTCCCCGGTCGCGCCGCCCGAGCACGCCGCCGGCGCGGTCATGACGTGCACGTGCGTGAACACGTTCCCCGCGCTCGCGAGCGACGCCGACGACGTCCTGCTCGGGGCCGCGATCGCGCTGCCCGACCATCCGCGGATCGCGCCCGAGAGCCGCGGCGACCTGTTCGACGGGACCGAGATCGAGGAGGCGCTGCTGCTGCACCTGCACGCGCTCTCCGACGGCGAGCGGGCCGAGATCGCCGAGCAGGACCCGGCCGTGCGCGAGATGCTGGAGCGCGCGGTCCGCACGACGCCGGCCGACATCGTCGCGCTGCACGGGCGCGTGACGGTTCGCGACCCGGTGGCGGCCGCGCCCGCCGCGCCGCCGGCGCCGCCCGCGCCCGCCGGCGCGCAGGAGGTCCGCGGCGAGCGGCAGATCGTCGTCGACGGCGTCAGCTACGAGCGCGGCGCGCGCGTGCGGCTGCGGCCGGCGGAGGGGCGTAACGCGCAGGACCACCTGCTGCGGGGACGGCCGGCGACGATCGAGCGGATCTACCTCGACTACGAGGACCGCGTCCACCTCTGCGTGACCGTCGACGACGACCCGGGGCAGGAGCTGATGCGAGACATCGGCCGCTACCTGTACTTCAGACCCGACGAGGTCGAACTGCTGCGGCCTGCGGCCTTGAGTTCGATTGGAAGAACTCGCCCGGAGGCTCGTTCTTCCGGCGGAGAGGAGGGATCGTGAACGCGACGCGAGAGAAGCAGATCCTCGTCGCGGGGGTCGGCAACGCCTGGATGCAGGACGACGCCTTCGGCGGCGAGGTCGCGCGGCGGCTGGAGGCGGACGCGCTTCCCTCCGGCGTGCGCGTGATGGACGTCGGCACCGGCGGGCTCGACCTCGCCTACGAGGTGATGCGCGGCTACGACGCGCTCGTGCTGGTGGACGTCAGCCGGCAGGGCGGCGCGCCCGGAACGCTCTACGTGATCGAGCCGCCGCGCGACGAGTTCGCCGGCCCGATCTCCGACGGCGAGTCGATCGACCCGCACGGGATGGACCCGCGCACCGTGCTGCGGTTCGTCAGCGCGGTCGGCGGCTGGCCCGGCAAGGTCGTCGTCGTCGCGTGCGAGCCGAGCGCGGTCGACGACGTCGGGCTCGGCCTGACGCCGCCGGTCGCCGCGGCGGTCGAGCGGGCCGTCGCGCTCGTGCGCGAGACGATCGACGAGCTGCGCACCGACGCGGCGTACAAGGTCTGAGAAGGGGCGGGCGCGATGCACGAGCTGTCGATCGCGAGCGCCGTCGTCGACACCGCCGTCCGCCATTCCGGTGGGCGGCGCGTGACGCTCGTCTCCGTCCGCGTCGGCCAGCTGCGCCAGGTCGTCGCCGACTCGCTCGCGTTCTACTTCGGCGTCGTCGCGCGCGAGACCGTCTGCGAGGGCGCGCGGCTCGATCAGGAGCTGGTCGCCGCGCGCCTGCGCTGCCGCGCGTGCGAGCGGGAGTGGGCGGTCGACGTGCCCGCGTTCCGCTGCCCGGCGTGCGCCGGCGGCGACGTCGAGGTGCTGAGCGGCGAGGAGCTGGAGGTCGAGTCGATCGAGCTGGAGGTGGAGTCGGAATGCACCGCGTGAAGGTCCGGGTCGTCGAGGACGCACTCGACGCCAACAACACGATCGCGCGCGCCAACCGCGCCGACTTCGACCGTGCCGGCGTGACGGTCGTGAACCTGATGAGCGCGCCGGGCGCCGGCAAGACGACGCTGTTGGAGCGGCTGCTCGGCGGCGACGACGGCGGCGCCGGCGGGCTCGGAGGTCCCGGCGGGCCACGCGTCGGCGTGCTCGAAGGCGACGTCCAGGGCAGCCTCGACGCCGACCGGCTCGCCCACCTGCACGTCCCGGTCGTGCAGCTGAACACGGACTCGGGCTTCGGCGGCGAGTGCCACCTCGACGCGAACATGGTCCGCTCGGCGCTGCCCGCGCTGCCGTTGGAGCAGATCGACCTGCTGATCGTCGAGAACGTCGGCAACCTCGTCTGCCCGGCCGAGTTCCACGTCGGCGAGGACGCGCGGATCATGGTCTCCTCGGTCGCCGAGGGCGACGACAAGCCGCTCAAGTACCCGCTGATGTTCCGCACCTGCGAGCTGGTCGTGCTGAACAAGGTCGACCTGATCGAGCACGTCGACTTCGACCTCGACCGCTTCGCCGCGCGGCTCGACGCGGTCCATCCCGGCGTCGCGCTGATGCCCGTCAGCGCCCGCACGGGGGAGGGGCTGGACGAGCTGCGCGCGTGGCTGGCGAGCGTGCCCGAACGCAAGGCGCGCGCCGCCGCCGTGCCGCCCGCCGCCGCGCCGCCCGCCGCCGCGCCGCCCGCCGCCGCGCCGGCCGCGCCCGCTCCTGCCGGAGGCGCCGTGTGAGCCGCGCGCCGGCCGCTCCCGACGCTCTGCTCGCGGCGCGTCTCGACGCCGGCGAGCACTTCTTCGCGCCGGCCGCGTGCGACCGGATCGCGCGCTGCTGCCACCGGATGGCGGAGCGCTTCGCGCGCGGCGGGCGGCTGCTCGCGTTCGGCGCCTCCGCCGCAGACCGCTCCGACGTGCGCCACGTCGCGGTCGAGTTCGTCCATCCGGTGATCGTCGGCAAGCGGGCGCTGCCGGCGCTCGGGCTGGCGCCGCACGACCTCACGCTGCTCGCGCGCGAGCACGACGTCGCGATTGCGTTCGGCGCCGGCGCGAGCGTCGCCGCGGGCGTGCGCGCGGCGCGGGCGCGCGGCTGCCTCACGATCGGCTTCGCCGACGTCGGCGCGGAGTGGCGCTTCGCGCCGCCGGACGACGATCCGTTCGTCGCGCAGGAGCTGGTCGAGACGCTCTACCACGTGCTGTGGGAGCTGGTCCACGTCTTCTTCGAACACCGCGGCCTGTTGGCGGGACGCGACGCCGGCAGCCGCCACGACAGCGGCGCGTCGAGCTTCCTCTATCCGTTCCTCGACGAGCGTGAGCACGACCTCGACGCGGTCCTCGCCGACGTCGCCGCCTCGGCGCGCGCGAAGTCGCAGGAGATCGGCGCGCTGCGGTCCCAGACGCTCGGCGACGGCCGCGAGACGCTGCTGAACGCCGCCGCCGCGCTGCGGCGTGCGCTCGACGGCGGCGGGACGCTGCTCGCGCTCGGCAACGGCGGCTCCGCGACCGACGCGATGGACGCCGTCGCCGACCTGCGCGAGCCGTCGGGCACGCACGGCTGGCCGCCGCGCCGCGCGCTCGACCTGACCGCCGACCCAGCGATCCTGACCGCGATCGCCAACGACGTCGGGACGGAGGCGATCTTCGCGCGGCAGGTGATCGCGTACGGCCGCGCGGGCGACGGGATGCTGGCGTTCTCCACCAGCGGCGGCTCGGAGAACGTGATCTCGGCGCTGCGCGAGGCCCGCGGGCGCGGCGTCGCGACGGTCGCGTTCGTCGGCTACGACGGCGGCCGGATCCTCGCCGAAGGACTCGCCGACTTCGTCGTCGTGACGCGCTCGGAGCACATCCCGCGGATCCAGGAGGCGCAGGCGAGCGCATGGCACGTGCTGCGCGAGCTGATCGAGGCGTGAGGGCGCCGGCACGGCGTCGCGTCGCGGTGCGGGTCGAGGGGGTCGTGCAGGGGGTCGGGTTCCGGCCGTACGTCTTCCGGCTGGCAGAGGAGCTGGGGCTCGCGGGGTTCGTGCTCAACGACGTCCACGGCGTGCTCGCCGAGGTCGAGGGGGAGGACGCGGCCGTCGCGCGCTTCCTCGCGCTGCTGCCCGAGCGGGCGCCGCCGCTCGCGCGCGTCGAGGGGGTGGCGGTGCGCGACCTGGATCCGGTCGGCGACGGCGGCGCGTTCGCGATCGTCGAGAGCGTCGCGGGCGGCACGCCGGACGCGCGCGTCTCTCCCGACACCGCGACGTGCGACGACTGCCTCGCGGAGCTGTCCGATCCGGCGGATCGCCGCTTCCGCTACCCGTTCCTCAACTGCACGAACTGCGGCCCGCGCTTCACGATCGTGCGCGGCGTCCCGTACGACCGCCCCGCGACGACGATGGCGTCGTTCGCGATGTGCGCCGCCTGCCGCGCCGAGTACGACGACCCGCGCGACCGCCGCTTCCACGCCCAGCCGAACGCCTGCCCGGCCTGCGGGCCGCGCGCACGGCTGCTCGACGCGGAGGGGAGGGAGATCGCCGACGCTCCCGCTTCCCCCGACGCGGTCGGCCCCGCCGACGCTCCCGCTTTTCCCGACGCGGTCGCGGCGGCGGCCGCCGAGCTGCTCGCCGGGCGGATCGTGGCGGTCAAGGGCGTCGGCGGCTACCACCTCGCGTGTCGCGCTGACGAGGAGCGCGTGGTCGCCGCGCTGCGCGCGCGCAAGCGGCGCGAGCAGCGGCCGTTCGCGCTGATGGTCGCGAGCGTCGCGGCGGCGCGGGCGCTCGTCGAGCTGGGGGAGGCGGAGGAGCGGCTGCTGTGCTCGCGCGCGCGGCCGATCGTGCTGGCTGCGCGGCGCGCGGACGGCGGCGCCGCCGGTGCCCGCGTCGCGGACGCCGTCGCGCCAGGTGCCCCCGAACTGGGCCTGATGCTGCCGTACACGCCGCTGCACCAGCTGCTGCTCACGGACGCGGGCGGCGTCCCGCTGGTGATGACGAGCGGGAACGTCTCCGACGAGCCGATCGCGTTCGACGACGCCGAGGCGCTGCGGCGGCTGGGCGCGATCGCCGACCTGCTGCTGGTCCACGACCGTCCGATCGCGACGCGGACCGACGACTCGGTCATGCGCGTCGTGGAGGTCGCGGGCGCGCGGCGGCCGCTGCCGCTGCGCCGCTCGCGCGGGTTCGTGCCGGACGGGATCGCGCTGCCGCTCACGGCCACGCGGCCGATCCTCGCGTGCGGGGCGGAGCTGAAGAGCACGTTCTGTCTGGCGAAGGGGACGACCGCGTGGGTCGGCCACCACATCGGCGACCTCCAGAACTACGCGACCGAGCGTTCGTTTCGCGACGGGATCGCCCACTTCGAGCGGCTGTTCGCGGTGACGCCGCAGCTCGTCGCCCACGATCTGCACCCCGACTACCGCTCGACCGCGTACGCGCTCGAACGCGAGGGCGTCGAGACCGTCGCCGTGCAGCACCACCACGCGCACCTGGCAGCCTGCCTGGCCGAGCACGGCGAGACGGGCACGGCGGTCGGCGCGATCTACGACGGCACCGGACTCGGCACCGACGGCACGGTGTGGGGCGGCGAGCTGCTCCTCGGCGACCTCACCGGCTTCGCCCGCGTCGGCTCGCTGCCGCCGGTCAGCCTCCCGGGTGGAGATCGCGCCGCCCGCGAGCCGTGGCGGATGGCCTGCGCCTGGCTGATCGCCGCGCGCGAGGACGCCGCGCCGCCCGCTGCCGCGCCGCCCGCTGCGGCGCCGCCCGCTGCGGCGCCGCCCGCTGCCGCGCCGCCCGCTGCCGCGCCGCCCGCTGCGGCGCCGCCGCCGATCCCGCCCGCCCTCGCCGGCCGCATCGCGCCCGAGCGCTGGGCTGCGATCGCCCGGATGGCCGCGAGCGGCTTCGCGTCGCCGCCGACGACGAGCATGGGCCGCCTGTTCGACGCGGTCGCCGCGCTCTGCGGCATGCGCGCGGCGGTTGCGGCGACATACGAGGGACAGGCCGCGATCGAGCTGGAAGCGATCGCGGACCGCGCCGAGCGCGGCGCGTACGAGCTGCCGCTCGCGCCCGCCCCGCCCGGAGCGCCGCCGCTCCTCCTCTACGCGCACGTCACGATCCGCCAGGTCGTCGCGGACCTCGCCGCGGGCACCCAGACCGGCGTCGTCTCCGCGCGCTTCCACCGCGCGCTCGCGACCGCGACCGCGACCGCTTGTGCGCAGGTGGCGTCGGACGCCGGCACCGATCTGGTCGTCCTCTCCGGCGGCGTCTTCCAGAACCGGCTGCTGCTGGAGGAGACGGCCGCCCGCCTTCAGGCGGCCGGCCTCCACGTGCTCGTCCCGCTCCAGCTGCCGCCCAACGACGGCGGGATCTCCTACGGGCAGGCGGCGGTCGCGGCGGCGCGCGACGCCGCCGCCGCCGCGTAGCCGCGTCGGCCGGCGGTCGCGCCGGCCGACGTGCTCAGCTTCCGGCGCTGACGCTCGCGTCGTCGGGGATCCAGATCGGCTTCCAGGCGGGCAGCTCGTGGAAGCGCCGCAGCTCGGCGAGCCCGGAGAGGTTGCCGCCCCAGCCGGCATACGGCGGCGTGCCGCCGAAGCCGCTCTGCACGAGCGTCAGTCTCGTCCGGCCGCTCGACTCCTCCAGCTCCCACGTCGTGACGCCGACCGGCCCGCCCCAGTCGATCGACATGCGGCGGCCGGGCTCCAGCTCGAGGATCTTCGCCGGGTTGGGGTTGTTCTCCAGTCCGCCCATCCCGACGCGACCGCCGACGAACGGCTCGATATCGATCGGGAAGCCGAACCAGCGCGACACCTTCGCCGAGTCGATCAGCGAGTCGAAGACCTGCTCGGCGAGCGCGTCGATCAGGACCGTTCTCTGCAGCTCGGCGGAGGTGAAGTCGACCATCGCCGTCGGCTCGCGGCCTTCGAGGTGGTCGACGAGGTTCGCGAGCGCGAGCGCCCAGAACGTCTGCAGGACGCCGCGGATGCTGCTTTCCTCGACCGCCTCCTGGAAGTCGAAGTGCGACTGCGTCAGCGTGACGATCGTCGCCGCCTCGCCGTCCGGCTCCAGCGAGATCGACGTCGTCGTCTCGGCGCCGTCGAGCAGCCACGTGAAGCGGACGCCGCGGTCGTCCGCGTGCAGCAGCCGCTGGTGAGGCGCGCTGCCCTCGGGCGTGTAGCGGCCCCAGAACTCGTACCGCTCAGGCAGCTCCACCTCGGCGTGCTCGGCGAGCCAGATCCGCAGCGTCGCGGCATCCGTGATCGCGTGGTGGACGGTCGCCAGCGGCGCCCCGGCGCGGGCGCGGAGGGTCATCGGATCACTCATCTCGGTCTCCCTTGGGGTAGCACGCGACGGCGAGCTTGAAGGCGTCGCCCTCGGCGCCGCCGTAGCGGGTGAACAGGTCCTGCAACGTCGACTGGAGGTCGGTCAGGAACGCCTCGCGCTGCGCGGCGGGGATGCGGATCTCGCCCGAGATCCCGATCGACGGCAGCTCCGGTGCCGCGCGGTCGAGCCCGGCGACGTCGGCCTGGATCTCCTCCGCGAGGTCGAGCAGGTAGCCGAGGCTCAGCTCGTCCTGCGCGCGGCGGCCGCCGATCCGGCCGACGAGCCGGGGGGAGAGCCAGTAGGAGCGCGCGGCCGCCTGGTAGATCCCCTCGCTGATCCCGCGGACCTTGCGCTCGGACACCTGCTGCGCGAGGCCCATCTCGACCAGTCTTCTGACGTGGTAGTAGACGCGCTGGGGCGTCTGGCCCAGCTGCGCCGCGATCGCCGTGCACGTGACCGGCTCGGCGAGCTGCCGCAGCACCTCGATGCGCTGCGGCTTGAGCAGCGCCTCGGCCTGCTCGATCTCTGCCAGGTAGAGGACGTCCTTCATCGTAAAGTCATCTTTGCACGTAAAAATCCTACTTGTCAATGGTCGTCCTGGGTTGGTGTCGCTATGCGACCACTACCCAGGACGACGCCCGGCGTAGGATCGACCTCGCCGCCGGCACCGGGAAACTCACGCGCCGGCGAGCGCCGCGGCTTCCGCCTCGTGCAGACGCTCGACCGCCGTGGCCTGCTCCAGCGCGTGCGCTCGACGAGCTACATCGCGGCGCTGTCCGCCGCCGAGCGCGAGCGTGCGATGGCGCCAGTGGAACGGCTCGTGGAGCAGCTTCCGGAGCCGATCGAGCTGCCGTACAGGACCGACCTCTTCACGTTCGCCGCGACGGCGTAGCGGCGCGCATCCGTCAGCGCGTTCTCTAGTGTCGCTCGCGGCTGGAGTGCGACGAAGGAGCGACGGCGTGAGCGGGCTGAATCTGAGCGGCAAGACGATCTTCATCTCGGGCGCGAGCCGCGGGATCGGGCTGGCGATCGCGTTGCGCGCGGCGCGCGACGGCGCGAACGTGGCGCTGATCGCGAAGACGGCGGAGCCGCATCCGAAGCTGGAGGGGACGGTCTACACCGCGGCGGAGGCGATCGAGGCGGCGGGCGGCAGAGCGCTGCCGATCGTCGGCGACATCCGCGACGAGGCGCAGGTCGAGGCCGCGGTCGCGCAGACGGTCGAGCGCTTCGGCGGGATCGACGTCTGCGTCAACAACGCGAGCGCGATCAACCTCGCCGGGATCGAGCAGTTGGAGATGAAGCGCTACGACCTGATGCAGAACATCAACGTGCGCGGCACCTTCGTCGTCAGCAAGGCGTGCGTGCCGCACCTGCGCAGGGGGACCAACCCGCACGTGCTGACGCTCTCGCCGCCGATCAACCTCGACCCGAGATGGCTCGCGCCGTACACGGCATACACGATCGCCAAGTACGGCATGACGCTCGTCGCGCTCGGCCTGGCGGAGGAGCTGCGCGAGGCCGGCGTCGCGTCGAACGCGCTGTGGCCGCGGACGCTCGTCGCCACCGCGGCGGTGCAGAACCTGCTCGGCGGCGACGAGGCGATGCGCCGCGCGCGCACGCCGGACGTCTACGCCGACGCGGCGTACGAGGTGCTGACGCAGCCGAGCCGCGAGTACACCGGCCAGGCACTGCTGTGCGAGGACGTGCTCGTCGCCGCCGGCGTGACCGACCTCAGCCGCTATTCCAACGGCGACGGCGCCGACCTCGGCGTCGACCTGTTCGTCGACGACGCGAACCCGCCCTCGCTGCGCTGACTGCTCGCGCGGACCAGCAGGTTCGCGGCGATCGTGCGGGAGGTGGCGGTCGCGCGGCCGGCGAGGCGGTCGATCAGCAGCTCGGCGGCGGCGCTGCCGCGCTCTCCGGGGTGGAGGTCGAGCGCGGTGATCGCCGGGTCGCCGAACGTCGTCTCCGGGCTGTCGGCGCCGCTGGCCACCATCAGGTCGCCGGGGATCGTCAGCCCGAGCGCCCGCGCTGCCTGCACGACGCCGGCGGCGGCGCGCTCGGCGAGCGCGACGATCGCGTCCGGGCGGTCGGGCCGGTCCAGCAGCGCGTGCGCCTGCTCGCGGGCGCTGCGGACGAGGTCGTGGAGGCTGGCGCGCGCCTCGATCGGCTCGGCGCCGCGCTGCGCGCACCAGGCGCGGTAGGCGTCGACCGACTCGACCGTCCAGCCCCACTCGGAATCGGACGCGAGCAGCGCGATCCGCTCGGCGCCGGCGGCGGCGAGGTGGTCGAGCAGCGTCCACGTCGCCTCGCGGTTGTCGCCGACGACGCACCAGTCGTGGTCGGGCCGGCCGGGGTCGCGCTCGATCGTCACGACCGGGATCCCCTGGCCGGCGAGCACGTCGATCCGCGGGTCGAGCGCGACCGGGTCGCACAGCAGCACGCCGTCGGCGTCGAGCCTGCGCAGGTTGTCGCCGTCGTCGGCGGCGGGCGAGAGCAGCAGCGAGTGCTCGAGCCCGAACGCCGTGCTGGCGGCGGCTGACGCCAGCAGCATGTAGTAGCTGAGGCCGAGCATCTCGCGCTCTGCCGCACCGAGGCTCGGCAGCAGCAGCGCGATCGTCGACGTGCGGCCGCTGCGCAGCGAGCGTGCGTTGCGGCTCGCGCGGTAGCCGAGCTTCGCAGCCTCCGCGAGCACGCGCGCCCGCGTCCCCGGATCGACCTCGCCCTTGCCGTTGACGGCGTGCGAGACGGTCTTGACCGACACGCCCGCGGCCGCCGCCACGTCGCGGATCGTCGCGCGTCTGACCCCCGCGCGTCTCGCGCTCCCCGACGATGGCCTATGCGTCATGTCGGGGAGGATACCTTGTTGCCGAAAACGTTTACTGGTACGTTGCCGCGCCATGCCGACCCGTCCCGACCGAGCCGTCTCGCCCGCTCGCGCAGCGCGCCCCTCGCAGCCCGCCGACCTCGTCGTCCGCAACGCGCGCATCCGCACCCTCGTCCCGTCCGCTCCGTGGGCGAGCGCCGTCGCGATCCGCGGCGGCGAGATCGTCGCCGTCGGCGCCGACCGCGACGTCGCGCCGCTTGCAGGTCCGGGCACCGAGACGATCGACGGTGGCGGGACCCTGTCGGTGGTGCCCGGACTCACCGACGCGCACATCCACCCCGTCTGGGGCGCCGAGCTGGCCGTCGGCGCCGACCTCAACGGGCTCACGACGCTCGCCGCCGTGCACGCCGCGCTCACCGCCGAGGCCGCCGCGACGCCCGCTGGCGAGTGGGTCCGCGGCTGGGGGCTCGACCCCGCCGTCCTCGGCGGGCAGCCGATCTCCTCCGCCGCGATCGCGGCCGCCGTCGGCGACCGCCCCGCGCTCGTGCTCTGCTACGACCTCCACACCGCCGTCGCGACACGGCCGGCGCTCGCGCTCGCGGGCGTCGACGGGCCGCGCGCGTTCGGCGACGCCTCCGAGATCGTGTGCGACGCCGACGGCCCGACCGGCGAGCTGCGCGAGCCGTCCGCCTACCGGCTCGTGCTCGACGCGGCGCCCGGCAGCACCGGCGCGGCGTTCCGCCGGCGCGTCGGCGGCGTCCTGCGCGACCTCGCGCGCCTCGGCCTGACCGGCGGCCACGCGATGGACGGGACGCCTGAAGGGCTCGCGCTGTACACCGAGCTGGAGCAGGAGGGCGCGCTCTGTCAGCGCGTCGTCGTGCCGTTCTGGCAGCGGCCGGACGCGACCGAGGCGGAGATCGAGGAGCAGCTGGCGCTGCGCGACGCGCGCGGCCGGCGCTGGCGCGGCGGCGTAGCCAAGTTCTTCGTCGACGGCGTGATCGAGACCGGCACCGCGTGGCTGGAGGAGCCCGACAGCCACGGCGAGGGGCTGACCCCGTACTGGCCCGACCCCGAGCGCTACCGCGAGCGCGTCGTGCGCTTCGCGCGCGCCGGCTTCCAGTGCGTCAGCCACGCGATCGGCGACCGCGCGGTGCGCGCCTCGCTCGACGCCTACGCCGCCGCCGGCGTGCGCGCCGCCAACGGCGCCCCGCACCGCGTCGAGCACCTCGAGCTGGTGACCGACCGCGACGTGACGCGCATCGCGGCGGAGGGCGTCGTCGCCTCGATGCAGCCGCTCTACATGCAGGCGCGCCGCGCCGACGGCAGCGACATCTGGACCGGGCGCGTCGGCTCCGAGCGCGCCGCGCGCGCCTTCCGCACGCGCGACCTGCTGAACGCGGGCGCCCAGCTCGCGCTTGGCTCCGACTGGCCGGTCTCGCCCGTCGACCCGCGGGTCGGGATGGCGTGGGCGCGGCTGCGCCGGCCGCCCGGACAGCCGGACGTCGAGGTGCTGGAGCCCGCCCAGCGGCTGACCGCGCTGGAGGCGCTGCAGGGCTATACGTCGGGCGCCGCGGACGCCGTCGGCGAGCCGCGCCAGGGCCGGATCGCGCCAGGCTGCGCGGGCGACCTGACCGCCTTCGCGGCCGACCCGGTCGAGGTCTCGGCCGACGAGCTGCCCGACCTGCCGGTGTGCCTGACCGTGGTGGATGGAGAGATCGTGTTCCGAGCAGAGGAGTCGAGATGAGCGTTGCCGACACGCCGGTCGAGGAGAAGGCCCACCTCCGCGCTGGGTCGGTCGGGATGTGGGACCTGGTGTTCTTCGTCGTCGCGGCCGCGGCGCCGTTGTCGGTGATGTCCGGGGCCTCGCCGCTGGCGATCCAGTTCGGCGGCGTCGGCGCGCCCGGCGGGTACCTGCTGGCCGGGATCGTCTTCATCGTCTTCGCGATCGGCTTCACGGCGATGAGCCGGCGGCTGCCCAACGCGGGCGCCTTCTACGCATACGTCACCCACGGCCTCGGGCGCCCGACCGGCGTCGGCGCCGCGCTCGTCGCGGTCGTCGCCTACAACACGATCGCGATCGGCTTCGTCGCCGGGATCGGCGTCTTCGCGGAGGCGACGGCCGACGACGTCTTCGGGATCCACCTGCCGTGGACGATCTGGTCGCTGCTCGGCCTGGTCGCGATCGCATTCCTTGGCTACAACCGCATCACGCTCAGCGCGAAGGTGCTGGCGGTGCTGCTGATCGCCGAGGTGCTGATCCTCGTCGTGCTGGCGGTGCCGGTGATCCTCGACGGCGGAGCGGATGGGCTGAGCTTCACCAGCTTCGAGCCGGCGAGCATCTTCGGCCCCGGCGTCGGCGCGCTGTTCGTGCTCTCGTTCGGCGCCTTCCTCGGGTTCGAGTCGACGGCGATCTACAGCGAGGAGGCGCGTGATCCGAAGCGGACGATCCCGCGCGCGACGTTCCTCGCCGTCGCCTTCATGGGCCTCTTCTACGCGCTGATCGTGTGGACCGTGATCATGGCGTTCGGCTCCGCCGAGGCGCTCAGAGTCGCCGACGCGGACCCGGCCGACATGTACTTCATCGCGATGCGCGAATGGGTCGGCAAGGGCGCCAGCGACGTGATGCACATCCTGATCGTGACGAGCACCGTCGCGTCGACACTGGCCTACCACAACGCGGCTTCGCGCTACTTCTTCGTGCTCGGCCGCGAGGGCGTCCTGCCGAGAGCGCTCGGCCGCGCTCGGCCGAAGAACGGCGCCCCGGGGGTCGCGAGCATCACGCAGGTGGCGATGATGACGGTCGTCGTCGGCGTCTTCACGCTGTTCGGAGCGGCGCCGTACGAGCAGACGTTCCTGTGGCTCAACGGCACCGGGATCGTCGGCCTGATCGCGCTGCAGGCGCTCTGCTCGTTCGCCGTCGTCGCCTGGTTCTGGCGCGTCCCGTCCGACGCGAACGTGATCCAGCGGGTGATCGCGCCCGTCGTGGCGGGGCTGGCGCTCGGGACCGTCGTCGTGCTGATCGTCGACAACTTCGCGATCCTGACCGGCGCCGGGACGCTCGTGAACGTGCTGCTGCTGCTGCCGGTCCCGATTGCGATGGCGGTCGGCGTCGGCGTCGCGCTGCGGATCCGCGCGCGCGACCCGGAGACGTACGCGTGGCTGACGAGAACGAAGGCGGCCGATCTCCGTGACTGAGGAGACCGTCGTGCGCCACCGCGTCCCCGCCGGCCACGGCCTCGCCGCCGCCGTGCGAGCGGGGCAGCACGTGAGCGTCGTCAACACGCCCGGGACGCAGGTCGTCGACACGTGGGCGTTCACCTCCGAGCCCGGCGAGCACCTCTCGATGGACCACTGCCGGGAGGTCTTGCAGAGACTCTGGTTCGGCGTCGGCGACACGCTCGTCAGCAGCCGCTACCGGCCGCTGCTGACCGTCGTCGCCGACACGTCGCCGGGCCGCCACGACACGCTGATCGTCCCGTGCAGCACGGCGATGTACGAGCGGATGGGCGCCGCAGCGGACCATCGCAGCTGCGCGTCGAACCTGCACGAGGCGCTGGCCGTGGTCGGGCGTTCCAGCGACGTCGTCCCGGCCGCCTGGAACCTCTTCATGAGCGTCCCCGTCGGCGGCGACGGCGCGCTGACGTTCGAGCGGCCGCACTCGCGCGCGGGCGACCGCGTCGTGCTGCGCGCCGAGCGCGACCTCGTGCTCGTCTGCTCGGCCTGCCCCGACGACCTCTACCCGACCAACGGCGGCACCGGCCGCCCGCGGGACGTCCACCTCGAGATCGGAGGATCCGATGCAGCCTGAGTCGCCGCGTGCGCGGGCGCGCGAGCTGGGGCTCGTCGTCGGCGAGCTGCCGACCGGCCCGCACAACGCGATCACGGACGTCGGCGGGGTGCGCGTCGGCCACCGCACGCTGATGCGCGGCGACGCGGTCCGCACCGGCGTGACCGCGATCGTGCCGCACGCGGGGAACCTCTTCCGCGAGCGCGTCTACGCGGGCGTCTCGCCGTTCAACGGCTACGGCCAGCTGACGAGCAGCATGGTGATCGACGAGTGGGGGCTGATCGGCTCGCCGATCGTGATCACCGACACGGCGGGCGTCGGCGTCGGTTACTCGGCCGTCGTCGAGCACCTGACCGCGCACGACGAGACGGTCGGGATCGCCGACGTCGCGATGCCGGTCGTCGCCGAGTGCGACGACGGCTTCCTGAACGACAACCGCGCCTCGAGTCTCACGACCGCCGACGTGATCGCCGCGATCGAGGCGGCGGCGGACGGGCCGGTGGAGGAGGGGAGCGTCGGCGCCGGGACCGGCATGCAGCTGTTCGAGTACAAGGGCGGGATCGGGACGGCGTCGCGCACGGCCGGCGGCTACACGGTCGGCGTGCTCGTCAACACGAACTTCGGCGTCCAGCGCCAGCTGACGATCCTCGGCGCGCCGGTCGGGCGGCTGCTGGCGGGGCCGCCGCCCGCCGCGCCGGCGCCGCGGCGCCACGGCGAGGGCTCGTGCGTCGCGGTCGTCGCGACCGACGCGCCGCTGCACCCGCTGCAGCTGAGACGGCTCGCGCGCCGCACCGACGTCGGGCTCGTGCGCACCGGCTCGGTCGCGCACGACGGCTCCGGCGAGATCGCGCTCGCCTTCTCGACGGCGCAGCTCGTCCCGCGCGAGCAGCGCGAGCCGGAGCGTCAGGTGCGCGTGATTCCGGAAGGGCAGGACTGGCGCAACGGGACGCTGCTCGACCAGCTGTTCGCGGCGGTCGCCGAGGCGACCGAGGAGGCAGTCCTCAACGCGCTGTTCACGGCGAGCACCGTCGCCGGGCGCGCCGGCAACACGCTGGAGCGGATCGACCCCGACGCCGCGCTGGCCGCGATCGTCGACTGGCACGCGGGCGGCTGACGGCCCGATCGGGCGCGATCCCGGGGAGGGGAAGCGGGGCGTTCTCGCGACGTGGGGGTGTGAACCTCGGCGAACCCCCTCCTCGCTACCGCCGGCAGCCGGCCGGCCGCACCACGAGGCCGCCGGTCGCGCGGATGGTCACGACGCTCGGCGACCCGCGCAAGCGCACGATCGTCCGCTTCGCGCTCGACCGGCGCGGCGAGTGGACGGTCGACCAGCTGCACGAGCGGCATCCGGCCGTCGGCCCGGTCCGCGACGCCCACACGCTCTGCATGCAGCTCGCCGTCGTCGGCCTGCTCGCGTGGATCCCGACCGACGAGACGCGCCTGCGCCACCAGCCCTTCCGCCTGCGCGACGCCTCGACCGCTGCAGCCGCCCTGGCTTCCTACACCGTCTGAGGGGCGAGCCCCGGCGTCGTCCTGGCTCAGTGTCGCTATGCGACACCAAGGCAGGACGACTGACGCGATGATCGGGGCGATGGCGAGCCGTGCTCA
This sequence comes from Conexibacter woesei DSM 14684, assembly GCF_000025265.1. Taxonomy (GTDB): domain Bacteria; phylum Actinomycetota; class Thermoleophilia; order Solirubrobacterales; family Solirubrobacteraceae; genus Conexibacter; species Conexibacter woesei. Next base: position 2,725,454 of record NC_013739.1, read on the forward strand.
CGGGGTCGTGACGCGGGCTCAACTCGTGGAGGCTGGGGTCACGCCGGCGGAGGTGCGGCGGCGGCTGGGAAGCGGCCGGCTGCTGCGCGTCCACAAGGGGGTCTACCGCGTCGGCCACCGCGCGCCGAGCGTGGAGGCGACCTACCTCGCCGCCGTCTGGGCGTGCGGGGAGCGGGCGCTCTTGAGCGGGCCGGCGGCAGCGCACCTGCTCGGACTGCTCAAGGGCGCGCCGCCGGCGCCGCAGGTGACCGCGCCGACGGAGCGCGTCGTCGCGGGCGTGGAGGTGCGGCGCTGCCGCCCGCTCGGTGACGCTGACGGGATCGGCTGGCGCGGGGTGCCGACGACGAGCGTGCCACGGACGCTCGTCGATCTCGCGGCCACGCTGTCAGCCGACACGCTCGCGCGCGCCTGCCACGAGGCCGGGGTCCTGCATCGGACCACGCCACGGCAGGTCGACGCGGTCCTGGCGCGGCGGCCGGCCAGCCCGGGCCGCGCGAAGCTGCGCGCGGTGTTGCGCGGGGAGACGAAGGTCACCCTGAGCGTGCTCGAACGTCGCTTTCTCGCGCGACTGCGCGACGCGTCGCTCCCGCTGCCGCAGACGAACCGGCCGGCGGGCGGGCGACGGGTCGACTGCTGCTGGCCCGAACAGCGTCTGACCGTCGAGCTGGACAGCTACCGCTTCCACAGCTCCCGTCACGCGTGGGAGCAGGACCGGCGGCGGGAGCGCGAGGCGCGCGCTCGCGGGGACGAGTTCCGCCGCTTCACCTACGCCGACGCCGTCGAGGACCCCACCTACATGCTGGCCCAGCTCCGCGCACTCCTGGCCTGAGCTGGGGTCGTCCTGGATTGGTGTCGCTATGCGACAGCGAACCAGGACAACCCAGGCGAGGGTCAGGCGGGGAGGCGTTCCTGTGTGGCGTCTGCTCCGATTCCGGCGTCGGCGAGGGTGGCGGTCCAGCCGGCGTGGTCGGCGGGGCCGTGGTGGACGACGCGCAGGGTGTCTCGGCGCAGCGTCAGCAGCACGTCCTGGACGTCGTTGTGGATGAACAGCTCCCAGCGGATGCGGGCGTGCTGGGCGGCGGCGTTGGAGGAAGGGGGGAAGCGGAGATCAGAGGTGTTCACGACAGGCTCCTTGCGAGCAGGGGCTAGCACTGAGAGCGAGGCAGTCGTGACCTCTGGCGGCGCCGGTCGTGAGCGCCGTGAGAAAACGTAGCACCCACGGGGGCGAACGAGCCCCGTTCGACACTTGCGCAGAGTCGTGCAGAGTCATGCAGAGCTTTGCTTGCCTTTGAGCGACTGTGTCTGTAGCGTCGCGCCATGCTCGCTCAGCAACGGCAGGACCGGATCGCGCGGACGCTGCGCGCGGAGGGGCCGGCGGCGGTCAGCACGCTCGCGGAGCGGCTCGGCGTCAGCCAGGCGACGGTGCGGCGCGACCTGCTCGAGCTCGAACGCCAGGGTCGCCTCACGCGCGTCTACGGCGGCGCCGTCTCCTCGGCCGAGCACGACGAGCCGTTCGCCGACGTCGCGACCGTCCGCGTCCCCGAGAAGGACGCGATCGCCGCGCGCGCCGCCACGCTGATCGCCGACGGCGAGACTGTCCTGCTCGACATCGGCACGACCGCCCACCGCTTCGCGCGCCGCCTCCACGGCCGCGCGATCACCGTCGTCACGAGCAGCCTCGCGGTCTGCGACGAGCTGCGCGACGACGAGGCGATCGAGCTGATCGTGCTCGGCGGGACGTTCCGCCGCAGCTACCGCTCGCTCGTCGGCTTCCTGACCGAGGACGCGCTGCGCCAGATACACGCGGACCGCGTCTTCCTCGGCACCAGCGGCGTGCGACCCGACGGCAGCGTGCTCGACACGACGTCGATCGAGGTGCCGGTCAAGCGGGCGATGATCGCGGCGGCCGACCAGGTCGTGCTGCTCGCGGACGCGACGAAGTTTCCGGGCAGGGGTCTGGCACGCGTGTGCGGCCCGGAGCAGCTCGACGTGGTGGTGACCGACGCGTCCGGGAACGCGCCGGCACTCGCCGCGTTGGGCGAGGCGGGGGTCGAGATCCAACAAGCAGGGAGAGCGGGATGAGCAGGTGGATGAGAGCAGTGCGAACGGCCGTGCTCGGCGCGGCCGCGGTGACGGTGCTGGCGCTCGGCGCCGGGACGCAGACGGCGGGCGCCTACGGAGGCGGCCACGGCGGCGGTGGCCATGGCGGCGGACCCGGCCACGGCGGCGGCCACGGCCAGCAGGGCGCGCGCGAGCGCGCGACGGCGGCGGTCGAGGCGATGATGGGCTTCTACGACCACAGAAGCGGGCGCTTCCAGCTGGAGCGGCCGTGGTGGCAGTCGGGCAACGCGCTGCAGGCGCTGCTCGACTACACGAAGCAGACGGGCTCGCGCAGATACTGGTGGGCGATCGACAACACGATCGAGGTCCAGCGCAAGGAGTACATGTTCGGCGAGTTCCGCGCCGACTCGACCGACGACACCGGCTGGTGGGCGCTCGCGATGACGCGCGCGTGGGACGTCACGCGCAACCCGAAGTACCTCGAGATCGCGAAGATCGACGAGGAGTACATCCGCGACTACTGGGACGACGTCTGCGGCGGCGGCGTCTGGTGGGACATCCCGCAGCGGACCTACAAGAACGCGATCAGCATCGAGCTGTACATCAAGCTGACGGCCGCGCTGCACAACCGCGTCCGCGGCGACCGCGTCTACCGCGCCCGCGCGATCGAGGCGTGGGAGTGGCTGAAGAGCAGCGGGATGCTGAACGGCGACAACCTGTTCAACGACGGTCTCAACACCCAGGACGGCGGCTGCCAGAACAACGGCGGCACGACCTGGACGTACAACCAGGGCGTGATCCTCGGCGGCCTCGCGGAGCTGTACAGAGCGACCGGCGACCGGCGCCTGCTGGCCGACGCGCGCAAGATCGCCGACGCGGTCCTGCGCAGCCCGCAGCTGAACCCGAACGGGATCCTGACCGAGCCGTGCGAGTGGGAGGGGACCTGCAACTGGGACCAGCCGGCGTTCAAGGGCATCTTCGCCCGCAACCTCGCCGAGCTGGACGACCTGCTGCCCGGCCACCCGTACCGCGGCTGGCTGCGCGCGCAGGCGAGATCGGCCTACGACCACGCGCGCAACGACGCCGACCAGTACGGCCTCGACTGGGACGGGCCGTTCGACACCACCGACATCGCCCGGCAGGAGTCGGCCGCCTCACTGCTGATCGCCGTCCTGTGACAAACCGGTGCGCTGCGGCCGGCACGGGTGTAGGCTCGCCCCGTGTCGGTCACGGCGTACCGGACCTGTCCCTTGTGCGAGGCCACCTGTGGCCTCGAGCTGACGCTTGACGAGAGCGGCGCGGTGGAGCGCGTGCGCGGCGACGCCGACGACGTCTTCTCGCGCGGCTTCCTGTGCCCGAAGGGCGTCTCGATCAAGCAGCTGCACGACGATCCCGACCGGCTGCGGACGCCGCTCCGCAGGACGGCGAACGGGAGCTTCGAGCCGTGCTCCTGGGAGGAGGCGTTCGCGCTCGTCGCGGCCGGCCTCGAAGGCGTCAGAGCGCGCGGCGGCGCCGACGCGGTCGCGCTCTACATCGGCAACCCGAGCGCCCACAACATGTCCGCGCTGCTGTACGGCCGCGCGCTCGCGAAGGGCCTCGGCAGCAGAAACGTCTACTCGGCGAGCACGGTCGACCAGTACCCCAAGCAGCTCGCCTCGGCGCTGATGTTCGGAACCGCGACGACCGTCGCCGTCCCCGACCTCGACCGCACCGACCACCTGCTCGTGCTCGGCGCCAACCCGCTCGCGTCCAACGGCTCGCTGATGACCGCGCCGGACGTGCGCGGCCGGCTGCAGGCGATCCAGGCGCGCGGCGGGAAGGTCGTCGTCGTCGACCCGCGCCGCTCGCGCACCGCGCGCGCTGCCGACGAGCACGTGCCGATCCGGCCGGGGACCGACGCGCTGCTGCTGATCGCGATGGTCGCGGTCCTGTTCGAGGAGCAGCTGGTCGCGCCGGGGCGGCTGGAGCCGCTCTGCGACGGCCTCGGTGAGCTGCGCGCGCTCGCCGCGCCGTTCGCGCCGGAGCGGGTCGCGGCGGCGACGGGCATCCCAGCGCCGACGATCCGGCGCCTCGCGCGCGATCTGGGGGCAGCCGAGCGTGCCGTCGTCTACGGGCGGATGGGGACGACGACGCAGACGTTCGGGACGACCGCCTCGTGGCTGGTCGACGTGCTCAACGTGCTGACGGGCAACCTCGACCGCGCGGGCGGCGCGATGTTCCCGCTGCCGGCGATCGGGGGCTCGAACTCGCGCGGCGAGCCGGGGCGCGGGCGCGGCGCGCGGACCGGCCGCTGGAGCAGCCGCGTGCGCGGGCTGGGGGAGGTCTTCGGCGAGCTGCCCGTCGCCTGTCTCGCGGAGGAGATCGAGACGCCGGGCGACGGCCAGGTGCGCGCGTTGATCACGCTCGCCGGCAACCCCGTCGTCTCGACGCCGAACGCCGGCCGGCTCGACGGCGCGCTCGCCGCGCTCGACTTCATGGTCAGCGTCGACCTCTACGTGACCGAGACGAGCCGGCACGCCGACGTGATCCTGCCGGCGCCCTCGCCGCTGGAGCGCGCGCACTACGACCTCGCGCTGTACGGCTTCGCGATCCGCAACGTCGCCAATTACTCGCCCGCGGTGCTGCCGATCGGCGACGGCATGCAGGACGAGTGGCGGACGCTGCTGCGGCTGGTGGGGATCGCCGTCGGCCAGGGAGCCGGCGCGGACGTCGACGCGATCGACGACTTCGTCGCGCTCGACGTGCTGCGGCGGGAGACCGCGACGGCCGGCTCGCCGGTCGCCGGGCGCGACCCGGCCGAGCTGCTGGCGGCGCTGGCGCCGCGCCGCGGTCCCGAGCGGCTGCTCGACGCGCTGCTGCGCACAGGGCCGTACGGCGAGGGCTTCGGGCGCGACCCGGACGGCCTCTCGCTGGCGGCGCTGGAGGCGGCGCCGCACGGGATCGACTTCGGCGCGCTGGAGCCGCGGCTGCCGGACGCGCTGCGGACCGCGAGCGGGCGGATCGAGCTGACGCCGCCGCAGCTGGTCGCCGACGTCGCGCGGCTGCACGCCGCGCTCGACGCGCGCGCGGAGGACGGGGCGATGGTGCTGATCGGCCGGCGCGACCTGCGCTCGAACAACTCGTGGATGCACAACCTGCCGCTGCTCGTGCGCGGCCCGGAGCGCTGCACCGTCCTGGTCCACCCCGACGACGCGGCGCGGCTCGGCCTGACCGACGGGGCGCCGGCGCGCGTGCGCTCGCGCGTCGGCGCGATCGAGCTGCCGGTCGAGGTCGACGACGCGATCATGCCGGGCGTCGTCTCGATCCCGCACGGCTGGGGCCACGGCGTCGACGGCGTCGGCTGGCGCGTCGCCTCCGCCCACGGGGGCGCGAACTCGAACGTGCTCGCCGACGAGCTGGAGGTCGACCCGGTCTCCGGCAACGCCGTCCTCAACGGCATCCCGGTCTCGCTGGCGCCCGCCTAGAACGTCCGCGTCACCAGAACGTCCGGGCGCATTCTGACCGCTTCCCACGGCTCGTCGAACGTCGAGTTCGGGAACGTGTCGAAGAGGACGCCGTCCGCGGCGGGGACCGCGATCACCGGCGTGATCGTCGCATCGGGCGGCGGCGCCGTCGCGCCCTGCCACCAGCGCATCGTCATGCTCGACACGAAGCCCGCTCTCCACGTGACCATCACGAGCACCGCCAGGTCCGGCCGGTAGACGGGGCTTCTGGCGTTCGGCGGCGGCGGGAAGATGATCGTGCTCTCGGCGTCGTAGCCGGGGACGTTGAACGCGAACCAGCCGTCCGTCGGCATGTTGCGCATCTGCACGCCGATCCCGAACCGCAGCGTGTCCGGCGGTCCGGCGACGGGTATCGTCTGCTCCCAGTTCGGCGCCATCAGTACTGGAACGGGATCGAGCCGACGACCTGCATCCGCGTCGCCTTGAATCTGGCGCCGCGCTTGTTCGATTCGTAGAGGTCCAGCTCGACCGCCGGACGGTGCCCGTCGGCGGGCGCGCTGCGCAGCGTCTCCTCCTCGACGCCGATGATCGGCATGATGTTCGCGCCCTTCGGCGGTCTCGTCGCGCCCTGCCAGTAGCTGACGGATATGCTCGATCTGAAGCCTCTTCTCCAGGTCAGCGTCAGCATGATGCTCGTCCCCGACTTGGGGATTCTGACCTTCTGGTCGGGCGGGTCCGGCACCACGAGCGTCGAGCCGGCGTCGTAGCCGGGGACGCTGAACGCGAAGAAGCCGTCGGTCGGCATGTCCTTGAACTTGACCCCGATGTTGAACTCGCCGCCCTCTCTGGCGCCCTCGATCGGCTCGGTCACCGTCCACGTCGGGCCGGCGCTGGAGACGTCGATCGTGTTGCGCCACGCCATGTTCGGATGCGAGCGGACGTACTCGGCCAGCTCCTCCCACGTGCCCATCGAGCCGACCGGCTTGGGCGATCTCGGCGGGTAGCTGAGCGGCGGGTTCTCGGCGAACGCGATCATGCAGAAGTGCGCGCCCGCGTTGGGCGCGTCCGCCTGCCAGTGGAAGACGGGCGTCGAGACGCCTATCGCGCCCGGGTCGAGGTCGGTGATCTCGACCCAGTTCTGCGGCTGCTCGGGGTCGTTGATGAAGATCCCGCCCTGTCTCCAGTCCTGCGGCCATATGACCGCGTTGGAGCTCGCGTAGTAGAGCCACAGCCGTGCGTCGAGCTTGCCGGCCGTCGTGTTCAGCCCGCGGACGTAGACGTAGTTCAGCTGTCTGACCTGGACGGTGTTGGCCTGCTCTCTGTCGTAGCTGGCTCTCGTCGTGAATATCGTCGGGTCCTCGGCCGGCCGCGTTCCGTTGGCGATGATGTCCGGCGAGTCGGTCCAGGCCAGGGACGATCTTCTGTCGGGCTGGTCGCCGAGGTAGTGGCGCAGGAACAGTCCTCTGTACGGGTCAGGCATCGGCGTGAACCTCCTCGAGTTCGATGACGTCGGGGTCGACCGGCAGGTCCTCCAGCGCGGACGGCTGCACCTGCGGAGCTATCGCGAGCGTTCCGGGCCCGTCGCCGTCGCCGACGTTGGCCGACAGCACCTGCGTCCCGGTCGGCGTGACGGCGACGCCGTACGGCAGCACGACGGCGCCGTCCCACGAGATCGTCTGGACCAGCCGCAGCGAGTCGGCGTCGAAGACGCGGATCCCGGACTGGACCCCGTCGGTCGCGAACAGGCGCGTGCCGTCGGGCGAGACGGTCAGGGCGTTGAGCGCGATCGAGCCGACCGACGGCAGCGTGACCGTCCGCAGCGTGCTTGCGACCGTCTCGACAGCCGTGATCGTGTTGCGCGTGCCGCTCTTGCCGAGCACGAAGACGCGCGTGCCGTCGGGGCTCGCCGCCGCCGACCCGACGGAGCCGGGGAGCGCCAGCGGGACCGGGTCGCGCTGGTAGCTGCCGTCTCTCTGGCGCGTGACGATCCACAGCTTTCTGTCGATCGAGCTGATCGCCCACGCCGTCGCCCCGTCCGGGCTCGCGAGCGCGAACGCGCCGGAGCTGCCCGCCGTCGTGAACAGCTCGACGACGCCGGCCGGTCTCGCCGTTCTTCTGGCGACGTCGACGGCGTACGGCAGCAGCGCGTGGCGGCGCTGGGCGTCGGCGGTCAGCACGAACAGCGTACGCGCGTCGGCGGAGACGGCGATCGCGCGCGGCGTCCCGCTCGTCTGTCTGGAGACGTCGATCGAGAACAGCGACGTGTGCTCGGTCGTCGAGACGACGTCGACGCGGGCCGTTCCTCTCGCGATCACGTACGCCGCTCTGTCGGCGATGCGCGGCGACGGCGCGATCGCGATCACCGGCGTCCCCTCGGACTGCTGCGTGACCGTCTGCGACGCCAGCTCGTAGACGTAGTACCCGGTCGACGGCGTCCCGCCGTCGAATCTGGTGAGCGCGTTGTGCCACACGAGCGCCTGCTTCGAGTCGGGCGTGACGGCGACGTCGGTCGTCTGCGCGCCGACCTCGACCGGCTGCGTCCGCTGCGTGTAGTTCGCCAGCGTGAGGAGGCCGACGTCGGCGGCGCCCTGCTCGGTCACGAGCGCGACGCCCGCGTCCGGTGAGACGGCGACGCCGGTGGCGCGGCGGCCTCTGCCGATCCGTCTCGCGAGCAGGCGGCAGCTGCGCGCGGAGCCGCCGAGCCCGAGCAGCGCGAGCGCGTCGCTGCCGCCCGCGTTGGCGACGAGCGCGTAGCCGCCGCCCGGCACGAGCGCGACCTCGCACGGAGCGCCGCCGACCTCCAGCTCCCGCCGCTCGGCGAGGTCGGGGTACTCGGCGTCGAACGCGTAGACGATCCCGCTGCCCTCGCAGACGACGAGCACGACGCGCTCGTCCCCGGTCACGGCCGCGCTGACCGGTCTTCTGTCGAAGCCTCTCAGCTCGTAGACGCGCTGGTGTCTGCCGCTGCTGCTGACGACGCCTATCACGGTGACGGTGTCGTCGCCGGCGTTGGGGACGAACAGCTGCGCGCCGCTCGGCGTGACGGCGACCGCGCGCGGGTCTCTGCCGACCGCGAGCGTCGCCGGTCTGCCGTATTCGCCGGAGCCGGCGCGCACGAGCACGACGAGCGTGCCGGCGCCGTCGTCGGCGGCGGTCACGACGTAGAGGTATCTGTCGTCGGGCGAGAGCGCGACCGCGCGCGGCGTCCCGCCGACGGTGATCGTCTGCGCGACCGCCAGCGAGTACGGCGGCCAGCCGCTGCCGGCGGTCACCGCCAGCACGCTGACGGTGCCGTCGCCGGCGTTGGCGACGGCCAGCTTCGTCCCGTCGCGCGTGAAGGCGAGCGCGACCGGTCTTCTGCCCGTCGCCACCGGCGAGCCGAGCGGCTTGTAGACGACCGTGTCGAGCGCGGTCACCGTGCCGGCGGCGGCGTTCGCGGCGACGGCGAAGCTGGCGGCCGGCGCGAACGCGACGTCGGTCGTCGGGCTCGCGGCCGGGTGGGCGGCGTAGAGCGGCGAGAACGCCGACAGCACGAGGCTGCGGCGGACGACGAGGTCCTGCGGCGTCTCGGCCGGCATCAGCGTCAGCATCTGCGGGCGCTCGATCGAGCGGCCGATCTGCGTCTGCGGCGCGTAGCGGTTGGGATCGGGGCCGGCGGTGCTGCTGACGAGCTCGACCTGGCCGCGCGTGTTGACGTTCCATGCGAGCTGGCAGATCAGCGGGAACTCCTCCGCGTAGATCGCGAACGGCTGCGCGCTGAAGTCGTCGATCACCGGCAGCACGGTCGCGGTCACCGGTGCCGACGCCTGGTTGCCCGAGCTGGCGCGTTCGATCCCTGTCGCGATCAGGTTGAAGTGCGTCGTCTCGCGGATCGTCGCTCTGAACGATCTTCTGTCTCTGACGTCGTGGTAGCCCGGCATCAGCGTCAGCCCGCCGGCGTCCTCGACGGTCCAGCTGATCGTCACCTCGGCGGAGCCGTCGTGCAGCACGACCGGATCCGGGGAGGCCGCGATCGACGTGATCTGCACGTGCGGGACCTTGCGCAGCGTCACCGCGTACGCGCCCGCTTGGTACCCGGGGACGCCGCTGTAGCTGACGACCATCAGCGTCGGGCCGCCCGCGAGCGTCGTGACGAGGTCCTCGACGCGCAGCTCGACGAGCCCGGTCTCCCCGAGGATCGGCGTGCCGGGCTCGGGCTGCAGCAGCCACGACGGGCTCTGCTGCGAGCCGCCGCGGGTGATCGTCCATCTGGCGGCGCCCTGCCCGCGCAGGACTCTGATGTCGGCGGCCTCTCTGCGCGTGCAGACGGCGCCGTAGCCGGGCCACGCGTCGGCGTAGACGAACGTGAGCGTGAACGCCGTCTCCTCGGTCGCTCTCACCTCTCGCGGTCTGGTGCCGGGGCCCAGCTCGAGCGAGAGCGTGTTGGCGACTGCCGGGAATCTGTCGTTGGACCCGATCAGGATCGGCTGCGCGACCGCCAGCGCGATCACCTCGTGGAGGTCGCCGCCGCCGTCGGGCGGCAGCTGCAGCACGACCGGGAACAGCGTCTGGACCGCGAGGTTGCCTCTCGTGACGCCGGCGACGCGGAACGACGCGAGCGTCAGGTCGACGCTTCTGCCGGCTGGCGGTCTCGCGAGCGCGACGTGGTCGATGTGCAGCTCGATCTTCGCCGCCGCTCTCTGCGTGAAGTCGGCGCCGGGGGCGAGGCAGATGCGGCGGTCCGCTCTCGTGGAGAGCGAGTCCCAGCCGTCGCCGCGGACGGTGATCGCGTCGAACTCGGCGTCGCTGAGCGCCAGCTCGGTCAGGTCGAGGTAGAGCAGCGAGCCGGTCGCGCCTCTCGCCTGGCCGTACGGGACCGGTCTGGCAGCGGCGAATCTCGTCTCGACGTTCGCCTCGATCGAGAGCACGAGTCTGTTGAGGCCGGGGTCGGCCGTGATCCAGATCGTGTTGGGCGCGTCCGGGTTGCCGAGCGCGATCGTGAACTGTGGGAACGAGCTGGTCATCGGTGGCTCCTCACTGCGGTGGTCTGCACGGCGAGCGCGTCGGCGAAGATGCCGTCGTTGAGGCCGTCGATCGCGTAGTAGTCGAAGAAGACGCGGCCCTCCGTCGCGTCGGCGGCGACGACGAGGTTCGTCACCGCGATCTCCAGCCCGCGGTCGGGCGCGAGCGCGACGCGGGCGGCCGGCGCCGCCGCCCAGTAGGCGCCGTAGCGCGGGCTGTCGAAGCACTGGAACGTCCAGCCCGGCGCGCTGAAGGCGACCCGCGGCACGTCCGCCTCCGCGACGAGGCGGCCGGAGTGGACGTAGAAGACCGAGCCGGCGGGCGTCGTGCCCTCCGGGACCGGCGCGCCCGCGTCGAACGCGATCGGCCGGCGGCTGCGGTTGACGACGTGCAGCGTCAGCGCGTTCGCTCTGCCGGCGACGACGATCGGCTTCTCCTCGGCGTCGAGCAGGTCGAAGCTCAGCAGCACGGGGTTGAGCCGCAGCCACCCCTCGGTGATCTGCTGCGGCGTGTACGACCAGACCGCTCTGCCGGCCGGCTGGTCGATCTCCGGCGTGACCGACCACGCGCGCACGTCGTCGTCGAGCCGCACCTGCTCGACCCAGGAGGTCTGGAAGCCCGGCTCCTGCGGGATCGGCAGCGCCAGCCCGCCGTCGCCGCGCAGCACCGGCGCGGTGAAGAACGACAGGTCGAGCGTGCTGAGCGCGCCGTTGACCTGGTCGGGCGCGAGCGCCAGCGACGCGGTCGGCAGGTAGCCGGTCGTCGCGTGGACGGCGCCGCGCGGGTCGAGCAGCATCAGGACCCGCTCGGTGCGGTCGTCCTCGCTGTCGAGCGTCGGCGTCACGCGCAGCGACAGTGTCTCCTGTCGCGGCGGCACGACGCCTCTGCTCGCGCCCGTGGCGGCGCCCTGGGAGTAGAACGTCGCGAGGTCGTACTCCTCGCCGGACTGCTTGAAGTAGCCGATCAGGCCGTCGGCGAGCCGTCTGAGGTTGCCGAGCACGACCGGCAGCTCGACGTCGGTGAGACCGTCGTCGGTGTCTCTGTCGGACATCGCGTCCCAGCCGAGGTCGCGCAGCGGGCGCCCTTCGACCTCCAGCCGCAGGGCCGCCTGCGCGAGCGCGATCGGCCGCCCGACGAGCGCGACGAGGCCGGTGTCGGTCGCGATCGGGGTCGGGTCGACGTTGGAGGCGACCGTGTCGAGCGCTCTCCAGAAGGCGGTGAAGAACGCTCTGGTGGAGCCGGCGAGCGCGAGCGCGAGCGCCCGCAGATGCGGGTCGGCCAGCTCCAGCGCGACCTCGATCGGCTGGTCGATCGCGCGCTCGTCGCCGGGCGCCGACATCCAGTCGACGGCGGGGCCGCCGGCGTCGTGGACGAGGAACAGCGTCCCGAGCGCGCGCCCGCCCGCGTCGTAGAGGAAGAGGCTCCCGTCGAGGTGGTCGGGCACGAGCCAGCCGCAGACCGGCGAGGTCGCCGGCGGGTTCGTCGTCTGCTCGCGGCGGGCGGTGTCGGCGCCGAGCCAGCGGAACAGCAGCCGGTTGCGCTGCGCGATCCGCGGCGGCAGCCAGGCGACCGACGGGACCGGTCTGTCGTCGACGACGGTCCGCATCGCGTCGGCGACGGCCAGCTCCGGGATCTCGACCGCGCGCTTCTGCCCGTAGGCGTCGACCAGCTCCAGCGACAGCTTCAGCCAGCCGGCGCGCAGCGGGTTGAAGTCGCCGTTGAAGTCGGGGCCGACGGTGTTCGCGTGGGCGACGACCGGGTTGACCTCGGTCGTGAAGTCCTCGTAGGTGCTGCCGGCCGGGACGGCGACGTCGAGCTGGAGGCTCTGGCGGCGCATCGTCAGCAGGTTCGTGAAGCCGCTCAGCGGCGCCGTCACGAACTCGGCCGCGCGCAGCTGTCTCAGCACCTCCGAGAGCGTCGGGTCGGTGTGCGTGTCGAGGTACGCCTTCAGCAGTCTCGCGAGCGTCTCCGGCGCGGTCGGCGACAGCGTCGCGTCGGCGCGGTAGGTCTGCGGGAATCTCGCCGTCGCGGGGTCGACGTGGACGCCTCTTCTGCCCGGCGCGTAGGAGATCGCGCCGCCGGCGTCCTGGTCGAGCGTGAAGTTGTCGGCGAAGAACGTGGGCGGGTAGTCGACCGCTCTGCCCCGCACGTCGGTCTGATGCAGCGGCAGCCACTGCGCTCTCCAGCTCGCGAACAGCGGCAGCCAGACGCCCGGCTCGAACCAGTTGACCTCGACGGGCGACGGCGGCGCGCCGGTGAACGTCCAGACGTCCTGCTGCTCGCCGGCGAGCGCGCGCTCGAGCGCGGTCCGCAGCGCCCGCTCCTCGCCGCCCGCGATCGCCGCCGCGAGCCGCGTGTCGAGCAGGCACGCCTCGCGCAGCAGCGTCGTCGCCAGCTCCGCGCGCGGCAGCCCCGCGGGGGCGCGGACGGCGGTGAAGCGGCTCGCGTCGATCGCTCTGCCGCGGACCGTCTCGGCGCTCAGCAGCCGGTCGCTCGTGCGGCAGACGAGCACCTGCTCGTCGTCGAAGCGGCCGTCGCCGCCGTGGCGCGGCGGCAGCTCCAGGCCCTCGCCGGTCAGCAGCACGACCGGGTCGCTCGGCTGCTGGAAGCGCTCGACCGGGGACTCGTCGAGTCTCATGCCGGGCGCCAGCCGGCCCTGCACGAGCGCCAGCTGCGCGGCGACGCGTCTGGCCAGCTCGGCGCACTCCGCCTCCAGCGGCTCCCAGGCGCCGTAGCGCTCGTAGGCGATCATGTACGCCTCGTTGCGGCGCGCTCTGTCGACCTCGAAGATGCGGTACCAGTCGGCGAACAGCTGCCAGCGCAGCCACTGCGCGTGCGCGCTGCACTGCGCGTGCTGCTCGCTCAGCTCGTTGAGCAGGTTCAGCTCGTCGGCGAGCGCGGGCGTCAGCTCGACGGCCGGCGCATCCGGGTCGAGCGGGACGATCTCGTGCACGACCGCGGTCGTCGCCTGCGCGTACTCGGCGTCGTGGAGCGCCTCCGCGAGCGCGGTCAGCTGGTCGGGCCGCGGTTGGGCGAAGGCGTCGAGCAGGCCGAGCTGGAAGCCGGTCAGCAGCGACTCGAACAGCGGCGTGCCGGGGTGGTCGCGGGCGGTGAAGTAGGCGGCGAGCGCCTCTGCCGGCGTGTTGCCGAGCGCGGCCTCGGCTCTCAGCGGCTCGCGCACCTGCCGGCCGAGCACGTAGCGCGTTCTCGGGTCCCACGCGATCCCCTCGACGCTGCCGCTGCAGAGGCTGAATGACGGGCTGCCGTCGCCGTCGTAGGTCCAGCCGTAGCGCTCGGTCAGTCTCGCGGCGGTCGCGCCCGGCTGGACCGGGTCGAGTCTCGGGTCGTCGTACCAGCCGACGACGGCGTAGGCGATCTGCGCCGGTCTGCCGAGCGGGCCGAGGTCGGCGAGCGTGTCGTGGAAGCCGAAGACGCTGGAGCACGCCGGGTAGTAGGCGGCGAAGCCGACCTCGCCGTTGGCGACGGCGGTCAGCTCGGTGCCGGCGACCTCGCGCAGCGACGGCGCCGGTCTGACCGACGCGGGCGTCCAGGCGTCGTCGAGCGCGTGCCAGCGGCCGAGGTAGCCGAAGTCGCCGCTGGCGCCGAGTCTGCCGCGGACGCCGGGGCGGGCGTTGGCGCGGCCGGCTCTGTCGCCGGTCGGGACCGTCACCGGCGCCTGGCCTGACGGTCTCGCGCTCAGCACCACGTCGCTCTCGACAAGCCAGCTGCGCGAGCGCGCCTCGGTGCCGTCGAGCGCGAGCCGCGTCACGAGCCAGCGGTTCGGTGCGGCGGGGAAGTCGAGCGCGCCGTCGGTGACGGCCGCGTGCGTGAGACCGTCCGGCAGCGCCCAGTGGAGGTGGACGCCCGTCCCCAGCTGCTGCCACGGGACCTCGCCGTAGCCGCGCGCGACGTTCGCGCCGAGGAATGCCTCGCGCGCTCTCGTGACCTGTCTGGTGTAGACGGCCGTCGCGCCCGCGAACGAGCCGGTCGCTCTGTCGGCGTCCTCGACGCCGACGCACAGCGCCACGACGTCGACGGGGACGACGAGCCCGAGCGGCGCGGGATCAGACGTCGGCGAACTCAACGCGGACCACCCCCTTGACCAGCTCGAGCGCCAGCTCGGCCGACGTGAACGTTCTGATGCCCTGTCTGAAGCGGTCGTTGAGCGCCTCTCTGACGGTGTCGGCCGCGGCGGCGACGCGCAGCGTCCGCAGGTCGGCGCGCGCGGGCACCGGCGCGGTCGCCCACCCTCTCGTCTGCGGGTCTCTCAGCTGCCGGCCGGGCGTTCTGCCGGTCACGTCGCGCAGCGTCGTCGTGAAGTGGCCGGGTCTGCCCTCGACCCCGCAGTGCAGCTGCTCGGGCGGCTCGTGGATCGCGACCGCCGCGACGGTGCCGTCGAACAGGCACAGCAGCACGTCGCCGGAGAGCCGCGCCATCCGCAGCTTCGGCACTTCGACCGTCATCTCGGCGTCCTCGTAGCCGCAGACGCCGAGGCTCGACCAGCCCGAGACGACCTGCGAGCGGAGCAGGAATCCCGTCATCTCGTTGTTCGCGTTGACGTGGTTGCTCGCCGGCCGCGGGTTCGGCCGCAGGCCGCGCGCGGCCGCGATCGAGCGGTCGAGCGCGACCGGCGCGGCGAGCAGGTCGAGTCTCTGCTCGCCGGTGCTCGCGCGGCCGATCGAGCAGGCGCCGTCGAGCAGAGCGACGAGCCACGAGCGGTCGACGTGGAACGCCCGCAGCGACTCCGGCGGCAGCATCTGCTCGTCGGCGACGAGGTAGTTGAACGGGACGCCGTTGAGAAGCCGCAGTGCGGCGAGCCAGTCGGTCACGAGTCTCGGCGGCTCGTCAGGGTCGCCGGCCGCGAGCAGGTGCTCTTCGCGCCGGCGCGTCACGCTCGGCAGCGCGTCGCCGAGCAGCCTGCCGATCAGCGCCTGCTCCTCCGCGATCGCCCGCGCCGTGCGGATTCTGCGGCGCCAGTTGTAGAGCGCGATCGCGTACTCGCTGCTCTGCAGCGCGAGCAGCTGTCCGAGCTGCCAGGCGGCGGCGTAGGAGACGTCGAACATGCCCGTCTGCGGGTTGTAGCGGTTGGCCTCGTCGGGGCACGAGATCGGCGCTCTGACGCCGGTCGCGACGCGGAACGGCGTCAGCGGACCGCGGTACCAGGAGACCGTCTCGCCGGCGAAGCGCAGGTGCTCGCCGAGCGCGACGTAGCCCATCCCGATCGCGTTGTCGACGAGCACGCGCGCGCCGCCCGCGTCGAGCGTGCCGTCGGCCTGCGCCGCCATCGCGGCGGCGACCGCGGCCGGTCTCGGCGCGGCGCCCTCGCGGTACGGCAGCCGCAGCGCGGAGACGCGTCTGGCGCGGTCCTCCGGCGGCGCGTTGAGTTGCTCCAGCAGGCCGAGGAACGTCTCACCCATCGTCGTGGCGGTGAAGCTCCAGGCGCGCAGGACGGTCAGCCGGATCGCTCTCGCGTCGCCGAACGCGGCGCTCTTGGTGCCATCGTCGGCGGGCAGCAGCGGCCCGAGGTGCTCGAGCGAGACGAGCATCGCGTGGGCACGCGCGTCGTCCTGCGGCACGCGGTTGCCGAGCACGAGCGCGCGGTCGACGATCGCCGCCGCGGTGTCCTCGACGTCGAGCGTGTCGCTTCTGCGGATGTGCGCGAGGTAGGGGAGGTCGCGGGCGCTCGGCGCGACGCGGCTGAAGAGGTCGGCCGAGAGGTCGATCGTCGTGCACTCCTGGTCCGGTCTCTCGCCGTAGTCGAGCGGGTTGATGCCGGGGTAGGAGAGCGTCCCGGACGGCAGTCTGCCGAGGCCGGTCGCTCTCGACCCGCGGACCGTGATCGGCTCGTCGAGTCTGATCAGGTCGGCGGCCGTGCGGGTTCTCTGCTCGGGCACGTCGGCGTCGTCGAACAGCAGCACGGCGAGCCACGGCGCGGCGGTGTCGCCCGCCACCGACGTGCGCTCCCACGGCAGCGTCGGGTGCGTCAGCACGACGTGCGGCAGCGCGCCGCTGTACTCGCCGTTGGCGAGGTCGGGCGGGAAGACGGCGGCGACGTCGGCGGGGTCGAGCGCGAAGCGCTCGCCGGCGACGGCGAACTGGCGCGTGATCGGGAAGTGGTTCGGCGCCGCCTGGTTGACGGTCTGCTCGACTCTGACCGTGTACGTGCCCGAGCGCAGCGGCGGCACGTCGTACTGGACGAACTCGACCTCGCGCTCGCTCATCGCTGCTCTCCCAGCAGGCGCAGCCGCGGCGACGCCTGCAAGCCGGCGGTCGTGCGGCTGGTCAGCTCGCGCACGTCGAGCGCGCTCGGCACCTCCATCCCGGCGGCGGCCGCGGCGGCCGCGAGCAGCGGGCGGTTGGCGCGCGCGGGCGCGACGTCGACCGTGCCCCAGACCGTCTCGTCTCTGAACGGATCGCCGGACGGCGCGCTCGGGTTGCTGAAGACGAGCGGCTCGACCTGCGGCGCGGTCGTGTAGTCGAGGTATCTGAGCGGGATCGGCAGCGTGTGCTCGGGGTCGGGGCCGACGCCGGTGAGCGTGCAGCCGACCGCGACGTCGTCGATCGTCGTCCCTCTCACCGGGTCGACGTCGAGCGGCACGCCGTTGCGGTCGAATCTGCGTCTCTCCCACAGCGCCTTCGGGATGTTGCGCAGCAGCGGCGTCGCGGCGAAGCGCGCGTCCTCGTCGCTTTCGATCGTGACAGCGTGGGTGGAGGCGAATCTGTCGCTGGCGGTGGCGGTCGGGCCGATCCCGAAGTTCGTGTTCGGCGTCGTCGCGAGGCCGGGCGGGGCGGCGATGTTCGCGCTGTACTCGAGTCTCTTGGCCGGGATCGCCGTCTGCGTCGTGAGCTTCAGCTTCGCGCCGTTGACGACCCAGTTCAGCTCGCCCTCTCTCTCGCCGAGCTGCTGCAGCAGGCCGTCGGCGACCTGGATCTGCACGATCGCGGGCGGCGCTCTGACGGCCTCCAGCTCGCCGACCGCTCTCGCTCTCGGTCTCGCGCCGGTGTCGGGCAGCAGCCGCTCGACGAACTGGTCCCACTCGATTCTCGTGCTCGTGTCCTTGTCGCCGGCGCCGAAGCGGATCGTGAACGAGACGATCGAGAGGTCGACTATCGCCTTGCCGGCGAACTCCGGCCCCCAGATCTCGAGCCCGACGCCGAGGTGGGCGCTGATCGTGACGTGCGTGAAGAGCAGGTTGACGCGCACCGAGCAGCCGAGCTGGACGCCCGCGGAGATGTAGTAGTGGAACGGCTGGAAGACGAGCAGGAAGTCGGCCTGCACGACGAACCAGGCGCGCACCGATCCGCTCTGCCAGACGGCGCTCATGCCGCCGCCCGCCATCACCGCGCTCGACGTCAGCGCGAAGTAGAGGTTGCCGGTGATCTGCAGCTCGTCGGTGACCTTCCAGTCGAGCCCGAGGCGCGGCACCTGCGGATAGTGCGCCGGCGGCTGGTATCTCGGCGAGTAGCCGCCGAGCGTGACGACGAAGTCGCCCTCGTGGTCGCCCGAGAACCACGTCCAGAAGGCGAAGCCGCCGGTCAGCCGCGCTCTCTCGGACAGCACCCACGACTTCGACGTCAGCTGCCCGCTGACCGCGAGCAGCCCGCTTCTGGGCGAGAACGAGGCGATCAGCGCCAGCTGCGCCTGTGCGACCGGCGGCAGCGGTCTCGGCGGCAGCTGCACGGTCGAGAGGCCGAGCAGCGCTATCTCGACCTCGGTCCCGAACGCGAGCGTCAGCAGCGCGAACGTGTCGAGCAGCTCGAACGATCTGAAGCGGACGCCGAGCGCGAGCCAGTTCTGGCCCAGCGACGGCGCGACGAAGCCGCCGCTGGACAGCTCGCCGACGACTCTCGTGACCTCGGCGCCGATGTCTCTCGGGTTCGACGACGGCGGGTTGCCGGCGCCGACGGCCCACTGCACGAACGGGAATCTGTCGACCTTGTCGACGGTCGGCAGCACGAGCCGGCGGTTGAATCCGAAGCCGGCCGCGAGGCCGGTGACGAAGAACGCGGGCGGGCCGCCGAGCGGCGCGTTGAGGACCGCGTAGAGGAAGAACGACGGGTGGTTCTCGACCTCGCTGTAGGCGCCGATCGCGCCGACCTGGATCTCTCTGACCTTGAGCGACAGCAGGCCGGCGAAGTCGAGCGGTCTGAGCGACCCGACGAGCGCGCCGCTGATCGCGACCGGGTCGCGCTCGAACGTCAGCCCGAGCCCTCTGATCGTGAACTCGGGTCTGAAGTCGGTCAGCGGCGAGCCCATCCCGAGCCCGAAGACGGCGATCGTCAGGCCGCCGCCGGAGACCGACGCGTTCATCAGGAACCACAGCACGCCGTCGGCGTAGCGGACGCCGACCTTGTCGAACGAGACCGGCCCGAACGCCTGCTGGATGTTGAACCAGACGGTCCCGTCGGACGGCTCGGCACCGGCGCCGTTGCCGGCGACGGCGAGCAGGCCGGGGGTCGCGAGCTGACCGCTCGGTCTTCTGCCGCCGACCGAGAGCGCGAACGGCAGTCTGCTGCCGGCGACGTCGAGCGTCAGCGCCAGCCGCGCTCCGAGGCTGTCCGCGAGCGGGACCTCCGGCTTGTACGGGCCCTGCACGTATCTGGCGATCGATCTCTGCGCCGCTTCGTCGAGCGCGGTGTACATCAGCGCCTGGATCCCCTCGACCGCGAGCGTCGTGTCCGACGGCAGGATGTGGTCGATCAGCGGCAGGTTCGCGAGGTCGAGTCTGCGGTTGACCTGGACGCCGCCGAGGTAGCGCCACAGCTCGCCGCTCTTGAGCGCGACGAACAGCGCGTCGCCGTAGTTGACCGAGCTGGCCTCCAGCGCGAGCACGCTCTGCTGGACGGCGTAGGTCAGTCTCGCGGAGGCGAGCCCGAGGTCGAACGCTCTCGGTATGTCCGGCGCCGGCAGCGCGAGCGCGACGATCGCGTCTCTGAGGTTGAGGTAGTCCTCCTGCAGCGCGCGCCACTCCGCCAGCAGCGTCACGTCGCCTCTGACGATGTTCGCCTCGCCGCCGAAGAACGAGTTCGCGACTCTGAGCCCGCCGACGAGCTTGTACGTCTGCGTCGCGGAGTCGACCGTTCCCTGGAACGTGCTGTCGACGTGCGTGGCGAGGAACGGCAGCGGGAAACCGGCTCTGGCGGCGCCGTACAGCGAGTATTCGACTCTCTCGGCACCGGTCTTGACGAACGCGACGCCGAAGTCCTCGAAGTCGAGCGACAGCCACTCTCGCGGCAGCTCGAGCCGTCCGTTCGAGAGGCCGGAGACGACTCTGTTGAAGCTGACGGTGCCGTTGAAGCCGGCGGCGACGTCGAGCGATCTGTCCGCCGGCGCGTAGTCGACGGCGACCGAGAACTCGCCTTCGAACACTCTCGGGAAGAATCTGACGACGCCCGTGAACGTGTAGAGCATCAGCGCGTCGCCGAGCGGGTCGAGCACCGAGACGCCCATCGTCAGCGACTCGAGGCTGAGGTCGGCCCAGCCGAACGGGCCGGAGGAGCCGATCGTCGCGCCGACACTCGTGAGCGAGAGCGTTCTGCCGACCTCGACGTCGGCGAACAGCCCCTGCAGCGTGACCGCGCTGAAGACGGACATCAGCGGCGGCGGGATCGCGTTCACGAAGTCCGCGCCGCACAGCAGTCTCACGATCGTCGCGGGGGAGAGCGGCGCGCCTCTGTCCGGCACCCAGGCGAGGCTGACGCTGGGATCCTGCTCGACCGGGATCGAGGAGACGAAGTCACCGTACGGTCTGCCGTCGATCGACAGCGTCGTCGCGAACGCGAGCTGCGGGTAGGGGTCGAACCCCTCCTCGACGACCGTGTCGAGCGTGACGCGCGGTCTCGACAGCGTGAAGTGGGGGATCGCGACGCCGAACGCCAGCTCGGCGTCGAGCCGCAGCAGCGGCGTGCCGTCGTCGGGTCTGTCGAGCGCGGACGGGTCGACCGGGCCGATCAGGTCGGCTCTCGCGTTGGAGGAGGCGCCCTGCAGCAGCCCGGCGACGATCCCGAGCGGGCCGTCGAGCGTGACCGTGCCGGCGACCGCGGCGCCGCGATCGAGCGGGACGCTGCCGCCCTTCCATGGGAACGCGTCTCTGAGGGCGCTCGTGACGGCGTAGGCGGCGCCGGCGAGCGGCATCGCCTCCAGCATTCTGCCCGCGAGCAGTCTGAAGAAGGTGCCGAATCTCCAGCTCGCGCCGAGCGCCACGACGAGCCGCGCGTCGACCTCGCCGTCGGCCTGCTCGGTGAACGTGACCGCGACCGACGCGCCTCTGACGCCGGCGAAGTCGCCGGCGCCGGTCAGTGCGAGCGTCGTCACGCCGGGCGGCGGGACGGTGCCGCTGAACGCGATCTCGGGCGGCGCGGCCGTCACGAGCGCTCTCGTGAGGATCGCGTCGAGCCCGTCGCGCGGTCGCAGTCTCGCGTCCGCGAGCGTCTGCGCCGAGACGACGATCCTTCTGCTCGCGTCGACCTGGCGCTGGAGCACCGCCTGCAGGTCGGCGAGGCTCATACGTCCACCAACACCGCGAGGTGGTCGCTCGTGCTGTAGATCACGCCGAACTCCGGCCAGGTCTGGAACAGTCTCGCCATCGGCCCGATCACGCCGCCGCCGGGCGGGACGTAGCCGACCCCGACCGGGTTGGGCAACGTCGTCGGATTGGCGAGGTTGAGCGTCAGGTTGGCGGCGGCGGCCGGCGGTCTGATCCCCGTGTACGGCGTGCCGACGACGGTGTTGACGACGGTCGTGTCGAATCTCGCCGGTCTTCTCGCAGGCAGGACGTATCTTATGAACGCGTTGTCGATCGCGCCGACGTCGGTCGCTCTTCTGCCGCCGATCGCGGTCCCGCCCATGTAGCCCAGCCGCGGGTAGACGTTGTGGGTCGGGTCTCTCGGGACGCCGTTGTCGGTGTACGGCAGCGCCAGATCCGGCTTGATCAGGTGCGTCATGCAGTACGGCTCGCGCACCGCTCTGGGGCCGCCCGCGAAGTTCGGGTCGAGCGCCATCTCGTAGCCGGCCGCTCTGAGGCCGTTGTAGGCGGCGACGAAGAAGCCGAACGAGTCGACGTTGAAGTCGCCGATCACGACCGTCACCTCGTTCGCGGCCGGTGCCGCGATCCCGGGGATCGCGCTCAGCGCCCCGACGGCCACCGGGGCGCTCGCGGGGGAGGTGTGGATCGCGTAGATCTTCACCGTGCGTCCCGCACCGTCGAGGAACGTCACGTGGTAAGGGGCGCGGTCGTCGACGGTCGGGAAGTTGATCACCCCGCCGTATCTGTCTCTGAACGCCCACTGCGCCGCGCCCTGCCACTCCTGCACCGGTCTGAGGCCGTCGGTGAAGCCGGCGTTGAACGGCGTGCCGGGCACCGGCAGGCCCGCTCTCCAGGCGGCGGCGTAGCTTCTGAGCTGGCCGGAGGCGAGTGTCGCCGGGTCGGTCGACTGGTTGAGCCCGAGCGGCGGCAGGCACCACGCCCACGGCCCGGTGAATCTGAGCGTGGCGGAGTTGTAGAAGACCGCGACCGACTCGCGTCTGCCGTAGTTGCCGACCTTCAGCGGCGGCACCAGGCACCACGCCGGGCCGAGTCTTCTGCGGATCTTCGCGAGCAGCCGCAGGCAGGCGACGCCGACTCTTCTGGTCTGGTTGACGGGGATCCCCTGGAAGCCGACCTCTGGGGTGCGGTCGTAGACCTCGCCGACGACGAAGATGTCAGGCGGGTTCTGCGCCACGACCGTCAGGATGTGGGTTCTGCGCTCACGCGATCTCTGGCGTCTCGCGGCCGACGACGTGTCGTAGATCTTGTTGAGGCTGAAGTTGTTGATGTTCCAGTAGAGGACCCGCGTCATGGCGTGCAGCGGCCGCCGTCGTCAACACCCATCGCCCCGTGAAATCGCGCTCCGTCCAAGAGCGCGCCGATGCCGCGAATGCTCCGGCGCCTTCCCACGGGCGAACCTAGCTGACCGGAAACAAGTTTTCCAGTGTTCTGGTTGTTTAATTTCCGGAGTGCGGGGCGCGCTCGGACAACCGTCCAGGCGCGAGCGCGCGAACGGGCGAGCTCAGACGCTGACGAGCAGGCCGGTGAGGTAGAGCGCGAGCGCCCCGGCGGCGATCCCGCCGACGGTCGTCGGGTCGAGCAGACGGCCGGCGCGGTCGCGCAGCGACGGTGCGATCTGGACGATCACGCGCACGATCGCGCCGACGCCGACGCCGAGCAGGAACGCGGACAGCTCGGCGTTGTCGACCGAGGCGCCGATCAGCGCGCCCACGATCGCGGGCGCGCCGGCGACGAGGCCGAGGCCGAGCAGTCGCAGCGGCCGCGCCGGCTGGTTCGCCAGCGGCGCGACGATCGCGATCCCCTCGGTCGTGTTGTGGAGCGCGAAGCCGACGACGAGGAAGGCGCCGAGCGCCAGCTCGCCGACGGCGTAGGCGGAGCCGATCGCGAGCCCTTCGCCGAGGTTGTGCAGCCCGATCCCGATCGCGATCATCAGCGCGAGGCGGGTCGGGCTGGGCGCGGTCGCGCCGTCGAGTGCGCCGCCACTTTCGCCCGCGTGCGCGCCCGTGGCGCGCGCGACGCGCGCGCCCAGCCAGCTGTCGAGCGCGGCGAGCGCGAGGTAGGCGAGCGCGATCCCGAGGAAGACCAGCTCCGCGCCGCCGAAGGCGCCGGAGGAGCCGGCGGCGAGGTCGAGCCCTTCGAGCGTCCCGTCGAGCGCGAGGAACGCGAGCAGCCCGACGGTGAGCGCGAGCAGCGCGCGGATCCAGCGGCCGGACGCACGCTGCAGCGCGGGCAGGAAGAGCATCCCGAGCACGATCGGGATGACGCCGACGTAGGTGCCGAGCAGCACCATCAGCGCGAAGAAGTCGCCGTCGGCGGCGGGCGTCTCGACGGCGACCGGGATCTCGTGCTCGATCACGGCGCCGGTCGAGGTCAGCAGTGAGACGAGGTACGGCTGGCCCTCCTGCCACGGGTAGTCGAGCACGAGCGTCGTGCGCGCGAGGCGGCCGACCGACGCCGCGCCGGAGCGGACGTCGACGTAGGCGTCGTTGACGAACGCCTGCGCCACGCTGACGGCGTCGGGGCCGACGTTGCGGACGGTCAGCTCGATCGTCCCGGGGCGCAGCTGCGTGCGCTCGACCGCCAGCTCCTCGACGGGCGGGCCGGTCCGCTCGGGCAGCGTGTCGCCGCCGACGAGCGCGAGCGTCAGCAGCGCCGCGACGACGATCGCGAGCGCACCGCCCGCGAGCAGCCACGTCGGCGCGCGGCGGCGGGTCTCGCGCGGGGGTGGCTCGGTGCTGGCGCCGGTCGCCATCACGAGACCTCGAACATCCCCATCCACCCGAGCTCGGCGAACTCGGTCTTGTGCGCGTGGAACATGAACGCGCCGGCGTTCGGGAAGCGCAGCTCGCAGATCCCGCGCTGCGCCTGCGCCTGCATCACCGTGTCGGTGAACTCGATCGGCTGGAGGCTCGTCCCGGTCGGGAAGTAGTGGAAGAAGTTGCCGTGCAGGTGGAACGTGTTGATCGGGTCGTACTCGAGCGCGTTGACGAGGTAGATGCGGATCAGCTCGCCGCGTCTGACGCGGACCGGCTCGTGCATGTAGTGAAAGGGGATCCCGTTGACGGCGTAGAGCTGGTTGCCCTCGCCGTCGAACGTCGTGTTGTAGCCGTGCTGCACCATCACCAGCTCGTCGGCGTCCGGGCGCCCGTCTCTCGGGTCGACGATGAAGGTGCCGTAGAGCCCGCGCGCGATGTGCTCGGCGAGCGGGCTGACGTGGCAGTGGTAGAGGTGCAGGCCGAACGGCTCGGCCTCGAACTCGTAGGTGGTCGAGCCGCCGGAGGGGATCACCCCCGCGCCCTGGCCCGGGACGCCGTCCATCGCGGACGGGTGGACGCCGTGGAAGTGCATCGTGTGCGGGTGGCGCGAGCCGTTGACGAAGCGCACGCGCAGCAGCTCGCCCTCGCGGCAGCGCAGCGTCGGCCCTGGGACGCGGCCGTTGAAGACCCACGCCGGGAACGTCACGCCGGGGGCGACCTCGATCTCCTTGTCGCCGGCGAACACCTCCCACTCGCGCAGCACGCGCCCGCTCGCCAGCCGCCGCGTTCTGCCCCAGTCGAAGTCGCGCAGCACGTCGGTCGGGTCGAAGCCGTTGGCGACGTGGTCGACGACGGAGCCTCTGCGGAAGGTCGGCCCGTTGACGCCGCCGCCGTGGACGGCCGCGCCGCCCGCCGCCGCGCCTGCCGCGCCGCCTCCCGCGCCGCCGCCGCCGTGGGCGTCGTGGGTCTGCGCCTGGGCCAGCTCGCGCCCGCCGAGCAGCCCGCCGGTGCTCGCGGCCACCGCGGTGCTGCAGAAGAACTGCCGTCGCGACATCTTCGTCATGAGGCGAACACTGACACATTCTTTATGGAGCGGCAACTTATGTTTTAGCCATGCCCAAACTCGTCTCGCTGCGAGAATGCGCGGGTGCGCCTCGTCTCGTCCCGACACCTGCAGGCCGGCACGGTCGTCGCGCGGGACGTGCGCGTCGGTCCGGTCGGCACCGCGCCGCTGCTGCTGCAGGGCGCGACGCTGACCGCGTCGGCCTGCGCGCGGCTGGTCTCGCTCGGGGTCGCGGCGGTCTGGGTCGACGACGAGCTGGGCGACGGGATCGAGCCGCTGGAGGCGCTGACGGAGGAGACGCGCGAGGCGGCCGAGCGCGACGTGATGGCGACGCTCGACAGCGCGCGCGACGCGCTCGCCTCCGGTCAGCACCTGCCCGGCCCCGACGTCGAACGGCTGCGCGACGTCGCCGGCGCGATCGCGCAGGAGATCTCCGCGCTGCCGGAGGCCGTCTTCGCGCTGTCGGAGATGCGCAACGCGGACGCGTACACGCACGAGCACTCGGTCCGCGTCACGACGCTCGGCCTGCTGATAGCCGCGCGCCACTGGCAGCGCCACGGCTGGACCGACCACCGCGGCGAGCAGCGCTTCGACGGCATCCCGCAGCGGATGACGCAGCTCGGCTTCGGGCTGCTCGTGCACGACATCGGCAAGCTGGCGATCCCGCGCGAGGTGCTCGACAAGCCCGGCAAGCTCGACGCGGCGGAGTGGGAGCTGGTGCGCCAGCACCCCGAGCTGGGCGCCGCGATGCTGAGCCACACGACGACGTCGATGCTCGCGATCTCGGTCGTCCGCTTCCACCACGAGCGCTGGGACGGCGCCGGCTACCCGCGCGGCCTCGCCGGCACCGGGATCGCCGAGCTGGCGCGGATCGCCGCGGTCGCCGACGTCTACGACGCGGTCCGCTCCGAGCGCCCGTACAAGCCGGCGCAGCCGCCGCGCGTCGGCGTCGAGGTCGTGCTCGACGGCGCCGGCACGGCGTTCGACCCCGTCGTCGTCGAGACCTTCCGCGCGCTGGTGATGCCGTACCCGGTCGGCCACGAGATCGTGCTCGCCGACGGCCGCGAGGCCGTCGTCGCGAGCGTCGACCCGGACCGCCCGTACGCACCGCGCGTGCGCGTGCGCGGCGCCGACGGCTCCAACTGGGAGGGCGAGGTCGACCTCGCGCCGGAACGTTTGGCGAGGTGACGGCCGAGGAGTAGGGTCGGCCGATGGACCTCGAACTGGCGGACAGGGTGGCGGTCGTGACCGGTGCCAGCAGGGGCATCGGGCTGGCGACGGTGCGAGCGTTCGCCGACGAGGGGGCGCACGTCGTCGCCGGCGCCCGCACGATCGGCAGCCTGGAGGGGATCGACGGCGTGACCGCGGTCGCGCTCGACCTCGTCGCGCCGGACGGTCCCGCGCAGCTCGTCGAGCGGGCGATCAGGGCCCACGGCCGCGTCGACGTGCTCGTCAACAACGTCGGCGGCGTGCGCCTGCGGCTCGACGGCTTCCTCGGCACGCCCGACGAGGAGTTCGCGTGGGCGCTGGAGATGAACTTCTTCGCCGCGCTGCGGGCGACGCGCGCGGTGCTGCCGCACATGCTCGACGGCGGCGGCGGTGCGATCGTCAACACCGCGTCGGTCAACGCCTTCTTTCAGCCCGACGCCGGCACGATCGACTACGGCGCCGCGAAGGCCGCGCTCGTCAACCTCAGCAAGTCGCTGGCGCAGGAGTTCGGGCCGCGCGGCGTGCGCGTCAACTGCGTCTCGCCGGGGCCGGTCGGCACCGACCTGTGGCTCGGCGAGCACGGCGTCGCGGAGACGGTCGCGCAGGCGACCGGCGTCGACGCCGCGACCGCGCGCGAACGCGTCGTCGCGAGCATCGGCGGCTTCGCGACCGGCCGCTTCACGACGCCGGAGGAGGTCGCCGCGCTGATCGTGCTGCTCGCCTCCGACCGCCTCGGCAACGTCACCGGCGCCAACTACGTGATCGACGGCGGGCTGATCAAGACGACGTAGCACGAGAGGAGCGGGCATGACCTCCGAGCAGCGACTCCAGCGACTCTAAGGCAAGCACGGCTGGGGCTGGCTGGAGCGGCTGCTGGAGCAGAACCCGCGCTGGGTCCGTGGCACGGCGACGCCGCTGGCGGTGATCGGCGCGGGCGAGGCGGCCGCGACGTTCACGTCCTTCTACTACCTCAACCCGCCCGCCGGGGACCCGATGCGGTTCCTGCTGCCGCACGAGGACTTCTTCCAGGCGTGGTTCCAGGCCGGCGCGATCCTCGAAGCTGCGCCGCACCCGGCGGCGGCGGAGCTGTACATGAGCTTCCGTCTCAGCGAGCCGACCCAGCGCGCGTCGGCGCAGTGGCCTGCCCGCCGGGACGTCGAGATCCCCGCTTGGCGACCGATCGCCGACTATCCCAACACCGACCCGAGCGGCTTCCGCGAGTTCATGCTCGACCGCGCGCGGGTCGAGCGGCTGCGAGGGATCATGGAGGAGTTCATCGGGCCGGTGGAAGGACCCAACCCGACCGGTGTGGACCGTCGCTGGCACTGAACGGACGCCGCCCCGCACGGCCAGCTAGGGTCCGCGCATGACCCCGGAGCAGATCGGCGAGCGGCTGCGCGCGGCGCGTCAGCGTCAGGAGCTGACGCTGTCGGCGCTGGCGGAGCGCGTCGAGCTGACGAAGGGGTTCCTGTCGCAGGTCGAGCGCGGCCTGACGTCGCCGTCGGTCGGCTCGCTGCTGCGGCTCTGCGAGGTGCTCGACCTGCCCGTCGGCGAGCTGTTCGACGCGAACCCCGCGCCGCTCGTGCGCGCGGCCGAGCGCAGCCCGATCAGCTTCGGCGGCGCGGGCGTCGACGAGTTCCAGCTCACCCCGGCCGGCGAGCGGCGCCTCGTCGTGATCCAGTCGGACATCGCGCCGGGCGGCGGCAGCGGGGAGGACGCCTACCGGCTCGGCAGCGATGCCGAGTTCGTGCACGTGCTGCTCGGCACGCTCGACCTCGAGGTCGCGGGCGACGCCTACCGGCTCGCCGCGGGCGACTCGCTGACGTTCGACGCCGGCGCCGAGCACCGCTGGCGCAACCCGTCGCCGAGCTGGCCGGCACGGGTGCTGTGGGTGATCGCACCAGCGCTCGGCTGAGACCCGGAGTTTGCTGGTTGTAAACAACTGCCCTTGACCTGGCGGGCCTCGCCTCGTAGCGTGCGCAGCTGTGTTCAGTGAGAGAAAACCCCACTACGGTCCACCGGACGCCTCCCTGGCGCCCCGCTACACCGGCATCCGCACCTTCGCCCGCTGCCCCCACGCGACCGACTGGGCCAACGCCGACGTCGCCGTGCTCGGGGTGCCGTTCGACACCGCAACGAGCTACCGGCCCGGCGCCCGCTTCGGCCCGGCCGCGATCCGCGACCAGAGCCAGCTGATCCGCCCGTGGCACGCGGCGCTGGAGGTCGACGTGTTCGCGACGCTGTCGGTGCTCGACGGCGGCGACCTGACCGTCACGCCCGGCAACGCCGCGCGCACCGCCGAGCAGATCCACGCCGGTCTGAGACCGGTGCTGGAGGCCGGCGCGACGCCGCTCGTGCTCGGCGGCGACCACTCGATCGTGCTCGGCGAGCTGCGCGCGCAGGCCGAGCGCCACGGGCCCGTCGGCGTCGTGCTGCTCGACGCGCACGCCGACACGTGGGACGAGTACTACGGCGAGCGCTACTTCCACGGGACGCCGTTCCGTCGCGCGCTGGAGGAGGGGCTGATCGACCCGCGCCGCTCGCTGCTGGCCGGCATGCGCGGCCCGCTGTACGCCGCCTCCGACCTCGACACTCCGCGCGAATGGGGCTTCGAGATCGTCACCTGCGACGAGCTGCGGACGCTGACGCCGGCAGAGTACGGCCGCCGTGTGCGGGAGCGGATCGGCGACGGCCCGACGTTCCTGTCGTTCGACATCGACGTGCTCGACCCCGCCTTCGCGCCCGGCACCGGCACGCCGGAGATCGCCGGGCTGCTGCCGCACGAGGCGGTCGCCTTCCTGCGCGCGCTCGCGGGGATCCGTTTCACCGGCTTCGACGTCGTCGAGGTCTCCCCGCAGTTCGACGGGCCGGGTCAGGTCACCGCGCTGCACGCCGCCTCGATCGGCTTCGAGCTGCTGGCGCTGTGCGCCGTCGCGCACGCCGGCCGGGCCTGACGCCCGGTCGCGCCGTCAGAGAACTTCAGGAGGAGAGAGGGATGTCGACACACACAAGCGACGGGCAGGTGCAGCGCGAAGCTGCCGGGCTCGAACGCGGGACGCTCGCCGCGCGCGAGATCGCCGTGCTCTCGGTCGCGTACTTCGGGCCGGCCGCGGCGCTTTCGAGCCTGCCGGCATTCGTGCTGTTCGTCGCCGGGCCGGGCGCGTGGCTGTCGTTCCTGGTGGCGTTCGCCGCGATGCTGTGCGTCGCATATGCGGTCGTCGGCTTCGCGCGCCGCTACGTCGTCTCGGGCTCGCTGTACTCGTACGTCGGCCAGGTGCTCGGCGCCTTCGGCGCGTTCGTCACCGGCTACGGGATGCTGATCGGCTACGGGCTGCTCGGGGTCGTCGTGCTCACCGGCGTCGGCACGTTCCTCGGCAGCTTCCTGCTGTCGATCGGCGTCGGCTCCGGGATCGACGTATGGGTGCAGGCGCCGATCTACGTCGTCGTCGTCGTCGCCGCCGGCTGGTTCACCAGCCGGGGCGCCGAGGCGTCGGCGAAGGTGACGCTGCTGCTGCAGGTGGTGACGCTGCCCGCGCTGCTGCTCGTCGTCGTCGCGACCGTCCTCGACACCGGGCTCCAGCTCGGCTCCCAGCTGTCGCTGGAGGGCTCGACGTTCAGCGGGCTGACGTCGGGCGTCGCGATCGCCGTCACCGGCATGATCGGCTTCGAGGCGAGCACGGCCCTGGCGGCCGAGTCGCGCGAGCCGCGCAAGGCGACGCCGCGGATCGTCTACGCGATCGTGATCGTGCTCGGCCTGCTGTACGTGCTGATGGCGTTCGCGCAGGTGCCGGCGCTGCTGGGCGCCGGGGAGGCGCTCGGCGCCGGCGTCTCGCCGATCGCCGCGCTGGCCGACGCGGCCGGGCTCGGCTTCCTCACCGAGGCGCTCGACCTGCTGCTGGCCGGCAGCCTCTTCGCCGCGCTCGTCAGCATCTTCAACTCGCTCACGCGCGTGATCGCGACGATGGCGCAGGACGGCATGCTCCCGCGCCGGCTCGGCGTCGTCGACGCCGTCCGCCACACTCCGACCACTGCCATCGTGGTGCTCGCCGTGCTCGCGTTCCTGACACCGACGATCACGCTCGCGGTCACCGACAAGGTGCCGCTGGAGCTGTACGTCCTGTTCGCGCTGCCGGCCGCCTTCGGGGCGCTGCTCGCGTACGCGATGGTCTGCGTCGCGTCGGTCGTGCTGCGGGCGAGAGAGGGGCGCGCGGTGGCACTCGCGCTGCTGACCGGGGTCGTCGGAGTGGCGGTCTCGGCGTGGGTCTTCGCCGACAGCATCATCCACCCGGGCGCGCCGCCCGCCGACGCGATGCCGTACCTGTTCGCCGGCGCGGTCGTGCTCGGGATCGCCGCCCACCTGCTGTCGCGCTCCCGGCGCGGGCTGCGGTGAGCGCGATGGAGCCGCACGAGTACGCCGCGCGTGACGCCGTCGAGCTGGCCGCGCTCGTGCGCGCCGGCGAGACGACGGCGGTCGAGCTGGCGCAGGCGGCGCTGGCAGGCGCCGCGCGCGTCGACGGCGAGCTGCACGCCGTCGTCGAGCTGTACGCGGACGCGCTCGAGCGCGCCGCCGAAGCCCCGGCCGGCGGACCGCTCGCCGGCGTGCCGACCCTGCGCAAGGACCTCGGCTTCACCGAGGCCGGCCGCCGCGCGGAGCTGGGCAGCCGTCTCGCGGCGGGCGACGTCGCGCAGACGACGTCGCTGTTCTGGGAGCGCCTGCGCGCGGCGGGCGCCGTCACGCTCGGCCGCAGCGCGACCTCCGAGCTGGCCGTCGCGATCACGATCGAGCCGCCCGGCGGGCCGGCAACCGTCACGCCGTGGGATCCACGCTTCAGTGCCGGCGGGTCCAGCGGCGGTGCTGCTGCGCTCGTCGCCGCGGGCGTCGTCCCGTTCGCGCACGCCAACGATGCCGGCGGCTCGATCCGCATCCCCGCCGCGCTGTGCGGCGTCGCGGGCATGAAGCCGTCGCGCGGGCGCGTCACGACCGCGCCGGACGGCGCCCACCACGTCTTCGGGATGGTCGCCGAGCTGGCCGTCGCGCGCAGCGTGCGCGACCTCGCCGCCGTGCTCGACGCCGTCGCGGCGCCGGCTCCCGGCGACGCCTGCGCGATCCGCCAGCCGGCGACGACGTACTCCGAGGCGCTGGGGACGCCGAACGGCAAGCTGCGCGTCGCGCTCACGACCGAGGGCTGGCTCGGCGCGCCGGTCGACGAGCAGGCCGCGCAGCTCGTGCGGACCGCGGGCGCGGCGCTGGAGGCGCTCGGCCACGAGGTCGTGCCGTTCGCGCTCGACCTCGACGTCGAGCTGTACCTGCGGACCGTGCTCGACGCGTTCGGCGCGGCCGCTGCCGGCGGCCTCGACGCGCTCGCGCGTACGAGCGGCCTCGACCCCGCCGAGCACGCTCATCCCGTCACGCTGCTGTGGGCCGAGCACGGCCGCTCGCGTGGGGCCGAGGCGGCGTTCGCGGTCCCGGACGCGATCAACGCGATCAGCCGCGCGGTCGGTGCGCAGCTGGCGCCGTTCGACCTGCTGCTGACGCCGACGCTCGCGCAGCCGGCGATCCCGCTCGACACGCTCGGCGGTGCCGCCCGCTTCGCCGACGCGGCAGAGCACAATCGCCGTGTCGAGGCGGCGACGCAGTTCGTCACGCTCTTCAACTTCACCGGCCAGCCGGCGCTCTCGCTGCCGCTCGGCACGACCCGCGACGGCCTGCCGCTCGGCGTGCAGGCGGTCGCACCGCTCGGCTTCGACGAACGGCTCGTCGCGGTCGGCGCGGCGCTGGAGGCGGCGCTGCCGTGGCGGCGGCGGATCCCTCCGGTGCACGTCTCCCACCCGCCGCACGACCCGTGACGACCGAGGACCGCATGACCAGATCGACCCTCCTGCACAACGGCACGATCCGGACGCTCGCGCCCGGCGGCGCGACCGCGCCGGCGCTGCTGATCCGCGACGGCCGCGTCGCCGCGCTCGGCGAGCGGCGCGCGCTGGCAGCCGAGCTGGGACCGGACGGGGAGGAGGTCGACCTCGGCGGCCGGACGGTGCTGCCCGGGCTCGTCGACACCCACCCGCACCTGCTCCACTTCGAGTCGGAGTCCGACGGCGTCGTCGACCTGACCGACGCGGCGGACCACGCCGAGATCGTCGCGCGGATCGCGGCGAAGGCGCGCACGACGCCGCCCGGCGAGTGGATCGTGACGACGCCCGTGGGGGAGCCGTTCTACTTCCTGCGACGCTCCTGGCGCGACCTGCCCGAACGCGTGCTGCCCGACCGCCACGTGCTCGACCGCGCGACCTCCGCGCACCCGGTCTTCATCCAGGCGTGGGCGCCGACGGAGCCGAACGTCTGCGCGTTCAACAGCGCCGGCCTGGCGCGGCTCGGCATCGCCGATCCGGCGCCCGACCGCGTCGGCGACGTCTGGATCGACAAGGACCACGCCGGCGGCGTGACCGGGCTGCTGCGCGGCGCGGTCAACGAGATCTACAGCCACGACCCGTACTGGCAGCAGCTGCTGGACCGCATCCCGCACGCTGCGCCCGACCTGCTCGTGACGACACGGCGCGCGGTCGCGCAGGCGAACGCGCGCGGCGTCACGACCGTCTACGAGCCGCACGAGATGACGGCCGAGCACGTCGGCGTCTATCGGCGGCTGCGCGACCTCGGCCAGCTCGACGTACGCGTGACGCTGGCGCTGGAGGTCGACCAGAGCCGCGCGCTCGACGACCTCGGCGGGACGCTCGCAGGGCTGCGCGACGGCCTCGCGCAGACGCGCGCGCTGCGCGACACCGCCGACGAGCGCGTGCGCGTGACGGGCGCGACGCTGTCGTACGCCGGCGAGCTGAGCTACGAGCTGTACCGCGACGTCTACGGTCGGATGACGAAGGGGCGGGCGCGCTTCCACCGCGACGTGACGCGCGCGTTCGCGGACGGCTGCCTGGAGCACGACCTGCGCGCGAACTTCCTCTCGAGCGACTTCGTCCACCACGACCACGTGCTCGGGATCCTCGAGGCGCCGGAGCTGGCCGCGCGCGTCCGCGACCGCGGCTGGATCCTCCAGCACGCGCCGCTGATCGGCGAGCTGCACGCGCAGCGCTTCCAGGCGCTCGGCTTCGACGTGACGACCTCGACCGGGTTCGCGTGGGGGCTCGGCGCGGCCTACGGCGAGAAATGGGGGCGTCAGGTCTGGCGCGACCTCGTCCCGCTCAAGCGGCTGCTGCTCGCGGGGCTGACGGTCGCGGGCGGATCGGACTGGGGGCCGCGCAGCCCGTTCGAGCAGCTGTGGCTCGCCGAGACGCACGAGATCGCCGGCACCGGCGGCCACCGCAACGCGGGCGCCGACCAGGTCGTGACACGCGCGGAGGCGCTGGCGATGTGGACCTCGGCGGCCGCGGAGGTGCTGCGCTGGCCGGAGGTCGGCACGCTCGCCGTCGGCGCCTGGGGGGACGCGATCGTGCTCGACCGCGACCCGCTGACGTGCCCGCTGGACGATCTCCCGGGCACGACCGTCGAGCTGACGCTCGCCGGCGGCCGGGTGGTTCACGACAGCGGCGCGGTCGCCCGTGGTTGACTGAGCCGATGCACACGACCGACGCGATTCGCCCGCTGCGCAGCGACGACCGAGCGGCCTGGGAGCCGCTGTGGGCCGGCTACCTGGCGTTCTACCGCGAGACGCTCGCGCCGGAGGTGACCGACGCGACGTTCCGCCGCCTCTGCGCCGAGGAGGACGGGATGTTCGGTCTCGTGGCGGTCGGCGACGGCGGCGAGCTGGTCGGCTTCGTGCACGCGATCGTGCATCCGTCGACCTGGACGACGGCGAGCTACACCTACCTGGAGGACCTCTACGTGGCGCCCGCGGGCCGCGGCGGCGACGTCGGCGGCGCCCTGATCGAGGCGACCGCGGAGGCCGCCAGAGCACGCGGATCGTCCCGTGTCTACTGGCAGACGCAGGAGTACAACGGCCGCGCGCGGTCGCTCTACGACCACGTCGGCCAGCTGACCTCGTTCATCGTCTACGAGCGTCCGCTGAGCTGACCGCGGCCCGGATGCGGACATCGTCCGGTAACTCGCGCAACGTCCGCATCCGGTATGTGTTCAGGGCATCGTGGGGTACACGAACAACGCGCCGACGCGCCACATCCGACTTCTGCTGCTCGCCGCGACGCTCGTCGCCGGCCTGATCGTCCTGTTCGCGCCGGCGCCGTCGGCGCGGGCGGTCGAGCTGGGCATCTCCGACTCCGACGCTGCGACGTTCACCGAGCCGTACTGGCCGGGCCTGGGGATGAGCAGGGCGCGGATAGTCGTCCCCTACGACGTCGCGACCGACACGCTCGGCCCCGCCGGGATCAGACGGCGGGAGATATTCGAGAGCTACCGCGCCAACGCCGCGGCGGCCGGCGTGAACGTGCTCGTCGCGTTCGGGCCGAGCGAGGACATCCGCGCGCCCGACACGGGTGAGCCGGTCGCGCCGAGCGCCGACGAGTTCACGGCCGCCTTCACGGCGTTCCGCGCGAGATACCCGGACATGGTCACGATCGCGCCGTGGAACGAGCCGAACAACCCCGACTCGACCCAGTACCCGCTCGCGTCGGACCCGGCGCTCGCGGCGCAGTACTGGCTGATCACGAAGTCGATCTGCCAGGGCTGCACGGTCGTCGCCGGCTCGTTCGCCGGCATCGGCGGCGACGACGCCTACGTCGACGCGTACCAGGCTGCGCTCGGCGGCGCGCGGCCCGAGGTGTGGTCGTTCCACGCCCACGGCGACATCAACTCCTTCCAGGCGTCCGGCCCCGACAGCGCCCGCGTCAGCCGCTACTTCCTCAGCAAGCTGCAGGGCCCGTGGGCCGGCGGGCGGATCTGGATCGACGAGGTCGGCGCGATCTTCCGCGATCCGAGCGGCGCGGTCCGCGGCGACGCCTCGCAGCAGACGGCGACCCAGTTCCTGTTGGGGCTGGCGTCGCTCGACCAGCGGATCGACGCGATCTACTACTACAACTACTCGAACCAGTGCGCGATGTGGTTCAGATGCGCGACGCAGGACCGCGGCCTCGTCTCGCCGAGCCCGTTCGACGGCCAGCCGGTCGACTACGACGGGCTCAACCGCCCGCGCGCCGCGTACAACGTGATCGCCGCCCGCGGCCCCGTGATCGTGCCCGCGGCACCGGTTCCGCCGGTCGTCGCGATCACCCAGCCGGCGCAGAGCGCGGCGCTCAGAAACCCCGCGCCGACGTTCACCGGCGTCGCCGCGACGGGCGGTCGCGCCGCCGGCCAGGTGACGCTCCAGATCTTCCCCGGCGCCGCCTCGACGATGAGCCGCACGCCGACGCAGACGCTGACGGCCGCGGTCGCTCCGGCGGGCGGCGGCTGGTCGGTCACGGCCGCCAGACTGAGAGACGGCGTCTACACCGCCGAGGCGTCGCAGGCCGGCAACCCCAGCTCGTCCGGGATCAGCCAGGACGTCGTCTTCACGATCGACACCGTCGCGCCGACCTCGACGATCAGCGCCGGTCCGCCGAGACTGACCGGAGCGCGCACCGCGACGCTGACGTTCGCCGGCTCCGAGCCGGGCACGACGTTCGTCTGCTCGGTCGACCGCAGAACGGCGACGCCGTGCACCTCGCCGCTGCGGCTGAGAGCGCTCGAGCTCGGCACCCACTCGCTCGGCGTCCGCGCGACCGACGCGGCCGGCAACGTGCAGAGAACGCCGACCAGATACAGCTGGCGCGTCGTCTCGCTCGCGACGGCGCTGGCGCCGCGCACCGGCGACCTCTCGTCCGCCTTCGCCGGCGGCGTGCCGCTCGCCGCCACGTGCGCCGACTCGTGCCGCGTCGAGGCGCGCGTCTACGCGCCCGCCGCGACGGCGAGCGCCGCGGGCCTCGCCGGGCGCAAGGTCTCCCGCCGCGATCCCGGGCGTCCGCGGGGCAAGGGCTACGTGACAGTCGCCAGCAGCGCCGTCGTGCGCAGACGCGCGGGCTCGTTCTCGCTTGCGCTGAGACTGCGCGCCGCCCCCGGCCGGTCGCTGCGCAACACCTCCTCGCTCGGTCTGCGGCTCGGGCTCGCGCTGACGCCGAAGGGCTCCAAGCCGACCGCCGTCAGCACGCGCGTGACGCTCGTCCGCTCGGGCGCGCTGAGAGCGCTCGCCGCCAGCGGCCTGCCGGCGACGCTCGCCTGCTCCAGCGCCTGCTCGGGCAGAGCGGTGCTGTGGGTCCCGAGCGCGATCGCCAGACGCGTCAGAGCGCCGGGCCGCAGCGTCGCCGGCGGCGGCCGCACCGGGCTGCCGCGCGGCGGCCGCTACGTCGCGCTCGGCTCGAAGCCGGTCACGCGCACGAAGGCCGGCGCGAGCGAGGTCGTGCTGCCGGTGCCGGCGAACGTCGGCAAGCGCGTGACGAGACTGGCGGGCGCGGCGAGCGTCCGCGTCGTCGGGCTCGCGAGCGGGCCCGGGACGCCCGCGAGCACGCTCGGCTGGCCGCTGCTGCTGCCGCGCTGAGCGCGCGGCGCCGCTGCGCTCAGCCGCGCGGCGGGCACGGCGGGCTCGCTCAGCCGAGCGAGCCGGGGTCCGGCGGCACGTCGACGGCGTGCTCGCGCAGCGCGGCGAGCGGCACGACGTCGAGCGCGCGCTCGTGCGTCGAGGCGAGCACGACGAACGCGGCGGCGCCGTCCTCGTGCGCGCGCAGCCAGTTGACCGCGGTCACGCACCAGCGGTCGCCGGGCTTGAGGCCGGGGAAGCCGTACTGCTCCACCGGCGTGCTGAGGTCGTTGCCGATCGAGCGCTGGTGCTCGAGGAACTCGGCCGTCACGACCGCGCAGATCGTGTGGCTGCCGCGGTCCTCGGGACCGGTGCTGCAGCAGCCGTCGCGGTAGAAGCCGGTGAGGGGGTCGGTGCCGCACGGCTCCAGCTCGCCGCCCAGCACGTTGCGCTCGGTCACCCGGCCAGTATCCACGAGTGCGCGGACCGCAGCGTTCACGCCGTCAGGCGGTGCAGCGGGGTGCGCCCGCGCTTGCCGGCCGGCTCGATCAGCTCCATCAGCCGAAGGCAGTAGGCGGTCCGCTGCGCGAGCACGGTCGGGCAGCCGAGCAGGACGGCCAGCTCCCTCGTGCTGAACGGCTCGGAGGGCAGCGGCGGGAGCGCGAGCAGCACGTCCTGGGGACCGCGCAGCTCGACGCGGTCGAGCAGCTCGACGAGGCGGCGCTCGCCGGGGTCGCGCGTGCGGCGGCGGCTGCGCGTGCGGACCGGCGCGGCGGCGCGGATGTGGTCCTCGCGCGCGAGCAGCAGCTCGATCGTCAGGTTCGGGTGCGCGAGCAGCGACGGGAACGCGACGAGCTTGTCGAACAGCTCGACGGCGGTCGCGCGGCGCGCCGAGCGCCGCGCCGACAGCACCTCGCCGGCGTCGTCGACGCGCACGATCCGCCGCTCCGCGGCGATCGGGTGGACGATCCGCATGCGGTGGTCGTCGAGCAGCGCGTCGAACTTGGCGCCGAGCGGTCCGAAGCCGCCCGTCTGCACCTCGACCAGCTCGCCGTCGGCGCGCACGAGGTCGATCACGAAGCGGCCGACGCGCACCTCGACGCGGTCGCCCGGTCGCGCGAGCAGCGCCTTGATCGCCGCGTGCAGCGGTCCTTCGCGCAGTACGCCGATGCCCGACACCGTCGCGGAGCGTAGCCGGGCGGGCGGCTGGCCGCCGCCCGCCCGCCCAGCCGTCCACACGGGCCTGCTCATATGGAAAGCATCTATGCTGCTGACATGGAGTCTTCCGAGAGGCGTGCCGCTCGTCAGGCGGCGCCGCACGCCGGCCGCGTCGCGCTCGTCACCGGCGCCAGCCGCGGGATCGGCCGCGCAATCGCTCTGCGGCTCGCGGCCGAGGGCGCGACCGTTGCGACGGTCGCCCGGCGCGAGCCCGACCCGGCGCCGGGCACGGTGCCGTTCGCCTGCGACCTCGCCGATCCCGTCGCCGTCGCCGGTCTGCTGGGGCGCGTCGCGGAGCGGATCGGCCCGGTTGACGTGCTCGTCAACAACGCCGCGCTCGCCGTCGCGACGCCGGTGCTCGGCTTCGACGCCGAGACGTATGGGCGCGTGCTCGCGGTCAACCTGCATGCGCCGGTGCTGCTGATGACGGCCGCCGCGGAGTCGATGGCGGGCCGCGGGTGGGGGCGGGTCGTCAACGTCAGCTCGATCCACGGCGAGCGCGGCGAGGTGGGCTCGCTCGCCTACGACGTCGCGAGGGCGGGGCTCAACCAGGCGTCGCGCACCGCCGCGATCGAGCTGGCCCGGCGCGGCGTGCTCGTCAACGCGCTCGCGCCGCTGGCTCGCGAGCCCGGCGAACACGTACCTGACCGGCCAGGTCGTCACGGTGGACGGCGGGCTGACCGCGACGTTCTGATTCCTCACGGCTGTTGCGTCCCCAGCTCCAGCTCGCGCGCGCGTCTGCTCGGGCATCTCGCCGAACAGCGAGGAGGCGTACGGGCGCTTCGGCCGCGCGCTCGCGCCACGTTCACACGACGGCATCACCGGGAGCGCGCACGCTGGGGAGGATCCGGGTGTGCGCTTCCTGCGGCCGCTTCTCTCCGAGCGCGAGCGCCGCCGCGCGCTGCTCGCGCTCGTCGCGCTCGGGCTCGCCTACGCGCTCGTGATGCAGAGCCTCGGCTGGGCGCAGACGGCGTACTTCGCCCAGGTCAAGGCGTTCGCCGACGGGACGCCGCGGATCGACAGATACAGCTGGGAGACGCGCGACAAGTCGTGGTACGACGGCCACTTCCACTCGGTCAAGGCGCCGGGCCTGCCGGCGCTGCTGACGCCGGCCTACGTCGCGCTCGACGCGGTCGGCGGCGACGACCTCGCCGCGGAGATGGCGGAGACCGCGCGCGAGCACGGCCGCAGCCGCTGGCACTACAGCGCGCTGCCGGTCCACAGCTACGGCTACAGCGTCGAGCGGCGCGACGCGGTCCAGGCGCGGCTGGAGCGCCAGACGCCGCTCGTCTGGATGCTCGGCCTGCTCGGCACCGTGCTGCCCGCGATCGGGCTGCTGCTCGCGGTCCGCTGGGCGGGCGACCGGCTCGTGCCCGGCGGCGGGCTGCCGGCCGCGATCACGCTCGGCGCGGGGACGTTGATCCTGCCGTTCGCGACGCAGCTGTTCGGGCACGTGCTGGCGGCGACGCTCGCGTTCCTCGCGTTCGCGCTGCTGCTGCGCGAGCGCGCCGGCCCACCGCGGCTCGCGCTCGTCGCCGGCGCCGGTCTGCTCGCCGGGCTCGCGGTGCTGACCGAGTACCCGCTCGCGCTCGCGGGCGCGCTCGTCGGCCTCTACGGCGTGCTGCGCGGCGACGTCGCCGGCTGGGCGGCGCGCGCCCGTCGCGCCGCCGCGTATGGCGGCGGGGTGCTCGCCGGCATGCTGCCGCTGGCGGCGTACAACCTGTGGGCGTTCGGCAGCGTCAACCACAACTCGTACACGGGCGCGGTGAAGGTCTCCGGCATGAGCGGTCACGCGCAGCTCGGCCTCAACGACGCGCACTTCTTCGGGATCGCGCTGCCCAGCCCCGGCACGGCGCTGGAGCTGCTGTTCTCCGCCCGCGGCCTGCTGACGATCGCGCCGGTGGCGGCGGTCGGCGTCTACGGGCTGGTGCTGCTGCACCGCCGGGGGCGCCGCGCGGAGGCGCTGCTCGCCGCGTCGATCGCGTTCGCCTACCTGCTCTACGACTCGGGCTACTGGACGCCGTTCGGCGGCGGGACGCCGGGGCCGCGCTTCCTGATCCCGCTGCTGCCGTTCCTCGCGCTCGGCTTCGCCGCGGCGTGGCGCGCACGGCCCGCGGTCTGCGCGGCGCTGCTCGGCCCGAGCGTCGTGCTGCTGCTCGCCGCGACGCTGACGCGCCCGCTGATCGGCGGCCCCGACAGCGCGGGTGACTGGGCGAGACTGATCGGCGAGGACCTCTTCTCCAACACGCTCCTCAGCGCGGTGGGCTTGGGCAACGCGTGGCCGACGGTGCTGCCCGTGGTCGCGCTGGTGGTCTTCGCGCTCGCGCTCGGTCTGCCACGTCGGGTCGTCCTGGATTCGTGTCGCAGGACGACAGCAATCCAGGACGACCCGGGTGTGGGACTGGCGTTGGTGGCGCTCTTCGGCTGGTTGGTGGTGGCCTGCACCGCACCGGCGCTGTGGGACGTGCCGGCGGTCGTGACCGGCGACTGGGGTGCGGGGGCGCTGTTCGCCGCTGGCGCCGGGTGCGGGCTCGTGTTGGTCGCGTGGGTCGCGCTGCCCTCGCGCCGCGCGACGCAGCCGCCGTCGTCAGCGCCGTCGCGGCGGGATGCGGTAGAGGACGACCCCGTCGCGCAGCTCGCGTGAGATCCCCAGGCCGCGCCACGGGCGTCCCCGCCAGCCCGCCCACGACGTGCCGGCGAGCCGCGCACGGTGCAGCACGACCGTCCGCACGCCGAGCGCGCGCAGCCGCGCGACCGAGGCGGCGTCGGGGAAGCCGGCGGCCCGCGTTCTCAGCGCGAGGAACGCGGGCGGGTTGGTCGAGCTGCGGCCGTTGACCATCCGCGGGAAGCCGGCGGTCGACCACAGCAGGTAGCGGCGGTTGTCCTCCGCCTCGATCGGCAGCTGCAACAGCGGCGGCGTCGCGGCGGCGAGGCCGGCCGGCGCGCGCGGCGCGGCTGGGTTCGGCGGGCCGGAGAGGCGTCCGCCGTCGAGCGAGAAGGCGCTCCCCTCGACGAGCACGAGCGCCGTCAGCGCCACCGGCGCCCAGCGCCAGCCGGCCCCCGGCCGCGCCGCCAGCCGCTGCGCACCCGCGGCGGCGAGCAGCGCGAGCGCGAGCGTCGTCAGCGTCATCAGCCGGCCCGGCGTGCGGATCGCCTCCCAGCCGGGCAGGACCGACAGCCAGCCGTACGGGAAGAGGAAGCGCAGGTCGGCGTCGGCGTAGCCGAGCGCGAGGACGGCGGTGACGAGCGCGCCGGCGAGCAGGCCGAGCCGCAGCGGACGCGGCCACGGGCCGCGCCACGCGCCGAACGCCGCGAGCGCCACGATCACGAGCCCGGGGAAGAGCGCCTGCTCGGCGACGGCGTTCAGGTTCTCGCGCAGCGGCGCCGTCGCGCCCGACCAGACGAGGCTGTCGCGGCCGGCGGCGAGGAACTCCAGCGGCGAGCCGGAGTAGGCGGCGACGACCTCCGGCCCGCGCCGGGCGCTCGGGAACAGCTCCGCGACGCGCAGGTAGACGCGGCCGATCGCGAGCCCGATCCCGGCGAACAGCACTACGCCGGCGGCGGTCGCCGCCCACGTCGGGCGCGGCGGGCGCCAGCCGCGCAGCAGCAGGACCAGCGCGAGCGCGAGCAGCAGGTAGGCGAGCTGGAGGCCGAGCGTCCAGCCGAGCGTGAGCTGCCACGTCGCGACCGCCCAGCCGGCGAGCACGACCCACGGCCGCGGCCCCGACCGGTCGTCGCGGTAGCCGCGCACCAGCAGCGCGAGCGCCAGCGGGATCCCGCCGCTGGAGATCACGTGCAGGTGGCCGGCCTGCTCCAGCCGCCACGGCGAGTACGCGAACGCGGCGCCGGCGAGGAACGCCGCGGCAGGCGGCGCGCCCAGCTCGCGGGCGAGCAGGTAGGCGCCGGCAAACGCGAGCGCATACGCGAGCAGGTAGAGCACGTCGTAGCGCGCGACCGCCGCACGCGGGCCATTCCCGATCAGCCCGGCTGGCGCGTAGCCGAGCAGCGCGTCGGAGAAGGCGAGCGTGTCGGGGTACGGGTAGAACTGGTTGGCGTCGAAGAGGTGGAGCGGCTGCGCGGTCAGCGCGTGGCCGCCCCAGGCGACCTGCCACGCCTGCGCCAGCGGGTCGCCGAGGTCCTTCGCGACGTGGTCGCCGAGGTGCAGCGCCAGCGGCCAGTGCATCAGCACGGCGAGCGCGACGGCGCCGAGCGCGAGCAGCAGCAGCTCGCGGGCTCGCCTGCGCCTGCCGGTCAGGTCGCGCTCCACGGAGGGAGACGCTACGCGACGTCAGCGACGCTGGTGTTGCCGTTCGCGTGCTGCCGCCGAGGTCGGCGGCAGCTGCGGCACGTCGCCGCGCTCGACGCGCCGCTCCATCCCCTCGATCAGCGCGTCGCGCTTCCAGCGCGAGAGGATCGCGACCCGCTCGCGCATGTCGGGGTCGGCGCGCGCCTCGTCGAACGCGACGGCCGGGTCGGTCGAGACCGCGATCACGGCGCTCGCGCCGAGCATGTAGCCGGTCTCGCGCGTCATCCCCGGCGCGCGGGCGACGAGCTCGTCGATGATGCGGTCGAAGCCGTCGAGCGTGCGCTCCTCGTAGGGCCCTTCGAGCAGGTACTGCTCGAGACCGGGCGCCGCGCGCCGCAGCGCGACGAGCCGCTCGCACAGCTCCCGCAGGTAGTCGGGCCAGCGCTCCGCGGCGGGGGCGACGAGGTCGAGCCGGTCGAAGATCTGTGCGCTCGTGCGCGTGTGGAGCCGCGCCGCGGAGCCGACGTGGTAGCGCACGGTCGACTCGCTCACGTCGAGCCGCGCGGCGACTGCGGCGACCGACAGCGACGGCAGGCCGATCGCCTCGGCGGCGTCGAGGATGGCCGTCGCGTCGACCGCCGCGGGGCGGCCGGGCCGTCTGCGGGGCGGAGGGGCGAGCGGCGCCGGCATCGCGTCACCCTATCGCGGCGACTGGTTTCCGTGGGTGGCGCGGAAACTCTGTTAGGGTGCCCTAAGTCCGCTTTCTGCACTGCCCTGAGACATGAACGGAGCGCCCACGTTGCCATCACCCGCGAGAGCTGCCGAAGCCCGTCCCCGCGGATACGCCGCGCGCGTCGCATCCCGCGTCACGGTCGAGTCGATCGTCCAGCCGGTCCCGGGGTTCGCGCGGGTGACCGTCGCGGGCGAGGGTCTGACCGCGTACGACCCGGTGCTGCCGGCCGATGCGTTCAAGCTGCTGCTGCCCGCGCCGGGCGACGACGGCTTCGACTTCCCGCAGCGCGGCGCCGACGGGCTCCCGGCGTGGCCGCAGGGAGCTCGCCGGCCGATCCTGCGTCCGTATGCCGTGCGCGACGCGGACCCGGCTGCCGGCCGGATCGTGTTCGACGTCGCGCTGCGCCCCGGCGGCGCGGCGCCGTTGCGCTTCGCGGCCGGGGACGAGATCGGCCTGGCCGGCATGCGCCACGGCTACGCGCCCGCGTCCGGTGCGACGCGGCATCTGCTCGTCGGCGACCGCAGCGCGCTGCCGGCCATCGCGGCGATCGTCGCGTCGCTGCCCGCCGCTGCGCGCGTGACCGCGGTGCTGGAGGTCGCGGCCGAGGAGGAGCGGGGTCTGCTGCCGGCGCACCCGGGCCTGGCCGCTGAATGGCTCGTCGGCCCCGCTTCGGCCGGCGCCGGCTCGCCGCTGGAGCAAGCCGCGCGCACGGTCGCGGTGCCGGCGGCCGGAGCGCACGCCTGGATCGGCGGCGAGGTGGGCGTCGTGCGCGCGCTGCACGCGCACCTGACCGCCGCGCTGGGGCTCTCGCTCGCGCAGGTCCATGCGGTCCCGTGCTGGGAGCGCGGCCGCACGGCCGACGAGCGCGACGCCGCGATGCTGGAGCGCTACCGTGCCGCGGCGGCGCGCGGCCGGGACGTCGCCGACCCTGACGTCGCCGACGCGATCGAGCTCGGCGCATGACGCGCCGTGGGCCCGTGAGGCTCCACCCGCGGGCCGCCGCTGGCCATCCGACCGCCGTCCGTCCGCGCGCCGCGCTCGTCCTCGCCGCCCTCCTCGCGATCGTCGTCCTGTCCGCCTGCGGCAGCGGCGACGACGCGACAGGCGACCGCGGCTCTGCGACCGCGGCAACCGCGGAGGAGGGCGCGTTTCCCGTCACGATCGCGTCGAGATTCGGCGACGCGACGATCGCCGCCGCGCCGAGACGCGTCGTAGCGCTCGACTACGCCGCCGCCGACGGCGCGATCGCGCTCGGCGCGCCGCTCGTCGCGATGCCGCGCGTGAGCGGCGTGCCGGGCGGGATCCAGAGCTGGCGGGCCGATGCGCTGCGCGGCACGGCGGCGCCGGCGCTGCTCGACCTCGACGCGGAGATCCCGATCGAGAGGATCGCTGCGCTGCGCCCCGACCTGATCCTCGCGACGAACACCTACCTGCTCGACGCCACGCTCTACGCGCGCCTGTCCGAGATCGCGCCGACGGTCCACTTCGCCGGAGCCCCGCTGACGGACACGTGGCAGCAGTCGACGCTGCGGATCGGCAGTGCGCTCGGGCGCGAGGCCCGGGCGCAGGAGCTGGTCGACGCGGCCGAGCGCGACGTGCGGGTCGCCGCGCGCAGACGCGCGGAAGCGTTCGAGGGCCGCTCGTTCGC
Source organism: Conexibacter woesei DSM 14684 (assembly GCF_000025265.1). GTDB lineage: Bacteria > Actinomycetota > Thermoleophilia > Solirubrobacterales > Solirubrobacteraceae > Conexibacter > Conexibacter woesei. Next base: position 2,769,836 of record NC_013739.1, read on the forward strand.
CGTCTTCCTCGCAAGTCCTGACGGACTCGGCACGGTCACAGATCCCGGCGACGCGTTCGTGCGCTTCCTGTCGGACCTCGGCATGCGACTCGACCCGAAGGTCCAGACGCTCGGCGGCGACGGCGGCCGCGCGCTCCTCTCCAAGGAGCGCTACGACCTGCTCGACACCGACCTGCTCGTCGGCAGCGCCGTCACGCCGCAGGTGCTCGCGGAGGTCGAGCGCGCGCCGACGTTCGCGCCGCTGCGAGTCGTCAGGGAGGGACGCTACGTCGCGCTCGGGTTCGAGCCGGTGACGGCGCTGACGCTGCCCTCGGCGTTGAGCGTCCGCTGGGCTGCACGCGAGGTCGTGCCGCAGCTCGCGAGCGCGGCGATGGCACGGGGGTGAGGTCGGGCGCTGCTCGGGCGCTGCTCGTGAGCTCGGCTTGTTGACGATATGCAGACAAGTTGCATTGAGTTTTTGCGCCGTGGTAGCGTAAGTCGCGCCAGGCTGTGCGCCTGCCGTCGGCGTCGGGTTGAATTCGCGATGCGTTGCGGTCAACGGTTTGTCGTTGGGAGCGTTGGCGAGCTGGACGCTGCGCGGTGCCGTTGTGTCGAGCATTGCGAATGAAAGGCAAGTTCAATGAAGCGGTTGAGACGCGCCGGCCTCGCGGCCGGCGTGGCGGTCGTCGTGGCCGTACTCGGTTCCGGGTCGTCGTCCGCAACCATCAGCCCGGATCCCTACAGCACGACGACCGCAACCGGGAGCATCACGTCGAGATCGATACTCGGGACGCTCACATGCGGCCTCTCGAGCGTCTCGGTGATCCTCGCGGGTGCGCCGCTGGGGGCCTCCGGAAACATCCCGAGCCTCACGCCGAGCACCTGCACGGGGATCGCGATGGGGGCGAGCGCGACGCTAGTCACCGGCGCCGCCCCGGCCTGGTTGGCGATCGCCGGAGCTTCACCGGGCAGCGCCCAGGGTACGGCCACGTTGAGAGACGCGCGCGTGCTATTCACGCTCAACGGCATGATCGCGCGCTGCCTATATGGCGGGACGCTCACAGGTAGCGTCGCGAACGGCTCGGCTGCCATAACCGTGCGGAATCCTGCCGCAAGACTCGTCGCGACGCTAAGCGGTGTCTGCACGGCGTCCCAAGACGTGAGCATGACGATCTCGACCGCCGCGACCATAACGTGGTGACCATGGGGGGAAATGACATGAAATTGAGGCATCTGACCGCGACCGCTGCGACCGTCGCTTCGACGGCGCTGCTGCTGACGGGTGGAGCGGCACATGCCGCGATCACGCCGTCGGACCCGTACAGCTCCGCCGTCGACACAGGCAGAGTGAACGTCACCTCGCCACTGCTCGGCACGGGGAGCTGCGCGCTGAGAGCCGTCTCGCTGAGACTCACGGGAACCACGCTCGGAGCGAGCGGCGTGATCACGAGCGCGACGGCGTCCAGTTGTACGGGGGCGGCGTGGCTCACCGGCGCCGGGCTAGGCGGCACGCCGATCGGCTTCTCGATCACGGGCGACAGTCCGGGCAGTCCGATGGGCACCGCGGCGATCACGAGCGGCCAGCTCGTCACGGGCAACGCGGCCGGTGGCAGCTGCCTATACACGGGCAGCATGACCGGGCGGGTCGCGCAGCCGCTGGGTGCGGCCAGCATGACCGGAACCCTTCCGCTGTTCAGAAGATTGAGCGGATTCTGCGACGCGACCGTGAGCATCACGATGTCGATCTCGACCGCCGCGACCATAACGTGGTGATGCGGATGAGCTTCGAATGAACGACCTCTGGAAGAAGCACCTGACGCGTGCGGCGCTCGTCGCCGGCATCGCGCTCGCGGCGACGGCCTCGACGTCCGCGCCGTCCTCGGCAGGCGTCGTCCCGGACCCCTACGCCTCCGGGACCGACACCGGCACCATCAGCATCGCTTCCGTGTTCGGGGCGGGCAGCTGCCCCTTGAGAGCAGTCGCGGCGAGATTCACCGGCGTATCGCTCGGCGCGCAGGGGGCCGTCAGCGCCGGGACGGCGTCGTCCTGCACCGGCGTCGCGAGAAGATGGACTCTGCTGCTAAGCGCGACGACGCCGATCAGAATCTCGATCGTCGGCGACTCGCCGGGCAGCGCGATGGGCACCGTCACCTTCAGAGATGTGGCGACCGAGGTCACGACGTCGTTCGGCGTCTGTCTATACGCGGGCACGTTGAGCGGGCGGATCTCCAACGGGGCGACGTCGATGACTGTCGCCGGCACCATCGCGTTGTTCAGAAGAGTGAGCGGCATATGCGACAGCCCCGGCAGCATCACGATCACGCTCGTCACCGGCGGGACGATAACGTGGTGAGTGGCAGCGAAATCAATTGAACTGATCGATCGAGAGGACGACAATGTCGTTTGTTCAACGTGCCGCCCGCGTGGTGGGAATGACGCTTGTGTTCGCCGTGCTCGCGGCGGGCTCGTCGCATGCAGCGGTGAGCCCGAACCCCTACAGCTCGACGACTGACACGGGGAGACTGACGTTCACGACTGCGTACGGTATGAGCAACTGCGCGGTGTCGGGCGTGAACCTCGCGCTCGCCGGCACGTCGCTCGGTGCAGCGGGGAGCATCTCCGCTGCGAGCCTCTCGGGTTGCGGCGCTGAGTTCACCGCCGTCGACGCGAGCCTAGTCACGAGCACCGTGCCGATCGGCGTGTCGATCGCCGGTGCCGCGCCGGGCAGCGCTTCGGGCACCGTGACGTTCACGGACGTGCGGTTCCTAGTCAGACACGTGGCCGGCCCGGAGTGCCTATACGCGGGGACGCTGACGGGCACGGTCACGAACGGGGCGAGCACGTTCACTGCCGGCGCGTGGCTGAGACTGATCAGAAACCTAAGACCTGGCTCGTGCACCATAGACAACCTGTTTCACGCGAGATTGACCGTGTCGACAGGCGCAACGGTCAGCTGGTAGCTCCATCCGCTTCAAACGAAAGGCATGAGATGTCGCTTGTGAAACGTGCCACCTGCGTGGTCGGCACAGCAGTTGCGTTCGCTGCGATGCTGACGGGCTCGTCGCATGCAGCGGTGAGCCCGAACCCCTACAGCTCGGCGACCGACACCGGGGTCGTGACGCTCACCACGAGTTTCGGGATAAGCAGATGCACGGTGTCGGGGGTGAACCTCGCGCTCGCCAGCACGTCGTCGGGTGCTGCGGGGAGCATTTCAGCACTCGCGTTCTCGACGTGCGGTGTGGAGTTCTCGACCGTCGACGCGAGCCTAGTCACCGGCACGGCGCCGATCGACGTCGCGATCGTCGGAGACGCGCCCGGCAGCGGCTCGGGAACGGTGACGATGACTGACGTGCGGGTCCTAGTGAGACACATCACAGGCGGTCAATGCCTATACGCGGGCACGCTGAGCGGCAGAGTGGCAAACGGCGCGAGCACGCTGACGGTCGGCACCGGCCTGAGATTGTTCAGACACCTAGGGGCCGGCGGCTGCACGGTGTTCTCGACGCTCGGAGTCACCCTGTCGATCGCGACGGGGGCGACGGTGACATGGTGACCGCGAGCAAGTTCCTGACGAGGAACAGCAGGCACGCTGCTCTCGCCCTCGGCACGACAGGGGCTCTCTGCGCCGGAGCGCTGGCGGGCTCGGCGAGCGCGGCGATCAGCCCCGACCCGTACTCCGCGTCGACGGACACCGGCAGCCTGACGCTCAGATCCCTGTTCGGCACGACGAACTGCGCGATGAGCGGCGTCTCGGTCAGACTGTCGGGCACCGGTGCCGGAGCGTCGGGCGCGATCTCCGCGGCGAGATTCGGCAGATGCAGCGGCCCGGTGACCGCCGTGAACCTCGGCCTAGCGGGCTCGACGATCGGCGTGACGATCGTCGGCGACGCACCCGCGAGCGCGATGGGGACGGCGACGTTCACCAACGTCCTGTTCGTGACGTACAACGTCCTCGGCGGCACGTGCCTATACCAGGGCGCGCTCACGGGCCGGGTGGCGAACGGAGCGAGCGCAGTGACGGTCGCCGGGACCCTCTCGTTGTACAGACAGATAGGCAGCAACGCGTGCGCGAGCGCCGAGAGCGTGACCTTGACGCTCTCGACCGGCGCCACGATCAGCTGGTAGTCCGCCCGCATTCAACGAAAGGCAACAGATGTCGCTTGTGAAGCGTGCCACCTGCTTGCTCGGCACGGCAATCGCGCTCGTATGCGCAGCGTTCGTCAGCGGCAGCGCAGTCGCCGCCGTCAGTCCCAATCCCTACAGCTCGACCACCGACACGGGCAGACTGGTGTTCAGAACGCCGTTCGGCGTCTCTTCGTGCACGCTCTCCGGCGTGAACATCGTGCTGGCCGGGACCTCGCTCGGGGCGGCAGGGAGCGTCTCCGCGCTCACGCTCTCTGGTTGTGGAAGCGAGTTCAACCTGGGGAACGCCAGCCTAGTCACGTCGACCGTGCCGGTCGACGTGGCGATCGTGGGCGATGCCGCCGGCAGTGCGTCGGGGACCGCGACGGTGTCGAACCTGCGGTTCCTACTGACAAGCGCGCTGACGAGAGGCGAGTGCCTATACGCGGGCACGCTGAGAGGCAGAGTGACGAACGGTGCGAGCACCGTGACTGCCACCGGCGAGCTCAACCTGATCAGAACGCTAGGCGCCAACTTCTGCTGGAGCAACAGATTGGCGACGGACGTGTCGCTCTCGACCGGCGCGGTCATATCCTGGTGATCGCGACGAGCTGAGAACGCAGCGGGGCCGCGTCGTACGACGAGGCCCCGGTCCTGCGAAGCGGAAAGCGCGACGGCTCCCGCGGGCGGGATCAGTGCCCGACCAGTCTGCTGGCCTCGCCCAGCACCTCGCCGAGGATGCCGGCGATCTCGTCGAACTCGGCCTGGCCGGCGACGAGCGGCGGGGAGATCTGCACGACCGGATCGCCGCGGTCGTCGGCGCGGCAGATGATGCCGGCGTCGTAGAGGCGCTCGGAGAGGAAGCCGCGCAGCAGCTTCTCGGCCTCGTCGTCGGTGAACGTCGCGTTGGTCTCGTTGTCCTTCACCAGCTCCAGCGCGAAGAAGAAGCCGGTGCCGCGCAGGTCGCCGGCGATCGGCAGCTCGAGCAGCTGGGAGAGCGTCTGGCGGAACGCGGCGGTTCTCTCCGCGACGCCCTCGACGACCCGCTCGCGCTTCATGATCTCGATGTTCTTCAGCGCGATCGCCGTTTGGACGGGGTGTCCGCCGAACGTGAGGCCGTGCATGAACGACTCGGCGCCGTGCAGGAACGGCTCGGCGACGCGGTCGGACGCGACGACGGCGCCGATCGACGCGTACGCCGACGACATGCCCTTCGCCATCGTGATCAGGTCCGGCTTGATGTCGTAGTGCTCGGAGGCGAACCAGCCGTCGATGCGGCCGAACGCCGTGATCACCTCGTCAGCGCAGAGCAGGATGCCGTGCTCGTCGCAGAGCGCGCGGACGCCCTGGAAGTAGCCGGCCGGGGGAGTGAACGCGCCGCCGGAGTTCTGCACCGGCTCCATGATCACCATCGCGACCGTCTCCGGTCCCTCGGACAGGATCCGGTGCTCGAGGTCGTCGAGCAGGAACTGCGTGAACTGCTCCTCCGTCTCGCCCTCGGGGCGGCGGAAGCGGTTCGTGTTGCGGACATGGCCGACCTGCGGCACGAGCGGCTCGAACGGCGTGCGGATCGGCGCGACGCCGTTGATCGAGAGCGCGCCCATCGTCGCGCCGTGGTACGCCACGTCGCGGCCGATCGCCTTCCAGCGGCGCTCGCCGTTGGCCGTGTGGAACTGGCGCGCGAGCTTCCACGCCGACTCGACCGCCTCCGAGCCGCTGTTGGTGAAGAAGACGCGGTTGAGGTCGCCCGGCGCGAGGTCGGCGATCTCCTTCGCCAGCTCGATCGCGCGCGGGTGCGCGTAGCTCCAGTTCGTGTAGTAGGGCAGCTCCTGCATCTGCGCCGCCACCGCCGCGCCGATCTCCTCGCCGTGCGAGTAGCCGATCTGGACGGCGAAGAGGCCGGCGAGCGCGTCGAGGTAGCGCTTGCCGTTGATGTCCTCCAGGTAGCAGCCCTCGCCGCGCGCGATGATCGGCACGGGGGCGTCCTCGTACGCGCTCATGCGCGTGAAGTGCATCCAGAGGTGGTCCTTCGCGGCCTGCTGCAGGTCGAGGCCGGTCGGGCTGGGATTGCTCGCGGTCGCCGTCATCAGATGCCGATCCGCATCGCGACGTGCTTGACCTGCGTGTAGTCCTCGAGTGAGTACATCGACATGTCCTTGCCGTAGCCCGACTCCTTGAAGCCGCCGTGCGGCATCTCCGAGGTGATCGGGGTGAGATGGTCGTTGACCCAGACGCAGCCGAACTCCAGGCGGCGGGCGGCGTCGAGGGCACGGCCGACGTTCTCGGTGAAGACCGAGGCGGCCAGGCCGTAGCGCGAGTCGTTGGCGTAGGCGAGCGCCTGCGCGTAGTCGTCGACCCGCTGGATCGTCACGACGGGTCCGAAGACCTCGTTCTGGACGATCTCGCTGTCCTGCGTCACGTCGGCGACGATCGTCGGGGCGACGAACGAGCCGCCGGCCGGGCCGGCGCCGTTGGAGCCGCCCGTGAGGACCGTGGCGCCGGCGGCGGTCGCGCGCTCCAGGAAGCCGAACGCCCGCTCCTGCTGGCGCTTGGAGATGACCGGGCCCATCTCGATCTCGTCGCCGTCGGCGGGGTCGCCGACCTTCAGCGACGCGACCGCGGGGACGAGCTGCTCGACGAGCCGGTCGTAGACGCCCTTCGTGGCGATGATGCGAGTGCCGGCGGTGCAGTCCTGGCCGGCGTTCCAGTAGCCGGCGACGCGGATCGCCGCGACGGCCTGCTCGACGTCCGCGTCGTCGAGCACGACGACGGGCGCCTTGCCGCCCAGCTCCAGGTGGACGCGCTTGAGGGTGTCCGCCGCGGTGCGGGCGATCGTCTTGCCGGTGCGGACGTCGCCGGTCAGCGAGACGAGCCCGATCGCGGGGTGCTCGACGAGCTTCTGGCCGACGTTGGGGCCGTCGCCGGTGATCACGTTCAGCACGCCCGTGGGGATCGTGTCGCGCGTGAGGTCGGCGAGCGCGAGCAGTGACAGCGGCGTGCCCTCGGCCGGCTTGAGGATCTGCACGTTGCCGGCGGCGAGCGCCGGGCCGAGCTTCCACGCGGCCATCATCAGCGGGTAGTTCCACGGTGCGATGCCGGCGACGATGCCGATCGGCTCGCGCCGCACCATCGACGTGTAGCCCTTGATGTACTCGCCCGCGGCCTTGCCCTCGAGGTTGCGGGCGGCGCCGGCGAAGTAGCGCAGCACGTCGGCGCAGCCGTCCATCTCCTCGCGGGCGGCCTCCAGCGGCTTGCCGGCGTCGGCCGACTCCAGCTGCGCGAGCTGCTCGCGGTTGGCGTCGATCACGTCGGCGATCCCGAGCAGGACCCCCGCGCGCTCGCCCGGCGTCGCGTCGAGCCACTCCGCCTTCGCGGCGCGCGCCGCCTCGACGGCCCGCTCGACGTCGGCGCCGGTGCCCTCGGGCACGACGCCGATCGTCGCGCCCGTGGCGGGGTTGACGATCTCGCGCGTCGCGCCGTCGACCGCGTCTACCTTGCGGCCGCCGACGACGTTCTGCGCAGAAGTGCTGTCAGTGGTGTGAGCCACGAGCCATCCGTCCTTGTCGTTCGTTGCGCTTTGCGTAACGAAACCGAGCTTATCGGGATGGATGCGCAGCTGTCCAGCGGTCGTACTCCGCAAAGCGTGCAATGCAGTACGATCGCGGTCATGCCAGCCCGGAAACGCGGCGCGATCGCGAGATCGGCGACGATCGACGATCTCGACCGGGCGATCATCGAGACGCTGCAGGCCGACGGCCGCGAGTCGTTCCGCAACATCGCCCGCCGCCTCGACGTCGCGGAGGGCACGATCCGCAACCGCTACGAGCGCCTCACCGAGGCCGGCGTGCTCGACGTCGTCGGCGTCACCAACCCGCTCGCGCTCGGCTTCGACGCGATGGCGATGGTCGGCGTCAAGACGAGCGGCGCGCCGCAGGCGGTCGCCGACGTCGTCTCCGAGTTCGAGGCGGTCAGCTACGTCGTGATCGTCGCCGGCCAGTTCGACCTGATGCTGGAGATCGTCTGCCGCGACCACCAGCACCTGCTCGACGTGACCGAGCAGCTGCGCGGCGTCGACGGCGTCGTCTCGACGGACAGCTTCGTCTACCTGCGGCTCGCGAAGCAGAGCTACGAGCACGGCCACCTGCCGGCCGACCGCTGAGCCCGGCTGGGCGGCGCCGCGGCCGGGTAAGCCAGCTGCATGGCCGGCGACGAGACGCCGAGCAGAACGCCCCGGGAGGAGTGGCAGCGTGCGGCGCTGCGCCGCGCGGTCGTCCCGCTCGTGCTGCTGATCGCCGGTCTCGTCGTCGTGATCGCCGCCGGCGGCGCGACCGGCCAGATCGTCGGCTGGGGGATCGTCGGCGTCGCCGCGACGATCGCCGTCTCGCTCGTCTTCCTCGAGGTCGGCTACAGCGAGGACCGCGAGCGGGCGCGCGAGCAGGAGGGGAGAGGGCTGTAGCGGTCAGGGGCCCAGCAGGGCCGCCGGAACGACCGCGATCCCGTCGGCGCGCCGGTACGCGTCCGGTCCTGTCGTGACGACGACTGCGTCGAGCAGGTCGTCGCCGAGCTGGCGCTGGAGCCAGTGCAGGTGCATCACGTCGTGGTCTTTGACGTCGCGCGTGAGCTTGACCTCGATCGCGACGACGCGCCCGTCGGCACGTTCGACGATCAGGTCGACCTCGCGTCTGCCGCCGGCGGTGCGCAGGTGCTTCACGGTCGCCTCAGCCGCCTGGGCACACGTCCGCACCGAGAGCGTGACGAGCGACTCGAACAGCGAGCCGAGCAGCGGTCCGTCGCGCGGGACCGGCGGTCCGGCCGCACGACCGTCGAGCAGCGCGTCGGCGTCGACGCCGAGCAGGCGCGCGGCCAGCGCGGGGTCGGCCAGCTGGTGCTTCGGTGGAGCGGAGAGCCGCGTGATGCGGTTGCGCGTCGGCAGCCACGCGGGGACGGGGTCGACGATCCACAGTCGTTCGAGCACGTCGCGGTAGGGGATCGTCGTCGTCTTCGCGGGCTTGTCGCCATGGCCGCTGGTGGCGGCGTCGCGGATCGTCTCGAAGGAGGCGGTCGTCGACGACGCCGCCGCGTACGCCGTCATCCAACGGCGCAGCGCTGCCGGGTCGCGCAGGTTGTGCCCGAGCTCCTCGAAGTCACGATCGACGATCCGCAGCAGGTAGCCGTCGAGCTGGGCCCGCAGTGCGCGGCCCGAGATCGGTCGCAGCCCGGGGAAGCCCGACGCCACGATCTCGTCCACGTAGTCGGCGAGTCGAGCCGAGGAGCTTCCCGAGATCGGTGCCTGTCTGCCGGTCAGCAGCTCCCCGACGCTGACCGACGAAGTCCCGATGCTGCGCTCGCACAGGGCGAGCGGCCGCATCCGCACGCTGACGATCCGCGCGGCGCCGGAATGCGCGCCGCGCTCGGGCGGGCGCGTCGAGCCAGTCAGCAGGAAGCGGCCTGGTGAGGCGCCGGCGTCGACGGCGCGGCGCACGAGGTCCCACGTCTCCGGCACGTACTGCCACTCGTCTATCAGCACCGGTGCCGCGCCGTCGAGGAGCCGCGCCGGATCTGCGGCCGCGAGGGCGCGCTGGGCGGGGTCGTCGAGTTCGTGGATGACGGCGGCTCGCTGCAACGCGGTCGCGGTCTTGCCGACGCCCTTCGCGCCCTCGATCGCGAGCGCCGGCAGCGCAGCCGTCAGCTCGTCAAGCTCGACGTCGACTACGCGAGCGGCATAGGGTGGACGGGACACAACGCCCAAGATACCAGGATGCAGGCCTCTGCACTACCATTCTGTCGCTATCTGGCCTACCGATCGGCACGTGACGGCCACTCCGTCCAGTGCGCGTTGCGCGCCGCCGCGGCAGCGGTCATGATCGCGGGGTGCATACCCTCCGCTTCGACCGGCGCCGCCTGTTCCAGGCAGGGGCGGCCGGTGTCGCCACCGCCTCGTTCGCAAGTGGCTGGACGATCCTGGACCCCACCGCCGAGGCCGCGGCGCTGCCGCTCGGGCTGCGCCGTTCCAGCTGGGTCGGCCTCGCCGACACCGGCTTCGAGCTGAGCGCCGGCGAGCGGACGCTGCGGCTCACGCTGCGCGACGTCGCCGACCTCCCGATCGCCGAGGCGATCCCCGAGCTGCGCGGTCACGACGGCGCGTTCGCGCTCCGCTTCGACGGGCCGGCCGGGATCGGCCAGGGGACTCGCACGGTGCGCCACGCGCAGCTCGGCGACGTCGAGCTGTTCCTCGTCCCCGTCGAGCAGGACGGCGTCGTGCGCTCCTACGAGGCGATCGTCGACCGCACGATCCGGATCGCCGGGATCAACGAGGAGGAGGGCGAGCCGGTCGTCGCGCCGCCGGCGGCGCCGCCGGCCGAACAGCCTCAGGGCGCGCAACCGCCCGCGCAGGGCGCCGCGGCCGCCTCCGGGCGGAGAGCGAGCAGAGGGCGCGCCCGCTCCGGCCGCGTCGTCCCGCGCGTGCGCAGCATCTCGCTGACGCGCTCGGCGTCGCGCCGCAGCGCGGTCGCCGACGTCGCGCTCGCCGACGCCGCCGCGGTCGCAAGCGTCCGCGCGGTCCTGCTGAGCGACGGCAAGGCCGTCGGCCGCGCCACGGCGCGCGTCTCCAGAAGCGGCCGCGTGCGGCTGCGCTTCGCCTCCCGCCGTGCGCTCGCGCGCAGACGCTACGAGCTGGCGCTCACGCTCGTCGCCCGCGACGGGCGCGTGACGAAGATCCGCAAGCGGGTCCGCTCGTCATGACCGATCTGCAGACGTTGACGGTCGAGCGGTTCGCGGCGACGATCGGGGAGCCGTACGCGATCGAGCAGCCCGAGGGCGCGCCGCCGATCGAGCTGGTGCTCGCCGAGACGGAGGCGCGCGGACCTGCGCCCGCGGACGGCGACGAACCGCGGCAGCCGTTCGCGCTCGTCTTCAGCGGGCCGGCCGAGCCTCAGCTCGCGCAGCAGATCGTGCCGCTGCGGCACGCCGCGCTCGGCCGCCTGGAGATCTTCATCGTGCCGATCGCGGTCGACGCCGACGGCGCCCGCTACGAGGCCGTCTTCGCGTAGGAGCCGCGGGGCCGCGGATGCGGCCACCGGCGTGCCCCGCTCGGCCGCTCGCCTACGGGCGCTGGGGGAAGACGCCCTGCAGCGCGATGCAGAAGTTGAGCGTCAGCACCGGCGGCATGTTGTTGTGCGGGAAGTCCGAGCCGACCGGCGCGAGCGCCTGCGGATCCATCTGGACGAGCCCGGCCGACGGGTCCGAGCGGTAGGCGAAGCCGCCGCTGGAGCGTGCCAGCGCGCGGTCGTTCGCGGGCGCCTGCAGCTCGGCGGGGGCCGACGACGCCTGTGCCGTGTGCGAGTGGTTCGGGATCTCCGACTCGATCAGCGAGACCGACTCGCTGCCGGCCTGCTGGCCGAGGTAGTAGTCGCTCAGCCCCTGGCCCTGTCCGCTCCCGACCGCCGCCTGGCCCTGCAGGTCGGGCAGCGCGAACGTCGACGCGCCGTCGCCGCCGTAGAACGTCCCCAGCAGCGAGAAGAGCGCGGTGTTCTGGGAGATCGGCATCAGCTGGCCGTCGCAGAACGCCCAGCCGCGGGGCGGGAAGTTGAAGCCGAAGATGCGGATCTCGGCGACGAACGGATCGGTCATTGGCTGGGAAAGACCCCGAACATGGAGATGATGTAGTTGATCGTGAGGACCGGCATCCGGTTCTCGTGCGGCTGCGAGCCGCCGTAGGGCCCGACGGCCTGCGGCGGCAGCGGCGCATTCGGCGTGTCACGGACGTACTCGGTCAGCGACGGCGGGCTGCTGAGCAGGTTGCCCTGCGGGCTCGACGTGCTGCCGCCGCCGTTCGCGGCCACGACCCCGTGGCTGTGCTGCGGGATCTGGTTGACCGTCAGCGTCACCTGCTCGCTGCCGAACTGCTCGCCGATCACGTACGACTGCGAGAGGCCGGGCCCTTGGCCCATGTGGAGGGGCAGGCGACCCTGGAGGTCCGGCAGGCGGTACGTCTCCTGGCCGTCGCCACCGTAGGTCGTGCCGATCAGGTTGAACAGCGTCTCGTTCTCGGAGATCGGGATCGTCTGCCCCTGGCAGAACATCCACCCGACGGGCGCGAAGCTCCCTGCGAACATGCGGATCTCACCGACGTAGGGCATCGCGTCAGCTCGCGCTCGGGAAGATGCCGATGAGCGCGATGCACCACGTCAGCACGAGGGACGGAGGGCGGTTCTCATGGAGCTGGCTGCCGCCGGCGGTGGCGAGCGTCGCGGGGTGGAGCGTCGTCACGTCGCCGGGGGACGGGTTCGCGCCGATCGAGCGGTACGCGTTCTCGACCGAGCCGAGCAGCGCGGGCGTCGCCTGGTCGGTCGGCAGCCTGGACGCGTTCAGCGCATGCGTGTGCTGCGGCAGCTCGTTCGCCGTCAGTCTGTGGAACTCCTCGCCGAATCTCTGGCCCTGCGTCCAGCCGCCGCCCATGTGGATCGGCACGCGGCCGCGCAGGTCGGGCAACGCGAAGTTGACCTCCCCGTCGCCGCCGTACATCGTGCCGAGCAGTGAGAACAGCGCCTGGTTCTGGTTGATCGGCAGCAGCTGGTTGTTGCACAGCGCCCAGCCTCTCGGGGCGAAGCTGAAGCTCAGCAGCCGCAGCTCGCCGAGAAAGGGGGTGTCAGACATTCCGCTCCGCCATCGCGGCGGTCACCCTACACGGCGCGGCAGCCGGCGTCATCCACGCGGCCCCTGCGAACGGCTGGCGCTCGTACGTTCGTCCGCCGGAGCCCCGGTTCCCGGGCTCCCGGCCCCGATCGCGGCGGCGACCTCGGTGCGGTCGGCGACGCCGAGCTTGCGGACGAGGTTGCGCACGTGCGTCTCGACCGTGCGCGGGCTGACGACGAGCGCCGCGGCGATCTCGCGATTCGTCCCGCCGGCGGCGACGAGCGCCGCGATCTCGCGCTCGCGCTCGCTCAGCGACGGGACGCCGGTCCCGACGGCGGGCGCGGCGACGCGGCGCCCGAGGCCGCGCAGCTCGCGCACCGCGTGCGGTCGCAGCAGCCCGATCCCGCGGCGCGCGAAGCACTCCTCCGCCACTGTCAGCGCCTCTATCGCCTGCTCGCGCCGGCCCGCCGCCACGAGCGCCTGTCCGGCGAGCAGCCGTGCCCGCGCCGCTTCCAGCTCGGCACCGGCGTCCGCGGCCAGCTCCGCCGACTCGAGCGCCAGCGCCGCCGCACCGGCCGCGTCGTCCTCCGCCAGCCGCAGCCGCGCCTCGGCCCGCAGCGCGCGCATCCGCGTCAGCGTCATGCCGCCGCGCTCGGCGGCGTGCGCACGCGCCTGGGCGACGGCGGCGCGCGCGGCGCCGACGTCGCCCCGCACCAGCTCGGCCTCCGTCAGCAGCTCGTAGACGAGCACGCGCCCGCCCGGCGCGAGGTCGGCCGCGCCGACCGCTCCCAACCGCTGGAAGAGCCCGACGCAGGCGTCGGCGTCGCCCGCGGCGAGGTAGGTCGCGCCGAGCGTGCGGCGCTGCTGGCCGGGGTAGGCGCGCGAGCGGTCCAGCGGCTGCTCGAGCGCCTCGCGCGCCGCGGCGAGCGCGCGCGGCATGTCGCCGCTCAGCCGCGCGACGGCGACCTGGGCGGCGATCGCGTTCGCGAGCAGCCAGCGGCTGTTGACCATCCGGCCCAGCTCGACGGCCGACTCCGCCAGCGGCGCGGCCTCGGCCAGCTCGCCGCGCTCGGCGAGCGTCAGCGCCAGGTCGGTGGCCGCGCGCAGCTGCAGGTGGATCAGCCGCATCGGCCGGCGCGCGCGCAGCAGCGAGCGCAACCGCGCCATCGCCTGCTCGTCGCGCTCCAGCGTCCGCTCGGCGAGCGTCAGCAGCAGCGCCGCCTCACCCCACAGATCGGCCGTGTCGGGGTCGACTGCGTCGAGCAGCGCGCACGCTTCGTCGCAGTCGCGCAGCGCCGCCTCGACGTCGCCGAGCGCCTGCCGCGCGATCGCCGCGACGGCAAGGACCGCGGCGCGGCTGGCGCGGGTCTCGGGATCGTCGGGGACGCCGGGCGGGGAAGGCAGCTCGCTGACCGCGATCGCCGCCTCGGGGTCGATCAGCACGAGCAGCGTCGCGGCGAGGAAGACGCGCAGCGCGGCGCCGTCAGGGCCGGGCTCGTAGGCGGTGGCGAGCCGGGCGCGAGCCTGGTCGAACCAGCCGAGCAGCATCTCCAGGTAGACGACCTGCTGCAGCAGCCCGCTGCGCCGCGCGTCGTTCGCGGAGGCCAGCTCGAGCGCGGCGCCGGCGGCGGCGTGCGCGGCCTCCAGCTGCCCGCTGGCGAGTTGCGCGCGCGCCTCCAGCTCCAGCAGCTCTACCTGCTCGGGCACGTCCTCGGGCAGCAGGCCGCGCGCGGCCGCGGCCCACTCGGCGGCGCTCGCGGGCGACTGCGGCAGCACCGCGACGGCCGCGTCGCGCAGCGCCTCGACGGCGTCGAGGTCGCCGAGCGCGGCGGAGCGTGCGATGTGGTGCGCGCGCAGGCGGTTCGGCGCGCCCGCCGTCGCCAGCGCGGTCGCGGCACGCGCGTGCGCGGCGATCCGCCAGCCGGCCGGCGTCGTGTCGTGGAGCGCGCGCCAGACGATCGGATGGCGGAACGAGAAGCGCAGCGGGTCGCCGGGTACGGGCGCGACGATCGCCGCCGCCGCGAGCGCGTCGAGCGCTGCCTCCGCCGCCTGCGGGTCGATCCCGGCGGCCGCCAGCGCCGGCTGCAGCTCGAACGGGTCGCCCGCGATCGCAGCGCCGCGCGCGAGCAGGCCGGCGGCCGGCGGGAGCGCGTCCAGCTCGGCGTGGACGGCGGCGACGACGCTCTGCGGGACGCCGGCGTCGGCGGGGATCGCCGCCGGGTGCGCGCGGGCGCCGGTCAGGCCGAGCGCCGCGCCGGGCGCGTGCTGGCGGCCGAGCTGCTCGGCGTAGAACGGGTTGCCGCCGCTCTCGGCGACGACCGCCCGCAGCGTCGCGGCGTCGAGGTGGGAGCCGATCAGCAGCGCGGTCTCCTCCGCGGTCAGGTGCTGGGGTTGGATGCGGCGGGTGCGCGACGCGCGCGCGGCCTCGACCAGCTCCAGCGTCAGCGCGCGGTCGTGCGCGTCGCGCCAGGCCGGCGCGAGCAGCACCGCCGCGGCCGGCGGCCGCCGCAGCAGGTAGGCGAGCAGGCCGGCGGAGGCGCGGTCGGCCCAGTGCACGTCGTCGAGGATCAGCACGACCGGCGCGCGGGCGGCGGCCTGCTCCAGCAGGCTGCGGACGCCGCGCCAGATCGCGTGGCGCTCGTCGCCGCCGGAGCGCTGCTCGGGCACCGCGCCGGTCAGCGCCGTGAGCGCGATCCCGCGGTCATGCGCGAGCGGGTCCCCGGCGGACGGAGCGGACGCCGTGTGCAGCTCGCGCAGCGCCTCGGCGAAGACGTCGTAGGGGAGATCGCCGTGCGCGGGCGCCGCACGTCCGCGCAGCACGATCGCGCCGCGTTCGAGCGCGCGAGCGTGCAGCTCGTCGAGCAGCCGCGTCTTGCCGATCCCCGGCTCGCCGGTCACGGGCAGCGCGCTGCCGGCACCGTCGGACGCGAGCGCGTCGAGCGCGTCGGCGAGCGTCCTCAGCTCGCGAGCCCGCCCGATCAGCGGGGGGAGACGATCGTCGGTGCCGGCGCCCATGGCGGCGAATGATGCACGCATCGCCGGATCGGGCGCGAGGACGCTCGCGATGCCGCTGGCACCGCATCGCTCATGCACGCGTCTGCCGATGCCGGTATACATGCGGCCTGCGCGTCGCTTCCCGACGCACGGTCGCTCTGTCGTGCCCCGTTCGATGCGCTCCTTCACGCTCTCCGCCACCGCTGCCCTGATCGCGCTGCTCTGCGTCGTCTCGACGGCCGCCGCCGACGTCACGCAGCCGCAGGCGCAGCGCAAGGCGCTGCACGCGCTCGACGCCCGCTCCGGCAGCGCGCCGCTCGTCGTCTTCCGCTCGCTGAGCGAGCTGCGGCCGGGCACGCGCATCACCGCCGCCGGTCTGACGCGCCTGCCGCAGCGGGCCCGCGCTGGCGCCGCCCGCTCGCGCGCCGACCTGCTGCGCGCGGCCGGCGTCTCGATCGTCGAGGCACCGCTGGTGGCGCGCGTCGGCAGCGAACCGGCGTGGTTCTTCTACGCCGACGAGGCGCCCTACCAGGCCTATCAGCATCCCGGCCGGGTCGTGCTCGTCGGTCAGCGCACGGGCAACGTGACGGTCTCGCGCACGCTCGACTGGCCGCCGCTGCTGGACGGCCGCCTGCCGTACTTCCTGCGCAGCTACGCCGGCTACCGCAACCCCCGCACGCGCGCGTTCGAGCGGCTGTGGAGACCGGCCGCCGCCGCGAACCGCGGCCGTGCCACGGGCTCCGCCGCCGCGGGGTCCGCGCCGGCGGCGATCGGCCCATCGGCCGCGATCGCCCGCGTCCCGACGGCGCTCGAACGCCAGGTCGCGGCGCAGCTCGCGGCCGAGCGCTCGTGCGCGGTGCGCGTCGGCGACACGCTCGGCAACTTCTACGACGCCAGCTCGTTCGACACGACGCGCGCGGGGGTCGGCGCCTTCTTCAACCGCCTCGCGACGCTCGACGCCGGCTTCCTCAGCGTCCGCTACCGCGTCACGTCGGGCGCGACGCTGCAGCGTTTCGTCGCGCGGCTGATCGGCGAGCGCGGCTGCCGCGACGTCTTCCTCTACGTCGCCGGCGGCGGCTACGTCGCGGGCGGCGAGCCGGCCGTCAGCGTCGGCGTGCAGGGTCGCCGCGACGGCCGCGTCGAGCAGCAGGTCGTGACCGCCGGCATGCTGCGCGCGATCATGCGCGCCCATCCCGGCACGACGTTCAAGCTGCAGCTCGACGCCCCCGGCTCCGGCAGCTTCCTGCCGGTGCTCGGCGGCGAGCCGAACCTGCTCGCGTTCCTCGCCTCCTCGCGCACGGGGGAGAGCGCCTTCACCGCGCTGCCCGACCTCGTCGGCGCCGGCGGCGAGCGGCTGCCGAACCGCTACAACGCGGACGGTCTGCTGGAGTTCTCCAACCGCGGCCTGAGAGGGCTCGAGTGCTTCGTCGCCTCCGACGCGGAGGTCGCGGCTGCGACTCGCGCCAAGGCCGAGGGCCGCTCGCGCTCGTTCCTCGCCTGGATGCTGCGCCGCGCCTACTCGCTCTGCGGTGAGGGCTCGCTCGCCGAGCTGGTGAGAGGGAACCCCTCGCCGGTGCTGAGAACGTTCGGCTTCGTGCCGGACCCGGCGCCGCCCACGCCCGCGCCGACGCCGCCCGGCCCGAAGCCGATCCCGCCGGGCCCCACGAACGCCGCGCCGGTCGCGAGCGACCTCGCCGTCACGACGGCCGAGGACTCGCCGCTGCAGCTGACGCTCGCGGGCACCGACGCCGACGGCGACAGACTGACCTACGCCGTCACGGCGCAGCCCGCCGGCGGCAGCGTCAGCGACGGCAGCGGTGCGGTGCGCACGTTCACGCCCGCCCGCGACGTCCACGGCAGAACGAGCTTCGCCTACACCGTCTCCGACGGCCGCGCCTCGGCGACGGCGACGGTGACCGTGACCGTGACGCCGGTCGATGACCCGCCCGTCGTCGCGGCCGGCGACGGCACCACCAGCTTCGTCGAGGACGAGGGAGCGGTCGCGGTCGCACCCGCGCTGACCGCGGACGACGCCGACGGCGACGCCTTCGAGGGCGCGACGGTGACGATCGCGGACGGCTTCGAGGCCGGCTCCGACGAGCTGCTGTTCACCGACACCGCCGAGATCAGCGGTGCGTTCGACGCCGCCTCCGGCGTGCTCAGACTGAGCGGCGGCGCGAGCGCCGCGGCCTACCGCGACGCGCTCCGCTCGGTCGCCTTCCGCAACACGAGCCAGACGCCGTCGACCGCCCCGCGCGGCGTCCGCTTCGTCGTCGTCGCGGCCGGCGCCGCCTCGGCGCCGGCGACGCGAGCGCTGACCGTGACCGACGCCAACGAGCTGCCGCAGCTCGGCGGCGCGGGCGGGACCGTCACGTTCACCGAGGACGTTGGTCCCGCCGTCGTCGTCGCCGGCGGCCTGACCGTCGCCGACAGCGACGACGCGACGCTCGTCTCCGCGACCGTCACGATCGCGACCGGCCACGCCGCCGGCGAGGACGAGCTGCTGTTCGTCGACCAGAACGGGATCACGGGCGCCTGGGACGCGGCGGCGGGCGTGCTGAGACTGACCGGCGGCGCGAGCGTCGCCGACTACGAGACGGCGTTGCGCTCGGTCCGCTATCGCGACACCTCCCAGGCTCCGTCGACCGCGCCGCGCACGATCGCCTTCCGCGCCGCGGACTCCAGCGGCGCCGGTGCGGCGGTCACCGCCACCGTCGCGGTCGTCGCCGTCGACGACCCGCCGGTCCTCACCGCGGGCGGCGCGACGGCGGCGTTCACCGAGGACGACACGGCCGGCGTCGCGATCGATCCCGGGCTCGTCGTCAGCGACGTCGACAGCGCGAGACTGGAGTCGGCGAGCGTCACCGCGGGCGCCGGCTTCGACCCGACCGAGGACGAGCTGCTGGTCGGCCCGCACGCGACGCTGACGATCGTCTACGACGGCCTCAACGGCACGCTCTCGATCAGCGGCAGCGCGACCGTCGCCGAGTACCAGACGCTGCTGCGCTCGGTCCGCTACCGCAACAACGACACCGACGACCCGAACACCGCAACGCGGACGTTCTCGTTCACGGCCGGGGACGCGAGCGGGGACGGCAACACCGTTACGAGCGACGTCACCGTCACGCGCGTCAACGACGCGCCCGCGCTCGGCGGGGGCGGCGGCACGCTCGCGTTCACCGAGGGCGACGCGGCGACGCCGATCGCCGGCGCCCTGACCGTCGCCGACGTCGACGACGCGACGCTGGCGAGCGCGACGGTCGCGATCGGCGCCGGCTTCGCCGCGGGCGAGGACGAGCTGCGGTTCACGAACCAGAGCGGGATCGCCGGAACGTGGGACGGGGCGACGGGCCTCCTGAGACTGACCGGCAGCGCGAGCGTCGCCGACTACCAGGCGGCGCTGCGCTCGGTCAGCTACGCCAACGGCTCCGACGATCCCTCGACGGCCGCCCGCACGGTCTCGTTCCGCGCGAGCGACGGCGACGACGAGAGCGCCGCCGTCACGGCGACGGTCACGGTCGCCGCCGTCAACGACGCGCCGCTGCTCGGCGGCGGCGGGTCCGTCGCGACGTTCACCGAGGACGACGCGACCGGCGTGCCCGTCGCCCCGAACCTGAACGCGACGGACGCCGACGACGCCGACCTCGCCAGCGCGACGGTGACGCTCGGCAGCGGGTACGACGCGGGCGAGGACGAGCTGCTGTTCAGCGGCCAGAACGGGATCGCCGGCACGTGGGACGCGCCGACCGGCGTCCTGAGACTGACCGGCGCCGCGAGCGTCGCCGACTACCAGGCGGCGCTGCGCTCGATCCGCTATCGCAACGCGAACACGGGCAGACCGTCGACCGCCGGTCGCGCCGTCTCGATCAGCGTCAGCGACGGCGCCGCCGTCAGCAACGCCGTCGCCACGACGGTCGACGTCGTCGCCGTCAACGACGCGCCGAGACTGGTCGGCGGCGGCGTGACCGCGACGTTCAGAGAAGCGGACGGGACGGCGGTCGCGGTCGACCCGGCGATCACGGCGAGCGACCCCGACGACGCGAACGCCGAGTCCGCGACGGTGACGATCTCCGGCGGCTACAGATCCGCCGAGGACGAGCTGCTGTTCACTGCCCAGAGCGGGATCGCCGGCACGTGGGACGTGCCGACCGGCGTGCTGAGACTGACCGGCGCCGCGAGCGTCGCCGACTACCAGGCGGCGCTGCGCTCGGTCCGCTATCGCAACACCAGCAGCAACCCCGACACGGCGAACCGCACCGTCGGCTTCGTGCTGCACGACGGCGACGCGGCCAGCGGCACGGTCGACGCCGCCGTCGCGGTCGAAGCGTCCGACGACGGCCTCGCCGTCACGACGAGCCCCGGGACGACGACGTGGGGCGGGGTCGACCTCGCGGTCGACGCGGCGCTGACGCTGAGAGATCCCGACACGCCCGACGTCACCGGCGCGCGCGTGCAGCTCACGAGCGGTTACTCCACGGGCGAGGACGTGCTCGCATTCACCGACACCGCCGCGATCACGGCGGCGTTCGACGCTGGCAGCGGGACGCTGACGCTCAGCGGCACCGCGTCGCTCGCCGACTACCAGGCGGCGCTGCGCGCCGTCAGATACCGGCATGTCGGCGGGACGTTCTCCGCGCCCGAGCGCACGATCAGATTCACCGCCGACAACGCTGGCGGCAGCGACAGCGCGACCAAGCAGCTCAGCATCGGCGAAGCGCCCCAGATCGCGAGCGCCGACGCGCCGCTCGCCTACACCGAGAACGACCCGGCGACGGCCGTCGTCCCGACGGTGACGGTCACCGACGCCAACTCCGCCGACCTCACCGGCGCGACCGTCACGATCGCCGCCGGCCACGCCGCGGGCGAGGACGAGCTGTCCGCCGGCACGTCGGGCACGTCGATCGCCGCGGCGTTCGACGGTCCGACCGGGACGCTGAGACTGACCGGCACCGACACCGTCGCGAACTACCAGAGAGTTCTGCGGACCGTCGCCTACCGCAACAGCAGCGACGACCCGTCGACCGCCGGCCGCACCGTCGGCTTCACCGTGACCGACGGGGTCTTCTCCGGCTCGACGACGAACACCGTCACGGTCGCCGCCACCAACGACGCGCCGAGACTGACGGCCGGCGGCGGCGCGCCGGCCTACACGGAGGACGGCGCGGCGGTGGCGGTCGACCCGGCGCTGAGCGTTGCCGACGTCGACGACACGCAGCTCGGCTCCGCGACGGTCTCGATCGGCGCCGGCTTCAGCGTCGGCGAGGACGAGCTGCACTTCACCGACCAGAACGGCATCATCGGCACGTACAGCCCGGCGAGCGGAGTGCTGACGCTGGTCGGCGCGGCGACCGTCGCCGAGTACCAGACCGCGCTGCGCTCGGTCACGTATCGCAACGGGAACGCCGTCAACCCCTCGACCGCGGGGCGCACGATCTCGTTCGTCGTCAGAGATGGGCTCGCGGCCAGCGCCGCCGCCGTCACGACCCTCACCGTGACGCCGGTCAACGACGCGCCGCAGATCGTCTCCGGCGCGACGCTCGCATACACCGAGAACGACGCGGCGACCGCGATCGACCCGGCGCTCGCGCTGAGCGACGGCGACAGCGCGACGCTCGCCTCCGCGACCGTCACGATCGGCACCGGCCACGTCGTGGGCGAGGACGTGCTCGCATTCGTCAACACCGCGTCGATCACCGGCTCGTTCAACAGCAGCACGGGCAGACTGACGCTGACCGGACCGGCGACCGTCGCGGAGTTCCAGGCGGCGCTGCGATCGGTCCGCTATGCCAACGGCTCCGACGATCCGTCGGTCGCGCCGCGCACGGTCACGTTCTCCGTCGACGACGGCAGCGCCGTCGACCCGACCGCGAGCGCGACCGCGACCGTGAACGTGACGCCGGTCAACGACGCGCCGACGGTCGCGGACGAGACGAGCAGAGCGGTCGGCAACACGCGTCTGGCGTACGGCACGACGGTGCCGGCCGGCGAGCCCGGCCGCGCGCTGACCGGTGTCAGCGTGCTGTCCAACGACAGCGACGTCGACAGCCCTGGGCCGCTGCGCGTGAACACGGTGACGTCGTCGACTGCCAGCTTCAACGGTGGCGCGGTCAGCTGGAACGCCGACGGCACCTTCAGCTACGTCCCGCCCGCCGGCTTCACCGGGCCCGACACGCTCACCTACCGCGTCACCGACCAGGACTCGCCCGCGCAGGAGACGGCCGGCAGCGTCGTCGTGACCGTCACCGGCCGCGTCTGGTACGTGAAGAACGACGCGCCCGCGGGCGGTGACGGCCGCTCGAACGGCCCGTTCGACACGCTCGCCGAGGCGGACCTGTCCGCCGGCACCGCGAGCGACACGATCTACGTCTTCGCCGGCGACGGCACCGCGACCAACCTCGGCGGCGGCGTGAGCCTGCTCGACAGACAGCGCCTGCTCGGCGCCTCGAAGGACCTCGTCGTGGACGGCGACACGCTCTTCACGGGCACGCCCGCGGGCAGACCGGCGATCGCCGGCTCCGTCAGCCTGGCGTCCGAGAACATCGTCAGCGGACTCTCGATCGCCGCCTCCGGCGGTGAGGCGATCGTCGGCAGCGGCGTCGGCGTCGTCGACAGAGACGGCACGATCCGCGACGTCGCGATCGACGCGAGCGGCAGCGCCGGCGGGCTCAGACTCAGCGGCACGAGCGGCAGCTGGACGGTCGACGACGTCGGCGTCAGAAGCGCGAACGGCGACGGCATCGTGGTCGCGGACGCGGGCACGGTCGGCTTCAGCGGTGCCGTCACCGTCGATGCCACCGGCAGCGGGCGCGGGGTGGCGCTCTCCAGAACGGCGCTCAGCGGCCAGATCGACTCCGTCACGACGGCGAACTCGAGCGGCACCGCGGTCGCGCTCGTCGGCACGACCGGCGCGCTGACGCTCGACGACCTCGACCTCACCTCGGCCGCCGGAGGCCTGCTGCTCGACTCCTCCGAAGCGGTCGTCGTCAACTCCAGCGGCAGCGCGCGGGTGACCGCGGCCGGGACCGCGGTCGACATCCGCACCGACCTCTCCAGCCCGGCGACGGCGCCGCAGGTCGCGCTCGGCAGCGCGACCTCGACCGGCGGCGCGAACGGGATCTCGCTCGACGACGCCGGCGCGGCCAGACTGTCGGTCCCGAACGGCACGCTGTCGGGGCAGACCAGCGCGGCGATCTCGGTCAGAGGCGGCAGCGGCGACGTCGCGTACGGCGGCACGATCGGCAACGGCAGCGGCCTCTCGGCGCGCGTCGAGAACCGCACCGGCGGGACCGTCACGGTCAGCGGGGCCGTCAACGACGGTGTCGACGCCGGCGGCGGCATCTCGATGTCGGGCAACAGCGGCGGCGCGACCGTCTTCAGCGGCGCGACCAAGACGCTCGACACCGGCGCTCAGGCAGCGGTCGACGCGAGCTTCAGCGGCGGGCACACGCTCACCTTCTCCGGCGGCGGCCTCGACGTCGACACGACCACGGGCGCCGGCTTCCGCGCGACGACCGCGAACGGCAGCGGCACGGTGGCCGTCACGGGTGCGGCCAACACGATCGCGTCGGGCAGCGGCACCGCGCTCACGATCGCCGGCCCGGACATCGACGCCGCCAACGTGACCTTCCGCTCGGTCGCCAGCAACGGTGCGGCGAACGGCATCGTCCTGTCCGACACCGGTGCGGCGGGAGGGCTGCGCGTCACGGGCACCGGCGCGGCTGGGAGCGGCGGCACGATCAGATCGTCGACCGGCGCCGGGATCGCGCTGACGAACACGGCTGCGGTCCAGCTCGCCGGGATCGTCGTGCGCGACGGCCTCGACGACGGCATCCGCGGCAGCGGTGTCGCCGGCTTCTCGCTGACTGACAGCTCGCTGGTGACCGCCAATGGTGACGCCGCGGGCGACAACGGCATCGAGTTCGCCGGCCTCACCGGGACTGCCGCGTTCACCGCTGCCGAGGTCTCCGCCAGCGCCGGGCGCAACGTCCAGATCGTCAACGACTCCGGCGCGCTGACCGCCGCGTTCAACAGCGGCACGTACTCCGGCACGGAGCTGTCGGCGGTCGGTGGCGACGGGATCTACGTCGAGGGCACCGGCACCGGCACGATGGGCGTCACGGTCGACGGCGCGACGTTCACGGGCAACCGCGAGGACCACGTCCAGGTGACGACCGACGCGACCAGCACCGTGCAGCAGACCGTCACGATCAGAGACACGACGATGACGAACACCGTCGGCCAGCCGGGCGGCTCGATCGCGCTGAACCCGGGCGGGAACGCGACGCTGGCGGCGACCGTCTCGGGGAACAGAATCACCGGCGCGCGCGGCGACGCGATCTCAGTCGACGCGCCGGGCACGCGCGGCAACCCGCAGCCGGTCCGGATCGACGCGACGATCGCCGGCAACACGATCGGCACGTCCGGCGTGAGCCTGTCCGGCTCCTCGGCCGGCAACGGGATCGGCGTCAACTCCAACGGCGACGCGATCGTGCGCACGCGGATCACGAACAACGCGATCCGCCAGTACGCCAACGCCTCCGGCATCCGCCTCGTCAACAACGACGGCGACGGCTCGCTCGACGCGACCGTGCAGAGCAACACGATCCGCGAGCCCGGCCCCGCCGCCGACTACGGCGTATGGCTGCTGTCCGGCGGTGGCGCGCCCGACGCGGGCACGACCTGCCTCGACCTCGGCGACGCGTCGAGCGCAGGGCTGCGCAACGACCTCGGCACGGCCGGGAACGTCTTCGACGTCCGCATCTCCCAGCAGGATCAGGCGCGCGTCCAGTTGCCGGGCTACGCCGGCCCCGCCGACGGCACCGGCGTGTCGGCGTTCATCGCCGCGAACAACGATCCCGTCGGCACCGCGGCGGTCAGCGCGGTGCGCGGCGGCATCAGCCCGATCGGCTACGCGAGCACTCCCGGCGGCGCCGACTGCGCCCAGCCCTGACGCTCGCGGGGTAGGTTGGCCGCATGAGCGGCACGTTGCACGGCGATCCGGAGCGCTTCGCCGGAGGGCTGAGCGAGGTCGCGCCCGGCGTCTGGGCGTGGCTGACGCCGAACGGGATGTGGGGCGAGTCGAACGCGGGGCTGATCGTCGGCGACGGCGCCGCTGCGCTCGTCGACACGATGTGGGACCAGCGCCTGACGCGCGAGCTGCTGGCGGCGACGGCACGACTGACGGCGGCGGCGCCGATCGAGCTGGTCGTCAACACGCACTCCGACGGGGACCACTGGTGGGGCAACGCCGAGGTGCCGGCCGGCGCACGGATCGTCACGTCGCAGGCGAGCCTCGACGCGATGCGCGAGGAGGCGCCGCCGGCCGCGCTCTGCCGCCTGCGCCGGCTGGCGGCGACCGCGCGCGTCGCGCCCGGGGCGGTCGGCGAGATGGCCCGCTACGTGAGCGGCATGCTGGCGCCATTCGCGTTCGAGCACGTCCAGCTGCGCTTTCCCGGGGAGACGTTCACGGGCGAGCGGATCGAGCGCACCGGCGGGCGTGACCTGCGGCTGATCGAGGTCGGGCCGGCGCACACGCCCGGCGACCTCGTCGTCCACGTGCCGGACGCGGGCGTCGTCTTCGGTGCCGACATCCTCTTCTTCGGCGTCACGCCGGTGCTGTGGCACGGTCCGGTCGAGAACTGGATCGCCGCGCTCGACACGCTGCTCGCGCTCGACGCGGACGTGTTCGTGCCCGGTCACGGCCCCGTCGGCGGCCGCGCGGAGGTCGAGCAGTTGCGCGCCTACTGGGTCTGGCTGGCGGAGGCGGTCGGTCGCCACCATGTCGCCGGTCGCAGCGCGATGGAGGCGGCGCGGGCGCTCGTGCGCGACCCCGGGTTTGCCCGCTTCGCCGGCTGGACCGGCGCGGAGCGCACGGTCATCAACGTCACGACGATCCACCGCGCGCTCGCGGGCAAGGGGCCGGTTCCGGCCGGCCCGCCCGCCCGCGCACGCCTGTTCGCTCAGGTCGCGGTGCTGGCGAAGGAGCTGGACGAGCGACGCTGAGCGGGCGCCGCCCAGCGGGCGCCGCCTATGCTCGGCCGCGATGGCGAAGCCGGAGATCCCGACCGAGGTCGTGCGCCGATGGCTCGGCGCGCATCTCGGCGCACCGCTGCGGGAGCTGCGGCGGCTCGCGGCGGAGGGGGAGGAGTCGCAGGCGTTCACGTTCGAGCCGGCCGGCGGCGGCGCGCCGCTGGTGCTGCGGATCGGCAGCGGCGAGGCGGGCTTCCGCAAGGACGCCTACGCCGCCCGCCGCTTCGGCCGCGATGCGCTGCCGATCCCAGAGGTGCTGAGCATCGCCCCGTTCGACGACGTCCACTGGGCGTGCGTCACCCGCTTCGTCTCCGGCGTCACGTTGCAGGACGCCGACGCCGCCACGTTGCGCGTGCTGACCGAGCCGGTCGCGCGGGCGCTGGAGGCGATTGCCGCCAGCCCGCTCGACGGAACGCGCGGCTGGGGTCCGCTCGACGCCGGCGGCGCCGGCGCGTACGCGAGCTGGGAGGAGTTCCTGCGCGCCCCGCTGCACACCGGGTGGGAAGGGCCGGCGCGTCACGCGGCGGCGGTCGCGGCGCTGCTGCGCGCGCTCGTCGAGCCGGACGGCGGGGCGCCGCCCGCTCGCCGGCTGGTGCACGGCGACTTCGGTTCCAACAACGTGCTCACAGACGGCCGCCGGATCGTCGCCGTGCTCGACTGGGACTGCGCCCTCGCCGGCGACCCGCTCTACGACGCGGCGAACGTCTTCTTCTGGGCGCCGTGGCTGGAGTGCATGCGGATCCAGTCCGAGCAGCTCGACGCGACGCTGCCGCTCGATCCGCTGGTGCGGCGGCGGCTGCGGCGGTACCAGCTCCACATCGGCGTCCGCGAGCTGCAGTCGCTCGCCCCGAGCGACCCCGACGGCGAGCTGGACGCGCTGGCGAGCCGGACGCTGCGCCTGCTGCCCGCACGGGGCCGGCCGGCGGCGCCGTAGCATCGAGCCGGTGGCCCTGCTCGAGCACATCATCGCGACCGACGCCTCGGCGCTGGAGGAGATCTCGCGCTGGCTGCGCGACGGCTCGTGCGAGCCGGCGGCGGTCCATCTCGACGCGGCGGCGCGCACGCTGACGCTGCCGTTCGAGCAGGAGTGGCGCGGCGAGCCGGCCGCGGGGCCGCCCCGCAGGCACCTGCGCCGGACCTGGCTCTACGACGAGTACGAGCTGCCGCACCTCGCGGGCCGGCTGCTCGTGCACGGGGCGACGACGGCGCGCGCCCGCGACGTGCCCGCGGGCGCGGTGACGCTTGCGGGCGTCGCGCACGTGCCCGCGATCGGCGGCGTGCGCGTCGACTACGGGGACGGCGGCTGGCTGGAGGTCGCGGCCGACGCGCTGCTGGTCGAGCTGGAGGTGAGCGACCGCGTCGGGACGCTGATGCGCAACCGCGTCGGGCGGCTGATCCCGTTCAGCTCGACGTTCGAGGCGCGCGGACGCGCGCCCGGGTAGCGCGTTCGCTCAGTGCAGGTCGCCGCGCGCGGTGCGGGTCTCGCGGGCGTCGCGCAGGTCCAGCCGCGGCGATCCGCAGCCTTCGTCGTGACAGACGACGGCGCGGCCGTTGTCGCCGGAGTGGAAGTGGACCGGCTCGGGGCGGGTGTTGCTTTCGAACAGGCGGGTGAAGGTCTTGAGCAGCTCAGCCATGGGATCTCTGTCGTCGCGGGTGTGACAATGCACCAGTCACGGTAGGAGGCGTGCATCGTCAGATGTGTGAGCGTGCACACGCGTCACGGTGACGCTCCTCCTACACTGAGGAGGCGTGAGCGACGACCACCTCCGCACACCCGCCGAACGCGAGATCGCCCGCCGCCTGGAGCACAACCCGGGCGTCGGCAGACCGCTCTCGAGCCGCGCGCGGCTCGCGCAGCGCTCGGTCGAGGCGTACCTGACCGGCAGCGCGCCGCCGCGCTGGATGGAGCGGGTGATGGAGATCGATGCGCGCATCGCGCGGGAGCGGCGCGAGCTGGCGCAGGAGCGCCGCGAGCTGCGCGAGCGCTGCGGCCGCGACCGCGCCGCGTTCGCCCGTGCCTGGCGCGCGCTCGCGCACGCGCGCGACTACGCCGAGCTGAACGAGCTGATCCGCCAGCACAACGACTGGTACCCGATCGAGCGCGACCTGCCGGTCGACCCGCGCACCGGCGAGTACCTGAAGATCCACGGTCGCTCGCACCACCGCCCGCTGCTCGGACCGGAGTGGGTCCTGGAGCAGTTCCCCACCCGCCTGCCCTAGAGGTCGATGACGCGCAGCTCGGGCCGGCGCCGCACGAGCGCCTCGGCGACGACGCGGCGGTGACAGCCGGACGGCTCCGCCTCCAGGCACAGCAGCGCGGTCGCGGGCGCGCCGCCGGTCAGCTCGTCGGCGAGCGCGTCCAGCTCGGCGGCCGCCGTCGCCTCGACGTGCGCGGCGAACAGCTCGGCGCCGCGACGCACGGCGCCGGTTCGGAACAGCGGCCGGATCTCCGGCGGCGTGCCCAGTTCGCGGCGGTGCTCGTAGGCGATCCCGTGGGCGCCGAGCAGCAGCCCGAGCTTCGTCTTCGACATCCCCGGCCGGCGTGACTGCGGGCGGTAGCGGACGTCGAGCACGCGTCGCACGCCGGCCGCCTCCAGCTCCGCGACGAGCGCGTCGGGCGGGAGCCGCTCGTAGCCGATCGTCCAGAGCGTGGGCATGGAAGGAACCTACCCGGCGGCTCAACACCCAATAAGATGGCGGGAAATCAGTCCGATTTCCGGAGTAGGCTCGCCGCATGACGAGACCGGGCTCCATCACCCGTCGCACGCTGCTGCAGGCCGGCGGCGCAGCGACGCTCGCGGCGTGCCTCGGCGGCGCCGCGTCATCCAGCAGCGCCGCGGCCGCCGGAGGGACGACGCCGCCCGCGTACCTGCGCCGCGCCACCTACGCCGCGCTCGACGTGCCGCGCGAGCTGACGGCGGCGGGCCCGGGCGGGCCGCTGACGCTGTCGCTGGACGGGGTCGGCGACGTGCTCGGCGCCGGGACCGACGCCGCGCTGCGCGGCAGCGAGGACACGTTCGCGGTGCGGTTCAGCGGGGCGCCGGGCGACGTCGTGCTGGAGCAGGGCATCCATCTGCTCAGCCACCCGCAGCTCGGCGCGTTCGAGCTGTTCCTCGCGCCGGTCGACCTGCCGGCTGCGGGTCAGCAGTACGAGATCGTCATCGACCGCTCGGTCGCGCGCGCATGAAGTCGTAGATCTCGCCCGAGCTCTCCAGCTCGAAGCCGAGCCGTTCGTACAGCCGCCGCGCCGGGTTCGCCTGCTCGACGTGGATCGTCACCGCGCGCTCC
The DNA here is from genome assembly GCF_000025265.1 of Conexibacter woesei DSM 14684. GTDB lineage: Bacteria > Actinomycetota > Thermoleophilia > Solirubrobacterales > Solirubrobacteraceae > Conexibacter > Conexibacter woesei. The sequence goes on from NC_013739.1 coordinate 2,798,882, forward strand.
TCCACGGCGGCGTCTTCGAGCAGCGTCTGCAAGAGCCGCGTCCCGACGCCGTTGCCGCGCGCCGCCGGCAGCAGCGCGACGTCGACGATCCGCAGCTCGCCCGGCATCCGCGAGAGGTACAGGCGCCCGGCCGGCTCGCCGTCGACGAGCACGACGTCGAACGACACGGCGTCGGCGTAGGCGGTGCGGTAGTGGCGGTCCTGCGCCTCGAACTGCTGCGTCACGAACGCGAGCTTCTGCTCGTCGCTCCATGGCACCAGCGCCAGCTCGCGCTCGCGCGTGCTCGCGTAGATCCGCAGCAGCAGCGCGCGGTCGTCGTCGGTGGCCGGGCGGAGGGCGATCTCGGGCGCGGGCATCGGCGCGAGCCTAGCGCCCGCGCAGCGGGCGCGTCCCGGCGCTTGTACGATCCCGCGCATGCTCCAGCTCGTCCTCCGTCTGCTCGCGCTCGCCATCTTCGCCGTGCTCGGGATCGTCTGGTCCGGCAACCCCGACGACACGACCGCCGCGCTGTGGGTCGTCTCGTTCGTGCTCGTCGTCTTCGCCGCCGTGGAGTCCGAGGCTCCGCGCGAGGGCGCGGGCCTCAGCGCGCTGTGGGAGCGGATCCCCGGCCCATCGAAGAACCCCGACGACTACCGCTGAGCGAGGCGTAGACTCGGCCGCATGGCCGAGCCCGCCGCACCCGCCGCGTCCGTCCGCAACCCGCTCTTCGCACGCCTCTACGCACGCGTGCTGGCGCGCAACGAGCCGCCGGAGATGCGCGAGCACCGCCGCACGCTGCTCGCCGGCCTCGACGGCCGCGTGCTCGAGGTCGGCGCCGGCGCCGGGACGAACTTCCCGCACTACCCGGCGGGCGTGACGGAGGTCGTCGCGGTCGAGCCCGAGCCGTACCTGCGCGAGCAGGCGCGCGCGGCCGCCGCCTCGGCGTCCGTCCCGATCACCGTGCTCGAGGGCGTCGCGGACGCGCTCCCCGCGCCGGACGGCGCGTTCGACGCCGCCGTCGCCTGCCTCGTGCTCTGCTCGGTGCCCGACCAGCCGCGCGCGCTCGTGGAGCTGCGCCGCGTGCTCAGACCCGGCGGCGAGCTGCGCTTCTTCGAGCACGTCCGCGCGCACGCGCCGCGCGCCGCCGCGCTCCAGCGGACGGTCGACCGGCTGTTCTGGCCGCACGCGTTCGGCGGCTGCCACACCGCGCGCGACACGGCGCAGGAGATCGAGCGGGCCGGCTTCGCGATCGAGGCGCAGCGGCGGATGCGCTCGACGGCGCTGAAGATCCCGCCGCCCGTGGCCGTGCAGGTGCTCGGCATCGCCCGTCGCAGCTCGTAGCGCCTGCCGGCAGCCGTCGGCGCGCGTCGGCACCGCCGGCAACCGTCGGCGCGCGCCACGCGCACCGCTGCATATGGCGAGCGGACGCCATTCCGCATCGCTCCCGGCGCCGCGACGATCGCGTCATGGCACTCGCCGTCGCCGTCTTCGCCGCCGCGCTCGCGCTGATCGTCACCGAGAAGGTCGATCGGACGAAGATCGCGCTGGTCGGGGCGGCGCTGCTGATCCTGACGCAGACGATCGACCAGGACGGCGCGATCGAGGCGATCCACTTCGACACGCTCGGGCTGCTCGCCGGGATGATGATCGTCGTCCGGCTGACGGAGACGACGGGCGTCTACACCTACGTCGCGATCCGTGCCGGCCAGCTGTCGAAGGGGCGGCCGTTCCTGCTCGTCGTCGCGCTCGCGATCCCGACCGCGGTGCTGTCGGCGTTCCTCGACAATCTCACGACGATCCTGCTGATGGTGCCGATCACGTTCCTGCTCGCGGACGCGTTCGACATCGACCCGATCCCGCTGATCCTGATCGAGGTGATGGCGTGCAACATCGGCGGCACCGCGACGCTGATCGGCGACCCGCCGAACATCATGATCGCGAGCGCGACCGGTCTCTCTTTCATGGACTTCATCGTCAACGTCGCGCCGATCGCGTACTTCACGACCGCCGTGGTCGTCTGTCTGCTGTACCTCGCGTTCAGGCGCAAGCTGCAGATCGCGCCGGACGCGCGCGAGAAGGTGATGGAGTTGGACGCGAAGCGCTCGATCGAGAACCCGGACGAGCTGAAGCGGCTGCTGCCCGTGCTGCTGCTCACGATCGTCGCGTTCTTCCTGCACAAGCCGCTCGGGCTGGAGCCGGCGACCGTCGCGCTGACCGGCGCGACCGTGATGCTGCTGCTGAGCCGGCAGTCGCTGGAGGAGACGCTCGGCGGGATCGAGTGGCCGACGCTGTTCTTCTTCGTCGGCCTGTTCGTGATGGTCGGCGCACTGGAGCACACCGGCGCGATCGACGAGCTGACGCACGCGATCGTCTCGCTGACCGACGGCGACCGCACCGCCGAGCTGCTCGCGATCGCCTGGGTCGCCTCGATCGTCGGCGGGATCGTCGACAACATCCCGCTCACGGCGACGATGATCCCCGTCGTCGAGTCGATCGAGGGTGGCTCGGGCGACAACGCCTACTGGTGGGCGCTGTCGCTCGGCGCCTGCTTCGGCGGCAACCTGACGATCATCTCGGCCGCGGCGAACGTCGCCGCGGCCGGAATGGCGTCGCGCGCCGGGCAGCCGATCGGCTTCATGCAGTTCCTGCGCGTCGGCGTGCCGGTCACGCTCTTCTCGATGCTGCTCGTGACGGCGTACCTCTACCTGCGGTACATCTAGCCGATGGGCATCCTCCGACACGTCCCCGTCCTGCGCGCCGACCGGCTCGTGCGCGAAGCCGTCCACGCGCTCCAGCAGGCCGGCGTCCCGGCGCTGCCGGTCGAGGACGAGCACGGCCGCTTCCTCGGCATCTTCGGCGAGCGCGAGTTCATCGAGGCGATCTTCCCCGGCTACATCAAGGAGCTGAGATACGCCGGCTTCGTGCCGCACTCGCTCGACGTCGCGATCGAGCGCCGCTCGGGCTGTCTCGACAGGCCGGTGGGGGAGTACGCGACGCGTGAGCAGATCGCGGTCAGCGAGGGCTTCTCGGACGCCGAGCTGGCGGAGACGTTCCTCCACCACCGCGTGCTGATCGTCCCCGTCGTCGACGGCGGCCGGCGCGTGATCGGGATCGTCACGCGGACCGACTTCTTCGAGATCGTCGCCGGGCGGGTCGAGCAGGCGTGACGGCGGGCGACGGCCAGCCGCGCCGCGCGGCCGCCGTGTAGCATCGGGCGCGGTGGCACCACCGTCCGCGCGGTTCGCCGCGCGCCGCCGAGCAGGATCGTGTTCCCGACCCCGGGCGCCCGGCGGCGCCGTGCCATGACTGCCACCAGACCCGCTTCCTCCTCCGCTCCCACGGACTCCACGAGACCGTACGACCTCGCCGTCGTCGGCGCCGGCATCGTCGGCCTCGCCGTCGCGCGAGAGCTGCTCACGCGCCATCCCGGGCTGCGGCTCGTCGTCGTCGACAAGGAGCCGCAGGTAGGCCGGCACCAGACCGGCCACAACAGCGGCGTCGTGCACGCGGGGATCTACTACCAGCCGGGGTCGCTGAAGGCGCGGCTGTGCGTCGAGGGCGCCGCCGCGCTGATGGCGTACTGCGAGCAGCGCTCGATCGCGCTCGACCGCTGCGGCAAGGTGATCGTCGCGCTCGGCGAGCACGAGCTGGGCCGGCTCGACGAGCTGGAGCGGCGCGGCCGCGCGAACGGCGTGCCGGGGCTGAGACGGCTCGACGGCGCCCAGCTGCGCGAGGTCGAGCCGCACGCCGCCGGGATCGCCGCGCTGCATTCGCCCAACACCGCGATCGTCGACTTCCCGGCCGTTACGCGCGCGCTCGCCGACGACGTCGTCGCGGCCGGCGGCACGCTCGCGCTCGGCCGCGAGGTGACGGGCGTTGCGCGCCGCGCCGGCACGCGCCCCGGCGCCGGAGAGGTCGTGCTGGAGCACGGCGGCGCGGGCGGCGCGGCCGTGGCCGGCGGCGCGGACGGTGCGCACGCGGCCCGCGCGGGCGCCGAGCCGACAGTCGCGCGGCGGGCGGTCTTCTGCGCCGGCCTGTGGGCGGATCGCGTCGCGCGCGCGGCCGGCGCCGACGCCGACCCGCGGATCGTCCCGTTCCGCGGGCAGTACCTGCGGCTGGCGCCGAGCGCGCAGGATCTCGTGAGAGGCCTGATCTACCCGGTCCCCGACCCGGCGCTGCCATTCCTCGGCGTCCATCTGACCAAGCACGTCTCCGGCGACGTGCTCGCCGGCCCGAGCGCGCTGCTCGTCGGCGCGCGCGACGCGTACGAGATCCGCCGCGTGCGCCCCGGCGACCTGCGCGAGACGCTCGCCTGGCCCGGCACCTGGCGGGTGATGGCGAGATACTGGCGCAGCGGCCTCGACGAGATGCGCCTCGCCGCCAGCCGCCGCGCCTTCGGCGCCGCCTGCGCGCAGTACGTTCCGCAGCTGCGCGCGCAGGACCTGCTGCCCGGCCCGGCCGGCGTCCGCGCCCAGGCCGTCTCGCGCGACGGCAGGCTCGTCGACGACTTCGTCTTCTCCGAGTCGCCCGACGCGCTCCACGTCCGCAACGCCCCGTCGCCGGCCGCCACCTCCGCGCTCGCGATCGCCGCGATGATCGCCGACCGCGCGGAAGGGGCGCTGGCGCTGTGAGCGACCATCCCCTAGGGTCCATCGCATGAGCGTTGACCCGTTGGAGCAACTGTCGTCGGAGGAGCTGCACGACCTCGCCGTCAAGCGCGCGCGTCGGCATCTCGACGTGCCGTTCTTCTGGCGGCTGCTGAAGTACCTGCCGGCCGCCGAGGCCGGGGCGGGCGAGCTGGACGAGGCCGAGGCCGACCTCGAGTCGCTGACGTCGCACGTCGACGACGTGACGACGTCGGGCAGAGGCGAGGTGGGGGAGCTGCTGCGGCCGTTCTACCTCGAGTACCTGCGCGAGCACGGCGTCAGACCGAGCTGACGGCGCTCACCCTCGCACCGTCACGGGGATCCGCTCGACGGCGTTGTTGACGTAGCCCTTCACGTTCCAGACCGGCGTCAGCGGCTGCGTCTCGCCGGTCGCGTCGGTCGCGCGCGAGCAGATCGTCCAGGCGCCCGGCGTCGCGTCCCACGTCCACGACCAGCCGCGCCATGCGTGCGGGCCGAGCGGCGGGTCGAGCGCCGCCTCGCTCCAGTGCTCGCCACCGTCGGCGCTGACCTCGACGCGCTCGATCGGCGCTCGCCCCGACCAGGCGCGTCCGGCGAGCACGCAGCGGCCGGCGTCGAGCACGCGCTCGCGCGTGAGGAAGTCCGGGATCCCCGGCGGGACCGTCAGCGAGCGCGGCGCGATCCGCGTCACCGGCGCGCCGTCGCCGTCGCCGCTCGCCAGCTCCTCCTCCGACGCGTAGAGGCGGTAGCCGACGGCTTGCTGGTAGCCGCCGAACGGCTCCGTCAGCGCCGTGATCGCGCCGAGCCACTTCACGTGCGCCATCCCGTACCAGCCCGGAACGACCAGCCGCAGCGGGAAGCCGTGCTGCGGCGGCAGCGGCGCGCCGTTCATCGCGTACGCCAGCAGCACGTCGCCGGCGAGCGCGTCGGCGAGCGACAGGCTGCGCTCGTAGCGCTGCTCGACGCCGTCTTCGACGCCGCGGTCGAGCCCGCTGAACAGCAGCTCGACGACGTCGTCGCCGAGTCCGGCCTCGTCGAGCAGCAGCGCGAGCGGGACGCCGGTCCACTCGGCGGTGCCGACCGCCTCAGTCAGCCACGGCTGGCTGATCGGCCGCGGCTCCAGCAGCGCGCGGCCGTTGCCCGCGCACTCCAGCGTGACCGCGCGCGTCACCGCCGGCAGCGCCCGCAGCTGCGCCAGCGACAGCGACCGCGGCCGCGTGACGCGTCCGCCGATCTCCAGCCGCCAGGCGGCCGGGTCGACCGCCGGGATGTCGTAGTGGACGAGCACGTAGTGGAGGCCCGGCGGCGTGATCGGCCACCGCAGCGCCTCCAGCGGAAGCGCGTGGTTGCGCGCCGCCAGTCGCAGCTCGGCAGCGGTGACGCCGCCGCCGACGTCGCCGACGCCCGCCGCCGCGCGCGCGTCCGTCGTCATCTCAGCCGATCCCGGCAGCCGCCGCCGGCTCGATGTTCTGGTTGATGCGGAAGAAGTTGCCGGGGTCGTACTCCGCCTTCACGCGCGCGAGCCGGTCGTAGTTGTCGCCGAACGCGGCGCGCACGCGCCCGCCGCCCTCGTCGCCGATGAAGTTGAGGTAGACGCCGCCGCTGCTGAACTGCTTCATCTCGGCGGAGATCGCGCGCGCCCAGGCGATGTGCGCGTCGTCGCCGGCGGCGTCCTCCCACAGCGCGAACGGGTGCGTCACCCACGTCGCCTCGCGCTTGGCCATCGGCGTCTCGTCCGCCGACACGCGAGCGATCGCGCCGCCCCACGGGAAGACGATCGACTGGCAGGCGGACGGCACCGGCATCCGCTCGGAATGCGCGGCGTAGACCTCGATCGCCGCGTCGGGAAGCGCGTCGAGGTAGTCGGCGGTCCAGTAGTTCCGCAGCCCCGGCGGGTCGTCGATCATGCGCTGGAACTCGACGTACGGCATCGCGCCGACGAGGTCGACGGCCGGCCGCAGCGTGCGGAAGTCCTCTGCGAACGCGGCGCCCTCGCGCTCGTCCTCGCCGGCCCACATGAACGCCAGCCCACAGCAGAGTCTGCCCTGCAGCTCCGCCGGCACGAACTCCTCGGGCGGCCCGGTCAGGTACACGACGGCGAGCGCCAGCTCCTCCGGTGCGCCGTTCTCGATCGTCTCGCGCATCAGCTCGACGACCTCGCGCCCGCGCTCGCCCGGCCACAGCATCAGTCCGGCGAGCACGAGCGGGCCGAGCGGGTGGAGGTCGAACTCGAACGCCGTCGCGACGCCGAAGTTCCCGCCGCCGCCGTGCAGCGCCCAGAACAGGTCGGCGTGCTCGATCGCGCTCGCGCGGACGCGGTCGCCGGCCGCGGTCACCAGCTCGACTGCGCGCAGGTTGTCGCAGGTGAGCCCGTGCTTGCGCTCCAGCCAGCCCGAGCCGCCGCCGAGCGTCAGCCCCGCGACACCGGTCGTCGAGACGCGCCCGCCGGTCGTCGCGAGCCCGTGTTGCTGTGTTGCGGCGTCAAAGTCCGCCCACGTCGCGCCGGCGCCGCAGCGCGCCGTGCGGGCACCGGGGTCGACCTCGACGCCGGTGAACGCGCGCACGTCGATCACGAGCCCGTCCGCGACGGTCGACATGCCCGCGACCGAGTGGCCGCCGGCGCGGACCGCGGTCGGCAGGCCGGTCTCCTGCCCGAAGGCGATCGCGGCGGCGACGTCGTCGACGCCCGCGCACTGGGCGATGACTGCTGGTCGCACGTCGACCATCGCGTTGAAGAGGACGCGGGCCTCGTCGTAGCCCGCGTCATCTGGAAGCAGGGCCGTGCCCCGCATCCCGTCGCGCAGCTCGCGCAGCGCTGTTTGGCCGGCCGTGCCGGTCATCACGGGTCCCTTCTGTCGTTGCAGAGAGCGCCACCGAGCGTACGACCGGATCGAGGTGCGGCGCAAGACGCGCCGTGCGCCAGGTCGTCCTGGATCGCTGTCGTCCTGCGACAGCAATCCAGGACGACGGCGGCTCAGCCGGCGGCGCGGCGCGCCTCCAGCGCGGCGCGCTGGGTGGCGTTGCCGGAGGCGTCGATCGCGCGCACGTAGGCGGCGTCGGCGCCGGCGCGGTCGCCGAGGCGGCGCAGCAGGTCGGCGCGCGCGGCGTGCAGCGGGACGTAGCTGGCGAGCGCGCCGCCGTCGTCCTCGCCGGCCGCGATCGCGTCGAGCCGGTCGAGGCCCGCGCGCGGACCGTCGGCGAAGCCGATCGCGACGGCGCGGTTGACCTCGACTGCCGGTGACGGCCGCCAGCGCGCGAGCCGGCCGTAGAGCGCGGCGATCTGCTTCCAGTCGGTGCCCTCGAACGACGGCGCGCGCGAGTGCAGCGCCGCGATCGCCGCCTCGACCTGGAACGGGCCGGGCGCGCGCAGCGCGAGCGCGTCGTCGAGCAGCGCCAGCCCCTCGCGGATCCGCTCGCCGTCCCAGCGCGTGCGGTCCTGACGCGGCAGCGGCACCGCGTGTCCGTCGCGGTCGACGCGGGTCGCGCGGCGCGAGTCGTGCAGCAGCATCAGCGCGAGCAGGCCGAGCGTCTCGGGGTCGGGATCGAGCGAGGAGCGCAGCAGCCGCGCGAGCCGGATCGCCTCGTCGCACAGCTCGCCGCGCACGAGCGCGTCGCCGTCGGAGGCGGTGTGGCCCTCGGTGAAGATCAGGTAGACGACGGCGCGGACCCCGCTCAGCCGCTCGGGCAGCAGCTCGTCTGGCGGGACGCGGTAGGGGATGCCGGCGTCGAGGACCTTGCGCCGCGCGCGCGTCAGCCGCCGCTCCATCGTGCGCGGCTCGACGAGGAACGCGCGTGCGGTCTGCGCCGTCGTCAGGCCGCCGAGCGACTTGACCGTCAGCGCGACGCGCGCCTCCGATCTCAGCGCCGGGTGACAGCAGGTGAAGATCAGCCGCAGGCGGTCGTCCTCCAGGCACGAGTCGGGCTCCTCGTCCTCGGCGCCGCTCGCGGCCTCGCGGGCCGCGAGCGCCTCGAGCGTGCGCAGCCGCTCGTCGAGCACGCGCGCGCGGCGCAGGCGGTCGATCGCCCGCCGCCGCGCGGCCGTCGTGAGCCAAGCGCCGGGGTTGCGCGGCACGCCGTCGCGGGGCCAGTTGGCCGCCGCGTCGGCGTACGCGTCCTGGAGCGCGTCCTCGGCGAGCGCGAAGTCGCCGCCGAGGTGGCGGATCAACGTCGCGAGGACGCGCCCGCCCTCCTGCCGGGCGGCGCGGTCGAGCGCCGCCGCCGCTCCCGGCGACGGCATCATGCCTGGTCGAACACCACCGTCGGCCGCAGCTCGACCGAGCCGCGCGTGACGGACGGGATCTTTGCCGCCCACGCGAGCGCGGCGTCGAGGTCGGGGACCTCGATCAGGTAGAAGCCGTCGAGCACCTCCTTCGTCTCGGCGAACGGCCCGTCGGCCGACTGCAGCTCGCCGCCGCGCACGCGCACGGTCGTCGCGGCCTGCGTCGGGTGCAGCGCCTCACCGCCTCGCATCACGCCGGCCTCGACCAGCTCCTGCGAGTACGACATCCAGGCGGCGAACTCGGCCTGGCCCTCGGGGCTGTCGGGCGCGGGACCGGCGCCGGGGGCGTTGTAGATCAGGAGCGCGTACTGCATGGTGGTCCGTCCTTTCGGAGAGTGCGTGTCGCCAGGACGACGTACGATCCTCGCCGGATCCGACAGCTTCGCGCGAGTTGGCGCTTCAGCGCTCCCCGGCCGCGTCGCCGCCGCCGGCGTCCAGCTCGTCGGCGAGCAGCGCGAGCTGCACGTTCGCGAGGCCGCGCGGGGTCTCCAGCACGACGCCAAGCAGCTCCTCGATCCGCGCGAGCCGGTAGCGCAGCGAGTTGCGGTGGAGGTGCAGGCGCGCCGCCGTCTCGTTCGAGTTCTGGCCGCAGTCGATCCAGCTGCTCAGCGTCGCGAGCAGGTGCGGCTGGTCGCGGATCGGGTCGAGCAGACCGGCCAGCCGTCGCAGCCCCTGCCCGTCCTCCTCGCCGCTCGCCGCGGCCAGCAGCTGACCGACCGGGTCGAGCTGGTCGAAGCGCACGACGGTGCCGTCCGGCGCGCTCGTCGCCCGCGCCTGCGCCAGTGCCAGCCGCGCGTCGTGCAGCGAGCGGCGCGCGTCGCGCAGCGAGTCGATCCGCCGGCCGACGCCGGCGGAGGGGAGGGGCCGGCCCGCGCCCGGGGTGGCGCTCTCGCCGGCCCCCAGCAGCGCCTCGGCCAGCAGCGCCGGGTCGCCCTGCACGAGCGTCACGGGCTGCTCGCCGTGCGCGGTCAGCAGGTGGCGGAGGCCGTTCGCGCTCAGCAGCTCGCGCACGAGCGCAAGTGCGGCGGTCTCGCTCGCGACACCCGCCGGCACCGACCACGCGACGACGTGGACCGGCTCGCCGAAGTCGAGCCCGAGCGCCGAGACCTCCGCGTCGAGCCCGGCCGCCTGCGCCGGCGCGATCCCGCGCAGCGCCCGCCGCAGCACGTCGGCGCCGCGCGCGCGGGCGTTCTCGTCGCGGTGCGCGCGGCCCTGTGCGACGAGGCCGAGCAGCTGCGCGGCGCGCCGGATCACCGGCCGCGCGAGCGGGTCGCCGGCGGCGGCGCGGCGGCCGCTGACGATCAGCAGCTGGTCGCCGGCCTCGTCGCCCGGCAGCGGCAGCACCGCCGCCGCTCTGCCGCCGAGCTGCGCGCCGTCGCGGTCGCCGTCGTCGGCCGCGCCGATCGCGGCGCGCACGTCCTCCTCTGCCGGCACGCGCCCGCTCGCCTCCAGCACCTCGCCGCCGCCGGTCGCCAGCAGCGCGTCGACGTCGAGCAGGCTCGCCAGCCGGCTGACGATCGCGCGCTCGGGACGGCGCTGCTGGAGCGCGTCCATCAGGTACTCCTCCATCGACATGATCCGCCGCATCACGACCATGTCCTCGCTCGTGCGCGCGTCATGGAGGAACGAGATGATCTGGTGGAAGGCGGTCTCGATCGGGACGAGGAAGACCGGGAACGCGCGTCGCTCGGCCTCGTCGACGATCGCCTGCGGCACGCGCTGGAGCACGAGCCCGACGGCCCAGCCGAGCGCCGTCTGACCGCCGTCGTCCAGCTCGGCGATCAGCCGCCGCTGGTCGTCGCCACGGCCGCGAACGCGCAGGCCGTTCGTCAGCATCACCCAGTCCTCCGGGATCCAGCGCGTCGGTGCCGCGACCTCGATCGCGTGCGCTCCGCGCACGGGCCGCTCCCGCGCGGAGGCGTCGGAGGTGACCAGCGTCAGGCCGAGCTCGCGCTCGTCCAGAAGGTTGCCGAGAGTCAGCTGCATGTACGACCGTGCCCGAGTGTGTGTGCGCGTGCACACACAGTTCGGTCGCTCGCACAATAGCCACCGACCCCCGCCGTCCGGAAGGCTGCGCTCATGCCAGGAGAGAGCGGAACACGCCTGTGGCACCCCTTCGCCGACATGGCCGCCGTCGACGGCGCCGAGCTGATGCTCGACGCGGCCGACGGCTGTTGGGTGACCGACGCGGACGGCGCGCGCTACCTCGACGCCAGCGCCAGCCTCTGGTGCTGCAACCTCGGACACCGCGTCCCCGAGGTCAATGCGGCGATCGCCGCGCAGCTCGACCGGCTCGACTCGTACTCGACGTTCGGCGACTACACCAACGCGCCCGCCGAGCAGCTCGCGGCACGGCTCGCGACGCTCGCGCCGGTCGACGACGCACGCGTCTTCCTCACCAGCGGCGGCGGCGACTCGATCGACACCGCCGCGAAGCTGGCGCGCGCCCACTTCCAGCACATGGGGCAGCCCGAGCGGCTGCACATCGTCGGCCGCACCCACGGCTACCACGGAACGCACGGCTTCGGCACGAGCATCGGCGGGATCGAGGCGAACACGAGCGGCTGGGGTCCGCTGATGCCGCACACGTCGAGCGTCCCGTACGACTCGCTCCCGGCGCTGGAGCAGGAGCTGCACCGCATCGGTCCCGAGCGCGTCGCCGCCTTCTTCTGCGAGCCGGTGATCGGCGCCGGCGGCGTGCTGCTGCCGCCCGAGGGCTACGTCGAGGGCGCCGCGGCGCTGTGCCGCGAGCACGGCGTGCTGTTCGTCGTCGACGCGGTCATCTGCGCGTTCGGCCGGCTCGGCACCTGGTACGGGATCGAGCGCTTCGACGTGCGGCCCGACATGATCGCGTTCGCGAAGGGCGTCAGCGGCGGGATCCTGCCGCTCGGCGGCGTCGTCGTCTCCGGCGAGATCGCGCAGCCGTACTTCGCGGCGCCGGGCGGGCCGATCCTGCGCCACGGCCCGACGTACTCCGGCCATCCGGTCTGCTGCGCCGCCGCGCTCGCCGCGCTCGACGTCTACGAGCGCGACCTGCTGATCCCGCGCGGACAGCAGCTGGAGGGCGACCTCGCCGCCGTGCTGGAGCCGCTGAAGCAGCACCCGGCGGTCGCCGAGGTGCGCGCCGGGCTCGGCCTGCTGGCCGGGATCGGGCTGACGGAGGCGGCGCGCGCCGCGACGCCGAACGCGCCCGGCGCGCTGCAGCGCGCGGCGCGCCACGAGGGCGTCCTCGTGCGGGCGCTGCCGGACGGCATCGCGGTCTCGCCGCCGCTGACGATCGCGCAGGACGACCTGCGCCTCATCGGCGACGGCATCGCGGCGGCGCTCGACGCGCTCGTCGCGACGCACCACTGAGCTGAGTTGGAAACGAGAGGGAGAGCATGGGAATCCGCGTAGGCATCGACACGGGCGGGACGTTCACCGATCTCGTCGCCGTCGACGACCGGACCGGCCGCTGGTATCTGGCGAAGGTCCCGTCCAACCCGAAGCAGCCGGTCGCCGCGATCTCCGCGGCGCTGGAGCAGGCGGCGTTCGACCCCGCCGACGTCGACTTCATCGTCGTCGGCACGACGATCGGCATCAACGCCGTCCTGACGCGCACCGGCGCGCGCGTCGTGTACCTCACGACCGACGGCTTCCAGGACATCCCGCACATCCAGCGGATCAACCGCAAGCACCACTACGACTTCCACTGGCGCAAGCCGACACCGCTCGCCGACCGCCAGGACTGCATCGGGATCGCGGAGCGGATCGACGCGTACGGCAACGTGCTGACCGCGCTCGACGAGCAGCAGGTGCAGGACGCGGTCAAGGACCTCGCCGCGAGCGTGGGCGCGGGCGCCGACGGCAGCGCCGACCCGGTCGCGGTCGCCGTCTGCTTCCTCTTCTCCTACCTCTCCCCGCAGCACGAGCAGGCCGCGCGCGACGCGATCCACGCCGTCGCGCCCGACCTCCCGGTCTCGCTCTCGCACGAGGTCGCGCCGATCTGGCGCGAGTACGAGCGCGGCACCGCCGTGATCCTCGACGCGTACATGAAGCCGGCGCTCGACCGCTACGTCGCGGGCGTCACCGACGCGTTCGCCAGACAGGGCGCGGGCGACCGCTGGTCGCTGTTGAAGTCCAACGGCGGCCACGCGCTCGCCGAGGAGGCGCTGCGCAAGCCGTCGCACATCCTCCTCTCCGGCATCGCCGGCGGCGCGATCGGCGGCGCCTACTTCGCGCGCCAGGCCGGCGCGCAGCAGGCGATCGTCGTCGACATGGGCGGGACGTCCTGCGACGTCTGCCTCGTCGTCGACGGCGAGCCGCTGTTCTCGTCCGAGTACGAGATCGAGTTCGGCCTGCCGGTCTCGGTCCCGACGATCCACACGCACACGATCGGCGCCGGCGGCGGCTCGATCGGCTGGGTCGACCCCGGTGGATTCCTCCAGGTCGGGCCGCAGTCCGCGGGCGCCGACCCCGGACCGGCCTGCTACGACGCCGGCGGCAGCGCGCCGACGATCACCGACGCGAACCTGCTGCTCGGCCGCCTCGACCCCGAGTTCTTCCTCGGCGGCTGGCTCCAGCTCAAGCCCGAGCTGAGCGGCGCGGCGATGCGCACGCTCGCTGACAGACTCGGCCACGACGAGGTCGAGGTCGCCTCCTCGATGATCCGCATCGCGAACGAGTCGATGGCGAACGCGATCCGCATCGTCACCGTCGAGCAGGGGATCGACCCGCGTGACTTCGCGATCGTCGCGATGGGCGGCGCCGGTCCGACGCATGCGTGCGGGATCGCCGAGTCGATCGGGATCGACCGCGTCGTCGTGCCGCCGCACCCCGGCGTCACGTCCGCGTTCGGCGCGCTCGCCGCGCCGGTGCGCGTCGACGAGGTGCGCTCGATCGCGCTCAAGTCGACCGATCTCGACGCTGCCGCGCTCGCCGCGATGGTCGCCGAGCTGGAGGAGACCGCGAGCCGCAACTTCGCCGCGCAGTCGCCGGGCGGCGAGCAGCCGCGCGTCGAGCGCGCGATCGCGATGCGCTACCAGGGCCAGAACTACGAGCAGGAGGTCGCACTGCCCGAGGGCGCGGTCGACGCCGACGCGCTCGCGAAGACGTTCGAGCGCTACCACGACCTGCACCAGGAGTTCTACGGCTACCGCTTCGACGGCGCCCCGATCGAGCTGGTGCGGATCGCCGTCGCCGTCGCCGGGCCTGACGCCGAGCTGCCGCCGCTGCACGCGCAGGGCGAAGCGCGCCCCGGCCGCACCGCCGAGGTCTACTTCGAGGAGGGCGGCTTCCAGCCGACGACCGTCGTCCCGCGCACCGAGATCGGCGAGCAGGAGCGCAGCGGCCCGGCGATCGTCGAGTCGCTCGACACGACCGTCGTCGTCCCGCCCGGCTGGACGCTGCACGGCCTGCCCGGCGGCGTGATGGAGCTGCGCCGCGGCGCCGCGGGCCGCACGCCGGCCGCGGCCGGCACGTCCACGACCGCGACCGCGACGGCCTGAGGGAGACCGAGATGAGCACTGAGACAGAGCAGGGCCTCGACCCCGTCCTGCTGACGATCGTCAACAACAGCTTCGTCAACATCTGCCGCGAGATGGGCGTGACGATGACGCGGACTGCGTTCTCGCCGATCTTCAACGAGGGGCTCGACTTCTCGTGCGTGCTGTTCGACAGAGAGCTGAACATGATCGGGCAGGCGGAGTTCTGCCCGGCGCAGCTGGCGGCGTCGATCTTCATCGTCCGCTGGACGGTCGAGGAGCTGGGGATCGACAGCTTCGAGCCCGGCGACGTCGTCCTCCACAACGACCCGTATCGCGGCGGCGCGCACATCCCCGAGCACTCGGTGATCCGGCCGGTCTTCTACGACGGCGAGCTGTGGGGCTTCGTCGCCAACGTCGGCCACCTCGCCGAGATCGGCGGCAAGGCCGTCGGCTCGTTCGCCGCCGACGCGACCGAGGTCTTCCAGGAGGGCCTGCGGATCCCGCCGATCAAGCTCGTCAAGCGCGACCAGAACCAGATGGACCTGTGGCGCCTGATCATGGCCAACCACCGCACGCCGCGGAACACGTGGGGCGACCTCAACGCGCAGGTCGGCTCGCTGCGCGTCGCCGAGAAGCGGCTCGTCGAGCTGCTCGACCGCTACGGGCCCGAGCTGCTGACGCGCGCCTCGAAGGAGCTGATGGACTACTCCGAGCGCTGGATGCGCGCCGAGATCTCCGCGATCCCGGACGGCTCCTACGAGTTCAGCGACCGGATGGAGGACGACGGCGTCGTCAGAGAGCCGGTCAACCTGAAGGTCCGCGTGACGGTCGACGGCGACCGCCTGATCGTCGACTGGACCGGGACCGACAGACAGGTCCGCGGCCCGATCAACGCGACCTACGGCGTGACGGCGGGCGCGGTCTACAACGCGATCTTCCACGTCACCGAGTCGAACATCCCGAAGAACAGCGGCGCCTACCGGCCGATCCACATCATCGCGCCGCCCGGCACCGTCGTGAACGTGCAGTACCCGGGACCGTCGGTCGGCGGCAACACCGAGACGCACCCGAAGCTCGCCGACATGGTGATCGGCGCGCTCGGCGAGGTCCTGCCGGACAAGGTCGCCGCGGCGGAGGGCGCGACCTGCTGCAACTTCCTCTTCGGCGGCACGCACCCGAAGACGGGCGAGTACTTCGCCAACTACCACCTCGAAGGCGGCGGCTGGGGCGCGAAGTCCTACGACGACGGCAACGACGCGACGATCGTCAAGAACGGCAACTGCCGCAACACGCCGGTCGAGGTGTTCGAGACGCGCTTCCCGCTCGTCACCGGCGAGTACTCGCTGATCGAGGACTCCGGCGGCGCCGGCCGCATGCGCGGCGGGCTCGGCACGCGGCGCATCATGAAGATCGCCGAGGGCGCCGAGATCACCGTCTCCGCGCTGCTGGACCGCACCGACCCCGACTTCAAGCCGTGGGGCCTGGACGGCGGCGGCGAGGGCGGCAACGCCGCGATCAAGGTCAAGCTCGTCGGGCAGGACGAGTTCCACACGTTCACAGAGACGTTCGGCACCGCGTCGGCGTCGAAGTTCACCAACATCGTCCTCAGAGCCGGCGACGAGGTGCTGCTCGACTCGCCGGGCGGCGGCGGCTACGGCGACCCGCGCGAGCGCGACCGCGGATCGGTCCGCCGCGACCTCGCCGAGGGCCTGATCTCGGACGCCGCCGCGCGGGACATCTACGGACTCGAGGAGAAGGCCGCATGAGCGGGCACTGGGAGCCGATCGTGATGCAGGTGTGGGACACGGTCGTGACGCCGTGCGACTGCTGCGGCCAGGTCGTCGCGCGGCGGCAGTGGGTGGTCGAGCTGGAGGAGGGCGAGCGCCGCTTCTGCGGACCCGACTGCGAGCAGCTGTACCGCTCGTACGTCGTGCCCGCGCGCGCGGCCGCGCCCGGCGCCTCCGGGGCGAGCAAGGGCTGATCCGATGACCACCGGTCTCGAACAGCCCGGCACGGCCGGGAGGGCGCTCGACGTCTTCAGCCCGGCCGATCCGGCCGAGCGCGTCGGCTCCGTCCCGGTCTCGACGGCCGCCGACGTGCGCCGCGTCTGTGACGCGGCGGCGGCCGCGGCGGAGCGGTGGGCGGCGACGCCCGCGCCCCACCGCGGCACCGTCCTGCACCGCGCCGCGACGCTGCTCGACGAGCGCGCCGACGCGCTCGCCGTGCAGCTCACGCGCGAGGAGGGCAAGACGGTCGCCGAGGCGCGCGGCGAGGTCGACCGCGCGGTCGGCTTCCTGCGCTACTACGCGACCGCCGCGATCGACGCGCACGGCGAGGTCTACCCGAGCGCGGTCCCCGGCCGCCACCTCTACACGCAGCGCGAGCCGCTCGGCGTCGTCGCAGCGATCACGCCGTGGAACTTCCCGATCGCGATCCCGGCGTGGAAGTCGGCGCCGGCGCTCGCGTTCGGCAACGCGGTCGTGCTGAAGCCGTCCGAGGTGACGCCGCTGAGCGCGTGGTCGCTGGCGGAGGCGCTGTGGGACGCCGGCCTGCCGCACGACGTGCTGCAGGTCGTCTGCGGCGAGCCGCACGAGGTCGGCCCGGCGCTGTGCGGCGATCCCGCCGTCGCGGCGCTCACGTTCACCGGCTCGACCGCGGTCGGCCGCAGGCTGCAGCGCGACGCGGTCGCACGCGGGATCAAGGTGCAGACCGAGATGGGCGGCAAGAACCCCGTCGTCGTCCTCGACGACGCCGACGTCGCCCAGGCGGTCGAGCAGACCGTCGCGGGCGCGATGCGCTCGACCGGGCAGAAGTGCACCGCGACGAGCCGCGTGATCGTCACGCCGGGCATCCGCGAGGCGTTCGTCGAGGCGCTCCTCGCGCGCGTCGCTGCGCTGCGTGTCGGCGACCCGCTCGACGCCGAGACGGAGATCGGCCCGCTCGTCTCCGAGGTCCAGCGCGAGCGCGTGCTGGGCCACATCGACGCCGCCGCGCGCGACGGGCTGACGCCGGCCGTCGGCGGCAGCGCACCCGACCGCCCGGGCTGGTTCGTCGAGCCGACGCTCTACCTCGACGCCGACCCGCGGAGCGCGCTGGCGCAGGAGGAGATCTTCGGGCCGGTCGCGGCGGTGATCGAGGCGGAGGACCTCGACGCGGCGCTGGAGATCGCCAACGCCGTGCCCTACGGGCTCGCGGCGTCGGTCTTCACGCGCGACCTCGGCCAGGTGCAGCGGTTCGTCCGCGGCATCGAGGCGGGCGTCGTGCACGTCAACGGCGAGACCGCCGGGACGGAGCCGCAGGTTCCGTTCGGCGGGATGAAGGCGTCCAGCTCGCACTCGCGCGAGCAGGGACGAGCGGCGGCGGAGTTCTTCACCGCCGTCAAGACGGTCTATGTGGACATGCCCGCCTGACCGGCGGGGAGCGAGAGGAGCAGTGTGGATGCTGGGACGGAGATGGAGCCGAACGGCGATTCCTGGGATCGCCGCGGTCGGACTGGCCGCGCTCGCGGTCGGGTGCGGCAGCAGCAGCGACGACGGCGGCAGCAGCGGCGCGGGCACGAGCGACAGCGGCGAAGGGCCGATCAAGATCGGCTTCGCCGTCGCCGACTCGGGCGCGATCGCGCCGTACGACATCGAGCCGACGCAGGCGGCGCAGCTGCGCGTCGACGAGATCAACAGAGCGGGCGGCGTGCTCGGCCGCAGACTCGAGCTCGTCAAGAAGAACACGCAGTCGGACAAGGCGCTGTCGACCAACGTCGCGACTGAGCTGCTCGGCGACGGCGCGGTCGCGATCGTCACCTCGTGCGACTTCGACTACGGCTCCCCGGCGGCGATCGCCGCGCAGGGCGCCGGCGTCCCGGGCATCTCGCTGTGCGCGTCGGACCCGAAGTTCGCCGACACGAGAACGATCGGCGACATGGCGTTCACGTTCGCACCCGGCTCCGACGTCGAGGCGACGTCCGGCGCCGAGTGGGCGTTCGAGAGAAGAGGCTGGAGAAACGCCTACGTCCTGCAGGACGAGTCGATCGAGTACACGAAGGCGCTCGGCCGCTACTTCAAGGCGCGCTGGGAGCAGCTCGGCGGCAGAATCGTCGGCGAGGACTCGTTCCCCGGCGGCGACAACGTCTCGATCCGCGCGCAGGCGACGAAGCTGAAGAACGCGAGCGGCGTCGACTTCATCTATCTGCCGACGTGGAACCCGGGCGGCCCGGCCGCGATCCGCCAGCTGCGCGCCGCGGGCGTGACGCTCCCGATCGTCGGTCCTTCCGCGCTCGACGGCGACCTGCTGCTGTCGACCGCGGGCGACGCCAGCGACGTCTACTTCAACCCGTACGGCTGCTACGTCTACTGCGAGGGCGGCAGAGGCAGAAGCCTCGACAGATTCGCCGCCGATTTCGAGGCGAAGACGGGCAGAAAGCCGTCGACCGCGTACGACCTCGCGGGCTACAACCTCGTCTCCGCGCTCGCGCAGGCGATCGACGAGGCGAGATCGACCGACGGCAAGGCGATCGTCAGAGCGATGGAGACGATGGGGCCGATAGAGACCCCGACGGAGCCGTTCGAGGTCTCGAGCGAAGGCTGCCACAAGCCGATCGGGATGCCGCTCTCGTTCGTCGAGATGAGAGGCGGGAGACTGACCTACCTCGAGTCCGTCACCGCGAGAGAGATCCCGGACGTCGGCGACGGAAACGGCTGCGCGACGAGATGACGACCACCGCCGTGCCTCCGTCCGGGCAGGCGGCTGTCCTGACCGACCGCGCCGGCACCGCGCCGGCGCGCCTGGCGGCGTCGGGGCTGCGCGTGCAGTTCGCCGGCGTCGTCGCGCTCGACGGGGTCGACCTGACGGTCGACCGCGGCGAGATCGTCGGCCTGATCGGGCCCAACGGCTCGGGCAAGACGACCTGCCTCAACGCCCTCTCGGGCTTCGTCTCGCTCGCCGGCGGGCGCGTCTCGCTCGACGAGCGCGACGTGACCCGCTGGTCTCCGGCGCGCCGTGCGCGCGCCGGCCTCACGCGCACGTTCCAGAGCGTGCGCGTCTTCGCCGACCTGTCGGTCAGCGACAACGTCGAGGCGGCCGCGCTCGGCGGCGGCCTCGGCCGCCGCGCCGCGCGCAGACAGGCCGCCGCGGTGCTCACCTCGCTCGGCCTCACGCATCTCGGCGACCGCGCCGCCGGCGCGGTCTCGGCCGGCGACGAGCGGCGCGTCGGGATCGCCCGCGCGCTCGCGACGCGCCCGCGCTTCCTGCTGCTCGACGAGCCGGCGGCCGGCCTCAACGACGCCGAGTCGATCCGCCTGATCGACACGATCCGCTCGCTCGCGCGCGAGTTCGGCTGCGGCGTGCTGCTGGTCGAGCACGACATGCGCGTCGTGATGGGCACGTGCGCGCGGCTGCACGTGCTCGACTCCGGCCGCACGGTCGCGGCCGGCGCGCCGGACGAGGTCGCGCGCGATCCCGACGTGATCGCGGCGTACTTCGGCAACGAGGAGGTGAGCAGCTGATGCTGTCCGTCAGAGACCTGCGCGCCTCCTACGGCTCGATCGAAGCGCTCCAGGGGACCTCGCTGGAGGTCCGCGAAGGCGAGCTGGTCGGCCTCGTCGGCCACAACGGCGTCGGAAAGTCGACGACGCTGAAGGCGATCGCCGGCGTGCTGAAGCCGACCGGCGGCAGAATCGAATGGCTGGGGGAGCCGCTGCGCGGCGGCGCCGCGGCGACGATCCGCGCCGGCATCGCCTACGTGCCGGAGGACCGCCGCATCTTCGGCGGGCTGTCGGTCGAGGAGAACCTGCGCCTCGGCGCGACGACGCGCAGCGACGCCGACGGCGTCGCAGCCGACGTCGAGCGCGAGCTGGAGCGCTTCCCGGCGCTGAAGAAGCTCTACAAGCGCCGCGCCGGCAACCTCTCCGGCGGCGAGCAGCAGATGCTGGCAATCTCGCGCGCGCTGATCTCGCGACCGAAGCTGCTGCTGCTCGACGAGCCGACGCTCGGCCTCGCGCCGATCGTGATCGACACGCTGTTCGCGACGATCGCGTCGCTGCGCGACGAGGGCCTGACGGTGCTGCTGGTCGAGCAGAACGTGCGCAAGACGATCCAGGTCGCCGACCGCGCCTACGTGATGGCGCCGGGCGGCCGCATCGAGCTGGAGGGTGCCGCGCGCGAGCTGGAGCGCAGCGACGCGTTCCGCGCCGGCTATCTCAGCCTCGCCCCGGCCGCTGCGCCGGGCCAGACCAAGGCGGTGACCGCATGACCCAGCTGCTCGAATACCTCGTCGACGCGCTCAGCGGCGGCGGGATCTACGCGCTCCTGACGATCGGCCTCGCGCTGCTGTTCAGCGTCATGGGCTTGATGAACTTCGCCTACGGCGAGCTGATCATGACCGGCGGGTTCGCGATGTTCCTGCTGCGCGATCTGCCGTGGCCGCTGATGGTCGCCGGCGTGATCGTCGCGGTCGTCGTGATCGCGCTGATCACCGAGCGGCTCGCGTTCCGGCCGCTGCGCGGCGCCTCGCCGCTGACGCTGCTGATCGGCTCGTTCGCCGTCAGCGTGATCTTGCAGAACGCGGCGCGGATGACGGTCGGCCCGCGCGCGAAGGGCGTCGAGCCGTACGACTGGCTCGACAAGACCGTCTCGCTCGGCGGCGTCGACGTGCAGATGCTCGACCTCGTCACGATCGCCGTCGCGTTGGCGCTGATCGGCGGGCTCGTGGTGCTGCTGAAACGGACGCAGCTCGGCGTCCAGCTGCGCGCCGCGGCGGAGGACTTCGAGATGGCGGCGCTGCTCGGCGTCAAGTCCAACCGCGTGATCGCCAGCGCGTTCGCGATCACCGGCGTGCTGGCCGCGGTCGCGGCGCTGATGCTGGTGATGAAGCAGGGCTCGGTGTCGGTCACGATCGGCTCGGTTCCGCTGCTGATCGCGTTCGTCGGCGCGGTCGTCGGCGGGATGGGCTCGCTCGGCGGCGCCGCGCTCGGCGGCTTCCTGCTCGGTGCCACGACGGCGGTGCTCGACGCCGCGCTGCCGGGGGACCTCGCGCCGTTCCGCGACGCGTTCGTCTTCGGGCTCGTGATCGTGATGCTGGCGACGCGGCCGCAGGGCCTCGTGCCGGCGCCGGAGGTGCGGGTCTGATGCCCTCCACCGACCGTCTCCGCGCCGGCCTCTGGCCGCCGCTCGCGCTCGGCCTCGCGATCGTGCTCGTCGCCTCGCTCGTCGGCGGCGCCGGCGACGTCGTGATCGAGCGCGTCGCGATCCTCGCGCTGATCAACATGGTGCTCGTCGTCGGGCTGTGGACGTTCTCCGGCGTGACCGGCGTCGTCTCGTTCGGCCACGTCTCGTTCGCCGCGATCGGCGCGTACGTGTGCGCCTTCCTGACGATCCCGGTGCCGATGAAGAGAGGGCTGTTCCCGGAGATGCCGGGCTTCCTCGACTTCCTGCTGACGGTGCACACCGACTTCCCGACGGCGATCGTGATCTCGGGCCTCGTCGCGGCCGGCTTCGCGCTCGTGCTGGCGCCGGCGTTCGTGCGGCTCGACGGTGTGCAGGCCGGCATCGCGACGCTGGCGCTGCTGGCCGTCGTCTACAACGTGCTGCTCAACTGGGAGCAGGTCACGCGCGGCTCATCGACGATGATCGGCGTCCCCGCCGACCTGACGCTGTCGACCGCGGCCGGCTGGGCCGTCGCCGCCGTCTGCATCGCGTGGGCGTTCGCCCGCTCGCGCGTCGGGCTGCGCGCCCGCGCCGCGCGAGAGGACGCCGCCGCCGCGCGCTCGCTCGGGCTGCGGGTCGTCGGCGACCGCACGGTCGCGTGGGCGTTGAGCGCGTTCGTCGTCGGCTGCGGCGGCGCGCTCTACGCGCACTTCATCACGACGTTCAACCCCGACCAGTTCTACCTCTCGCTGACGTTCGTCGTGCTCGCGATGCTCGTGCTCGGGGGGATCGGCTCGCTCTCGGGCGCCGTGCTCGGGACCGTCGTCTACTCGCTCCTGGCCGAGCTGCTGCGCCGCCTGCAGGGCGGCCAGTGGACGGGCGTGGACCTGCCGGCCGGCACCGCCGAGGTCGTGTTGGCCGCGCTGCTCCTGCTGATGCTGATCAAGCGCCCGAGAGGTCTGACGGGCGGCCGCGAGATCCCCTGGCCGGTCCCACGCCGGCGCCCCGCGAAGCCGGCGTCACCACCGACCCAGGAGCCCGTGTCGTCGTGAACAGGTGCGATCTCGGGTCGCCTGACGACCCGAGATCGCACCTGATCGGCTCACAGCGCCGGCGCCGTGGGCGGTGCGTGGCCGAGCGAGGACGGTCGCTCGGCCCCGCGTCGCCCAGGGCGCCGGCCGGCCGGCGCCAGCCGCGCCACCGCGCGGCTCAGTGGCGCTTCGCGTAGTCGCCGAACTCGCCGAAGTCGAGCAGCACGCACGTCTCGTCGCCGACCACTTCGGCGTCGTGACCGGGCGCGATCGCGAACGCGTCGCCGGGACCGATGTCCATGTCGGCGCCGTCGTCCATGTGGATCGTCATGCGACCGGCGACGCAGTAGCCGAGGTGGGAGACCTGGCACGAGTCGGTGCCGGCGATCGGCTTCACGTCGGCGGACCAGCGCCAGCCGGGCTCGAACTCGCCGCGGCCGACCATGTGCCCGTTCATGTCGAGCACGTCCGCTCTGCCGTGCGCCGCGAACGGGCGCGTCTCGTCAGGGGACTCGAAGCGCTTGACCACGGTGGTGGCTGTGGTGGCCATCGGCTCCTCCTTTGCTTCGGGGCCATCGACGCTACTCCGGCCGACCGGGATCCGGTAGGCCGCGCGGGCGCCGACTCGGAGCGCTCCGGTCGTGCCCCGTCGCGCGTCGCGAGTCGCCCGCGAGCCCGCTGTGCCTCAGCGTTCGAGCACGTCGAGCGTCCACGTCGCGCCGGCGCCGGTCAGCTCGACGTCGAGCCCGGCCGCGGTCGCGATCGCCGCGACGTCGGCCGGCTTGCGCGGCGCCCGCGCGGCGAGCAGCAGCTCACGCGCGACGCGGCCGCGCGTCGCCTTCGCGTTGTGCGAGATCACCTGGCGCGAGCCGTCCGGCTTGACGGCGAACGCGCGCACCTCCACGCGCGCCGCCTGCCGCGGCTTCCAGACCGCGGCGTAGCCGCCGGAGCGGCAGTCGACGACGAGCGTGCGGGCGGCGTCGCGCTCGGCGAGCGCCTCCGCGACGAGCGGCCGCCACGCGGCGGCGAGCGTCCCGCCGCCGGCGCCTGCCGGCTTCGCGTCGATCGGGAGCTTGTAGTGGGGGATGCGGTCGGAGGGACCGACGAGCCCCCACAGCCCGCTCGCGATCAGGACGCTTCTGGCGGCGCGTCGTCGCGCGGCGGTTGGCAGCGAGGCGAGGTCGAGCTGGCCGAAGAGGACGCCGTCGTAGACCTCGGCGGCCGGCGCGGCGGGCGCGGTCAGCAGCGCGGGGTCGACGACCTCGATGAGCCGTTCGCGCAGCGGGCCGAGCACGGTCGGGAAGGGGAGGGCGGCGAGGTCGACGGGCTTGCGCCCCTTCGCCGGCATCGCCTTGCCCTCGGAGGGAGGGAGCAGCAGCAACATGGGACCGGCCACCCTGCCACACGCGCCGCGGCGGCGCCGTGCGCTACGTCCGCCGCAGCGTCCCCTCGCAGGCTCTGCCGCAGCGGCGGTTCTCGTCCTCGCGCCACTGCCAGCGCACGTGGCCGTGCTCGCAGCGGTACGGGACGCGCATGCGCGGGAGCGTCGCGCCGTGGCCGGGCAGCTGCGCGTCGGCGGCGATCGCGAACGCGGACGACGCCAGCTTCAGCACGCCGCTGTGGACCTCGCCCGTGAGCGGGACGACGAGATGCTCGCTGCCGCGGTCGACGACGCCGATGCCGAGGTCGTCGCGGACGAAGACGGTCTCCGCGCCCGAGTCCGCGAGCCGGACGCTCGTCGGTTCGAGGCTGCGCCAGCCGTGCAGCTCGGCGACGGGCAGCTCAGGCTCGTCGCCGGCGATCTCTGCCGTGGGGAGGATCTTCACCGGTGCGCCCCGGTCGACCATCACAGCGACGCCCGGACCGAACTCCGCGACCGCCTGCGCGACGCCGGCGGGCGAGACGCTGCCGCTCGGCGTGATCTCGATCGCCCATCTGAACTCCGTGTCCGCACCCGCTCCCGTTCGTCGCAGCGCACTCTCACGCTAGCGGACCGACCGTTGACAGTCGAGAAGTCGGAGGATTGTGTTACGCCATCTCGCGGACGAGCTTCACGCCACGCCCGGGCACGAGCGTGACGCCGGTCGCGCGGACAGGCTCCGGCCGCCGCACCGCGAGGCGCACCGGGCTCTGCGCGAGCACGCGCAGGATCGTCTCCAGCTCGAACTGCGCGAAGCTGGCGCCGATGCAGCGGCGCACGCCGCCGCCGAACGGCAGCCAGCCGTACGACGGCACGTCGCTCTCGCCCACGAACCGCTCGGGGCGGAAGACCTGCGGCTGCGGGAAGACGTCCTCGCGGTGGTGGGTCAGGCCGATCGACGCGATCAGCCCGGCGCCGGCGGGCACCTCGGTCGCGCCGATTCTGACGGGCTCGGTCACGACGCGGCCGACGAACGGCACGACCGGGCGGATCCGCAGGATCTCCTGGCAGGTCGCGCGCACGTACTCGTCGTCGGGGTTCGCGCGCATCCGCCCGAGCACGGCCGGGTTGCGCAGCAGCAGGTCCATCGCCCACGTCAGCGCGGTCGCGGTCGTCTCATGGCCTGCCATCACGAGCGTCATCAGCTCGTCGCGCAGCTCTCCGTCGCCCATCGGCGTCCCGTCCTCGTGGGTCGCCTCGATCAGCATCGAGAGGATGTCCGAGCGCGCCGCCAGCTCCCCGGACGGCACGCGCCGGCGGTCGGCGATCTCGGCATAGAGGAGCGCGTCGACCGCGTCGCGGCGCGTCTCGAACGTCTCCCGCAGGCGAAACGGACCGAGGTTGCGGTTCGCGATCGAGCCCCAGAAGACGACGTGACGGCTGGAGTCGACGAGCGGCGGCAGCAGCCGGCGCAGGTCGTCCTTGCGCGACTCGTCGGTGATCCCGAAGACGACGTCGAGGATCACCTCGAGCGTCAGCGCCTGCATCCGCTCGGCGACGCGGAACGGCGTCCCGACCGGCCAGCTCGCCGCCTCGCGCTCCGCCAGCTCGCGGATCAGGTCGCCGTACGCCTGCAGGCGCTCGCCGTGGAACGGCGGCAGCAGCAGCTTGCGCTGCTGGAGGTGCGGGCCGCGGTCGAGCGTCAGCAGCGACCAGCGGCCGAGCACGGCCTTCAGCGGCCGGTTCGCGAGGCCGGCGTGGAAGACGTTCGGCTTGCCGGTCACGACCTGCTTGACCAGCTCCGGCGAGCTGAACACGAGCGAGGGGGAGAAGCCGGGCACGCGCATCGTGAACGGCTCGCCGTAGCGGCGGTGCATCCGCACCGCGGTGCCGAGCGGGTCACGCGCGATCTGCGCGACCTGGAGGAGCGGCGGCAGCTTCGGCCCGGGTGGCATCGCCCAGCTGGCCGGGAACGGCGGCATCGCGATGGTCGGGTCGATCGTCGTCGTGCTCATGCGGGAGGCTCGCTTTCGGGATCGCTCCGCACATAGGTTGGCTGGCCAGCCAACCGAATGCAACCACCTACCCGACGGCGCGCAGCCGGCCCGTCGATACGTCGTAGACGAACCCGCACACGCGGTCGGTGCGCGGGAGGTAGGGGCTCGCCTCGACGCGCGCGATCGACTGCCGCACGTCCGCGTCGAGGTCGGTGAACGTCTCCGCCGACCAGCTCGGCTTGATCCCCGTCTCGCGCCGGATCTCGTTGCGGAAGCCGTCGTCGTCGAACGTCTGCAGGTGGCAGTCGGTGTGGTGGATCAGCACGACGTCCTCGGTGCCCAGCTTGCGCTGGGAGATCGCGAGCGAGCGGATCACGTCGTCGGTGACGACGCCGCCGGCGTTGCGCAGGACGTGGACGTCGCCGACGGCGAGGCCGAGCAGTCCGGCCGGGTCGATCCGCGGGTCCATGCAGGTGACGACCGCCACCCGCATCCGCGGCGTCGCCGTGAGGTGGTCGTGGTCGAAGCCGGCGGCGTGGGCCTCGTTGTTGCGCAGCAGCTCTTCGATGACGCTCATGCGACCTCCACGTCGCTCGCAGAACGCCATCAAAATAGTGGAAAACCGGGTGGCTTACCTGGCTTTGCGCGGCAAACGCGCGCGCATGCGCGCGCGCACGTGCGAGCGCGCCCAGCGTCCCCAGGCGACGGAGAGGTCCGCGGCGCCCGCGAGCAGGAACGCGACGGGGCCGGTCGCGAGACGGGCGAGCAGCCGGGAGGTCATCGACCCACGGTATCGTTCGCGACCTCATGCCTGAAGCCCTCAAGACCAACGTCACCGAGCTTCCCGAGTCGCGCGTCCGCGTCGAGGCCGAAGTTCCCGCCGCTGAGGTGGAGAAGAGCCTCACTCGCGCCGCCAAGCAGCTCGCCCGCGACATGCGCGTCCCGGGCTTCCGCAAGGGGAAGGTCCCGCCCCAGGTCGTGATCCGCCGCGTCGGGCGCGACTACGTCCTCGACGAGGCCGTCCGCGGCTCGATCGGCGGCTGGTACGCGGAGGCGGTCGACACGGCTCGCATCCATCCCGTCGGCGAG
The DNA here is from genome assembly GCF_000025265.1 of Conexibacter woesei DSM 14684. Lineage (GTDB taxonomy): Bacteria > Actinomycetota > Thermoleophilia > Solirubrobacterales > Solirubrobacteraceae > Conexibacter > Conexibacter woesei. The sequence continues at coordinate 2,825,844 of NC_013739.1, forward strand.
CCGAGACTCGACCTCGGCGACCTGCCGCCGCAGGGCGAGCCGCTGAGCTTCACGATCGAGATCGGCGTCCGCCCGACGGCGACGCTCGGCGACTACACCGGGCTCGAGGTCGAGCGCCGCGAGGCCGAGGTCGACGACGAGCGCGTCGAGCATGAGCTGGGGCACCTGCGCGAGCACCTCTCCAGACTCGAGACCGTCGAGCGCGAGGCCGCCGAGGGCGACTTCGTCGTCGTCGACTACGTCGGCTCGATCGACGGCGAGCCGTTCGAGGGCGGCGAGGGCCGCGACCAGCTGATCGAGCTGGGCGGCGGCCGCCTGATCCCCGGCTTCGAGGAGCAGCTGACCGGCGCCAAGGCCGGCGAGGACCGCACGATCCAGGTGAGATTCCCGGACGACTACGGTGCCGGGCACCTCGCCGGCAGAGATGCGCAGTTCGAGATCTCCGTCAAGGAGGTGCGCGCGAGAGTCCTGCCGGAGCTGAACGACGAGCTGGCCTCCGACGCCGCCGGCTTCGACACGCTCGACGAGCTCAAGGACGACATCCGCAGACGGATCTCCGAGCAGGACGGCCAGACGATCGAGAACGAGTACCGCGAGGCCGTCCTCGACGCCGCCGTCGCGAACGCGACCGTCGACGTGCCGGACGCGCTGATCGAGGCGCGCGCCGCGGAGCTGTGGGACCAGACGTCCCGCCAGCTGCAGCAGCGCGGGCTCTCCAAGCAGGCGTACATGCAGATGTCCGGCAGATCCGAGGAGGAGATCCTCGAGGAGGCGAAGCCCGACGCGGAGCAGGCGCTCAAGCGCGAGGCGGTCCTCGCCGCAGTCGTCGAGGCCGAGTCGATCGAGCCGAGCGAGGACGATCTCGCCGCCGCGCTGGAGCACACCGCCTCGCACGAGAACACGACCGGCGCGAAGCTGCTGGCACGCGTGAAGAAGACGGGCAACGTCGAGGCGCTGCGCGAGGACGTCGCGACGACGCAGGCACTCGACCTGCTCGTCGAGCGCGCGAACGCCGTCGCGCCCGGCGCGGCGAGACCGACCGTCAGGGTCAGAGCGCCGAGAGCGGCCGCCAGAGGCGACAGAGCCGACAGAGCGGCTGCCAGAGCGAGAGCGAGAGCGGCGAGACCGAGAGCCGCCAGAAGAGCCGCCAGAGCCAGAGCGAGAAGAGACGCGGCGGACGCCTAGCCGCAACGCGGGCGCTCGCCGTCCGCACCGCCTTCGCGCAGACGCCGCCGCACCGTCTTCCGGGACGTTTCGGCGGCGTTCGCGCATCATCCTGCAGACCCGGAAAGCCGCCCCCTGGCGGTTGCTAGACTCGCCGCACCGGACGGGCGCTGAGCACTCGGCTCCCCGGAAGGATTCGAGCCGAGGAAGCGAAACAAAGCGAGGACTATGAGCCCCCTGGTACCGATGGTCGTTGAGCAGACGTCGCGAGGCGAGCGCGCCTTCGACATCTACTCGCGCCTCCTCAACGAGCGGATCATCTTCCTCGGCACGCCCGTTGACGACCAGATCGCGAACCTGATCGTGGCGCAGCTCCTGCACCTCGAGTCCGAAGATCCGGACAAGGACATCTCGATCTACATCAACTCGCCGGGCGGCTCCGTCTACGCGGGCCTGGCGATCTACGACACGATGCAGTTCATCAAGCCCGACGTGCAGACGATCTGCGTCGGCATCGCGATGTCGATGGGGGCGCTGCTGCTGTCGGGCGGTGCGAGAGGCAAGCGGATGGCGCTTCCGAACGCCAAGATCCTGATCCACCAGGTCTCGTCGAGCTTCCAGGGCCAGGCGACCGACATCGAGATCCACGCGAGAGAGATCATCGACATCCGGCGGCGCCTGGATGAGATCATCGCGCTGCATTCCGGCAAGCCGGTCGACGAGGTCAAGAAGGACACCGAGCGCGACTACTTCATGAGCTCCGAAGAGGCGAAGGACTACGGCATCATCGATCGCGTGATCGCGAAGCACTAAGGCTTTCGCGTGCGAGTGCCGACTCCAGGGGAGTGACCGACATGGCACGGCCAACAGATTCCAACGAACAGCTCCTCTGCAGCTTCTGCGGCAAGTCCCAGCGACAGGTCAAGAAGCTGATCGCCGGCCCCGGCGTCTACATCTGCGACGAGTGCATCGATCTCTGCAACGAGATCATCGACGAGGAGCTGACCGCTCCGCCGACGTTCGACCTCGCCAACCTGCCGAAGCCGCGCCAGATCTACGACGTGCTCAACGAGTACGTCGTCGGTCAGGAGGCGGCCAAGCGGACGCTCTCTGTGGCGGTCTACAACCACTACAAGCGCGTCCAGATGATGCAGTCCGAGGACGACGACATCGAGCTGCAGAAGTCGAACATCCTGCTGCTCGGGCCGACCGGCTGCGGCAAGACGCTGCTCGCGCAGACGCTCGCGAAGATCCTCAACGTACCGTTCGCGATCGCGGACGCGACTGCGCTGACGGAGGCCGGCTACGTCGGCGAGGACGTCGAGAACATCCTCCTGAAGCTGATCCAGGCGGCCGACTACGACGTCAAGAAGGCCGAGACGGGGATCATCTACATCGACGAGGTCGACAAGATCGCGCGCAAGGCCGACAACCCGTCGATCACGCGCGACGTCTCCGGCGAGGGCGTCCAGCAGGCGCTGCTGAAGATCCTCGAGGGGACGACCGCCTCGGTCCCGCCGCAGGGCGGTAGGAAGCACCCCCATCAGGAGTTCCTCACGATCGACACGACGAACATCCTGTTCGTCTGCGGCGGTGCGTTCGCCAACCTCGACAAGGTGATCGAGCGGCGCGTCGGCCACCAGGGCGTCGGCTTCGGCGCGACGCTCCAGGACAAGGCCGCGCGCGATCTCGGCAACACCTTCGAGGAATGTCTGCCGGAGGATCTCGTCCACTACGGCCTGATCCCCGAGTTCATCGGCCGCCTGCCGGTGATGTCGGCCGTCCACCAGCTCTCGCGCAACGAGCTGATGACGATCCTGACCGAGCCGCGCAACGCACTCGTCAAGCAGTTCCAGCGCTTCTTCCAGTTCGACGGGATCGAGCTGGTGTTCGCCGACGAGGCGCTGCAGTCGGTCGCGGACAAGGCGCTGGAGCGCGAGACCGGCGCCCGCGGCCTGCGCTCGATCATCGAAGAGGTTCTGCTCGAGGTCCAGTTCGAGCTGCCTTCCCGCCGCGACGTGAAGAAGTGCGTCGTGACGAAGGAGACGATCGAGAAGGGCCTCTCGCCGACGCTCGTCACGGAGGCCGTCGACGACGACGGCTCCAGCGACGACGGCGACCTGCGCGAAGAGTCGGCCTAGCCGGCTCCGCGCCGCACCCGTTTGACGGCTTCGAGCGCGTCGATGTCGGCGAGATCCTGCGGGCGCCCAGCGGCCCGTTTCATCGACAGCAGGTCGTCGATGCCGACGACGTGGATCTTCGCGCCGTCGAGGTCGATCACGTCGGCGCGCTCGCGCAGCTCGTCGTAAGGTGCCGCGCCGTCGGGTCTCACGAGCAGGTCGAGCGGACCCTCGGTCGTGTCGAGCGTGAGGATCGCTATCCGTCTCAGCGTCTGGGCGTCGGGCACGAACGGAACGTCCTCCCCGACTCCGCGGAGCCGCGCCTCCAGCGCGACGAGCACCTCACCGAGGCGTTCGAGGTTCGCGGCGTTCGTCGCGTAGGTGATGTCGAGGTCCTTCGTCGCGCGTCCGTATCCCTGGACAGCGACGGCGACGCCGCCGACGACGACGAAGTCGACGTTCGCGGTGGCGAGGCGGTGCAGCAGCGCGACGAGCTGGAGATCAGGAGTGTGCTGCACGGGCCTGTGCTCCGGCGTCGGCGAGGAAGCGCATCGTCGTGATCTGACGGTCGAGTGCGCGCAGCCGGTCGGCTGGCGACAACGCGAGCTGGCGCCGGATCAGATCTTCGTCGACGGTCGAGAGTCCGACGTGCGTCGCGCGCAGCTCGAACTGGTAGCCGGCCGCCGCGAGCGCGCCGGCGACGGTCTCGAACGTCGGGTTGGAGCCGGCGCGCTCCAGGCGCGCGATCACGGGCTGGGTGGTGCCGAGGCGCTCGGCGAGCTGGGCCTGCGTCAGGCCGGCGCTGCGGCGGGCGTCGCGGACGAGGGTCGATGGGGACATGGCCACATGCTGCGCGGGCGGAGGCATAGCGTCAACAGCATATGTGATGGATGCAATGCCGATGCGGCAGGAACCCCGGCGCGCCGGGGTCGAGACGGCGGTCAGACGCGGCTGATTCGGCGCGTCGCAATACACTTCCGGCACACATGTCTGAGCTGGAGACCAAGACCCGTTACGACGCCGCCGAGGCCGAGCCGCGCATCCTGCGCCGCTGGCTTGAATCGGGGCTGTTCCACCCGGAGCCCGAGGGCACCGCGGACGAGAACTACTCGATCGCCGTCCCGCCGCCCAACGTCACGGGCGCGCTGCACATGGGCCACGCGCTCAACGGGTCGATCCAGGATGCGCTGATCCGCTTCAATCGCGCGCGCGGGAAGCGCGCGAAGTGGATCCTCGGCACCGACCACGCCGGCATCGCAACGCAGAAGCAGGTCGAGAAGCAGCTCGCCGGCGAGGGCAGCGGCCGCGAGCAGATCGGCCGCGAGGCGTTCACCGAGCGCGTCTGGCAGTGGCGCGAGCAGTACGGCGACACGATCGTCGGGCAGTTCCAGCGGCTCGGCGCCTCGCTCGACTACGACGACGAGCGCTTCACGCTCGACGAGCGCTACGTCGAGGCGGTCCAGAAGGTCTTCGTCGACTTGTACGAGAAGGGCCTGATCTACCGCGACAACTACATGGTCAACTGGGATCCCGGCAGCAGATCGGCGATCTCGGACCTGGAGGTCGAGGAGCGCGAAGAGGTCGACACGCTCTACTACGTCGACTACCCGCTCGCGTCGGGCAACGGCTCGATCACCGTCGCGACCGTGCGCCCGGAGACGATGCTCGCCGACACCGCGATCGCCGTGAACCCGTCCGACGAGCGCTACGCGCGGCTCGTCGGAGAGCAGGCGATCCTGCCGCTCGTCGGGCGCAAGCTGCGGATCATCGCCGACGACTACGTCAAGCCGGAGTTCGGCACAGGCGCGCTCAAGATCACCCCCGGCCACGACCCGAACGACTTCGAGATCGGCCGCCGCCACGGGCTCGAGGAGCTGACGGTGATCGGCGAGGACGGCCGCATGACCGAGGCGGCCGGCGAGCGCTTCGCGGGGCTGGGCGTGAAGGAGGCGCAGGAGGCGGTCGTCGCCGCGCTGCGCGAGGCGGGCGCGATATCGCGCACCGAGGAGTACCCGCACGTCGTGCCGTTCTCGCACCGCTCCGGCGAGCGGATCGAGCCGCTGATCTCGCTCCAGTGGTTCATGCGGATGGACGAGCTGGCGCAGCCGGCGATCGACGCCGTCAAGGACGGCCGCGTCAGAATCCACCCGGAGCGCTGGACGCGCGTCTACCTCGACTGGATGGAGAACATCCGCCCGTGGTGCGTCTCGCGCCAGCTGTGGTGGGGTCACCAGATTCCAGTTTGGTATCGCGGCGAGGAGACGTACGTCGGCACGACGCCGCCCGAGGGCGACGGCTGGGAGCGCGACCCCGACGTGCTCGACACGTGGTTCTCCTCCGCGCTGTGGCCGTTCGCGACGCTCGGTTGGCCGCGCGAGACGCCCGAGCTGAAAGCGTTCTACCCGACCGACGTGCTCTCGACGGCGCGCGACATCCTCTTCCTGTGGGTCGCCCGCATGATCATGATGGGGCTCGAGTTCGCGGGCGAGGTCCCTTTCAGAGACGTCTACATCCACTCCGTCATCCAGGCGCCCGACGGCCGCCGGATGTCGAAGTCGCTCGGGACCGGCATCGACCCGCTCGACGAGATCGAGTCGCACGGCGCCGACGGCGTCCGCTTCGGCCTGCTGGCGATGTCGTCCTCGCAGGACGTGCGCTACTCGGCCGAGAAGGTCCAGCAGGGCCAGCAGCTCGCGAACAAGCTGTGGAACGCCTCGCGGCTGGTGCTGACGCGGATCGATCCCGAGGCACGACCGGCATCGCGGCCGCAGGCGGTCGAGGACCGCTGGATCCTCTCGCGCCTCGCGCACACGCGCGCCGAGGTCGCCGAGCGGATCGAGGCGTACGACTTCTCGCACGCCGTCCTGGGGCTCTACGACTTCGTCTACGGCGAGCTGTGCGACTGGTACCTGGAACTGGTCAAGCCGCGCCTCTACGAGGCCGAGGGCCAGGAGCGCGACGACCTCTCCGCGACGCTGCTGCACGTCCTCACCGAGACGCTTCAGCTCGCCCACCCGGTGATCCCGTTCGTGACCGAGGAGATCTGGTCGCACGTGCCCGGCGCCGAGGGCCTGCTCGCCGCGCGCACAGCGCCGCCGCTCGACGCGGCCGCCGGCGACGCCGAGGCCGAGCGCGCGATCGCCGCCGCGATCGAGGCGGTGCAGGCGCTGCGCGGCTGGCGCGACTCCGTCGGCGCACCCGCCGGCGCCCGCATCCCGGCGCGGATCGACGCCGCCGGCTACGGCGAGACCGCCGACCACGTCGCGCGCCTGGCACGGCTGGAGCTGGTCGAGGCGGAGCGCAACGGCGACGAGCCGGTCGCGCAGGTCTCGATCCCCGGTGGCGCCGTCAACATCTTCGCGAGCGACGCCGTCGATCTCGGCGCCGCCGAGAGAAAGCTGGAGGAGCGCCGCGCGACGCTGCGTAAGGAGATCTCCCGCTGCGAGGGGAAGCTCGCCAACGACGGCTTCGTCGCGAAGGCGCCGCCGGCCGTCGTCGACGCCGAGCGGCAGAAGCTGACCGCGCTGCAGGAGGAGCTGGAGGCGCTGTGACCTCGACCGCGAACTGGACGCTGGACGAGGCCGAGCGGTACCTGCTGGGACTGGAGCTGTTCGGCATGCGCTTCGGCCTCGACCGGATGCGCCGCCTGATGACGACGCTCGACCAGCCCGAGCGCCGCTTCGACTCGATCCACGTCGTCGGCACCAACGGCAAGTCCTCGACCGTGCGGATGACCGCGGCGATCCTCCAGCGCCACGGCCTGCGCGCCGGCGCCTACCTGTCGCCGCACCTGGTCTCCTTCACGGAGCGGATGCGCGTCGACGACGTCGACACAGACGCTGTGGCGTTCGCAAAGGCCGTCCAGCGCGCTGCGCACGCGGCCGCGCTCGTCGACCGCTCCCAGCGCGAGGACGACCGCGTGACGCAGTTCGAGGCGCTCACGGCCGCCGCCTTCAGCGAGCTGGCCGCGCGCAAGATCGACGTCGCGGTGATCGAAGCCGGCCTCGGCGGCCGCTACGACGCCACCAACGTTCTGCCGAGCACGGTCCAGGTGCTGACGAACGTCGGCCTCGAGCACACGCGCTGGCTCGGCCCGACGGTGCGCGACATCGCGCGCGAGAAGCTCGCCGTCGTGCGCGACGGCGGCACGCTCGTCGTCGGCGCCGACCTGCACCCGGACGCGTTCGACGAGGCGCAGCAGGCGGCCGACCGCCACGGCGCGAAGCTGATCGTCGCGCCCGCGGAGCCCGGGGTGGAGGTGGCCGCGCCCGGCACCTTCCAGCGCCGCAACTTCGCGCTCGCGCGCGCGGCCGCGGACGCCTACCTCGCGGCCGAGGGCCGTGCGCTCGACCTCGACGCGGTCCGCTCCGCCGCCGGTGCGGTGATGGTGCCGGGGCGGATGCAGGTCGCCGGCCACGAGCCGCTGACGGTGCTCGACGGCGCGCACAACCCGGCCGGGATCGAGGCGATCGCGGAGTCGCTGCCGCAGCTGACCGCCGGCCGCCGGCTGGTCGCGGTCGTCTCGGTGCTCGACGACAAGGACGCGGCCGCGATGCTGCGGGCGCTGCTGCCGCACTGCGAGCACGTCGTCTTCACGCGCAACCACAGCCCGCGCGCGCTGCCGCCGGCGACGCTCGCGTCGCTCGCGTCGCAGCTCGACGGGCCGCCGAGCGAGCTGGAGACGGACCCCCGCCGCGCGCTCGCACGCGCGCGGGAGCTGGCCGGCGCCGGCGGCGTCGTGCTCGCGACCGGCTCGATCTACCTCGTCGCCGACCTGCTGCGCCCGGCCGGCCAGCGCAACGCCTCGATCCTGTGACCGACGATCCGCAGCCTCCGAAGTTCCTGCCGATGATGGGGCTCGTCGCCGCGATCGTGGCGATCGTGATCCTCGTCTTCTTCGCGATCGGCTACTTGTTCGGGCGAGCGTTCCTCTGACCGGACGCCCGCACGTGTGCTGCAGTATGCAGGAGCTTTCGCGCGTTCAGCGAACGTCTGAATGCGCCAGCGTGGTGCCTCTGCAACCGGACCCAGGCTAAACTCGCCCGCAACCATGACCCCGTTCGCCATCTTCGGCATCGAGAACAGCGGCCTCAACCTGGCCGTCAATCTCGTGCTGCTCTTCCTCGTCGTCCTCTGGATCGCGCTCATCTACTGGACGTTCGCGGACGCCCGGCGGCGGATCGAGGACCCGATGCTCGTCGGCTGCGCGACCGCCGCGTCGCTGTTCCCGCTCGTCGGGACGCTCGTCTACATGATCGTGCGGCCGCCGGAATACCTCGACGACGTGCGCGAGCGCGAGCTCGAGATGCAGGCCGCCGAGGCCCGCCTCGCCCAGCTCGGCTACCACCTCTGCCCGCACTGCGACTTCGAGGTGGAGAAGGACTTCCTGCGCTGCCCCAACTGCATGCGCAAGCTGAAGGACCCGTGCCGCTCGTGCGGCAAGCCGCTCGACCCGCTCTGGAAGGTCTGCCCGTACTGCGAGACCGAAGTCGAGTCGACCGCGGCTGCCCCGCGGCGCGCCCGGCGCCGGCGCGTCGAAGACGTCGCCGAGCCGACTCAGTAACACTGTCGCGTCGTCGGCGCCGTCGCCGACCCGTCGAACCGAACCTCTTCAAGGAGCCCGAATGAGCCGGACCCTGATTCTGGTCAAGCCGGATGCCTTTGCCCGCGGCCTGACCGGTGAGATCCTCGCCCGCTTCGAGCGCAAGGGCCTCAGCATCGTCGCGTTGGAGAAGCAGACGCTGACGCGCGAGATCGCCGAGACGCACTACGCCGAGCACAGCGAGCGCCCGTTCTTCGGCGAGCTCGTCGAGTTCATCACCTCGGGCCCGCTCGTCGCGGCCGTGCTGGAGGGCCACGAGGCCGTCAAGGCCGCCCGCCAGGTGATCGGCGCGACGAACCCGATCGAGGCCGCGACCGGCTCGATCCGCGGCGACTTCGCGCTCGAGGTCGGCAAGAACATGGTCCACGGCTCCGACTCGGACGAGTCCGCCGCGCGCGAAGCGGCGATCTTCTTCCCGAGCCTCGGCTAGCTGCCTCTGCCCCTCCTCCTCGCATCGCGCTCGCCCCAGCGGCGGGCGATCCTGACGCAGCTGGGCATTCCGTTCGAGGTCTGCCCGGCTGACGTCGAGGAGCTGACCGACGGCGACCCCTCGACGGTCGCCGTCGAGAACGCGCGCCGCAAGGCGCTGGCGCTGGCCGGCGACGCGCGGGCGCGCACCGGCGCCGTCGTCCTCGGCGTCGACACGATCGTCGTGCTCGACGGCGCCGTCTTCGGCAAGCCGGCCGACGCGGCCGACGCGCGGGCGACGCTGTCCGCGCTCGCCGGCCGCAGCCACACCGTCCTCAGCGGCGTCTGCGTCGTCGAGCCCGGAGGGGAGCCGCGGACGGCGCTCGCCTCGACCCACGTCCACTTCCGCGCGCTCGACGCCGCGACGCTCGACTGGTACGCCGGGACGGGGGAGTGGGAGGGCCGCGCGGGCGGCTACGCGATCCAGGGCCGCGGCGCCGCGCTCGTCGACGCGATCGAGGGCGACTACCTCAACGTCGTCGGGCTGCCGGTCCCGGCGCTGCTGGACCTTCTGCCAGCGATCCTGCAGGAGGCTCGCTGAGGATGCGATTTGCAGCGTCTTCGCGCCATCGCGGGTGCTCGCGCACGGCGGCGCCGCATCCGGCGTCCGCTACACTCCGGCCGGGGCGAGGCCCCCTGCCGGACTGTTGATCCGGCGCCCCTCCAGGCCTTCGTCCCACTTCCCCCTCCAGCGCGCATGGGCTTCTTCAGCTACCTGACCGGATTTGGCGGCCGCGACATGGCGGTCGACCTCGGTACCGCCAACACACTTGTGTATGTGCGCGGTCGCGGCATCGTGCTGTCCGAGCCGTCCGTCGTCGCGGTCGACTCGCGCTCGGGCGAGGTGCACGCGGTCGGGATCGAGGCGAAGCGGATGCTCGGCCGCACGCCGGGCACGATCTCCGCGATCCGCCCGCTGAAGGACGGCGTGATCGCGGACTTCGAGGTGACGGAGGAGATGCTCCGGCACTTCATCCAGAAGGTCCACCAGAACCGGTGGGCGCACCCGAGGGTCGTCGTCTGCGTCCCGTCGGGCGTCACGGGCGTCGAGAAGCGGGCCGTCGAGGAGGCATGCCTCTCCGCAGGCGCGCGCCAGGCGTACCTGATCGAGGAGCCGATGGCCGCGGCGATCGGCGCCGGCCTGCCGGTCGGCGAGCCGACCGGTTCGATGGTCGTCGACATCGGCGGCGGCACCTCTGAGGTCGCCGTCATCTCGCTCGGCGGGATCGTCGTCTCGCAGTCGATCCGCGTCGGCGGCGACGAGCTGGACGAGGCGATCATCAACTACGTCAAGCGCGAGTACAAGCTGCTGATCGGCCAGCAGACGGCCGAAGAGGTCAAGCTGGAGATCGGCTCCGCCTTCGAGATGGAGGAGGAGGTGCAGGCCGAGATCCGCGGGCGCGACATGGTCTCCGGGCTGCCGAAGACGGTCGTGCTGACGAGCGAGGAGATCCGCGCTGCGCTCGAGGAGCCGATCTCGCAGATCATCGACGCGGTGAAGGAGACGCTGGACCGGACCCCTCCGGAGCTCGCATCCGACATCATGGACCGCGGCATCATGCTCGCGGGCGGCGGTGCGCTGCTTCAGGGGCTCGACGAGCGCCTCCGCCACGAGACGCAGATGCCGGCGCACCTGGCCGAATCACCCCTCACGTGCGTGGCGGTCGGATCGGGCCGCTCGCTGGAGGAGTTCGAAGCCATCCACCGCTCGCACAAGAATTCGAAGAACAACCGGCGCCGGCGCTACTAGATGGTCAGCCGCCGCGCAGGAGCTTCAACCCCCTTGGAGACACGCGACCCGTGTATGACAGACAAGTTCGCCGCCGACGAGTCACGCTCATCGCGCTCGTCGTGGTCTCCCTGATCCTGCTGACCGCGTACTTCGGCGAGTCGCCGGGGAGCCCGCTGCACTCGGTGCAGCGCGGCGTGATCAACGTCCTCTCGCCGATACAGGAGGGCGCGAGCCGCGCGCTCAAGCCCGCGCGCGACCTGTTCGGCTGGTTCGGCGACACGCTCGACGCCAAGAAGGAGCGCGACCAGCTCAGAGCCCAGCGCGACGCGCTGCTCAGAAGACAGATCGCCTACGACGTCGCGATCGAGGAGAACGAGGAGCTGCGCGGCCTCGTCGCGATGCGCAGAACGTACGACCTGTCCGAGTACCAGCCGGTGACGGCGCGGATCATCGCCCGCTCGCCGAACAACCTCTTTCGCGACACGATGCAGGTCGACGCCGGCAGCGGCTCCGGCGTGCACGTCGGCGACGCGGTGATCGCCGACGGCGGCCTCGTCGGGCACATCAGCACGGCGGCGGGCGGCACGGCGATCGTCACGCTGATCACCGACCTCAGATCGACCGTCTCGGGCAGACTGCTCAACGGCAGAGGCGACTACGGGCTGGTCAGACCGTCGATCGGCGACCCGCTCGACCTGCTGATGCAGCAGCTCAGACGCGACACGACCGCGAGAGAGGGCGACGTCGTCGTCACCTCAGGCACGATCGCCGACAGACTCGAGTCGCCGTACCCGCCGAAGATCCCGATCGGCCGCGTCACGAGAGTCGACGAGGCGGAGCTCGACTCGCAGAACCAGATCCACGTCGCGCCGATCGCGGACCTGCGCCACCTCGACTTCGTCCAGATCCTGACCAGCTCGCCGAGCGGCGAGGGCGAACGCGCCCAGGTGCCATGAGCGGCGACAACTGGCAGCTCCCCGCGCGCCTGGCGGCGCTCGGCTTCGTCGCCGTGATCGTGCAGATCGCGGCGATCTCGCAGATCACTGTCTTCGGCGTCAGCGTCGACCTCGCGCCGCTGCTGGTCGCCTCCGTCGGCCTGCTCGCGGGCTCGCTGCCCGGCGCGATCTTCGGCTTCGCCGTCGGCCTCTTCGTCGACCTCGCGCTCGTCCAGACGCTCGGCGTGACGTCACTGCTCTACATCCTCATCGGCTATGCGGCGGGCCGTCTGCGCGAGCTGCGCGACCCCGCGCACGGGCTCGTGCCGGTCTTCGTCGGCGCGGCCGCGACCGCGATCGCGACGGTCGGCTTCGCGCTGATGCAGTTCCTGCTCGGCGTGCAGGCGCCGGTCAGCTGGCTGCTGCTGCGCCAGGTCGTCGTGACGATCCTGCTCGGCGCGCTGTTCGCGGTGCCGGTCTACGCGCTCGTGCGGCGGATCGTCCAGGGCTCGCTGCCCGACGATCCGCGCCGGCGCCGCCGTCGCGCCTACACGACCGGCGGGCTGTCCCCGCTCTCGCGACCCTCGCAGAGCCGCTAGCCGATGATGGAATCGCCAGACGACCGCCGCACCCAGCTGTCGCCGCAGCTCGCGATGCGGGTCGCGATCCTCGGCGGGATCGCGTTCGCGATCTTCGGGATCGTCTTCTTCCGCCTCTGGTTCCTGCAGGTGCTGTCCGGCGACCAGTACCTCGCCGAGGCGTCGAACAACCGCGTGCGGAGAGTGACGATCCAGGCGCCGCGCGGGGAGATGACCGATCGCAACGGCACCGTGCTGGTGGAGAACCGCAACGCGGTCGCGGTCGTCGTCTCGCCGACCACCCTCCCGGAGGACGACGGCCAGCGGCGCGAGCTGTTCACGAGATTGAGCCGGGTGCTCGGCAGATCGACGAGACCCGATGACTGCAGATTCGGCTCGGGCAGAACGAGAGTCGTCAAGCAGCTGATGCCGTTGCAGTGCAAGGTCGACCAGAACGTCGGCGTGCTGCCGTACGCAGACGTCGTCGTCGACCCGGACGCCTCGCGCGCCGTCTACTCCTACCTGGCTGAGCGCGCGCAGCAGTTCCCGGGCGTGCAGATCCAGAACGCGTGGGTGCGCGAGTACCCGTTCAAGACGGTCGGCGCGCATCTCTTCGGCACGGTCGGGCAGGTCAGCGAGGACCAGCTCAGAGAACCGGAGTTCCGTGGTGTCAGAGGCGGCACGATCGTCGGCAAGGACGGCCTCGAATACACCTATGACCGCTACCTGCGCGGCACCAACGGCGCACAGCGCATCCAGGTCGACGCGATGGGCGTCGCGAAGCGCAGACTGACGACGGACGAGCCGCAGAAGGGCAACAACGTCCAGCTGTCGATCGACGCGAGACTCCAGAGAGTCGGCCAGGCGGCGCTGGAGACGGGGATCGACACCGGCCGCGCCAACGGCAACCCGGCCAGCGGCGGCGCGTTCGTCGCGATCGACCCGCGTGGCGGCGAGGTGCTGGCGATGGGCTCGAACCCGACGTTCGACCCGAACGACTTCACCAGACCGATCAGCACGAGAGCGTACAAGGCGAGATACGGCGAGGACGCGAACGAGCCGCTCTTCAACCGCGCGATCTCGGGCGGCTTCGCGATCGGCTCGACGTTCAAGGTCGTCACAGCAGCCGCCGGCCTCGCCGACGGCCAGACGACCGAGGGGACGTTCTACACCGACACGGGTACCTGGACGAGCGGCCTCCAGAGACGCCGCAACGCCGGCGGCGCCGTCTTCGGCGCGGTCGACATGCGCCAGGCGCTCGCGGTCTCGGTCGACACCTACTTCTACGACCTCGGCGCGAAGCTGAACAAGGACCCGTTCAAGAACCCGCGCGGCGGCGCGCTGCAGGAGTGGTCGCGCAAGTTCGGCTTCGGCGAGCGGACCGGGATCGACCTCAGCGGCGAGATGAGAGGCACGGTGCCCGACCCGACCTGGCGCAGAGGCCGCTGGGAGATCGAGCAGAGATGCCGCAAGAGATACAGACGCGACAACTGCTTCATCGCCGACGACCGCCCGTGGTCGCTCGGCGACAACGTCTCGCTCGCGATCGGCCAGGGCGACTTCCTCGCCTCGCCGCTGCAGCTCGCGGTCGCCTACGCGGCGATCGAGAACGGCGGGACGGTCGTGCGGCCGCACATCGGCATGACGGTCCGCAACGAGCGCGACCAGGTCGTCGAGCGGATCGCGCCGAGACCGACGCGCAAGATCGACATCCCAGGGCTGGAGACGATACGCGCGGGCCTGCTTGCTTCGACGTCGGAGGCGAACGGCACCTCCGCCGACGTCTTCGCCGGCTTCGGCAAGCAGGTCTACGGCAAGACCGGCACCGCGCAGATGGACGGCAGACCCGACCAGTCGTGGTACGTCGCCTACGTCCCCGACCCGGAGCGGCCGATCGTCGTCGCCGCGGTGATCGAGGACGGCGGCTTCGGCGCCCAGGCGGCCGCCCCTGCGGTCCGGCAGATCCTCTCGCAGTGGTTCTTCGGCAATGCGGGCAGAGTCGTCGCGGGTAGATCGGCGTCGTATTGAGCGCGACGCCGATCAAGCGCAGCGTCGAAGGCGCGACCCGCTCGCATGCGCGGCCGCGGCTGCTGTTCGACCCGCTGATGCTGCTCGCGACGCTCGGGCTCGTCGTCTGCTCGGTGATCGCGATCGGCGGCGCGACGCGCAACGACATCGCGGGCGCGCCGGATTACTTCGCCCATCGTCAGATCGGCTACGCGGTCGTCGGCATGGTGCTGATGCTCGCGATCAGCCGCTTTGACTACTCGCGGCTGCGCGAGTTCAAGCTCGGCATCTACGGGCTGATGATCGGGCTCAACATCCTGCCGCTCCTGCTGGCCGCCGCGACCCGCGGCGCGCGCAGCTGGATCGAGCTGCCGTTCTTCAGATTCCAGCCCTCGGAGCTGGGCAAGGTCCTGCTGATCGTCGCCCTCGCGGGCTTCATCGTGGACCGCACCCGGCGGCTGGGGGAGCGCGAGACGACGGCGCGGCTGATGCTGCTGGCGCTCGGGCCGGCGGCGCTCGTGATGGTCCAGCCGGACCTCGGCTCCGCGAGCGTCTACGTCGTCGCGGCGCTGACGATGCTGTTCATCGCCGGCTCGCCCGGCCGTCACATCGCGGGCCTGATCGGGCTGTTCGCCGTCTCGCTCGTGCTCGTGCTGGCGGTCGCGCCGGCGGTCGGCGTCAACGTCCTCAAGCCGTACCAGGTCGACCGCCTGACGGGCTTCCTCAACCCGTCGAGCGACGTGAGAGACGTGACGTACCAGCTGAACCAGTCGAAGATCGCGATCGGCTCCGGCGAGAAGACCGGCCGGGGCCTCGACCACTCGACGCAGACGGGGCTGAACTTCCTGCCCGAGCACCACACCGACTTCATCTTCTCGGTCGTCGGCGAGCGCTGGGGATTTGCCGGCGCCGCGCTCGTGCTGTCGCTGTTCGCGCTCCTGATCTGGCGAACATTGCGCCTGCTGACGATGGCGAAGAACCTCTTCGGCACGCTGATCGCGGCAGGAATCCTCGCGATGTTGATGTACCAGCTTCTCGTCAACGTCGGAATGACGATCGGCATCATGCCGATCACCGGCGTGACACTGCCGCTGATGAGTTACGGCGGCGCCTCCTACTTGACAACGTTCATCGCTCTCGGCCTTCTCCAGTCGATCCACATCCAAGCGCGGATCGCACAGGGATCGAAGGGCCGCGGGCTCGTCCTCTCCTAAGGAAGACACCTACTGTGAAGAAGCAAGTGCTGGTCAGCGTCGATCGTGGGGAGACCCGCGTCGCGCTGCTCGAAGCGACGGGCGACGTCGCCCCCGCGCCCAGAACAAGCGGTCGCCGGCGGCGCAAGCCCGCCAACCCGTCCGCCGGCTACCGCGTCGCGGAGCTGTACCTGGAGCGCCGCGGCAACCGTTCGATCGTCGGCAACATCTACAAGGGCAAGGTCGACAACGTCCTGGCCGGCCTCGAGGCCGCCTTCGTCGACATCGGGCTCGAGAAGAACGGCTTCCTGCACGTCGACGAGATCGTGATCCCCGGCGTCGAGACGCCGAGACGCGGCCGCGGCCAGGGCAAGGACGGCCTGAAGATCCACGACCTCCTCAGACCCGGCCAGGAGGTCGTCGTCCAGGTCGTCAAGGACCCGCTCAAGACGAAGGGCGCGCGGCTCTCGATGGAGCTGACGATCCCGGGCCGCTACATGGTCTACACGCCGCAGGGCGAGGGCGTCGGCGTCTCCAGGCGCCTTCCGGACAAGGAGCGCGACCGCCTCCGCAAGGAGGCCGCGAGACTCGACCTCCAGGGCGGCGGGGCGATCATCCGCACCGCGGCGTTCGGCGCCAGACGCGAGGACTTCGAGCGGGAGATGCAGTACCTCTTCAAGCTCAACGACGTGCTCGCCAAGCGCGTCGAGGAGACGCAGGCGCCCGATCTCGTCTTCCAGGAGGCGGATCTCTCGATCCGCGTCGTGCGCGACGTCTTCTCCGACCACTTCGAGCGCGCCGTCGTCGACGACCAGAAGCAGTACCAGCGGCTGGTCTCGTTCTTCACGCGCACCGCGCCGGAGCTGGTCGACCGCGTCGAGCTGTGGGAGGAGGAGGCGCCGCTGTTCGAGCGCTTCGGCGTCGAGAGAGAGATCCAGGGGACGCTGACCAGACGCGTCGACCTGCCCAGCGGCGGCTATCTGATCATCGACTACGCCGAGGCGTTGACGGTGATCGACGTCAACACGGGATCGTTCATCGGGCGCGGCAGAGGCGCGCGCCTGGAGGACACGATCACGAGAACGAACCTCGAGGCCGCCGAGGAGGCCGTCCGCCAGCTGCGGCTGCGCGACATCGGCGGCATCATCGTCATCGACTTCATCGACATGGCGCGGGCGCGCAACCGCGACGCGGTCCTCAAGACGCTGCGCAAGTCGCTCGACGAGGACCGCACGAAGACGTTCGTCGTCGAGATCTCGCCGCTCGGCCTCGTCGAGATGACGCGCCAGAACGTCACCGAGGGCGTGCGCGAGATCATGACCCGGCACTGCCCGACGTGCGGCGGCGAGGGCGTGATCCGCTCCGAGGAGACGATCGCGATCGACTTCGAGCGCAGACTGCGCGACATCGCCAAGGAGCACGAGGCCGAGGCGCTGCTGCTCCAGATCAACCCGCGCGTCGGCGCGGTCTTCACCGGCAACTCCGCGCGCATCCTGCGCCAGCTGGAGGAGGAGACCGGGAAGTGGTTCCACTTCGAGGGCTCCGAGGGGCTGCCGCTCGACCACTTCGCGATCACGTTCGAGGGCTCTCGCGACGAGGTGGCCGAGCGCGCGCTGCCGTTCCGCGAGGGCGACGAGGTGCTCGTCACGATCGTCGAGCCGCACATGTACAACGTCGACGACGCGGTCGCGAAGATCGACGGCTACATCGTCTCGGTGACCGGCGGCGGCCGCCACGTGGGCGAGAAGAGGCTCGTCCGGATCGACGAGGTTGGCCGCACAGCGGCGACCGCGACGCTCGTCGGCAACGGCGCGGACGGCTCGTCCGGCGGGGAGGACAGCGGCGATTCGCCGGATGGCGTAGAATCAACCGCTCGGCGCCGCGGCCGCAGAGGCGGACGGCGCCGTTCCCGTGCAACGGCGGACTCAACCGCCGCTACCGAGTGACCAGAGATTCCATGTACGCGATCGTGAAGACAGGCGGCAAGCAGTACCGCGTCGAAGAGGGCCAGACCCTCCTCGTCGAGAAGCTTGCTGCCGACGAGGGCGCCACCGTCCCGCTCCAGCCGCTGCTGTACCGCGGCGACGACGACATCCTCGACGGCGAGGACCTCGCGAAGGTCACGGTCGAGGCGAAGATCGTCGCCCACGAGCGCGGGCCGAAGCTGCGTGTCGTCAAGTTCAAGCCCAAGCGCGGCTACAAGCGGCGCAACGGCCACCGCCAGGACCTCACCCGCATCCAGATCACGACGATCAAGGCGGGCGCGCGCAGAGCGGCGAGAAGAACCGAGGAGGCTGCGTAATGGCGCATAAGAAGGGGCTCGGCTCCTCCCGCAACGGCCGCGACTCGAACGCCAAGCGCCTCGGCGTGAAGGTGTTCGCCGGCGAGACCGTCACCGGCGGCGAGATCATCGTGCGCCAGCGTGGCACGAGATTCAAGCCGGGCGAGGGCACCGGCATCGGCAAGGACGACACGATCTTCGCGAAGGCGGCCGGCAAGGTCGACTTCAGAACCGGCCGCCGCGGCCGCGTGATCTCGATCGTCCCGGCCGAAGCTGCCGCGCCGTCCGAGTAGTCCCGCCGCACCGCATCACAGCTTTGATCGAACGCCCCGGCAGCCGCCGGGGCGTTCGTCGTTCTGCGTCAGGGCTGCATCGCGATCGGCATCGCGACGAGCGCCCGCGCGCCGATGACGGATCCGTCGGCGGGGAACTGCGCATCGGCGTTGCTGCTGCAGACCAGCTCGACGGACCCTGCCGCGGAAAGCTCGATGAAGGCCTGGCCGCTGAACGTCTTCGCGACGGTCATCGAGCTCACGTGCGCCACACCGGCGCCGAGCAGCTCGCCACCGCCGTCGATGGAGCACTCCGGGCGGGCCATCGCGCCCTCCGTGGCGGAGGTGGCGGAGACCTGCATCGTGACGAGGTGTGCACCGGCGGGGAGCGTCAGCGACAGGACGGTCTGGCTCCCGCCTCTCGCGACCGTGATCGGGGCGCTGGCGCTCTTGCCGGACGCGCCCACGCCGTCTCTGCCCGGCTGGCCCGGAGCGCCGGGGGCGCCCGCGATGCCGGGGGCGCCAGGCGTGCCCGGCTGACCGTCTCTGCCCGGGGCGCCTTGGTGGCCGTCTCTGCCGGCAGGGCCTTGCGGTCCGGTTCTGCCCCGCTCGCCGGCGAGACCAGCGGGACCGGCCGCGCCGCTCGCGCCTCTCGCTCCGGCCGCGCCGCTCGCGCCTCTCGCTCCGGCCGCGCCGCTCGCGCCTCTCGCTCCGGCCGGGCCGCGCGTGTTCCAGCTGATCGTCTGCTCGCCACGCGCGCATCTTCTGCCGACGGCGGGGATGCGCAGCGTGCGGTCGGACGCTCTGACGCAGCCGCGCAGCTCTCTGCTCTGGGAGCTTCTCGCCCATGGCATCTCGGCGGTGCTCGCGACGGCGACGCCGCCGGCCAGCGCGAGCACCGCGACCGGTGCAGCCAACGTGACGCGCGACGGGCGCAGCGTCCTGATCCAGTTCTGCATGTGACCTTCCGTGTCGTTCGACAGAAAGGCGGCATGCTATGAGACTTTGGCGCGTATGCGCTACACGGGCTGCTCCGTCGGGCGGATCAGGATCTCGTTGACGTCGACGTGCTTCGGGCGGGTGACGGCGTACATGACCGCGTCGGCGATGTCGTCGTCCGTCAGCGGATGCGGGAGCGGTGCGCCGTTGTCCCAGAACGGCGTCTCGACCGCGCCGGGGGAGAGCAGCGTCACGCGCACGCCGCTCTCGTTCAGGTCCTGGCGGACGGCCTCCGACATCGCCGTCACGGCCCACTTCGTCGCCGAGTAGAGCGAGCCGGGCATCGCCTTGCGGCCGGCGACCGAGCCGGTCAGCAGCAGGTGGCCTCTGCGCTCGCGCAGCGCCGGGATCGTTGCGCGCAGCGTCAGCGCGGCGCCGTAGACGTTCGTCAGCACCATCTCACGCCACTGCGCGGGGTCGCCTTCGAGGAAGCCGCGCGGCGCGCCGAAGCCGGCGTTCGCGAACGCGACGTCGAGCCGGCCGTAGACGTCGAGCGTCTGCGCCACGAGCGCCTGCTGCTGCTCCCACTCGGTCACGTCGCATGTGACGGCGAGCGCCCGCTCGGAGCCGCCCAGCTCCGCGGCGAGGGCGTCGAGCCGGTCGCGCGAGCGGGCGGCGAGGACGACGCGGTAGCCGGCATGCACGGCCTGCCGCGCGGTCGCCGCGCCGATGCCGCTCGAGGCGCCGGTGATGAGGAAGACTGGATCGGACATGGGCCTATCCTGCCCATTCGCACGAGCCGCGTGACGAAGCGGCTGCCCAGCAGCCACTTCTTCACGCGGCTCATGAACCGGGTCGCGGAACCCGCCGGGCGCGGCTCGCGTCTACGATGGACCGAATGCTCTCCGATCGCGCGCGCATCCATGTCCAGGCCGGCCGCGGCGGCGACGGCTGCATGTCGTTCCGCCGCGAGTCGCGCGTTCCGAAGGGCGGGCCCGACGGCGGCGACGGCGGCCGCGGCGGCGACGTCGTGCTGCTGTGCGACGACTCGCTGCGCGACCTCCAGTTCTTCCGCCGCACCGCGCACTTCAAGGCGCGCAAGGGCGGCAACGGCGAGGGCAAGCTGCGGCACGGCGCGGACGGCGACGACCTCGTCATCAGAGTCCCGCCCGGGACGGTCGTCGTGCTCGACGACGGCACGCGACACGACCTCGTCGTGCCCGGCCAGCGCGCGATCATCGCCAAGGGCGGCGGCGGCGCGCGCGGCAACAAGCACTTCGCGACGCCGACGCGGCAGGCGCCGCGCTTCGCCGAACGTGCGCTGGCGGGCCAGGAGGGCTGGGTCGAGCTGCACCTCAAGCTGCTTGCGGACGTCGGCCTCGTCGGGCTGCCGAACGCCGGCAAGTCGTCGCTGCTGAGCCGCATCACGGCCGCGCAGCCGAAGATCGCCGACTACCCGTTCACGACGCTGACGCCGGTCCTCGGCACGATCGAGAGCGACGACCGCCAGCTCGTGATCGCCGACATCCCCGGGCTGATCGAGGGCGCCAGCGACGGCGCCGGGCTCGGCCACGACTTCCTCGCGCACGTCGAGCGCACGCGCCTGCTGGTGCACGTGCTCGACCTCGCGCCGGTCGACGGCACCGACCCGGTCGAGAACCACGCGACGATCGAGCAGGAGCTGTCCGCGCACGACGCCCGGCTCTCCGGGCTGCCGCGGATCCTCGCGCTCTCCAAGACCGACCTCGTGACGCCTGAGGCAGCGGCGGAAGCGGAGGTGCAGTGGCGCGAGCGGCTCGGCCCCGACGTGCCGATCCTGCGCACCTCGAGCGCGACCGGCGAAGGGCTGGACGAGCTGAAGAAGGCACTGCTCCAGTACGTGCCGGTCACGCCGCCGGTCGAGATCGCCGACGTCGACGGCCTCGCCGAGCACAAGATCTTCCGTCCGGCGGCGCCGCGCGGCTTCACCGTCGAGGAGCTGGACGAGGGCCGCTTCAAGGTGATCGGCGACGGCGTCGACCGGCTCGTCGCGCGCTACGACGTCGAGAACGAGGAGGCGATGGCCTTCCTCGAGACCCGGCTGCGCTCGATAGGCGTGATCCGCGCGCTGGAGGAGGCCGGCTTCGAGTCCGGCGACGACGTCGTGATCGGCGGCGTCGAGTTCGAGCTGGATCCCTCCTAGGTAGCGGGACCGCGTGAGCGACTGGATCCTCCTCGGCGCGCCGCTGGACTCGGCCGGCGCGGGGGAGGGCGAGGAGCGCGCGCCCGCCGCGCTGCGCGCCGCGGGGATCGGCGAGGCGGTCGGTGCGGCGCAGGACCTCGGCGACGTGACCGGCCTGCTGCGCCCGGCCGAGCGCGACCCGGGGACCGGGGTGATCGCCTACGAGGCGGTGCTCGCCGCCTCGCTGCTGCTGCGCGAGACGGTCGCCGGCGTGCTCCACGCCGGCTCGCGGCCGCTCGTGCTTGGCGGCGACTGCACGCTGCTGCCCGGCGTGCTGGCCGGCTGCCGCGTCGCGGGCCACGCGATCGGCCTGTGGATGGTCGACGGCCATCCCGACGCGATGGACGGCGCGACCTCGCCGACCGGCGAGGCGGCCGACATGGACTTCGCGATCGCGCTCGGGCGCGGTCCCGCGCGGCTGGTCGAGCTGGCGCAGCCCGTCGCCGCCGCGCCGCTGCTCGACGCCGAGCGCGCCGTCGTGCTCGGACTGCGGCCGTATGGCGCCGATCCCGGCAACGACGACGACCTCGCGCTGATGCCGTCCGCCGTCTGGTGGCGCGACGCGCCCGCGATCCTCGCCGCCGGCCCGCGCGCGGTCGGCGAACAGGCCGCCGCGCGGCTCGCCGGCGCACCCGCCTGGCTGCACCTCGACCTCGACGTGCTCGACGCGTCGGTGATGCCGGCGGTCAGCTACCCGCAGCCGGACGGGCTGACGTGGGAGGCGCTGGAGGAGCTGCTGGCGCCGCTCGCCGCCGCGCCGGAGCTGATCGGCGTCTCGGTCAGCGACCTGCAGGCCGACGCCGACCCCGACGGGGCGTTCGCCCGCCGCGTCGCCGAGCTGCTCGGGCGCGTGCTGCCGTCACGCCCGCCGCGTCCGTAAGCTGCTCGTTCCGATGGGCACGGTGGTGATCAAGCTCGGGTCGAGCATCGTCTGCGACGACGCGGGGCAGCCGCGGCGCGACGTGCTGGAGCACGTCTGCGACGAGGCGGCCGCGCTGCACGGCGGCGGGCGCGACGTCGTGATCGTCACCAGCGGCGCGATCGCCCGCGGGATGGGCGTGATGGGGCTTGGCATGCGCCCGCGCGTGATCGACGAGCTGCAGGCGGCGAGCGCCGTCGGGCAGGGGCAGCTGTACCGCGTCTACGACGAGCTGCTGCAGGAGCGCGGCGTCGCGACCGCGCAGGTGCTGCTGACGTTCTTCGACATCAGCGCGCGGACGCACTACCTCAACGCCCGCCAGACGCTGCAGAAGCTGCTCGACTGGCGCGTCGTGCCGGTGATCAACGAGAACGACACGACGACGACGGACGAGATCTCCTTCGGCGACAACGACTTCCTCGCCGCGCAGGTGGCGATCCTGCTCGGCGCCGAGCTGCTCGTGCTGCTGACGTCGACCGACGGCCTCTACACCGCCGACCCGCGGCTGGACCCGACCGCCGAGCTGGTCCCGCTGGTGGAGGACTTCGAGGCGCTCGCCGCGCTCGACATCCGCCAGACGACGACGGCGCTCGGATCCGGCGGCATGCGCTCGAAGGTCGTCGCCGCGGAGATGGCGACCGCGGCCGGCATCCCGGCCGTCGTCGCGAACGGCCGCACGCTCGGCGCGATCGCCGCGGCGGCGGCGGGCGAGCAGGTCGGCACGCGCTTCCCGGCGCGCGCGGAGCGCTACTCCAGCTTCAAGCTGTGGCTGAAGTACGCCAAGCCCGCCCGCGGCCGGATCGCCGTGGACGCGGGCGCCGCGCGCGCCCTGCGCGACGGCGGCACGTCGCTGCTGCCGGTCGGGATCGTCGGTGTCAGAGGCAGGTTCGACGCCGGCGACGCCGTCGACGTCCTGCACGACGGCGATCCCGTCGGCAAGGGGATCTCGAACTACTCCGCCGTCGAGCTGCGCAGAGTCCGCGGGATGAAGTCCGCCGAGGCGCGCGAGGTGCTGCCGCGCGCCAGCGAAGAGGCGATCCACCGTGACTATTTCGTCTTGGCGTAAGATGCATCGCGTGACGCAGCACCTCGCCTTCGCCGATCGACTTATGGACGCCGTGCGCGTCCTCGTCGGCGTACGCGTATCCGGCTGACCGCAGGCTCGCCGACCCGTCACCCTCCCGCGCTCTGCCGCGGGCCCTCCGACCGCCGTCGCGGCGGTCCTCACCGAGAGAAGGACCACGCCATGCTCCTCGCCCGTTCCGTCGTACTCGTCGCCACCCTCGCCACCCCCGCTGCTGAAGGGAGCGCCCGATGCGCGGCGCCGACGCCCTGACGAAGGCGCTCGAGCGCGAAGGCGTCGAGACCGTCTTCGGGATCCCCGGCGGCTCCGCGCTGCCGATCTACGACGCGCTCGTCGACAGCCCGATCCGCCATGTGCTGATGCGCCACGAGGCGGGTGCGGGCCACGCGGCCGAGGGCTACGCGCGCGCCACCGGCCGCGTCGGGGTCGCGTTCGCGACCTCCGGGCCGGGCGCGACGAACCTGCTGACGCCGATCTGCGACGCCTACATGGACTCGACGCCGACGGTCTTCGTCACCGGTCAGGTGCGGACCGACCTGCTCGGCACGAACGCCTTCCAGGAGGCGGACGTGATCGGGATGACGGCGCCGATGGTCAAGCACGCGATCGCGGTCGAGTCGGCCGACGAGATCCAGCAGGCGATCCACGACGCGTTCCACCTCGCGCGCACGGGGCGGCCCGGCCCGGTGCTCGTCGACATCCCGTCCGACCTCGCGCGTGGGCCGGCGCGCGACCGCGAGCCGCACGCGCCGAACACGCCCGGCCACGCGCCGACGACGAAGCCGAACGGCAAGCAGGTGCGGCTCGCCGCGCAGGCGATCGCGGCGGCGCGGCGGCCGGTCCTGTACGCCGGCGGCGGCGTCGTGCACGCCGAGGCGGCGGAGGAGCTGGCCGCGCTCGCGCGGCTCGCCGACCTGCCCGTGGCGACGACGCTGATGGCGCTCGGCGCGTTCCCGGCCTCCGACCGCCGCTGGCTCGGCATGCTGGGGATGCACGGCACCAAGACCGCGAACTGGGCGGTCGACGAGGCCGACCTGCTGATCTGCGTCGGCGCGCGCTTCGACGACCGCGTCACCGGTGCGCTGGACCACTTCGCACCGCGCGCGAAGGTGATCCACCTCGACGTCGACCCGAGCGAGATCGGCAAGCTGCGCGCCGCGCACGTGCCGATCGTCGCCGACGCGAAGCGCGGCCTCGCCGCGATCGCACGGTCCTACGCGGCGCTCGACCCGGCGCCGGACGCCGGCCGGCTGGCGGAGTGGTGGGCGCGGATCGACGCGTGGCGCGCCGACGAGCCGTTCGACGTGCCGGCGGGTGGGTGGGCCGAAATGGACGGTGGGAACGGGCCGGGCGAGGGCGTCGACCCGCACGCGCTGCTCGACGCCGTGCAGGCCGCGACCGGCGGCGAGGCGATCGTCACGACCGACGTCGGCCAGCACCAGATGTGGGCCGCGAACCGGCTCCGCTTCGAGCGCCCGCGGCGCTGGCTGACCTCGGGCGGGCACGGCACGATGGGCTTCGGCCTGCCGGCCGCGCTCGGCGCGCAGGCCGCGCTGCCGCGGGAGACCGTCGTCTGCGTCAGCGGCGAGGGCTCGCTGCTGATGAACGTGCAGGAGCTGGCGACGGCGGCCGAGGAGCGGCTGCCCGTGAAGATCGTCCTGATGCACAACGCCGCGCTCGGGATGGTCCGCCAGCAGCAGGACATGTTCTGGGACGGCCGCCGCGCCGCCGTCGACCTCGGCTCGTCGCCCGACTGGTCGCTGCTGGCGCGGGCGTTCGGCGTCGCCGGGCGCCGTGTCACGGAGGCGGACGAGGTCGCCGGCGCCGTCGCGGAGACGCTCGCCGAACCCGGCCCGGCGCTGCTGGAGGTGCGGATCGCGCCGGAGGCCGACTGCCTGCCGATGTTCAAGCCGGGCAGCCCTGCGCGGGAGATGATCGGGTGAAATCGGCTGGCGCCGATTCCATTGCGGGATCGGCTGGCGCCGATCCCGCGGGGTGACGTCCGCCGCCCCGCGTCGGCTCGACGCGGGGCGGTACCCTCTAGGGATGGCTCTCTCGACGCCCGTGACGTCCGTCGCCGACATCTGCCTCGCCGCGAAGGAGGCGGCCGGTCCGCTGGCCGCGCTCGGGTCTGACGTCAAGGACCGCGCGCTGCTCGCGATCGCCGACGCGCTCGTCGCGCGGACGCCGGAGATCCTGGAGGCCAACGCGCGCGACCTCGAGGCCGGCCGCGCCAACGACATCGGCGACGCGCTGCTCGACCGCCTCGCGCTCGACCCCGCCCGCGTCGCGGCGATCGCCGACGGCGCGCGCGCGATCGCGGCGCTGCCCGACCCGGTCGGCGAGACGATCGACGGCCACCGCCTGCCCAACGGCGTCGACGTGCGGCGCGTGCGCGTCCCCTTCGGCGTCGTCGCGGTCGTCTACGAGGCGCGCCCGAACGTCACGATCGACGCCGCGGCGCTGTGCCTCAAGTCCGGCAACGCGATTGTGCTGCGCGGCTCCTCCAGCGCGATCCACTCCAACCGCGTGCTGGCGCAGATCGCCGCCGAGGCGGCGAGCGCCGCCGGCGTGCCGGACGGCGCGATCTCGCTCGTCGCCGGCGGCGGGCGAGAGGAGCTGGCCGAGCTGGCGACGCAGGATGGCGTCGTCGACCTGATCTTCCCGCGCGGCGGCGAGGGTCTGAAGAACGCGCTGAAGGCGGTCGCGACGGTTCCGGTCATCTACGCCGCCTCGGGCAACTGCCACGTCTTCGTCGACGCCAGCGCCGATCTCGACGCCGCCGAGGCGATCGTCCTCAACGCGAAGGTGCAGCGCCCCGGGGTCTGCAACGCGCTCGAGACGCTGCTCGTCCACGCCGACGCCGCGGCCGAGTTCCTGCCGCGGGCCCTGCGCGCGCTCGACGCTGCCGGCGTCGAGCTGCGCGGCGACGAGCGCGTCCGCGCCCACGCGCCGGCGGGCGTCGCGGTCGCGGAGGCGACGGAGGAGGACTGGGCGACCGAGTACCTCGCGCTGACGCTCGCGATTCGCGTCGTCGACTCCGCGCAGGAGGCGATCGCGCACATCGGCCGCTACGGAAGCGGCCACAGCGAGGCGATCGTCACGCGCGACACCGCCTCGGCGCGCGCGTTCCAGCTGCTCGTCGACGCCGCCTGCGTCTACGTCAACGTGTCGACCCGCTTCACCGACGGCGGCGAGTTCGGGATGGGCGCCGAGATCGGCAACTCGACGCAGAAGCTGCACGCGCGCGGCCCGATCGGCGTGCGCGAGCTGACCACCTTCAAGTATCTGGTCGAAGGTACCGGCCAGGTGCGAGCTTGACGCTGCCGCGCCGCTCCGCATGCGCGTCGGCATCCTCGGGGGGACGTTCAACCCGCCGCATCTCGCTCACCTCGTCTGCGCGCAGGAGGCTCACGCGCAGCTGGGGCTGGACCGCGTCGTGCTGATGCCCGCGGGCGTCCCGCCGCACAAGCAGGTCCCGGCCGGCGACCCGAGCGCCGAGGCGCGCTACGAGCTGTGCCGCCTGGCGGTCGACGGCGACGAGCGCTTCGAGGTCTCGCGCGCGGAGCTGGAGCGCCCGGGGCGGTCCTACACGGCCGATACCCTGCGTCTGTTGCGAGAGCGCGATCCGCAGGACGAGCTGACGTTCATCGTCGGCGGCGACATGGCCCGCAGCCTGCCGAGCTGGCGGGAGCCGGAGGCCGTCCTCGCGCTCGCGACGCTCGCTGTCGCCGAGCGCCGCGGCGCCAAGCGCGAGGCGATCGAGCGCGAGCTGGCGCCGCTGCGCGGCGCCGACCGCGTCCGCTTCTTCGAGATGCCCCGCGTGGACGTGTCGTCCTCGCTCGTGCGCGAGCGGGTCGCGGCGGGGCGCCCGATCCGTTACCTCGTCCCCGACGCGGTCGCCGAGGCGATCGCGGCCGGCGGGCTCTACCGAGGTGTGCCGGGGGAGGTGACTACATGACACACGACCAACTGACCGGCTCCGACATGGCCGCGGCGATCGCCGAATACGCCGACGACAGAAAGGCGATCGACATCGTCGAGCTGGATCTGCGCGGCGTGCTCGGCTACGCCGACTACTTCGTCGTCTGCTCCGGCAACACGGACCGCCAGGTGAAGGCGATCCACGACGGGATCCACATGGAGATGAAGAGAACGCACGGCCTGCTGCCGCGCCGCGTCGAGGGACTGCCGCAAGCGCAGTGGGTCCTGATGGATTATCTCGACGTGGTGGTTCACATCTTCACGCCGGAGACGCGCGAGTTCTACCGACTCGAGCAGCTGTGGGGCGAGGCCCCCGCCCGCGCTGTCGGGTCGGGCGCGGAGCAGTGAGCAGCCGCACGTTCGAGAGACATCGAGACGGGAGGCAGCAATGGGGCGCAACTTGGCGAGCCTGTTGATCGACACCGCGGCGCGGCACGGGGACCGCACCGCGGTCAAGCTCGACGACGTCGCGTTGAACTACGAGGTCCTCGCCGAGGGCAGCGCCCGCGTCGCGGGCATGCTCGCCGAGCAGGGCTTCCAGCCCGGCGACCGCGTCGGGCTGATGCTGCCGAACGTCCCGTTCTTCCCGCCGATCTACTACGCGATCCTGCGTGCCGGCGGGATCGTCGTGCCGATGAACGTGCTGCTGAAGCGGCGCGAGGTCGCCTACTACCTGCAGGATTCCGGCGCGAAGCTGCTGTTCGCCTGGCACGACTTCGCGGCCGAGGCCGCGCCCGGCGCCGAGGAGGCCGGCGTGGAGCTGATATCGGTCGGGCTCGACTTCGCCCAGCAGGCGTTCGCGGCCGAGCCGCGCCGCGAACTGGCCGAGGTCGCCGACGAGGACACCGCCGTCCTGCTCTACACCTCCGGCACGACCGGCTCGCCGAAGGGCGCCGAGCTGTCGCACGCCAACCTCGTCGCGAACGTCGAGACGGCGCAGCAGACGCTGATACAGGTCGACGAGCACGACGTGATCCTCGGCGCGCTGCCGCTGTTCCACTCGTTCGGCCAGACCTGCGCGCTCAACGTCGCCGTCGCGGCCGGCTCGACGCTGACGCTGATCCCGCGCTTCGACCCGCTCAAGGCGCTGCAGATCGTCGACCGCGACAGAGTGACCGTCTTCGAGGGCGTCCCGACGATGTACAACGCGCTGCTGTCGGTGCCCGAGGAGGCCCGGGCCGGGCTCGACCTCTCGTCGCTGCGGTTGTGCGTCTCCGGCGGCTCCGCGCTGCCGGGCGAGGTGCTGCGCGCGTTCGACGAGACGTTCGGCGCCAAGCTGCTGGAGGGCTACGGGCTGAGCGAGACCTCGCCGGTCGCGTCGTTCAACCACCCCGACAGAGAGCGCAAGGTCGGCTCGATCGGGACCGCGATCCGCGGCGTCGAGATGAAGGCCGTCGACGACGCCGGCGACGAGGTCGGGGTCGGCGAGGTCGGCGAGATCGTGATCCGCGGCCACAACGTGATGAAGGGCTACTGGGGCAAGCCGGACGCGACCGCGGCGGTGATGAGAGGCGGCTGGTTCCACACCGGTGACCTCGCGAAGGTCGACGACGACGGCTACTTCTTCATCGTCGACCGGATCAAGGACATGATCATCCGCGGCGGCTACAACGTCTACCCGCGCGAGGTCGAGGAGGTGCTCTACGAGCACCCGGCGGTCGCCGAGGCGGCCGTCGTCGGCGTGCCGGACAAGGAGTGGGGCGAGGAGGTCGGCGCCTGCGTCGCGCTCAAGGAGGGCGCGCAGGCCGACCCCGACGAGCTGCGCGAGTACGTCAAGGAGCGCGTCGCGGCGTACAAGTACCCGCGGCACGTGTGGCTCGTCGCGGCGCTGCCGAAGGGGCCGACCGGCAAGATCCTCAAGCGCGAGATCGAGGCGCCCGCGTCGTCGCAGTGAGCGCGGCGAACGCGCCGCGGTAGTAGAGCAGCGGGTCGACGTGCTCGTCCGGATGGTCGACGGCGAGCACGCGCCCGACGACGATGCGGTGGTCGCCGCCGTCGGCGACGTCGTGGAGCGCGCAGTCGAGCGTCGCGAGCGCGCCGTGCAGCCGCGGCGCGCCGCCGTGGCCGGGCGCGTGCCCGACCTCCGCCCAGGTGTCGGGCGCCGCGCGCCGCGCGAAGCGCCGTGCCAACTCGTCCTGCTCGGCGCGCAGCACGTTGACGGCGAAGTGGCCGCCGGCGAGCAGCGCGGCGAGCGTCTCGGACTCGTCGCGCAGGCAGACGAGCAGCAGCGGCGGGTCGAGCGAGACGGACGAGACGGCGTTCGCGGTCGTGCCGAAGACCCGCTCGTCGCCGTCGCGCGCCGTCACGACCGTGACGCCGGTCGCGAAGTGGCCGAGCGCGGCCCGCAGGGCGGCGGCGGCGAGCGGCTGCGGCGGCGCGGTCGCCGTGGCCGCCGGGCCGCCGCGGGCACGGCGGCGGGCGCTGCTCGCAACAGCCGCCGGACCGCCGGCGGAGCGGCCGGCGCCGTTCACAACAGCCCGTGGTTCGGCGGCAGGACGCCGTTGAGCACGTAGTTGCCGGCGTGGTGGTACTTCCAGCGCGCCGGGTCGTGGAGCGTGTGCGTGCGGGCGTTGCGCCAGTGGCGGTCGAGCCCGTGCTGCTCGTCGGTCGCGCTCGTCCCGGCCAGCTCGAACAGCTCGCTCGACAGCTCGACGGCGACCTCGCCGGTGAACGCCTTCGCCTCCGCAACCGCCAGCGACGCCGCCGCGGCCGACTCCGCGGTGACGCCGTCGCGCCAGGCGGCGTCGAGCGTGCGCGCGGCCTTGCGCAGCAGCTCCTCGGCCGCGTGCAGGCGCGTCGCGAGCTGGCCGAAGCGGAGGATCAGATGCGGCTCGTCCGCCGCCCGCTCGACGCCGGCCTCGAACCACGGCCGCGTGCGGGTGCGGACGTACTCGGCGGCGTCGTGGAGCGCCGCCTCGCCGATGCCGGCGTCGATCGCGACGTGGAGGATCTGGCCGAACGCGCCGCCGACCTGCGGCTGCTCGTACGCCGGCCAGTGGTCGACGACGTGCTCGTCGGCGACGGCCACGTCGTCGAGGATCGTCGTGCCGCTCCAGGTCGTGCGCTGACCCATCGCGGTCCAGTCCTCCAACACCGTCACGCCGGCGGCGTCGCGCGGCACGTACGCGACGCGCAGACGGTCCTGCTCGTCGGCTGTCATCACTGGGATCCACTGCGCCGTCAGTGCGCCGGTGCAGTAGTACTTGCGGCCGTTCAGCCGCCAGCCGTCGTCTTCAGGCGTGCGCGTGAGGCGCGTTCTGAGGTCCATCACGTGTCTGGTTCCGCGCTCGGAGAGCGCATTTCCCAGCCGCGCTCCGTGCAGGATCTGCTCGAAGAAGAACGCTCTCTGCGACGTGCGGCCGTCGGCGCGCAGCACCTGCACGAAGACGAAGTGGTTCTGCGGCACCTGAGCGATCGACGGATCGGCGGCGGCGAGGATCCGCAGCACTTCGACGAGCGTCTCGGTCGAGACGTCGGCGCCGCCGTGCTCGCGCGGGACGGTGATGCCGAGCAGGCCGCTGCGCCCGAGTGCCGCCAGCTCGTCGCGGGGGATCGCGCGCGTGCGGTCGCGCTCGGCGGCGCCGGGCGCGATCTCGGCCGCGAAGCGGCGCGCGACGGCGATCGCCTCCACGTCGTCCGCGATCGTGTGGGCGCCCGGGGGCGTGGTGGTCGGGGCGGGCGCGGCGACGGCCGGCGCGGCGGCGGGCGGCGCGGCGGCGGGCGGCGCGGCGGCGGGCGGCGCGGCGGGCGGGATCAGCTGGTCGGTCATGCAGACACCGGGGTCGGGGCGGCGGCGGAGAGGTGCCGCACGCGCGGGATCACGTGCTCGGCGAAGCGGCGCATCTCCGCCTCGAACGGCTGGAACTGCAACATGAACGTCTCGATCCCGAGCGCGTGGAACGCCTGCACGCGTTCGGCAACCTCGTCGTAGCTGCCGACGAGGCCGGCGGCGGTGCCGCCGTTGGTGCCGATCGCCGGGTTGCGCGCATGCGTCTGGAACATCACGGCTCTGTCGTCGATCTGCGTCAGCATCCGCGCGACCGCGGCGCGGTCCAGCTCCGCCAGCTCCCACGCGTAGGCGAGCGCCTCCTCCGCCTCGGCACGCGTCTCGCGCGCGATCACGAACGCCGAGAGGCCGAAGCGCAGCGGCGCAGCGCCGGCGGGGCGGGGGCGTGCGCGGACGTCGGCGAGCAGCGCGGCGACGTCGTCGTACGGCTGGCCGTTGACGAACCAGACGTCGGCGACGTCGGCCGCCAGCGCACGGGCCGGATCGGACTCGCCGCCGAGGTAGATGCGCGGCCGCGCGCGCGTCTCGGCGGCGGGGCGCAGGACGTAGTCCTCGACGTCGAAGAAGCGGCCGTGGAAGGTCGTCCGCTCGCCGCGCAGCAGCGACTCGACGACGGTGACCCACTCGCGTCCGTAGGCGTAGCGGTCGTCGTGCTCGGCGAAGCTGATGCCGGCGCGCTCGACCTCCGGCTTGAACCAGCCGTTGACGAGGTTGATGCCGAAGCGGCCGCCGCTGATCTCCTCGATCTGCAGCGCCTGCTTGGCGAGCACGACCGGGTGGTAGAGGTACGGCTTGATCGCGGTGATCACCTCGATCCGCTCGGTCAGCGCGGCGAGCGCGGCGGACGCGGTCCACGCCTCCAGGCTCGCTCTCTCGTCGTCGGTCGGGTTGAGCGTGTGCTGGGCGACGAGCGTCGTGTCGTAGCCGAGCGCCTCCGCTTCGAGGATCTGGCGCTTGTTGCGCTCCCACGAGGCGATCGGCGGGTCGTCGGGGTGATGGTGCGAGGCCCAGGTGCCGCCGATCAGCGCCCAGACGCCGAAGCGCGGGGATCGGTTCCCGCCCACCCCGGTCATCGCCGTCCCTCCCCGATCAGCGTCTGGTACGAGAGCTCGGCCGCGTCGCCGTCGCCGCCAGCCGTCGCTGCGGCGGTGACCGCCTCGGGCGAGATCACGTCGAGTCCGGGCAGGACCGTCTCCGAGAAGCGGTACGCCTCCTCCAGCAGCGGGACGCCGGAGAGGATGAAGGTCGAGATCCCGAGCGACTGGAAGTCGCGCAGCCGTGCCCGCACGGTCTCCGGCGAGCCGACGATCGCCGTCGAGGCGCCGGCCCGCACGAGCCCGAAGCCCGACCACAGGCCCGGCGAGATCTCCAGCTCGCGCGGGTCGTCGGGGATGCGGCCGCCGTGCAGTGCGAGCTGGCGCTGCTGGACGACCGAGTCGGTCCCCTTGAAGCTCGCCTGGATGCCGGCGATCGCGTCGGGGTCCATCGTCCGCAGCAGCCGCCCGGCCTCGTCCCACGCCTCCTCGTCGGTGTCGCGCACGATCACGTAGAGGCGCATGCCGAAGCGCAGCGTGCGGTCGTGCTCGGCGGCGAGCGTGCGGACCGTCTCCAGCCGCTCGCGCGTCGTGTCGAGGTCGTCGCCGTAGACGAGGTAGGTGTCGATGTGCTTGGCGGCGGTCCGCAGCGCGGCGGGGGAGGAGCCGCCGAACCACAGTGGCGGCGTCGGCGACTGCACCGGCCGCAGCGCGATCCGCCCGTCTTTCACCGTGACATATCTGCCCTCGACGTTGACCGTCTCGCCGGCGACGGCGGCGCGCCACGCGGGGATCCACTCGTCGGTGTAGGCGTAGCGCTCGTCGTGGGGAAGCGACGAGCCCATGCTCTGGAGCGTTCTGGTGTCACCGTTGACGATGTTCAGCAGCACGCGGCCGCGTGAGAACTGGTCGATGGTGACGGCCATCTTCGCCGCGAGCATCGGTGACAGCAGCGGCGGGTGAACGGCGAGCAGGAAGCGCATCCGTTCGGTGTGGGCGATCATCGCCGCCGCCAGCACGTGGACGTCGTGCGGGCCGGTCGCGAGCAGCGCGCCGCTGAAGCCGAGGTGGTCGATCGCGCCCGCGAGCTGCTTGAGGTAGGCGTGATCGACGGTGCGGGCGCCGTCGGCGGCCCACGGGGCACGGCCGTCGGGCGCGGTGAGATACCACAGCAGCTCCAGCGGCTCGGTGGTCTCAGTGGAGAGTGAAGTCATGGTGAGAGTGAGCGATCCGTGACAGAAGGGTGAGCGTGTGATTTAAAACCCTACTAAGCCGATCGACTAAGTGCAAAAGCTCCGGCTTCCTGATAATGTCGATAAAGCCAGTCGAGAATATCCAGAATCTGCCAGGAGAACGAGACCGACGTGAAGCGCCACCTCAGGACCATGCTGCTCGCACTGCCGCTGCTCGCCGCCACGACGCTGGCGGCGTGCGGCTCCGACGACTCCGGCAGCGCCACGGCCGCCGGCGGTGGCGAGAGAGCCGTGAAGGTCGCGATCATCGCCAGCGGCCAGACGAACGACGGCGCGTTCAACGCGTGGGCGGCCGAGGCCGCGGAGCGGCTGAAGGCGGACGGGGCGGACGTGCAGATCCGCCAGGGCCTCGCCGACCCGACGCAGGCCGAGCCGGTCATCCGCCAGTTCGCCGCGCGCGGCTTCGACCTCGTCGTCGGCCACGGGATCGACGTCTCCGAGCCGATCCTCAGAGTCGCGACCGAGTTCCCCGACGTGCACTTCTCCGCCTCCGGCGACGCGACGCTGGCCGAGAGACTGCCGCCCAACGTCGACGGCTGGACGTACGACTTCGGCCAGCTCGGCTATCTCGACGGGTTCGTCGCCGGCTCGCTCAGAGGCGTCGAGAAGGTCGGCGCCGTCGGCGGCCCGCAGCTCCCGTTCGTGCTCGCGACGCACAAGGGCATCAGAGCCGGCCTGAAGGCGGCCAACCCGAGAGCCTCCTACGAGGAGACCTACACCGGCAGATTCTACGATCTGCAGAAGGAGCAGGAGGCCGCGCGCGGCCTGCTCGACAAGGGCGCGCAGCTGCTCGTCGCGACCGACGACGGCCGCGGGCTCGGCCAGGCCGCGGTCGCGGGTGACGTGCCGACGATCGGCGTCAGCGCCGCCGCCGGGGCGGACATCAAGGCGGTCAACATCACGACCGCGAAGCTCGACCTGCTGCCGACGTACCAGAGCTACCTGGAGCAGATCCGCGCCGGCACGTTCGGCAGAAGATTCGACGTGCTCGCGCTCGGCAACAGAGGCATCGTGCTGACGCCGATCACCGCCGTCGGCGACGTCGTCCCCGACGACCTGCAGGCGCGCGTCGACGCGCTCTCGGAGAGACTCGCCTCGGGCGAGCTGAGACTGCCGAACTTCTTCGAGTAGGCCCGCGCGAGATGAGCGAGATCCTGCTCTCGGCCACGGCCGTGACGAAGCGCTTCGGCGCGGTCACGGCCGTGGACGAGGTCGACCTCGAGCTGCGCGCCGGGGAGGTGCATGCCGTCGTCGGCGAGAACGGCGCCGGCAAGTCGACGCTCGCGCGCATCCTCGCCGGCGTGCTCGCGCCCGACGCGGGCGCGGTGCGCGGCGCCCCGCGCGGCGAGATCGCGATGGTGCCGCAGGCGCTGTCGCTCGTCGGCGCGCTTTCGCTCGCCGAGCACGTCGCGCTCGCGCAGGGGCCGGGGCGGTTCGACGCCGCCGCGGCCGGCGCGGCGCTCGCGGCGTCGGCCGCGCGGCTCGGGGCGCGGCTGCCGGTCGACGTGCCGACGGCGGAGCTGTCGCTGCCCGAGCGCCAGCTCGGCGAGCTGGCGGTCGCGCTCGCGCTCGGCGCGCGGGTGCTGCTGCTGGACGAGCCGACGTCGAGCCTCGGGCCGGAGGAGGTCGACCGGCTGGTCGCCTCGCTGCGCGGCCTGGCAGAGGACGGCGTCGCCGTCCTGCTCGTCACCCACCGCATCCGCGAGGCGCTGCGCTCCTCCGACCGGCTGACCGTGCTGCGCGGCGGCCGGCTCGTCCACCACGGGCCGGTCGCCGGCCTCGACGCCGACGACGTCGCCCGCCATATGGTCGGTGAGCTGGTCGAGCAGACGCGGCCGGTCGCGCGGCCGCGCGGGGACGTGCGGCTGGTGGTCGAGGCGCTGACGACCGGCGCGGGGCCGGGCGAGCTGACCGGCGTCTCGCTGACAGCCGCGGCCGGCGAGGTCGTCGGCGTCGCCGGCATCGCGGGCTCCGGCCAGCGTGCGCTCGCCGAGGCGATCGCGGGGCTGCGGGCGCCGGCCGGCGGCGGGCGCAGCGGCGCCGGCCGAGGCGCGGTCGATCGCTGGTCCATGAGACCAGCAATCGACCGCGGGCCGGTGGAGCGCGCCGCGAGCGGCTCCGGCCGGGTGCTGGTCGACGGGGTCGACGTGACGGGCGACGCGGCGCGGGCGGCGGCGCAAGGGGTGGCGTTCATCCCCGAGACCCGCGGCGACGGGCTGGCGGCGGACCACAGCGGGGCGGTCAACGCGTCGCTGCTGCACACGCTGCGAGACCGCCGCTTCCGCACGCGGCTCGGGCTGCGGCGCCGCGCGGCCGAGGACGCGCTCGCCGACGACTTGTACAGACGCTTCGACGTGCGCCCGCCGCTGCCGCAGCTGCCGGCACGGGCGCTGTCGGGCGGCAACCAGCAGAAGCTGCTCGTCGCGCGTGAGTTGGAGCGCGGCCCGGCGGTCGTCGTCGCCCACGGCGCGACGCAGGGACTCGACCTGCGCGCCGCGGCGGCGATCCGCGGTGCGCTGCTCGACGCGGCGGCCGCGGGCGCGGCGGTCGTCGTGCTGTCGGCCGACCTCGACGAGGTGCTGGCGCTCGCCGATCGCGTCGTCGTGCTGAGCGGCGGGCGCGTGACGGACGAGCTGGCCGCCGGCGAACGCGCCGACGCGGCCCGGATCGGACATGCGATGGCGGGCACGACGCCCGTGGGAACAGAGGTTGCGGCATGAGCATCATCGAGACGACGAACACGGGCGAGCGGGCAGGCGGGCGCGGCGCGGCGAGCGAGCGGCTGGGCGGCGCGGCGAACGAGAGGGCGAGCGAGCGGCCGGGCGGCACGGCGACGAGCCCGCGGCCGGCCGTACGCGGCCTGCTCGACCGCGCCTTCCCGCCGCCGCGGCTGGCGCCGTTCGAGCTGGAGATCCTGGCGCGGCTGCAGACCGCGCTGGACGAGGTCGTCGAGCCGCTCGCGGCCGAGCACGACGCCGCCGGCAGATACCCGCACCGTGCGATCGCGGCGCTGAAGCCGACGGGCATCCTGCACGCCTCCTTCCCGCGCGCGCTCGGCGGCCCCGGAGCGTCGCACCGGCTGACGCTGGAGGCGCAGGTGCGGATGGCGGTCGCCGACTCGTCCGTCGCGCAGATCGTGCGCGTCCACGAGGACTCCGTCCGCGAACTGCACGTCGGCGCCTCCGAGGCGTTCGTCGCGCGGCTCGCCGAGATCCTGCTGGAGGAGGACGCGATCATCGGGCTCGCCGTCGCCGAGAACGGCAGACGCGTCGACAGTCCGCTGAACACGATCGCCACCCCGCAGGCGGACGGCGCCGTCGTCTTCGACGGCGGCAAGATCTACGCGACCGGCTCCGGCGGCGCCGACTACGTCGTCGTGATCGGCTTCGACCCGGTCGCCGGCAGGGACGATCCGCTCGCCGGCCTGCGCTCGGCGCTCGTAGCGGCGACCACACCCGGCCTGAGACTGCACGACGACTGGAACGCGCTCGGACAGCGCGCCACCTCGTCGGGCAGCGTCACGCTCGACGGGCTGCGCGTCGCCCCGCCGCTGAGCGAGTCGCCGAGCACCGGCGTGCTGCCGCACTCCGGCGCGCGCTTCCAGGCGAGCTTCGCGGCCGAGCTGGTCGGGATCGGGATCGCGGCGCTGCGCGCGGCGGCGCCGTTCGTGCTGGAGCAGAGCCGGCCGTGGCCGTCGGCCGACGTCGACTCCGCCGCGCAGGACCCGACGGTGCGGCGCCTGACCGGCGAGCTGACGGCCGACCTCGTCGCCGCCTACGCCGCGGTGATCGCGACGGGCGACCTGCTCGACGCCTACGAGGCGGGCGAGATCGACCGCACGCAGCTCGCGGTCCCGATCTACGCCGCGAAGGCCGCCGCGACGCGCGCCTCGCTGCGCGCGACGTCGGAGATCTTCACGCTGATGGGGACCCGCTCGGCGACTGGTGGCAAGGGCTTCGACCGCTTCTGGCGCAACGCGCGCACGCTCTCCCTCCACGACCCGTACGAGTGGAAGCACAGCGAGATCGGCCGTCACGTGCTGGAGGGCTGGGACCCCGAGCCGGGGCTCTACACATGAGCGTGACGCCGGGCGGCGCGAGCGGCGCGGCGACGGAGCCGGGCACGGCCGCACGGGCGCGCCCCGCGGCGGGCGCGCTGGCCCCGCTCGCCGGGGCGCTGGCGCTGGCGCTCGCGGTCGGCGCGATCCTGCTCGCGCTCGGCGGGACGGACCCGGTCGCCGGTTACGACGCGCTGCTGAACGGCGCGCTCGGCAGCCGCTACGACGTCGGCGAGACGGTCGTGCGCGCGCTGCCGATCGCGATCGTCGCGCTCGGCGTCGCGCCGGCGCTGCGGGCCGGCGTCTTCACCGTCGGCGCGGAGGGTCAGATCGCGCTCGGCGCGCTGCTGGCCGCGACCGTCGTGCTGGCGATCCCGGACGCGCCGGCGCCGCTGCTGCTGCTCGCCGGCGCGGGCGCGGGGGCGCTCGCCGGCGCCGTCTGGGCGCTGCTGCCGGCGCTGTTGCGCGCGCGCTGGGACGTCAACGAGATCCTCTCGACGCT
The DNA here is from genome assembly GCF_000025265.1 of Conexibacter woesei DSM 14684. Taxonomy (GTDB): domain Bacteria; phylum Actinomycetota; class Thermoleophilia; order Solirubrobacterales; family Solirubrobacteraceae; genus Conexibacter; species Conexibacter woesei. The sequence goes on from NC_013739.1 coordinate 2,863,976, forward strand.
GCTGCTCAACTACGTCGCCGCCGCGCTGCTGGCGTGGTCGCTGCGGACCTGGCTGAAGACCAGCGAGCGCGTGCCGTCGCCGCGCAGCGACGCGTTGCCGGCCGGCGGCATGCTGCCGACCTGGCTCGACGGGACGCGGCTGCACTGGGGCGCGCTGTTGGTGCCGGCCGCGGCGGTCGCGCTCGCATGGTGGCTGCGGACGCCGCGCGCGCTCGCCAACGACGTGCTGGAGACGCGGCCGCAGCTGGCGCGGCGGATCGGCGTCTCGCCGGCGCGGGCGATCGTCACGACGATGGTCGTCGGCGGCGCCGCCGCGGGCCTCGCCGGCTGGCTGAAGCTGGCGGGAATCGACGGCTCGCTCTACGCCTCGGTCGCCGGCGGGATCGGCTTCACCGGCGTGCTCGTCGCGCTGCTCGGCGGTCTGCGCCCAGTCGGGATCGTCGTCGCGGCGGTCTTCTTCGGCGCGCTCGGCGCGGGCGCCGACGGCCTTCAGATCGACACCGGCGCGCCCGCCTCGCTCGCGACGGTGATGCAAGGCGTGCTGCTGGTCGCGGCGGCGCTCGCGTTCGAGGCACGACGGCGGCGCGTCGCCGCGCGGGTCGCCTGATGGAGTGGGGCGAGCTGAGCTTCTGGACGCTCGTGCTGGCGGGCGCGGTGCGGCTTGCGACGCCGGTCGTGCTGGCGGCGCTCGGCGAGCTGATCGCGGAGCGCTCGGGCACGATCAACCTTGGGATCGAGGGGATGATGCTGGCCGGCGCGTTCGCCGGCGCGTGGGGCGCGGCGACCGGCGGCTGGGCGTTCGGGATCGCCGTCGCGCTCGTCGCGGGCGCGCTGCTCGGCGCGCTGATGGCCGGGGCGGTGCTGTGGGGCGGCGCGAACCAGCTCGTCGTCGGCCTCGCGATCTCGCTGCTGGCGACCGGGCTGTGCTCGTACCTGTTCGAGGTCTGGCAGCCGTCGGGCGCGACCGCGGCGCAGATCCCGCTCGCGCCGACCGTCGAGGTGCCGGGGCTGGTCGACGTGCCGCTCCTCGGCGAGGCGCTGTTCGGCCAGAGCGTCTTCACCTACGGCGCGCTGCTGTGCGCCGGCGTCGTTGCGTGGGCGCTGCGCAGAACCGGCGCCGGCCTGCGCGTGCGCGCGGTCGGCGACGATCCCGCGGCGGCCGGGATGCGCGGCGTGCCGGTTCGCGGGGTGCGTGCGCTGGCGCTCGTCGCGGCGGGCGCGTTCGCGGCGCTCGGCGGCGCGACGCTGACGGTCGGCTATCTCGGCTCGTTCAGCGAGGGGGTGACGGCGGGCCGTGGCTACGTCGCGCTGGCGGCGGTGATCATCGGCCGTTGGTCGCCGGGCGGTGCGCTCGCGGGCGCGGGCGTCTTCGCGCTGTTCGACTCACTCGCGCTGCAGGCGCAGCGTGGCGGCTCGGAGATCCCGGTCGAGGCGTACACGGCGCTGCCGTACGTCGTGACGCTGCTGGTGCTGCTGTTCGTCGCGCGCGGAGGGCGCGCGCCGCGGGCGCTGGGGCGGGAGCTGTAGAGCGCCCGCCTCGCCTGCGCCGTGGCTACGGTCTGACGGGTATCGCCGGCGGCTCGCCGTCCTTGAACAGCGACGAGATCAGGATCTCGATCTCGACTCTGCCCTCGTTCGCGGCGCGGTGGATCGTGCCGGGGTTCTCGACGATCCAGTCGCCGGTGCGGACCTTGCCCTTCTCGCCGGCTCCGATCGTGCGCACGACGCGGGCGCCGCCGGGCGCGTCGGGATCGCCGCGGCGGACGGTGACGCTGCCTCTGACGACCCAGTAGGAGAGCGTGCCGCGCGCGATCGTCGCGATCTGGACGCCCGGGTGGCGGTGCAGCGCGAGCTGCGCGCCGGGGTCGACGGTCACGCGCGAGAGGCCGAGGGTACGGCCGGGCGCGCCGGCCGGGTCGCGCGCCTCGGCGAGCGCGGTGCGGACGACGGGCGCGTCGGCGGCGGCACGCAGGACGGTCGTCGCGTAGGCGCCGGCGGCGGCGCTCAGCACGAGCGCGGCGACGAGCAGCAGGACAGCGCGCACGCGGCGCGGGGTCGTGGACACGGGTGGATCGCTCCTCGGAGAGTTGGGTTGGGACGTCCCGCCTGTCATCGGCAGCGGCGAGCACCACCGTGAACGCGGTACCGTGGACGCACGATGCCTTCCACGCGAATCCTCCGTCCCGGCGTGCTCCACCTCGCGGCGGCGCTCGCGCTGACCGCCGTCGTCCTGCTGCTCGACGCCGCGCTCGCGCTCGGCGCCGCCGGCGGCGGCTCGTCCGGCTTCGGCGGGGGCGGAGGCGGCGGTGGGGGCGGAGGCGGCGGCTTCGGCGGCGGAGGCGGCGGCACGGGCACCGGGCGCGGCGTCGGCGGCGTCGGCTCGCTGATCATCTTCGGCCTGATCGCGATCGTCGTGATCGTCGTCGCGATCATCGCCGGCATCCAGGTCGCCCGCTACAACAGGCGCCGCAGAGAGCGTGAGCGCAGAGTCGAGCTGGCGGCCGCGGTCGCCGCCGACGACGACCCGGCGTTCGCGCCGGACGCCGTGCGCAGCTCGTGCGAGCAGATCTTCCTCGACGCGCAGGCGGCGTGGGACGCGCGCGACGACGCCCGCCTCGCGCAGCTGCTCGTGCCCGACCTGCTGGTCGAGTGGAGTCGCCGGCTCGACGACTTCGCCCGCAAGGGCTGGCACAACCGCGTCGAGGTGCTGTCGATCGACGCGATCGAGTACCTCGGGCTGACCAACCGCGAGGGCGACAAGGACGACCGCGTGACCGTCCGCATCAGCGCGAAGCTGCGCGACTACGTCGAGCTGCGCAACGGGATGATCATGAAGCGCAACGAGTCCGGCTCGGACGTCGTCGCGCTGACCGAGTTCTGGACGCTCGCCAAGCGCGCCGACGGGAACGGCTGGATCGTCGCCTCGATCGAGAGCGACGCGGAGGGACAGCACGTGCTCGACGCCGAGATCGTCCACTCGCCGTGGAGCGACGACGGCCGGATGGCAGACGCGTCGCTGCTGGAGGTCGCCGCGCTCGACAAGCTGCCGGACGGCGTCAGCACCGCCGAGGTCGCCGACCTCGACTACGCGGGCGACGCGCGCACCGCGGCGCTCGACCTCTCGCTCGTCGACGGGCGCTGGGCGCCCGACGTGCTGGAGGCGTCGGTACGCCGCGCGGTGGCGGCGTGGGCGGAGGCGGTCGACGGCGCTGACGCCGACCTGCTCGACGTCGCGACGCCGGCGGCGGCGCAGGCGCTGCTGCACCCCGGCGACAGCTCCGGCCGCACACGGCTGGTGATCCGCGGCCCGCGCGTGAGACACCTGCGGATCGCCGCGCTCGACCCGGCTGCGGAGCCGCCGACGATGACCGCCGAGGTCGAGGTCAGCGGCCGCCGCTACATCGAGGACCGCGACACGGCGGCGGTGCTGAGCGGCAGCAAGCAGCGCGCGAGCACCGTCACCGAGCGCTGGACGCTCGCGCTCGCCGGCCCCGACGAGCGGCCGTGGCAGGTCGTCGACGCGGCCGCCGGAAGTGTCACCGCTTGAAAGAGCATCGACGCACCGCTTGATGGAGCGGTCGCGATGGCGCGGAGTACCCGCGCCGAAACAGGCACAAACCTGCTCATGTCAGCGCGCCTCGCGATGAACATTTTCGAATAATTTTGAGCAAGTTCGAACGCTAGGGTGCCCCGCCATGCACATTCGAAAGTTCAGGATCCCAGGGCGGGCTGCTGCCGCCGCCCTGGTCGCGCTCGGTGCTCTCCTCACCAGCGCCACGGCCGCGTTCGCCAGTGACAGACCGCTGACGCTGCGCCAGGACGAGCCGGTCAAGAAGCCCGCGATCGTCGGCGGCACGCCGATCACGATCGCGCAGGTGCCGTGGCAGGTCTTCCTCGAGTCCACGGTCCCCGGCGGTGTCGCCCGCTGTGGCGGCACGATCATCAACACCACGACGGTCGTCACGGCCGCACACTGCGTCTACGACAGCAGCACCGGCCAGCCGATCCTGGCCGCTGCGATGACGGTCAAGGCCGGCATCTCCGACTTCAGAAACCCCGAGGCGACGAGACAGGACAGTCCCGTCGCGCAGGTGCGGGTCCACCCGGGATACGTCTACGACCTCGGCAGCAGAGGCGTCGCGCCCGACGACGTCGCGGTGCTGACGCTCGCTGTCCCGCTCAACTTCAGCGGCCCCGCCGTCAGACAGATCGCGCCCACGAGCCCGTTCGCGTACCTCGCGCCCGGCACCGCCGCGTCGATCTCCGGCTTCGGCCGCCAGACCGCGGGCGGCACGCCCGACGGCAAGCTCTACGGCCTCGACACGACCGTCGGCGATCCGCTCGCGTGCGGCGGCGAGGCGAACGCCGTCGTCCTGTGCGTCACCAGCCAGGTCGGCTCGGCCTGCCAGGGCGACTCCGGCGGCCCGCTGACCGCCGGCGGCGTCTTCGCCGGCGTCGCCAGCTTCGTCACCGTCAGCGGCCCGACAGGCGAGTGCGGCCCCGGCTCGCTCAACGGCTACACCAACCTCGCCGCACCCGAGATCCTGGAGTTCATCCAGGGCAGCGCCAACCCGCCGATCGCGCCCCGCGGCGGCAGAGACATCAGCGCCCGCGGCGTCTTCCAGGCGAACAACTCGATGACGTGCACCGCCGGCACCTGGAGCGGCGCGCCGGCGTTCACCTACGCGTTCGTCGACACGCGCAACGGCCAGGTGCTGCAGAACGGCCCAAGCGCGACGTACGCGTTCACCGGCGGCGACGTCGGCCGCACGGTCGCATGCGCCGTCAGCGCCAGCAACGCCGGCGGCACGGGGATCTCGCGCACGCAGGCGTCGCCCGCGATCGCCGCCGCCCCGGCGCCCGCGCCGGTGCCGACGCCCAGACCGCAGCCGAGACCGCAGCCGAGAAGACCGACCCCGGCGAAGCCGTCGCTGCGCGTCAGCGTCAAGGCGTCGAGCACGCGCGTCGTCGCCGGCCGCACGGTCACGTACGCGATCACCGTCGCCAACCGCGGTCGCGCGGCGGCCCGCAAGGTCGTCGTCTGCGACGCTCCCGGCAAGGGCCTGACGTTCGGCAGCCTGCCGAAGGGCGCGAGAAAGTCGCGCGGCCGCGCCTGCTGGTCGCTCGGCACGGTGAAGGCGAGATCGACGCGCACGCTGCGGGTGTCGCTGCGCGTCGCCGGCACGACGAAGCCCGGCCTCGTCTCCAACCGCGTCGCGGTCAGCTCCGCGAACGCGGGCAGACGCTCCGCGACCGCGCGCGTGCGCGTCGTCCCGGCGCAGCAGAGAGGCCGCACCCGTCCCCCCGGGGTGACCGGCTAGTGCGCGCGGCGCGCCGCTCTGCGGCCCGCCGCGCAGTCGCATCCGCAACGACCGCCGCGATCGTCGCCGGCGCCGCCCTCACGGGCGCGCCGGGGGCGGCCGCCGCCGCCCCGGCCGCCGCTGGCCCGGCCGCCGCTCCGGCCGAGGTCGCCCCGGCGGCCGCCGCCACGCAGGTGCTGTCGGCCGACCGGCCCGCCGCGCTCGCCGGCGCCGCGCCGCTGCGGCCGGCCGCCGTCGAGGACGGCCCCGACCAGGTGCTGCCGGGCGCGAACGTCGCCCGCGTGCTGTTCACGACGCGCGCGACCGAACGGCCGGGCGGCGGCAAGCTGCTCGCCCGGGTCGGCGCGCTGGCGCCGTTCGGCAGCGGCGAGGCGCAGTACGCGGTCGACGCGCAGCGCGTCGTCGACGGCAGGCTGTACGTGCGGATGCTGCTGGCGCAGCGGCCCAACGGGACCGCCGGCTGGGTCTCCGGCGACGACGTCGCGCTGCTGCGGACGCGCTGGAGGGTCGCGATCGACCTGCGCGCGCGGCAGCTGACGGTCGCATTCGGCGACCGTCGCGTGAAGCGCTTCCCGGCGGTCGTCGGGAGACCGTCGGCGCCGACGCCGCGCGGGCGCTTCGCGATCTCCGAGCTGCTGCCGCAGCGTCCGGCGAACGGCTTCTTCGGCAGTTGGATCGTGCCGATCACGGCGTTCTCGGACACCTACACCGAGTTCCTCGGCGGCCCCGGACGGGTCGCGATCCACGGGCGCGGGGCGGCGTCGCTGCTCGACCCGCTCGGCAGTGCGACGTCGCACGGGTGCGTGCGGCTGCGCAACGGCGACATCGCATGGCTCGCGCGGCGGCTGGAGCCCGGCGTGCCGGTGACGGTGCGCTGAGCAGGGCGGCGGCGCGCGAGTTAGGGTAGCCTAACGCGCGTGTCGCCGTCCGTCCGCAGCGTCGGCCTGCTCGCCGCCGTCGCGGCGCTCGCCGTCGCCGTCGTGCTGAGCCTCGCGCTCGGCGCCAAGTCGATCCCGCTCGCGGAGGTCTTCGGCGACCTGCTGCATCCCGACGGCTCGCAGAACAGCGCGATCGTCCACGACCTGCGCGTCCCGCGGACGCTGCTCGGGCTCGGCGTCGGGATCGCGCTCGGCCTCGCCGGCGCGCTGATGCAGGCGCTCACGCGCAACCCGCTCGCGGACCCCGGCCTGCTCGGCATCAACGCCGGCGCGGCAGCCGCGGTCGTGATCGCCGTCGGGCTGTTCGGCGTCGGCGGGCTGACCGGCTACATCTGGTTCGCGTTCGCCGGCGCAGGGGTCGCCGCGGTCGTCGTCTACCTGATCGCCGCCGCCGGCCGCGGCGGCGCGACGCCGGTGCGGCTCGCGCTCGCGGGCACCGCGGTGACGGCCGCGCTGCTGTCGCTGACGCAGGCGATCACGCTGCTCGACAGAGCGGCGTTCGAGACGTGGCGGTTCTGGTGGGTCGGCTCGCTCGCCGGCCGCGACGCGCAGACGATCGCCGAGGTCGCGCCGTTCCTGGTCGTCGGCGCGGTGCTCGCGCTCGCACTCGCGCGGCCGCTCAACGCGCTCGCGCTCGGCGACGACGCCGGCCGCGCGCTCGGCGCGCACGTCGGCCGCACGCGCGTGCTCGGCGGCGTCGCGATCACGCTGCTGTGCGGCGCGGCGACCGCCGCCGCCGGGCCGATCGCGTTCATCGGCCTGACGATCCCGCACATCGCGCGCGCAATCGTCGGCCCCGACCAGCGCTGGGTGCTGTCGTACTCGCTCGTGCTCGCGCCGCTGCTGCTGCTCGTCTCCGACGTGCTCGGCCGCGTCGTCACGCGGCCCGGGGAGCTGCAGGTCGGGATCGTGATGGCGTTCGTCGGCGCACCGGTCTTCCTGCTGCTCGTGCGGCGCCGGAGGATCGCCCAGCTCTGATGGCCGCCTCCTCACAGCCCGTCCTGCCCGGCCGCGTCCTGCGCTCGCCCGGCGGCGCCGTCGCGCTGCGCTTCGAGGCGCGGCCGTTCTGGGTCGGCTGCGTGCTCGTGTTCGTCCTGCTCGCGCTCGCGATCGTCGGCGTCGGGACCGGCGAGTACCCGCTCTCGCCGGCCGAGGTCGTCCGCACGCTGCTCGGCGGCGGCGACCGCTCGAGCGAGTTCATCGTCGAGACGCTGCGGCTCCCGCGCGTGCTGTGCGCGCTGCTCGTCGGCGGCGCGCTCGGGCTCGCCGGGGCGATCTTCCAGAGCCTCACGCGCAACCCGCTCGGCAGCCCCGACGTCGTCGGCTTCACGTCCGGCTCGGCGGCGGGAGCGGTCGCGGTGATCACGCTGATCGGGGCGAGCGGCGGCGCCGCGACGTCGGTCGGCGCCGTCGGCGGCGGGCTGGTGACCGCCGCGCTCGTGCTCGCGCTCGCCTACCGCCACGGAATCCAGGGCTACCGGCTCGTGCTCGTCGGGATCGGCGTCGGCCTGCTGCTGCGGGCGATCACCGACTGGCTGCTGACCCGCGCGAGATACGAGGACGCGCAGGCGGCGGTGGTCTGGATCATCGGCAGCCTCAACGGGCGCGGCTGGGAGCAGGTGCGACCGCTCGCGCTCGCGCTCGCGCTGCTGGTCCCGCTCGCGCTGCTGCTCGGGCGCACGCTGCGCGCGCTGGAGCTGGGCGACGAGACGGCGCAGGCGCTCGGGGTGCCGGTCGAGCGCGGGCGCGTCGCGCTCGTCGTCGTCGGCGTCGCGCTGACCGCGGTCGCGACCGCCGCCGCCGGCCCGATCGCGTTCGTCGCGCTGACCGCGCCGCAGCTCGCGCGGCGGCTCACGCGCGCGTCCGGGCCCGGGCTGCTGCCCGCGCTGCTGATGGGCGCGGTGCTGCTGGAGGCGAGCGACTGCGCCGCGCAGCGGATCTGGCCGGAGCAGGGGCTCCCGGTCGGCATCGTCACGGGCGTCCTCGGAGGCGTCTACCTGTCATGGCTGCTCGCGAGCGAGTGGCGGAGGAGGAGCGGATGAGCCGTCTTTCCGGCAGCGGGCTGCGGCTCGCCTACGACGACCGCGTCGTCGTGCACGACCTCGACGTCGAGATCCCCGACGGCTCGTTCACGGTCGTCGTCGGGCCGAACGCGTGCGGCAAGTCGACGTTGCTGCGGGCGCTCGCGCGGATGCTGAAGCCGCGCGCCGGCAGCGTCGTGCTCGACGGCGCGGAGATCCGCTCGCAGCCGGCGAAGGACGTCGCGCGGCGGCTCGGGCTGCTGCCGCAGAGCCCGGTCGCGCCGGACGCGATCACCGTCGCCGACCTCGTCGCGCGCGGTCGCTATCCGCACCAGCGGCTGCTGCGCCAGTGGTCGCCGGACGACGAGCGCGCCGTCGCGGAGGCGCTCGCGGCGACCGCGACGACGGAGCTGGCGGGCCGCGCCGTCGACGAGCTGTCCGGCGGCCAGCGCCAACGCGTCTGGCTGGCGATGGCGCTCGCGCAGGAGACGCCGCTGCTGCTGCTCGACGAGCCGACGACGTTCCTCGACATCGCCCATCAGATCGAGGTGCTCGACCTCTGCGCCGACCTGCGCGAGCGCCACGGCCGCACGCTCGTGGCGGTCCTCCACGACCTCAATCACGCCTGCCGCTACGCGACCCACCTGATCGCGCTGCGCGACGGGAGGATCGTCGCGGAGGGGGCGCCGGGCGACGTCGTCGACGCCGAGCTGGTCGAGGCCGTCTTCGGCCTGCCCTGCCGCGTGATCCCGGACCCGGAGACCGGCACGCCGCTGGTCGTGCCGGCCGCGCGGACGCGCGCCGCCCGCGCCGCGCCCGGTCCCGCGGCCTAGGCGCGCTTCGCGAGCGCGGCTCTGAGCCGCGGCACGAGGTCGCCGAGCGCGTACGGCGTCGAGGTGACGGTCGACGCGGCGAGCGCCATCGCGGTGTCGACGTCGTCGACGATCACGGTCGCGCCGCGTCTGACGACGCCGAGCCGCTGATAGGTCGGCATGCTCGCCAGTCTGCCGGTCGTGGTCTGGTCGTAGGCGAGCACGATCAGCACGTCGACGTCCATCACGTCGAAGCGCTCCGGCGAGATGTACGCGTAGAAGTCGTCGCCGACCATGCCGGCGACGGCGGCGGGCTGGCGGAAGCCGAGCGACCGCACGAGCCGGCCGCGCGTGTCGGTGTCGGCGAAGACCGACATCTGCCCGTCGCCCGCCGGCGTCACGATCATCGCCTGCCTGCCGGCGAACGACGGGTTGCGCCGGCGGGCGTCGGCGTACGTGCGCGCGACCTGCTCGACCAGCCCCCGGGTTCTGTCGGCCAGGCCGAGCGCGGCGCCGACCTGCAGCGCCTGCACGTCGGGCGGGAGGCCGTAGGAGGGGTAGCCGGCCGGCGTCGAGACGAGCGGGCAGATCTCGGCGAGACGGTCGCGGTCGCCGGCTCTGAGGTCGTGGTTGACCGCGAGGATCAGGTCCGGCCGCAGCGCGGCGATCGTCTCGAACGGGATCTCGGAGCCGCTGAACAGCTCCGGTCGCGCGTCGCCGAGCGCTCTCAGCGACCACGGGCCGACGCCGCGCTTCCACTCGGGGATCCACTGGATCAGACCGACCGGCACGACGCCGAGCGCGAGCATCGTGTCGTGGTCGTTGTAGCCGAAGCAGACGACCCGCTCGGGCGTGCGCTCGATCGTCGTCGTGCCGTATCTGTCTCTGACGCTGACGGGGAACGCGCCGGCGTCGCCCGCGGCGGCCGACGCGGCCGGTCCGCCGTCGTCACCTCCGCAGGCGGCGAGCGCCGCGGCGGCGGTCGCGCCGGCGGCGCCGAGCAGGAAGCCGCGGCGGGTGGGGCGGAGCAGGGGGCGGGCGAGGCGCGGCGCGGGGCGGTCCGCCATCAGCGTGTCCACTCCTTCGTCGCGTCGTGCTTCCAGTAGCCGAGCACCTGCATCGCCGAGCGCGGGATGCCGCGCTCGTCACGCAGGTGGTCGCGCACGACGCGCATCACGCCCGACTCGCCCGCGCCCCAGACGCGGCCGCGCCCGTCAGGCAGCGGCAGCGCGCGGACGGCGTCGGCGAGCGCGAGCGTCTCGCCGGCGGCTGCGCCCTCGCGGTGGACCCAGTGGAGGTCGAGCCTGGCGGCCGTCTGGAACGGCTGGCGCTCGTCGGCGTCGGCGATCTCGACGCACGCGATGATGCGGTGGTAGGCGGGCAGCGTCGCGGCGATCGCGGCGAGCGCGGGGAGGCCGGTCTCGTCGGCGACGAGCAGCGTCCAGGCGGCGCCGTCGTCGTCGCCGAGCGTCCAGTGCGTGCGCGGGCCGGCGTAGCCGATGGGGTCGCCGGGCCGCGCCTCGGCGGCCCAGCGGCCGGCGACGCCGTGATCGCCGTGGACGACGAAGTCGACGACGAGCGTGCCGGCGGCCGGATCGTGCGCGCGGACGGTGTAGTTGCGCGCGTGCGGCTCGGGCACGCCGTCCGGAAAGCGCCAGCCGTCGAGCGGCAGCACGACGTCCTCGCCGGGCTCGGGCCAGATCAGCGTGACGATCTCGCCCGGCTCCTCGACGGGGAAGTCGGCGAGGGCGGGGTCGGCGAGCACGATCCGCGACATGCGCGGGGTCAGCGGCGCGACGGCGAGCACTTCGGCGACGCCGGTGCGCAACGGGAAGGGACGCGTCGCCGGACGACGGCGCGCCCGGGGCGCGGCTGGGGAACTCATTAGGTGACCCTAACAGATCTTAGGGTCACCTAACTTCTCGCGTCGTCCTGGCTCGTGGTCGCTCTGCGACACGAATCCAGGACGATGCCGCGGTCAGCGGATCGCGCGGACCGTCGCGCGTCTGGTGCTGCCGCCCGCGCGCAGCGTGACGGCGATCTTGGGGTGCCTGCCGTCGCGCAGCGCGCGTCGCAGGGCGGATCTGCCGCGTCTGGTCAGGCGGACGACGATCCGCACGCGTCTGTCCGCCGGGGCGGAGCGGGTCGTCCGCCGCAGCGGGAGCGTCGCGCGCCCGACTCTCAGCGTGCCGGTCGCGGTGATGCGGCATGCCCGCGCGCAGCGGGCGTGCAGCACGACGCCGCCGAGTCGCAGCACGCGCTGCTGTCTTCTGGCGATCAGGTGGAGGAGGGGAGCTCTCGCCGCCGGCAGGACCGGTCTCGCTCTCGGCGCGGGTGGCGTCTGCGGCGGAGGCGCCGGCGCGGCAGGTGGCGGCTGCGAGCCCGTCGCCGGCGCGCAGGGGACGCGCGTGTCCTGCTCGACGAGGCGGTAGACGACGCCGCCACCGGCCGCGTAGACGCAGCCGCCGGCGTCCTCGCCGAACGAGGTCAGGCCCGGGACCGTGAGGCCGAGAGGGCTGTCGTCGGTCGCTCTCGGCAGCGTCGGCAGCGCGCTGCGCAGCTGCGGCACGAAGAAGTCGCCGTAGACGAGCCGGCCCACGAGCGACGGGAGGGTCGGGTCGCGCACGACGTAGCCGGGGATGATCGAGCGGTAGCCGTCGCTGGCGAACTTGTCGATCGCCGGCAGGGTGGCGCCGCCGAGCGTGCAGGGTCTGTCGTTTCTACCCAGCAGGAAGCTGCCCTCGCAGACGTCCCAGCCGAAGTCGGCGGCTCTGCCGCCGCCGTCGGCGGCGCGCACGATGTTGATCTCCTCAGTCGTGCTCTGGCCGACGTCGCCGAGGATCAGGTCGCCGGTCGCGCGGTCGAACGAGAAGCGGAACGGGTTGCGCAGCCCTCTGGCCCAGATCTCCGGGCGCCCGCCGCCCGTCACGTACGGATTGTCCGCCGGCACGCTGTAGGCGGCGGTGGCGGTGCGGCGCGGGTCGATCCGCAGCAGCTTGCCGAGCAGTGTCGTGTTGTCGCGCGCGGTCGCCGCCGTTCTGCCGCCGTCGCCGGGCGCGAGGTACAGCAGTCCGCCGGGACCGAACTGGAGCTGGCCGCCGTTGTGGTTCGTCGTGTCGGCGGGGTGCGGTATCGACAGCACGGGCCGCAGCGAGCCGGGGTCGGCGGCGTCGCCGGACGGGGCGCGCAGCTCTGCGACGACGTTCGCCGCTCCGCCTCTCTCCGTGTAGTAGACGTAGAAGAGCCGGCTCGTCTGGAAGTCCGGCGGGAAGGCGATCGACAGCAGTCCCTGCTCGCCGCCGCTCTGGATCGTCGCTCTGAGGTCGACGAACGTTCTCGCGACGCCGCCGCGCACCACGCTCACGACCCCGTCCTGCTGGACGACGTAGAGCCGTTCGCCGTCGCCGGGCGCGCCGGCGACGTGGACGGCGTTCGGGAAGTCCCCGACCTTCTGCAGTCTCACCGCCGCGTGCGCGGAGGCCGAGAACGCGAGGCCGACCGCGAGCAGCGACAGTGCGACCGCCTGTTGAAAGCGTCTCACGGCCCGCGATTGTGGCAGCTGGCGGGGTCGGGTACGCGATTGCACTGTGAATCCGGGTTCACTAGACTGTGAATCAGGATTCACAGCGACCGAACGAGGAGCGAGACGGCCATGGCGACGATCGACCACTCCGGCGCGACGCACGCGGTGCTCAACCAGGCGCCGCCGCTGCTGCCGCTCGACCTCTTCAGCACGGATGCGCCGCTGCGCGAGGCGCTCGAGCGCGAGGGCGGCGCGTGGGGCGTCGACCGCGCCCGCGAGGTCGGCACGATCGTCGGCAGCGTCGAGGCGCACGAGCACGGCCGCCGCGCCGAGCGCAACGAGCCGCGGCTGATGACGCACGACCGCTACGGCAACCGGATCGATGCCGTCGAGCTGGACCCCTCCTGGCACTGGCTGCTGCGCGGCGCGATCGAGCGCGAGATCCACGCGCTGCCGTGGCGAGAGCAGCGCGACGGCGCGCATGCCGTGCGCGCGGCGCTGATGATGCTGTGGGGCAACGCCAACGGCGGCGTCCTCTGCCCGGTCTCGATGACCTACGCCGCGATCCCGGCGCTGCGCGACGGCGCGCCGGAGATCGCCGTCGAGTGGGAGCCGCGGCTGACGCTGCCCGACTACGAGCGCGGCGCGCTCGCCGGCATGGCGATGACCGAGAAGCAGGGCGGCTCGGACGTCCGCGCGAACATCACGCGCGCCGAGCCGGCCGGCGACGGCGAGTACGAGCTGTGGGGGCACAAGTGGTTCTGCTCGTACCCGCCGTGCGACGTCTTCCTCGTGCTGGCGCAGGCGCCGGGCGGGCTCTCCTGCTTCTTCGTCGAGCGCGGCCCGGGGATGGAGTTCCAGCGTCTGAAGGACAAGCTCGGGACGCGCTCGCTGCCGTCATCCGAGGTCGAGTTCCGCGGGCTGCGCGCGCGGCTGGTGGGCGAGGAGGGGCGCGGCGTCCCCGCGATCATCCGGATGGTCAACCACACCCGGCTCGACTGCCTGCTCGGCTCCGCGACCGCGATGCGCCGCGGCGTCGTCGAGGCGTTCCACCACGCGCGCCACCGCAGCGCGTTCGGCGCGAAGCTGGTCGACCAGCCGGCGATGCGCAACGTGCTCGCCGACCTCGCGATCGAGTCCGAGGCGGCGACCGCCGCCGCGCTGCGCGTCGCGCGCTCGTTCGACGAGGACGACGTCCCGTTCCGCCGCTTCGCGACCGCCGTCATGAAGTACTGGGTCTGCAAGCGCGCGCCTGCCCACGCGAGCGAGGCGCTCGAATGCCTCGGCGGCAACGGCTTCGTCGAGGACTCGGGCATGCCGCTGCTCTACCGCGACGCGCCGCTGATGTCGATCTGGGAGGGGTCGGGCAACGTCGCGGCGCTCGACGTCCTGCGCGCGCTCGTGAAGGAGCCGGAGGGGCTGCCGGCGCTGCTGGCCGAGTGTCACCTCGCCGACGGCGGCGACGCGCGTCTCGACGCCCACCTCGCGCGCGTCGAGCGCGACGTCGCGGGGCTGCTCGGCGACGCGGGGGCGGCGGCGGACCCGGCGGCGGCGCTCGCCGACGCGCAGTTCCGCGCGCGGCGGATCGTCGAGGACCTCGGCACCGCACTGCAGGCGAGCCTGCTCGTGCGCAACGCGCCCGTCGCCGTCGCCGACGCGTTCTGCGCCGGGCGGCTCGGCGGCGACCGCGGCCGCGTCTACGGGACGCTGCCGAGCGGCGTCGACACGGAGGGGATCCTCGAGCGCGTGCTGCCGGCGGGCGCATGAGCGGCGTGAGCGACGAGCGCCTGGAGACGATCCGCTACTCGGCCGCGGAGGGGATCGCGCGGATCGTGCTCGACCGGCCTGAGCGCGGCAACGGCCTGACGCCGCGGCTGATCGCCGAGCTGGCGGCGTGCGTCGAGCGCGCCGACCTCGACCCGGACGTGCGCGTGCTGCTGCTGTCCGGCGCGGGGACGGGGTTCTGCGGCGGCTACGACCTGGTCGAGTCGGCGGAGGGGATGGGGGCGAGCGGCGGCGGCGCGCCCGCGGCGGCTCCGCCCGCGGGAAGCCCGCTCGACCCCGCCGTGATCGCCGCCAACCACGACCCGCGCGCCACGTGGGACCCGCTCGTCGACTTCGCGATGATGGACCGCAACGTGCGCGCGTTCATGACGCTGTTCCACTGCGGCAAGCCGGTCGTCTGCAAGGTCCACGGCTTCTGCGTCGCCGGCGGCACCGACCTCGCGCTCTGCTCCGACCTGCTCGTGATCGCCGACGACGCGAAGATCGGCTACCCGCCGGCACGTGTGTGGGGCTCGCCGACGACGGCGTTGTGGGCGCACCGGCTCGGTCCTCAGCGGGCCAAGCGGCTGCTGTTCACCGGTGACTGCCTGTCGGGCGCGGAGGCGCTGGAGTGGGGGCTGGCGATCGAGGCGCCGCCGGCCGAGCAGCTCGACGCGCGAGCTGAGACGCTCGTCGAGCGGATCGCGCGGATGCCGCTCAACCAGCTGCGGATGATGAAGCTGCTCGTCAACCAGACCGCCGACAGCCAGGGATTGCGGGCGACGCAGACGCTCGGGACGGTCTTCGACGGGATTGCCCGCCACACGCCGGAGGGCTACGCGTTCCAGCAGCGCGCCGCGCAGGACGGCTTCCGCACCGCCGTGCGCGAGCGCGACGAGCCGTTCGGCGACGCCGGTCTGTCGACGTTCAAGGGGTGAGCGGGATGAGCGCGCCCGCGATCCCGGCCACCCGCGAGCGCCTGCTGCGGGCCGCGCACGAGCTGACGCAGGAGGGCGGCTACGCGTCGGCGTCGGTCGCCGCGATCGCCGCGCGCGCCGGCGTCACCGCGAGCGCGATGTACCGCCACTTCCCGTCCAAGGCCGACCTCTTCGTCGAGCTGTTCCGCGCCGTCTGCGGACGCGAGATCGCGGCAGCGCAGGCGGCGGCGGAGCGGCCGGGGACGGTCGTCGAGCGGGTCGAGGCGGTGATAGCGACGTTCGCCGAGCGGGCGCTGCGCAACCCGCGGCTGGCGTGGGCGCTGCTCGCCGAGCCGGTCGACCCGCTCGTCGACGCCGAGCGGCTCGCCTACCGGCGCGACTACCGCGAGCGGATAGCCGGGATGCTGCGCGAGGGCGTCGCCGCCGGCGAGCTGCCGCCGCAGGACGAGGCGCTGACGGCCGCGGCGCTCGTCGGCGGCGTCGGCGAGGCGCTCGTCGGCCCGCTCTCGCCGCTCGCGGCCGGCGCGCCGCCCAGCGCCGAGCTGGTCGCCGCGCTGCGGACGTTCACGCGGCGCGCCGTCGGCGCCGCATAAGCGGGCCGCGTAAGCGGTCGTCCTGGATTGGTGTCGTCCAGCGACACCAATCCAGGACGACGCGCGCCGGGCGCGGCCGTATTCTGGCGGCATGAGCATCAGCGGAGACCACACCGTCGAGGTCGCGGCGCCGATCGCGCGCTGCTACGAGATCGCCGCCGACCTCGAGCGCGCGCCGGACTGGCAGACGTCGCTCGTCTCGGTCGACGTGCTGGAGCGCGACGGGGAGGGGCGGCCGGCGCTCGTCGAGACCGTCTCCGACGCGAAGGTCAAGACGGTCAAGTCGCGGCTGCGCTTCAGCTACGACGCGCCGACGCGGATCGACTGCACGCAGGAGAAGGGCGACGTGAAGGCGCTCACGGGGCGCTGGTCGTTCGCCGACCTCGGCGACGGGCGCACCCGCGCGACGTACGCGCTGGACGTCGATCCCGGCCGCATGCTCGGGATGCTGCTGCGCGGCCCGGCTGTCGACCGCGTGCGCGAGGTGCTCGTCGTGCAGGCGGCGGAAGAGCTGAAGCAGCGCGCCGAGCGCGGCTGAGCCGCGGCGGCCCGCCCGCCCGGCGACGGCCGCCGGGCTCTCAGCGGCGGCTTCCGTCAGCCGTCCTCGCTGCCCAGCAGCAGCGGCTTCAGCAGCGCGGCGAGCTGGCTGCGCCGGCGCGGAGAGAGCGGCGCGAGGAACGCCTCGTCGGCGGCGAGCACGGCGGTCAGCGCACGCTCCGCCAGCTGCGCGCCGTCGGCGGTCAGCAGGACGCGGACGGCGCGGCGGTCGTCGCGGTCGGGCCGGCGCTCGATCAGCCCGGCGCGTTCGAGCCGGTCCAGCCGCGCGGTCATCGCGCCGGAGGTGATCAGCGCCGAGCTGGCGAGCTGCGACGGGTGCGTGCCCTCCGGCTCGTCGCGGCGCCGCAGCGTGTTGATCACGTTGAAGTCGCCGAAGCTCAGCTCCAGCGGCGCGAGCGCGGCGACGATCGCGCGTTCGAGGTGACCGGCGCAGAGCAGCAGGCGGCCGACGACGGCGAGCGGGCTCGCGTCGAGCGCCGGGTCGGTCGCCTCCCACTCCTGGAGCATGCGGTCCACCGAGTCCTGTCTCATCGACGCGAGGATACCTTGCCATCAAGTTATCTTGCGGTAAAGTAATTCGAAGACAAGCTAACTGAGACCTGGAGGTGCCCGCGATGGCCGCGACCCCGAGCTTCAAGGCAGCGTTCCTCTACCTCGCCGCGGGCGCGGACCCGGCGGTCGACCGCGTCGTGCGCGACGGCCAGATCGAGCGCTCGACGATCGTCGCCGTCCCTGATGCGGAGACAGCGGGCCGCGTCGCTGCCGAGCTGGAGCGCGACGGGCTCGACCTGATCGAGCTGTACGGCGGCCTCGGCCAGCGCGGCGCCGCCGCGGTCGTCGAGGCGACGGGCGGGCGCGTGCCGGTCGGCTATGTCGGCTACGACGCGGACGGCAGCGGCGCCGGCCCGGACGCCGGCGTGCGCCACCGCGTGATCGTCTACGAGGAGACCGGCGCCGACCCGACCGGCGAGCGCGTCGTCAGCGAGCACGGCGGCGTCCGCACCACGGTCGTCGCCGTGCCCGACGCGGAGCGCGTCCCGCCGATCGCGGCCGAGCTGGTCGGCGAGGGCGCCGAGCGCGTCGAGATCTGCGGCGGGCTCGGTCCGGTGCCGGCGGCGCGGACGGTCGCGGAGATCGGCGGCCGGGTGCCGGTCGGCGCGGTCCTCTTCGGGGCGGAGTCGCTCCAGCTCGTCGCCGCCTTCCAGGCGGGGTTCGCCGAGACGGCAAGCTGACCGCGGCACTGGAAGTGCATCGGTGCGAACGGATACGTTCGCTCGATGCCCCGACCGATCCGCACAGCCGCCGCTGCGTGCAGCGCGGCGCTCATCCTCCTCGCCGGCGTCGGCACAGCGCTCGCGCGGGACTACGCCGGCACGGCGTTGAACATCATCCCGTCAGGTCAGTGGGGCGGCTTCGGCGCGCCGCCCCAGGCCGACCGCCAGGCGAGACTGTACGACGGCCTCACGCCGCTGTTCGACAGAGTCACGCCGAGAGACCTGACGACGTACTTCAAGCCCGAGACGTTCGGCACCAAGGGCCAGTGCCCGTGCAAGGCCGAGCGCGTCCCGCGCAGAGGCGTGAGAATCGTGCGCGACAGAGAGAACGTCCCGCACATCACCGGCCGCAACCGCCTCGACCTCGACTGGGCGGCCGGGTGGGTGCTCGCGCAGGACCGCGCGCTGCTGCTCTCGCTCGGCCGCTACCCGGCGCGCTTCGCCGCGCTCGACACGCCCGGCGTCGACGCGTTCGGGCTCGTCACGAGCCTCAAGAGAGTGACGGTCACCGAGCAGGCCGACAGCATCATCGACAGAGAGCAGACCGCCGCGCTGATGGCGCGAGGGAGCGAGGGTCGCGCGCTGCTGCGCGACATCGACGAGTACGTCAAGGGCATCAACGCGCGCCTGCGCTTCGACAGATCTCTGGAGAAGCCGTGGACGCGCGTCGACGTGTACGCGATCAACGCGCTCGCCGGGCAGATCTTCGGCCAGGGTGGCGGCGACGAGGCGCGCCGCTCGATGCTGCTCGACGGGCTGCGCAGAAAGCTCGGCGCCGACGCCGGCAGACGCGTCTGGAACGACCTCGCCGAGCAGCTCGACGACGACACGCCGACGACGATCTCCAAGCGCTTCCCGTACGCGCGGATCCCGAGCAGAGCGCCGGGCAGCGCGGTCATCGACAACGGCTCGCTGAACGCGGGCGCGGAGGCCGCCGTCGCGACGGCGTCACGGGCGCACAGAAACATGTCGAACTTCCTGATCCTCTCCGGGAGACGCTCGACCAACGGCCACCCGCTGTTCGTCGCCGGCCCGCAGATCGGCTACTTCTACCCGGGCCTGACGCTGGAGATGGACCTCAGAGCACCCGGGATCCAGGCGCGCGGCGCGGCGATGCCCGGCGGCGCCGGCAACCTCCTGATCGGCCGCGGCGAGGACTTCGCCTGGTCGCTCACCTCCGCCGGCTCGGACACGAACGACCAGTTCGTGGAAACGCTCTGCGGCGGCTCGGACACGAAGTACCTGTTCAGAGGCAGATGTCGCGCGATGGGCTCCGTCAACGCCGGCACGATCGCCGGGCAGGGCGCCATCCGGTACCGCACGACGGTCCACGGGCCGGTGCTCGGCTACGCCGGCGTCGGCGGCAGACGCGTCGCGATCTCCTTCCAGCGTTCCAGCCGCGGTAAGGACGTGCTGTGGCAGATCATGTTCCGGCGCATGACGAACGGGACGGTGACGGGGCTGAGATCGTTCAGAGCGGCGGCCGCGACGTCGCCGTTCACGTTCAACGTCGGCTACGCCGACGACCGCGACATCGCGATGTACTCGACCGGCCTGCTGCCGCTGCGCGACCCGCGCGTCGACCCGCGGCTGCCGACGATCGGCACCGGCCAGTACGAGTGGCGCGGCTTTCTGGCGGCGAGACACCACCCGCAGGTCGCCAACCCCAGCTCGGGCGCGCTGATCAATTGGAACAACAAGCCGGCGGCCGGCTTCAGCTCCTCCGACGCCGACTGGTCGCAGGGCTCGACGCAGCGCGTCACGCTGCTGCGCGAGGGGATCGCGAAGCGCGAGAAGCACGACCTCGCGTCGGTCACCTCCGCGATGAACGCGGCGGCGACGCAGGACCTGCGCGTCGCAGGGCCGCTGCTCGCCGGGCTGCACAACGTGCTCGCGGGATCGCAGGCGCCGAGCCCGCGCTCGCAGCGGATGGCCGACCTGCTGAACGCGTGGCGCGCGTCCGGGTCGAGCCGCCTCGACCGCGACCTCGACGGCAAGATCGACGTCGGCGCGGCGCCGGCGATCGTCGATGCGCTCTACCCGCGGCTGGCCGACGCGGTCCTGACGCCGGTCCTCGGCGCCGACCTCGACAGACAGCTCAGCGAGCTGGAGGGGACGACGAACTCGACGGCCAGCGGCTTCACCGGCGGGCGGATCAACTACCTCGACAAGGACCTGCGGACGCTGACCGGCACGAGATTCCGCTCGCCGTTCGCGACCCGTTTCTGCGGCGGCGGCGACCTCGCCACCTGCCGTGCCGCGATCTGGCGGGCGTTCGAGGAGACCGGCGCCGCGCTCGCGCTCACGCAGGGCAGCGAGGACCCGGCGCAGTGGACGTCGGACGCGACCGCCGAGCGGATCAGATTCCTGCCCGGCCTGATGCAGACGACGATCCGCTACACCAACCGCCCCAGCGGAATCCAGCAGGTGATCACGTTCACCGGACACCGCAAGGAGCGCAGATAGGCGGGGCGGCCGGGGGAAGGACGGGCGGGCGGCTGGCTCAGCCGTCCGCCCGCGCGGCGGGCACGTGAGGACGGGCACCGGCGCGGCGGCGCGCCCAGAGCCCGTCGACGCCGGCCCACGCGGCGAAGCAGAGCCCGCCGATCGTGCCGGTGACCGTCAGCAGGACGCCGGCCGCCGCCGCGGCCGCGACGCCGTCGCTGCCGAGGATCAGCACCGCGGCCCCGGCGCCGACGCTCGGGCCGATCGGCAGCTGCGCGAGCGTCACGAGCGCGATCAGGACGGCGACCGCGTCGAACAGCGAGGCGTCGACGCCGACGGCGTGCAGCATGATCCAGTTGCGCAGCACCTGCGCGACGACGGCGATCAGCACGAAGCCGACCACGAGGCTGCCGCCGCGCAGCCTGTGGACGACGGCGAGACCTCTCCACAGCTCGCTGCCCTTGCGGCGCGCGAGCCGGCGCAGGCCGGCGCTGGCGATCGCGAAGACGGCGACGCAGACGATCGGCAGCCACCACGGCAGGCCGAGCGGCCCGACGAGCGTGAACGAGGCGAGCGCTGCCAGCACGCCCTCGACGACGAGGATCGGGAACTCTGCCGCGATCAGCGTCGGGATCTGCGGGCTGACCTCGGGGGAGGAGCGCCGCAGCGCGCCGATCCGCGCGGCGACGCCGAGCTGCGCGTTGAGGATCGAGCCGAGCACGCCGAAGCTCGACGCGCGGTAGAGCACGCGCCGCGCGACCGTCCCGCCGGCCGCCTCGATCGACAGGTGCCACGCCTCGCTGCGCGCGAGCAGCGCGACGATCTGCAGCAGGATCGCGATCGCGAGCGTCCGGGCGGAGGCGCCCGAGAGGGCGGTCGCGAACTCCTCGCGGCGTCCTGCCAGCACGAGCACGAGCAGACCGGCGGCCCCGATCGACGCGGCGATCGCGAGCGGCGTGCGGTGGCGCCGGGAGAACGCGCGCGCCCGCTCGAGCGAACGTTTCAGGCGAGCGTCGCTGCGGGGTGGGGTTGAGAGACCGATGTCCGCTCCGCCCTCTCCTCGGTGACGCGCGGAGGGGAAGAGGGCGTGACCCAGCGGGCGTCGTGCGATCCAGCGTACCACCGGTCACTCCCGTTCCAGGAGCGACGGCGGCACCCGACTTCGGTCGGGGGTGGGCGTCGACTCCCGGCCGATGCGCCCGACCGACGACGCGCTGGAGACTGGCCTGATGGACGAGATCGAGCGCCTCCGCGGGATCAGCTACGACACCGGCACGAGCTACGGCCGGCGGCAGCCGCTCTCGCGCGTGCGCTGGGAGCGCGCGGAGATGGAGGCCGAGGTCGCCGCGGTGCGCGAGCAGCTGCACTGCAACACGCTGCTCGTGTTCGGCTCCGACGTCGAGCGGCTGACGGCGACCGCGCGGGCGGCGCTGGAGGGTGGGCTCCATGCGATCGTGCAGCCGCGCCTGTTCGACTGCCGCCCGGCGCGGATCCTCCGCCACCTCGCGGAGGCGGCAGACGCGGGGGAGCGGCTGCGCCGCGAGCACCCCGGCCGCGTGACGTTGCTCGCCGGCTGCGAGGCGCCGATCTTCACGCCCGGCATCGTCCGCGGCCGCAGCTTCCAGCGCCGGATCGCGCGCCTGCGCGCCGGCGGCGTCGATCGCGCCGCGCTCGGGCGGCGGCTGAACGACTACCTCGCGCGGGCGAGCAGCGTCGCGCGGGCGCGCTTCGACGGTCCGGTCGGCTACGCGGCGGTGCCGTTCGAGCCGGTCGACTGGGGGCTGTTCGACCTCGTCGGCCTCGACCACTACGCGTTCCACGAGACGCCGGAGGGGCATGCGCGCGCGCTGGCGCCGTTCCGCGCGTTCGGCAAGCCGATCGTGATCTGCGAGTTCGGCTGCTGCGCGTTCCGCGGCGCGGCGCGGATGGGCGGGATGGCGTGGACGATCGTCGACTGGGGCCGGTCGAGAGCGCAGATCCCCGACGGGGTCGTGCGCAGCGAGTCCGAGCAGGCCGACGCCGTCGCGGCGATGCTCGCGGCGTTCGAGTCCGAGCCGCTGCGCGGCGCCTGCGTCTTCACGTTCGCCGAGTTCTCGATGCCGCACTCGCCGGTCACGCGCGACGACCTCGACGTCGCCTCCTACGGCGTGGCGAAGGTGATCCGCGAGGACCCGGACGACCCCGCCTCACCGTACCGCTGGGAGCCGAAGCTGGCGTTTCATGCGATCGCGGAGCACAACGAGTCGGCGCAGATCCGCGCTTGACTTCAAGCGCACTTGAAATGTCACGATGGTCGTCCGGCCCACCGAAGGGAGCAGTCATGGAGACCATCACGACAAGCGCGAGAGCGCAGATCACCGCGGCCGTCACCGCCTGGCCCGGCGTGAGCACGAGCGGCCCGGGCGAGCGCGGCGAGTTCTCGTACATGCTCGGCCGCAGCGAGATCGGCCATCTGCACGGCAACCACGTCGCGCACTTCTCGTTCCAGAAGCAGCTCGGGACCGAGCTGCGCGAGCAGGGCCGCGTGACCCCGCACCCGATCACCGACTCGCCGGGACTCGGCGCGCGGCGGATCGACGGTCCCGACGACGTGAGCGAGGTGATCGAGCTGCTGAGACTGAACTACGACCGGCTCGTCGCGCGCTACGGCCTGCCCGACGACGCGTGAGCTAGGCGGGGTCAGCGCGGTCGGCGCGGTCCATCAGCCCGACGAGGTGGCCCTCGGGGTCGCGCAGCAGCGCGACCGTCAGGCCGGGGCTCGCCTCGCGCGGGGCCATCACGGTGGTGGCGCCGAGCGCCTCGGCGCGGGCGAGCGTGCCCGGCAGGTCGTCGGCCTGGACGTACACCGTCACATAGGGGTCGACGCCCTCGAAGCCGCCGATGCCGCCGCCGACCCCGCCGTCGTCGACGACGTGGTAGCCGGCGCCGGGATGGACCTCCGCGACCTCCCAGCCGAAGAGGCCGGCGTAGAAGTCCCGCAGCAGGCTCGCGTCACGACCCATGATCTCGAAGTGCACAACAGGGTGCTCGGCCATCGTCGTCCTCCTCGTAGGGTGTCCCATTCTTGCGTACCACGATTCCGGAGGAACGATGAGCTACGAGACGTTGCGCTACGACGTGGCCGACGAGGTGGCGACGATCACGCTCGACCGGCCGGACCGCCTCAACACGATCGTGCCGCCGATGCCGGAGGAGTTCCAGGCCGCGATCGACGCCGCGGCGGTCGACGCGGAGGTCAAGGTGATCGTCGTGCGCGGCGCCGGGCGCGCGTTCTGCGCCGGCTACGACTTCGGCGGCGGCTTCCACCACTGGGACGAGCTGATGACGACCGACGGCAGATGGGACCCCGGCAAGGACTTCCTGACCGCGAGCGCCTACGGCCCGACGTACCGGTTCATGAGCATGTGGCGGGTGCCGAAGCCCGTCGTCGCGCAGGTCCACGGCTGGTGCGTCGGCGGCGGCAGCGACATGGCGCTGTGCGCGGACATCGTGATCGCCTCCGACGACGCGCAGATCGGCACGCCCTACTCGCGCATGTGGGGCTGCTACCTGTCCGGCATGTGGATCCACCGCCTCGGCCTCGCGAAGGCGAAGGAGCACGCGCTGACCGGCAAGCCGCTGTCGGGCGCGGAGGCGGCCGACGTCGGCCTGATCAACGCCGCCGTCCCGTTCGAGCGGCTGGAGGCCGAGGTCGCGACGATGGTCGCGCAGCTCAAGAGCGTCCCCGCCTCGCAGCTCGCGGCGATGAAGCTGATCGTCAACCAGGCGTACGAGAGCAGAGGCCTGTCGGGAACGCAGACGCTCGGCCCGATCCTCGACGGGCTGATGCGCAACACGCCCGACGCCCACCGCTTCATCGACACCGCTGAGCGCGACGGCGTCGGCGCCGCGGTCGCCGCGCGCGACCGGCCGTTCGGCGACTACAGCCAGGCACCGCCGGAGCGCCGACCCGACCCGAATCACACGATCGACCCGGGGTGATGGGCGATACTGCGCCGATGGCGTTCGTACCGCCGGCTCGTCATCTGCTGCGCGCGAAGGACCTCGCCGACGCGCGCTACGCCGAGCCGCTGAAGGTCGACGACCTCGCGCGCGCGGCCGGGCTCTCGCGTGCCCACTTCAGCGAGCAGTTCCGCCGCGCGTTCGGCGAGTCGCCGCATGCCTACCTGCTGACGCGGCGGCTGGAGCGCGCCGCCGCGCTGCTGCGGAGCACCGACCGCTCGGTCGCGGACGTCTGCCTGTCGGTCGGCCTGCAGAGCGTCGGCTCCTTCACGACGAGCTTCACGCGCACCTACGGCGTCTCGCCGACCGCCTACCGAGCGGCGTTCCCGCCCGCCGCCCAGCACGCGCGGGTCCCGACGTGCGTGCTGCGCGCGTACGGCCGCCCACAACGCCGGACGTTTCGAGAAGACAGCGGTCCCACGGAGAGCTAGCGTGCGTCTCGACCTGGCGAACCCCCGCCGCAGGAGGACACGATGATCAGGATCACCAGCGCCCAGCTGTGGGTGCACGACCAGGACGAGGCGCTCGCGTTCTACACGCAGAAGCTCGGCTTCGACGTCCGCGCCGACGTCACGATGCCTGAGCTGGACGGCTTCCGCTGGCTCGCGGTCGGACCGCCCTCGCAACCGGACATCTCGATCGCGCTGATGGCGATCCCGGGTCTGCCGGTGATGGACGCGGCGACCGGCGCGCAGGTGCTCGAGCTGACGGCGAAGGGCTTCGCCGGATCGGTCTTCCTCGAGTGCGACGACCTCCGCGCGGAGTACGAGCAGCTGACGGCGCGCGGGCTCGAGTTCATAGAGCCGCCGGAGGAGCGTCCGTACGGGTTCGACTCGGGGTTCCGCGACCCGTCCGGCAACCACATACGGCTCATGCAGCGCACGGAGGTCACGGCGGGATGAACCGTGGGTAACCTCGTCGGGATGGGGCGAACGTCCACCACCGTCGCGCCGGAGTTCGGCGAGCTCGAGCAACACCGGCGCGCACTGACCGCGTACTGCTACCGGATGCTCGGATCGCCGTTCGAGGCCGAGGACGCCGTCCAGGAGACGCTGCTGCGCGCGTGGAGAGGGCTCGACCGCTTCGAAGGCCGCGCCGCGCTCCGCTCCTGGCTCTACACCATCGCAACGAACGTGTGCCTCGACATGCTCAACGGACGCAAGCGCCGCGCGCTGCCGCTCGACCTCGGGCCGGCCGGCTCCGCCGACGGCCCGATCGGCGACGTGCGCGACGCGGTCGAGTGGATCGAGCCCGTCCCCGACGGCCGCGTGCTGCCCGACGCCGATCCGGCGGCCGTGGTCGAGGCGCGCGAGACGATCCGGCTCGCGTTCGTGGCGGCGCTGCAGCAGCTGCCGCCGCGCCAGCGCGCCACGCTGATCCTCTGCGAGGTGCTGCGCTGGAGGGCGTCCGAGGTCGCCGAGCTGCTGGGGACGAGCACCGCGTCGGTCAACAGCGCGCTCCAGCGCGCACGGGCGACGCTCGACGCGAACGGCCGCGATGACGCGCCGGCGGCGCCGCTCGACCCGCCGGATCGGGCGCTGCTGGCTCGCTATGTCGAGGCGTTCGAGGCGTACGACATGGACGCGCTCACGGCGCTGATCAAGGAGGACGCGGAGCAGTCGATGCCGCCGTTCGAGCTGTGGCTCAGAGGGCGCGAGCAGATCTTCCGCTGGTGGCTCGGCCCCGGTGCGGGCTGCCGCGGCTCGCGCGTCGTCCCGGCCGGGGACGCGAACGGCGCGCCGGCGTTCGCGCAGTACCGGCGCAGCGAGCACGGGCCGGGGCACGACGCGTGGGCGCTGCAGGTGCTCGACGTGGTCGACGGCCGCATCGCCGGGATGACGTTCTTCCTCGACGTCGAGGCGATCTTCCCGCTGTTCGGCCTGCCGCTGCGGCTCGACGCCTAGCGTCCGTCCGGCAGCACGTCGCTCAGCCCCATGAAGCCGACGAGCTGCAGCAGCGGCAGGGACGCGTTGCGCAGCCGCACCTGGCAGCGGTTGCGCTGCGCGGCGAGCTGCATGCGGGCAAGCGCGTCGATCGCGACGGCGTCGGGGGCGATCCCGCCGACGTCGCACAGGACGACATCGGCGTCGCTGGCGTGGAGCATGTCGCAGAAGCGCTCGTAGAGCGCGGGCAGGTCCGCGCGCGCCAGCGGCCCGCGGATCGCGAACGTCGTCACCTGCGGCATCGGCCCGGTCATCGTGAGCAAAGACCGACCGCACGAGAAGAACTCATCGGTGCAGCTCGGCGGCAGCGCGCGGCGCGGCGCTCACACGAGCTGGTCGAGCACGTCCGTGACGGACGGCGCGGCGCACATCTCGCGCGCGATCGCACCGGCCGCGTCGCGGTGGGCCGGCGTGCTCAGCAGCTGCTCGATCGCCGCGCGCACGTCGTCGGCTGCGTGCGGCGGCGCGACGGCGATCCCAGCGCCGGCTTCCACGACGCGGCGGGCGTTCACCGGCTGGTCGGCGAAGAGCGGGAGCAGCACGAGCGGGACGCCGGCCGCCAGCGCCCCGAACGTCGTGCCGGAGCCGCCGTGGCAGACGACGACCGCGGCGCCGGGCAGGACGCCGGCCTGGTCGACCCATGCCGCGGCGCGGACGTTCGGCGGCAGCGGGCCGAGCGTGTCCGGATCGGGCTGTCGACCGACGGTCAGCAGCACGCGCACCGGCAGCTCCGCGACCGCATCGACGATCGCGCGGTACACGGGCGCGGCGAGCGCGAGCGTGGGGGCGACGGAGCCGAGCGTCGCGTAGACGAGCGGCCGCTCGTCGTCCTCCGGCCACGCCTGCCGCCACCCGTCCGCGGCGCTGGGCCCGCCCGCGCTTTCCGCGGCGCCTTCCCCGCCCGCGCGATCCGCGGCGCCTCCGGCTCGGAACCGCACGGTCCGCGCGAACGGCGACGGGTCGAGCGCGCGCGGGAAGCGCGTCAGGTAGGGCGCTGCATGGATCCGCTCGACGATGCCGGGCAGGTGCGGGTCGAGGACGGGCGCGGCGAGCGCGAGCGAGCCGGCCTCGACCTCCGCGAGCGAGATCGCCACCTGCGCGTGAGGGATCGCGCGCCGCTCGGCGGCGATCGCCGAGGCGAAGTCGCACGGTTCGCGCAGGACCAGGTCGGGCCGCCACTCGTCGCAGACGCGATCGAGCGCCGGCAGCATCGCGGCGGTGCAGAGCCGCCCGAACAGCTCGCGGTTGACGAGCACCGAGCGCTCCGGCGGTGGCGCGGACTCGAACCGGCGCCAGATCTCGGCGACCTCCTGCGCGGGCGGATCGGCGCCGGCCGCGAACGCGTGGCCGGCCGCTGCGATCGCGGGCTCCAGGCCCGGCGGGCCGACGACGAGCACGTCGTCGCCGCGCCGCGCGAGCGCCGCGGCGAAGGGGAGGAGCGGCCCGACGTGGCCCGCGCCGGCGGTCGAGGCGAGCAGCGCGCGCATCGGCGGCAACTCTAGGGCGGCCGGCGTGAGCGGGCGCGGCTGGCGCGAGCGGGAGCGGGCCGGCGTGAGCGGGAGCGGGCCGGCGCGAGCGGGCCGGCGCGGCCGTGGGGCGCGGCGCCTCCGCCGGAGCCGACTTCGCCGGCGCAACAGGCGCGGCTGGTCCGCGCAACCTGATTTGCTGCGCCGATGGCCGACTCCGACGACGCGATCCGCGACGACCTCGCCGAGCTGCTGCGGCGCCGGCGGCTGACGGAGGACGCGGCGCGGCCGGACGCGGTTGCGCGGCGCCGCACCGCCGGCGGGCGCACGGCGCGCGAGAACGTCGCGGACCTCGTCGACCCCGGCTCGTTCGTCGAGTACGGGCGCTTCGCGATCGCCGCGCAGCGGCAGCGCCGTGAGCTGGCCGACCTGATCGAGCGGACGCCGGCCGACGGGCTCGTCGCGGGCACCGCGCGCGTGAACGGCGACCGCTTCGGAGAGCGCGCGGCGTGCGCGGTGCTGTCGTACGACTACACAGTGCTGGCGGGCACGCAGGGCGCGCTCGGCCACCGCAAGAAGGACCGCCTGTTCGAGCTGATCGAGCGGATGCGGCTGCCGGCGGTCTTCTTCGCCGAGGGCGGCGGCGGCCGGCCCGGCGACACCGACCATCCGGTCGTCTCCGCGCTCGACGTGCGCGCGTTCGCGCTGTGGGCGGGGCTGTCGGGAATCGTCCCGCGGATCGCCGTCGTCGCGGGCCGCTGCTTCGCCGGCAACGCCGTGATCGCGGGCTGCTCGGACCTGATCGTCGCCACCGAGGACGTCTCGCTCGGGATGGGCGGCCCGGCGATGATCGCGGGCGGCGGCCTCGGCGAGGTCGCGCCCGGCGACGTCGGCCCGATCGCGATGCAGGCGGCGAACGGCGTCATCGACGTGGTCGTCGCCGACGAGGCCGAGGCGGTCGCGGTCACGAAGCGGCTGCTCGGCTACTTCCAGGGCGCGACGCCGCCCGGCCCGGTGCCGGACCAGACGCGTCTGCGCCAGCTCGTGCCGGAGCGGGAGCGGCGCGCGTACAAGGTCGCGCCGATCGTCGAGACGCTCGCCGACGAGGGCTCGGTGACGTTCCTGCGCGAGCGCTTCGCGCCGGAGCTGGTGACCGCGTTCGCGCGGATCGAGGGCCGCCCGGTCGGCGTGATCGCCAACAACACGATGGCGATGGCCGGAGCGATCACGAGCGACGCCTCGGACAAGGGCGCGCGCTTCATGCAGCTGTGCGACGCGTTCTCGATCCCGCTCGTCTCGCTCGTCGACACGCCCGGCTACATGGTCGGGCCGCAGGCCGAGGCGACGGGCCTCGTGCGCCACGCCTCGCGGCTGCTGGTCGCCGGCGCCGCGCTGCGCGTCCCGCTCGTCGCCGTGATCCTGCGGCGCGCCTACGGCCTCGGTGCGCAGGCGATGATGGCCGGCAGCCTGCACGAGCCGCTGCTGACGGTCGCCTGGCCCGGCGCGCACCTGGGACCGATGGGCCTGGAGGGCGCGGTCCGCCTCGGGCTGCGCAAGGAGCTGGAGGCGATCGCGGACGAGACGGAGCGCGAGCAGCGCGTCCGCGACGTGACGGCGGCGGCGCAGGAGAACGCGAGAGCGCTCAACGCGGCGACGCTGTTCGAGCTGGACGATGTGATCGACCCTGCCGAGACCCGCGCGGTCATCGCCGCGACCCTCGCCGCCGCCGCTGCCCACACGCCCGCTCCCGCCACCGACCGCCGCTTCGTCGACACCTGGTAGCGCCGCCCCGCACCCGCTCGTCACGCTCGCCGCGGATTGAGCCGCCGCCACACGGCGCCGACGTCAGGACGAACTGCTACGAATTGACCTCGACCGGGGCGGGACAACCGCTTCGCAATTGATCGAGGGGGAAGATCACATGCGCTTCGTACGCAGTTCATTGCTGTTCGCCGCGTTGGCGCTGCTTCTGGTCGCGACGAGGGCAAGCGCGACGCCGACCGCCGCGTTCACCCACTCGCCGGCGGTCCCGAACCCGGGGCAGCTCGTCACGTTCGACGCCGGCACCTCGGTGTGCGACGTCACGCCGTGCACGTACTCCTGGGACGACGTCGCCTCCGACGGGCCCGGCGCGCCCGACTATCCGCTCGGCTCCGGTACGCCGCTGACGTTCACCTTCAGAAACGCGGGCACGAAGTACGTGCGCCTGATCGTGACGAACAGAAGCGGGCAGTCGCATGCCGTCCAGCGCGACGTCGTCGTCGCGCCGGCGCCGCTGTGGGTCGGCGACGTCGACACGTGCGACGCCTCGCAGTGGGCCGACCTCCAGGACGGGCGCACGCCGACGCTCAGAGCGCTCTTCGGCGACACGCTCTTCAGAGCGCTGGCCGACAATCCGAGCGTCGCCGACGACACGCGCACGAACAACGGCTGCTCGGGATGGTTCTGGGTCGACGACACGATCAGCCCGACGAGCGGCCCGCGTGCGGAGGTTCTGACCGACGAGCACATGAGAGACGGAACCGAGTTCTGGTACGGGACCTCGATCTACGTCGACTCCGACCCGAACGCCACGATCGGATTCGCCAGCGGCACCCACCACACGCTCACGCAGTGGAAGGGGAGCAGCAGCGGCTCGCCGCCGTTGGAGCTCGGCATCGGCAACTGGGGCAGAGGCAACCCCGGCAACGGCCTCGTCTTCATCGTCGCGAGAACCGACGGGAACATCAGAACCGCGCACACGCTCGTCCCGCTCGCGAACATCTACGACCACTGGTGGGACCTCGCCGTCCGCGTGAAGTTCTCATCCGACGCGAGCGTCGGCGAGTACGAAGTGTGGCTCGACGGGAGACAGGTCGTCTCGACCAGAAGAGACCGGACGCTCGTCGCCGGGCGCGACTCCTACCTCAAGCAGGGCTACTACGGCGGCGGCAACGGCAACGTGATCCTGATCGATGAGACCCGCCGCGGCACGAGCCGCTGGTCGGTCGACCCGTCACTCCGCTATCCGTGAGCCGCCGGCCGCAGCGCTCCCCCGGGCAGCGCCTGGGGGAGCGGGGCGCGAGGACGCTAGGCGACCGCGACGCGCTGCTGTGCGTTCTCGACGATGCTGTTCACGATCCGGTGGTGCAGCGGCCGCGGCAGGTCGTGCCCCATGTCCGGCAGCGGGAGGTAGGTGGAGCCGGCGACCGCGGCGTGGGTCGCCTCGCCGCCGCTGATGTCGATCAGCGGATCCTCGCCGCCGTGGATCACCAGCGCGGGCACTCTCAGCGCCTGCAGGCTTCTCGTGCGGTCGAGCGCCATCAGGATCGCGGCGATCTGACGCGCGCCGCCGTCGGGGTGAACCGCGCGGCGGTACGCCTCGCCCGCCAGCTCCAGGCGGCCCGGGCGCTCGCTCGCGGCGTGGGTTCTGGAGCCGATCACGTCGTAGACGTGGGCGATCTGGATGATCGCCTCGCGGGGGTCCTCCGGGAGCGGTCTGAGCAGCTCGCCGATCACGCCGTCGGCCGGCTGCCCGACGCTCGGGTCGCCGGTCGTGCTCATGATCGAGCAGAGCGTTCGCACCCGCTCCGGTCTGCCGATCGCGATCAGCTGGGAGATCATCCCGCCCATCGACGCGCCGACGACGTGCGCCTGCTCGATCCCGAGGTGGTCGAGCAGCTCGACGGCGTCGTCGGCCATCGCCTGCAGGAAGTACTGCGCGGGCGTGACCTTCCATCTCGTCAGCCCGCTGTCGCGGTTGTCGAAGCGGATCACCCGGTAGCCGCGCTCGCCGAGCGCGTCGACGATCTCCTGTGGCCAGTGGATCAGCTGCGAGGACAGTCCCATCACCAGCAGCAGCGGCTCGCCGTTCTCGTTGCCCTCGTCGCGGTAGCAGGCCGTGACCTTCGTCAGCTCCGCGAAGCGCTCGCGTGGATCGCTCATCACAACTCTCCCGTGTCGTCGTGCGATCCGGACGTGCTGCTGCTCACGCGCTCCCCGCGCGCAGCATCGCACCTTTCCGGCGCTCGGAGCGGCGAAAGTCCGAAATATGGCGCGTAGGGGCGATGGCGTCGTCGGGCGCCGGCGGGGTATACCCACCTCGCACGCATGGCCGCGGACGCCGACAGTCCTCCGCCGGACCCGCCCGCCGGCCCTGCGGCCGCGATGCGCAGTCGCGCGTTCGTCGCGCTGCTGCTGCTCGCCGCCGTCGTCGGCATCGTCGTCTCGCTGCTCGCATGGGGCTTCCTCGAGCTGACGCACCAGATCCAGGTCGGCCTCTTCACCGACCTGCCGAAGGAGGTCGGCTACGACGACGGCGCGCCGCTGTGGTGGTCGCTGCCGATCCTGCTCGTCGCCGGCGTCGTCGTCGCGTTCGCGATCGCGAAGCTGCCCGGCAACGGCGGCCACGTCCCGGCGAACGGCCTGAAGATGGGGCTGACGGAGCCGATCGAGCTGCCGGGCGTGATGCTCGCGGCGCTCGCGACGATCGGGCTCGGCGTCGTGCTCGGCCCAGAGGCGCCGCTGATCGCGCTCGGCGGCGGGCTCGGCGTCCTGTTCCTGCGCCAGCTGCGCAGAGACGCGCCGTCGGAGGTCGCGCTCGTGATGGCGGCGTCGGGGACGTTCGCCGCCGTCTCGCTGCTGTTCGAGTCGCCGCTGATCGCGGCGGTGATCCTGATCGAGGCGTCCGGGCTCGGCGGCCCGAGACTCCCCGTCGTGCTGCTGCCGGGGCTGCTGGCGGCGGGGATCGGCTCGCTCGTCTCGATCGGAATGGGGTCGTGGACCGGCCTCAGCACGAGCGCGTACGCGCTCAGCGCGCTGGAGCTTCCGCAGTACGCGCGGCCGACCGCGGCGGCGCTCGGCTGGTCGATCCTGCTGGCGGTCGCGGTCACCGTCGGCGCGGTGGCGATCGTGCGGGCGGGGCGTGTCGTCGCACGCATCTCCGACGGCCGCGCGTTCGTCGTCGCACCGCTCGCCGGGCTGCTGATCGGCGGGCTCGCGATCGCCTTCGCCTCGACCACCGACAAGGACGTCGCGCAGGTGCTGTTCGACGGTCAGGACTCGATCGGCCCGATGACGGCCAGTCCCGCGGCGTGGTCGCTCGGGACACTCGCGCTGCTCGTCGCGTTCAAGGGCGCGGCGTGGAGCCTGTCGCTCGGCGCCTTCCGCGGCGGCCCGACGTTCCCGGCGCTGCTGCTCGGCGCGGCGGCCGGGATGATGGCCGCGAGACTGCCCGGGTTCGACCTCACGCCGGCCATCGCGGTCGGCATGGCCGCCGCGATCGTCGCGGTCCTGCGGTTGCCGCTGTCGGCGGTCGCGCTGGCGGTGCTGCTGACGGCGGGCGCCGGGGCGGGCGCCGCGCCGCTGATCATCGTCGGCGTCGTCGTCGCCTACCTGACGGCGCTCGTGCTGACGGAGCCGGCGGCGGACGACCACGCCGAGGGCGGCGCACCGGGCGCCCCTAGCGCCCCTAGCGCCGCTTCGGGCTCGCCTTCGCCAACCTGATCGTGCGCGTCACGTTCGCCCGTCTCGTGGCGGCGTCGCCGGCGTAGAACGCGGTGATCGTCGCCTTGCCGCGCCGCGCTCTCGCGAGTGGCCCGGTCAGCTTGAGCGTCGCGCGCCAGCGGCCGCGGGCGATCGTCGCCGACTTGCGTGTGAAGACGGTCGTGCGGCCGACCTTCTTGCGGTACGCGATCGTGACTCTGCCGGTCGCATGCGGGGAGATCGTGCCGGCGACGGTGACCTTCGCGCCCTTGCGGACCGTCCGCGTGAGCGCCAGCGCGGCGGCGGCACGTCCGGCTCTCGGCGTGCGGCTGGGGCCGGCGGCGGCAGCGACGGTCACCCGTCGCGTGATCGTCGTCTCGTTGCCGACGCCGTCGGTCGCGGTCAGCGTGACGGTGTACGTGCCGGCGCGCGTGTAGACGTGGTCGACGGCCGCTCTGCGCGAGCCGCTGTCGTCGCCGAAGTCCCACCAGACGCTGGCGCCCGTGCGGTCGCTCGCGCTCGCCGAGAACGGCGCGGGCGCGCCGGCCGTCGCGGTCGCCGGCGTGCTCGCCGTCAGCTTCGGCCCGGTCGCGTCGAGGACGCGCGTCGAGAGCGAGAAGGCGATGAACTGTTGGAGCACCCCGAGCAGAGCGCCACCGTCGGCATGCGCGAACGGCAGCACGTAGCGGTCGATGTCGAACGGGCCGCCGAGACCGAAGGCCGAGGCGCCGGTCGCGGTGACCGGGCCGAACGTGCCGTTGGAGGCGATGCGCCGCGCGAACAGCGGCACCGTCAGCGCCACCGACGGCCGCTGCTGCTGCAGCCAGGTCGCGAGCACGCCGCCGTCGGGCATCGCCGCGAGCAGCGGGGCGACCGCGGCGACGCCGGGCTCCGCTGTGGGGAGCGGCTGCGCGGGGCCGGTCGCGGCGCCGGGCGCGATCCGGCTGACGATCGCGGTGGCGGAGATCGGAGGAGTGGACGACGTGGCCTCGGTCCACGCGATCGTGACGGTGCCGTCCGGGGCGATCGCGGGCGTCGCGACGGCGGGCATGCTCACCGGTGCCGGCGCACCGTGGAACGGCGCGCCGAGGACCTCGCCGCTGAGCGGGAGGCGGACGCCCGCGACCCGCATGTCGCTGCCGCCGGGCACGGCCTCGCTCCACGCGAGCGCGCCGCCGGCGGCGCCCGCGCCGAGCGTCGGGAAGCTGGCGGCGTCGGCGGGCGCCTCGGCGACGGCGCCGTCGAGCTGGCCGGCGGCGTCGAGTCGGGCGATCCGCTGCGCCGCGCCGCTGCCGGTGCCGTCGGTCCAGGTGACCCATGCGACGCCGTTCGGCGTGACCGCGATCCGGGGGTCGGCCTCCAGGCCGCCCAGCCCGAGCACCACGACCGGGCCGAGCGTCCCGTCGGCGGCGACCCGGCGGGCATGGATCGCCTCGGCCGCCAGGCCGTCGTCCCACGCGCGCCACACGACGGTCGCGTCGCCGTCGCCGTCGACCGCGACCGCGACGCCGGTTTCGAGCGGGAGCTGGTCCGGTGCGACGAGGAGCGGTGCGCCGACCGTCCCGCCGGCGGCGAGCAGGGCGAGCCGGAGCTGGTCGTCGCCGCCGACCTCGTCCTGCCAGGCGACGGCGGAGGCGCCGGAGGCGCCGGCAGCGACGACCGGCCAGACGGGGTCCGGACCGGGGTCGGCGTCGTCGAGCACTCGCACCGTGCCGAGCGTGCCGTCGGGCGCGGCGCGCTGCACGGACACCTTGACGGCGGCGGCGTCGTCCTCCGCGATCCAGGCGGCCGTGGAGGAGCCGTCGGGAGCGCCGGCGAGGTCGAGGCCCTCGCTCATGAGCGGGACGTCGAACGCCGGACCGTCGATCCACCCCTCGGCCTGCGCGGTCGCGGCCGGCGCCCCGACGAGCAGGGCGGTCGCGAGGAGCGCTCCGGTGAGCCGCCGGGGACGAGGTGATCGACGGACGCGGGAGTTCGGCATGCGGTGTGCTCCGGGTTTGGGACGGCAGGGCGCGGGTGCGCGCACTGTACGGGTGATCGTCCGCAGGCGCCGCGCCTTGAGCTGGGCGATACGGTGGTGGCGTGGCATCGGATGAGATCACGGGAGGTGGCGAGGAGGTCAGGCTGACCAACCTCGACCAGCCGTTGTTCGACGGCGCGGACGCGACGAAGCGGGACCTGGTCGACTACCTCGACGCGGTCTCCGAGCAGCTGCTCGGCGAGCTGCGCGACCGGCCGCTGTCGGTGATCCGGGCGCTGCGCGGCCGCAAGCCGTTCATGCAGAAGAACGTCCCGAGATACACGCCGCCGTGGATCAAGACGGTGACGCTGTGGGCGGAGCGCTCCAAGCGCGACGTCTCCTACGCGCTCTGCAACGACCGTGCGACGCTGCTGTGGTTCGCCAACCAGCGCGCCGTCGAGTACCACGCGGCGCTGATGCGCGCCGACCTGCCCGACCACCCGCAGACGCACCTCGTGCTCGACGTCGATCCGCCGGAGGGAGCGTCGTTCGGCGTCGTCGTGCGGACCGCCGCGCTCGTGCGGCAGGCGCTCGCCGACGCCGGGCTCGCGGGCGCGCTGAAGACCAGCGGCGCGAAGGGTGTGCACGTCTTCGTGCCGATCGCGCAGCCGGCGGCCGTCGAGGAGATCGCGGCGGCGACGCGGGCGCTCGCCGCGCGCGCCGAGCGCCTCGATCCGGCGCTGGCGACGACGACGTACGTGCTCGCGGATCGCGGCGGCAAGGTGTTCGTCGACGCCACCCGCGCGGGCGGCGCGACCGTCGTCGCCGCCTACAGCCCGCGCATCCGGCCGGGCACGCCGGTCTCGTTCCCGCTGCCATGGGACGAGCTGGAGAACGTCGTGCCGGCAGACTTCACGATCCGTACCGTGCCGGCGCTGATCGGCGCGCGCAACCCGTGGGCCGACGAGCTGCCGGCGCCGCAGCCGCTGCCGGCCGAGCTGATCGAGGAGGGCCGGGCGATCCCGGTCGCCCGCGTCGCGGCGATGCACGAGGGCAAGCGCCGCGCGCGTGCGCGGCGCGAGCAGTCAGACGCCGGCAGCTGAACCGGTCCGCGACCTGTTCATCGGCGCGCCGGCCCGGGGCCGACCGCGCCGACGGCGAGGCCGGCGAGCGCCAGCGCGGCTGCGCTCCACAGCAGGGGCGTGACCCCGGACGCCTCGACGACGGTGCCGCCGAGGAAGGCGCCCAAGGCGATCGCGGCCGTGAAGACCCCGACGTAGAGCCCGGTGACGTGCTCGGTGCGGTGCGGTGCGGACTGGGTCATCCAGATCTGACCGCCCACCGACAGCCCGCCATAGGTCAGCCCCCACAGCGCGACGGCTGCGTAGGCGACGCCGGCCACGCTGCCCAGCAACGCCAGCAGCGCGATCGCCGCGCCGATCCCCGTGGCCAGGCTCAGGAGCGTGAAGCGCGCGCGTCGCGCGGCGAGGGCGCCGGCCGCGAAGTTGCCGGCCAGCCCGCAGGCGCCATACGCGAGGAGCGCGAGTGCGATCGACCCAGGAGCCAGTCCGGTCCGTTCTTCGAGGACGGGGCGCACGTAGGTGTAGGCGGCGAAGTGCGCGGTGACGAGCAGCACGATCAGCGCAAGTCCGGCGGCGACCGCGGGCGTGCCCAACAGCGATTGGCCGCCGGTACCGGCGCCTGCGCCGGCCGGGGCGGCCGGGCGAGGCAGGCGGGGCAATGCCAGCGCGAGACCCGCGGCGAGGGCGATGCCGCCGCCGGCGAGCACGGCGAACGCCGTCCGCCAACCGAAGGCGTTCCCGACGACCGTGCCCAGCGGCACCCCGATCACCGACGCCGCCGCGACCCCGCTGACGGCGAAGGAGACCGCCAGCGCGGCGTTGCGCGGTGCGACCAGCCGGCTGGCGATCACGGCGGCCAACCCCCACACGACGCCCATCCCGATCCCGAGGAGGGCACGCGAGACGACCAGCAGCCCGAACCCCGGCGCCACCGCGGTCAGCGCGTTGCCGGCAGCGAGGACCACCATCGCCGACGCCAGCACCAGGCGCCGGTCGAGCCGACCGAGCAGGCGCGGGACGAGCGGCGCGGTGACCGCCGTGACGAGGCCGGTGATCGACAGGCTGTAGCCGGCCGCGCCCTGCGTGATCCCGAGGCCGTCGGCCATCGGGGTCAGGACGCCCACGGGAAGCATCTCCGAGGTCACCACCACGAACGTGCTCAGCGACAGCACCGCCACCGCGAGCCATTGCGAACGCGTGGTGCGCGCGGGATCGGTCGCGGACCGCGGAGGGGAGAGGGAGGCGCTCATGCCTCCGAGTCAAGCGTCCACGCCGCGGGTGAACAAGAGCCTTCTGCTCACCGATCGATAAGCTCGAATGATCGATGCGGCAGCCGGCGGGAGCGTGGTGAAGCAGGTCCAGATCCAGCAGATCGAGTGCCTCGTCGTGCTGACCGAGGAGCTGCACTTCGGCCGCACCGCGGAGCGCCTCGGCTACTCCCAGAGCCGGGTGAGTCAGCTGATCGCCGACCTGGAGCGTCGCGTCGGCGTCCGGCTCGTGGAGCGCACCAGCCGGCGCGTGGCGCTGACCCGGCTCGGCGCGCAGTTCGTCGACGAGGTCCGGCCGGCCTACGAGACGCTGACGGCCGCCTTCTCCCAGGCGCACGAGCGTGCCCGCCGCGGGGCCCTCTGCGAACTGCGGATCGGCTTTCACGGGAACGTCTACGAGCACGTCACCGAAGCGTTCCGCCGCCTGCGCGTCCAGCACGAGGTGGCCGTCGCGTTGAGCGAGATCCCGCTCGGCTCGCCGTTCTCCGCAGTGCTGGAGGGACGGCTCGACGCCGCGATCGTCGAGCTGCCGGTTCACGAGCAGGCGCTGAGCGTCGGGTACCGCTTCCCGCCCCAGGACCGTCTGCTCGCGGTCGCCTCCTCCCATCCGCTCGCCGCCGGCGGCGGTGACGTCGACGTCGAGCAGCTGGCCGGCTTGAACCTCGTCCGCCCGGTCGGCGACGCCCCTGACTACTGGATGGCCGCCCGCGTCCCACCGTCGACCCCCGCGGGGCGGCCGATCCGATCGACCGCCGGGATCGCCACGATCCAGGAAGGCCTCGCGCTGGCCGCGGGCGGCGAGCACGCGATGCTGGTCTGCCGCCCGCTCGCCGAACGCACGACCCGCGGTGACGTGCGCTATCTCCCGGTCGCGGGACTCGAAGAGCCGTCGCAGCTGGGGCTGATCTGGCGCACCGAGCACACCACCCCGCAACTGACCGACCTCGCTCAGCTGCTCCGCGAGGGGGAGCGCTGACCGGCGGCCCCGCTCCGCTCAGCAGCGCCGCGCCACGGCGCGCGCTGCGTCGCGGTGCCGCTGCTCGGCGGAGCGCTGCGCGCTGCGCGCCGTCGTCAGCGTGCGCGTCGCGGCACGCTGGCGTCGGTCTGCGGCACGCAGGTTCGCGCGCGCCCGTCTGCGCGCGGGTTCGCCGGCGGCGCGGGTCAGCGCTCTGCGTGCGCGGGTGACGGCGGCGCGGCTGCGTCTGACCGTGCCGGCGGCGCGCGCGACGCGAACGCGTGCGTCGCGCAGGCGGCGCGCAGCCCCGTCGAGCGTCCGCTCGGCGCGCGTGCAGGCGGCGGTCGGCCGCGGGGTCGGCGTGGCTCCGGTGGAAGGCGTGCCCGGGGGCGCCGGGCCCACCGGCGGCTGCGGCGCGTCCTTCGCCTGCCGCGCGAACCGAGCTGCGACGGCGACGTCCGCGGTCAGCTCGACGGTGCACGGGCCGTTGCCGCTGCACGCGCCGCCCCAGCCGGCGAACTCGGAGCCCTCGGTTGCGGTCGCGGTCAGCGTCACCGTCGCGCCCGCGGGCAGCGTCTCGTCGCAGTCGCCGGGGCAGTCGATCCCGCGGCCGCGGACGCTGCCGGAGCCGTCGCCGCTCAGCTCGACCGTGACCGTGCGGGGCGGGGGCGGGGTGCCGAGGTAGCGCGCGATCGCGGTGTCGGACTCGCCGCTGTCGCGGGCGTCGCCCGCGACGACGAGCGCGCCGCTGCGGGGGTCGAGCACGATCGCGTGGGCCTCGGCCTCCGGTGCCGGGAAGGCGGTCGTGACCGTCCCGCCGGGGGCGAAGCGCTCGTCCAATGCGCCGTCGGGCGTCAGCGCGGCGAGCGCGAAGACGCCGCGCGTCTCGAAGAACTCGTTGAACCAGCTGCTGACGCCGGCGACGACGATCGAGCCGTCGTGCTGGAGCGCGGCGCCGCCGTTGCCGTAGGCGCTCGGGAACTGGGCGTCGCCCCCGGGCGCGAACGCGACCGTCTGGCGGCCGCCGTCGGCGAAGTCCGCGTCAAGGCCGCCGTCGCTGTCGTAGCGGGCGACGGCGAAGCGGTTGTCGCCGACGTCGCCGCCGGTGAAGCCGCTCGCGACGATCTTGCCGTCTGCCTGGATCGCGACGCCGTCGGCCTCGTCGACGAGCGCCGCGCTGCCGAAGTCGGTCGTCGTCAGGCCGTCGCCGCCGAAGCTCGTGTCGAGGCTGCCGTCGGGCAGATAGCGGGCGAGCGCGAAGTCGGGGTCGGAGCCGGTCGTGCGGCCGGCGGCGACGATCCGCCCGTCGCGGTCGAGCGCGAGCGCGTGGACGTTGCTGCCGGCACCGGGAAAGGCGGTCGTGCGCTTTCCGCCGCTGCCGAAGCCGGGGTCGAGCGCGCCGTCGGCGGTCAGCCGCGCGAGGCCGAACTCGATCACGCCGGCGCTGGGGTTGGCATAGCCGCCGACGACGATCGTGCCGTCCGGCTGCACGAGGACGGCGCGCGCCTGCTCGGCGCCGAGGCCGAAGTCGATCGTCCGCGTGCCGCCGCTGCCGAAGCCGGGGTCGAGCGCGCCGTCGGCGGTCAGCCGCGCGACCGCGTAGTCGCTCTGGTTGAGGCCGCTGACGGCGCTGCCGTAGCCGGCGACGACGATCTTGCCGTCGGGCTGGAGCGCGAGCGCGCGGGCGCCGTCGCCGAAGCCGGCGACGTCGACCGTCGTGACGCCGTCGCCGCCGCCGAAGCTCGCGTCGGGCGTGCCGTCGCGCTCGACGCGGGCGACGAACAGATCGCTCCCGTCGCCGTGGCCGGCGATGCCGGCGACGACGATCCTGCCGTCGGGCTGGACGGCGACGGCGTTGGTCTGCTCGAAGCTGCCGGGCGTCGCGACGACGAGTCTGCCGTCGCCCGAAAGGCTCGGATCGAGGTCGCCGGGCGCGGCCACGGCGGGGGCGGCGAGCGCGGTCAGCAGGCCGCCGGCCAGCACGGCCGTCAGCGCCACGCGGCGGCGGGCGCCGCGGGAGGGGACACGGGGGTCCATCACCACTTCCTTCAATTCAGGGCGGCGATGAACCACGAAGGTGAGTCGACCGCCTGTTCGCGAGGCTGCACGTGACTCACGGACGGATATTCGGGCTCGGGGTCGTCCTCCCGGCTCCCCTTCCCGACCCGTTCGGGTCGGCGGGACTGCGAGCCGTTCGTCACCCATACCGCTGCGCGCCAGCTCCGGTCTCTCACCGGATTCCCCGCGCCGTGAGGCGGGGAAGCTACCAGCACCGCGAGTTGAGCAGCAGCTCGTTATGCTCGGGGCCAACGGTCGGTGTCGAGGGAAGTCTGGTGCGAATCCAGCGCGGTCCCGCCACTGTGACCGGGTTCACGCTCGCCGCAAGCCGATGGCAAGCCACTGGGTCCTCCACTGCGGACCTGGGAAGGCGCGGCGAGTACGCCCGGGAGCCAGGAGACCTGACTCCGGCCAGCTGAGAACCCCCTCGAGGACAAGGGAAGGTCACAACTTCATGCTTGCTCGTCTCATCGCCGCCGCGGTGCCGCTGGCGGCGGGCGTCGCCGTCGCGCTGCCGGGCTCGGCGGCGGCCTACGTCACCCCTGCCGACGCCCAGCAGGCCGCCGACAGGGCCGTCGCCTGGTACCGCGGCGAGCAGGCCGCCAGCGGCGACATCGCGCCGGGCGGCGGGGCGCCGGCCTTCGGCGGCGACTGGTCGATGATCGCGCTCTCGAACGCGGGGGTGAACCCGGCCGACCTCAAGAGCGCGCTCGCTACGCCGAGCCTCCAGGACTTCTACGCCGGGGAGTGGGGGGCGAGCGGCGGCCTTCCCGGCAACCTCTCGACCGATCAGGCGCGTGCGCTGCTGACCGGCCACGGCGGCGGCATCCGCACCGCGAAGCTGAGCGCCTCGCGCAACCTGCTCGCGCGCCAGCTGCGCTTCTACGACGGCAAGCAGCTCGGCCTGCCGGGCACCGTCAACGACGACATGTTCGGGCTGCTGGCGCTGGAGCGCAACGGCGTCACGGAGCTGACGCCGACGCTCGCGCAGGCGGTCCGCAGAGCCCAGACCGGCGGCGGCTGGAACTACACCACCAACGGCGGCGCACCCGACGTCGACATGACCGGCGCCGGCATCGGCACGCTCTGCGCCGCCGGCGCGACGGCCGCCGACCCGGCCGTCGCGAGCGCGCTCGACTACCTCGAGACGATGCAGGACGACGTCAGCGGCGGCTTCGTCAGCGACTTCTTCGGCGCCAACAGCGACAGCACCAGCTGGGTCGTCAACGGCATGCGCGAATGCGGCGTCGACCCGCAGGGGCCGCGCTGGACGACCTCGACCGGCAAGACGCCGCTCGACTTCCTCGTCGCGTTGCAGAAGAGCAACGGCGCGTTCCGCTGGCTGGCGTCGGAGCCCGACGACGACGCCGACAACCTCTACTCGACGCAGGACTCCGTCACCGCGCTCGTCGGCGACGGCTTCGGTGCCGAGCCGGCCCCGCGCAGCGACGCCGGCGAGCCGCTCTTCCGTGCCGAGCCGGCGGTCGCCGACGGCACCGTCGTGCCGATGGGCCTCGTGATCGACCACGGCACGGAGACCGCCGGCGCCGAACGTGCATGCAGCGTCAGAGCGCCGGTCGGCGGCGACGTCGCCGACCTGCTCGCCGGCGCGCCGCAGGCCGACCCGGCCGGCTGCGCGACGGACCTGCGCTTCGCCGGCGAGGGCGGCGAGCGCCGCCTCGTCGAGGTCAACGGTGTCTCCGCCGACGCCGGCCGCCGGTGGGTCGTCTCGGTCGACGGCGGCGCCCCGCGCGAGACGCTCGACGCCGAGGTCGGCCTCGGCTCGCTCGTCAGCGCCGCGCTCGTCGAGCGGCCGGACGCAAAGCCGGGGCCGCCAGGCCCGGCGCCCGACGTCGCACTGCCGCCGGTGACACCGGTGACGCCGACCGGGACGCGGGCCGGCGGGCAGCGGCCGCGGCTGGTGCTCGCGAAGGCGACGATCGCGACCGGCAGGCGGCTGCGCCTGCGCAACGGCGGAGTGGCGATCGCGCTGCGCTGCGGGCGCGACGTCAGCGCGGCTGGCTGCCGCGGGATCGTCCGCCTCACCTACAAGCAGGGCCGTCGCACCCGCGTCGCCGGAGCGGCCCAGTTCGGGCTCGCGCCGGGCGAGCGGGCGACGGTGCGGGTGGCGTTGCGCAGAGCGTTCCGCACGCTGCTCGCCGGCAGCGCGAAGGGCCGGGTCGTGACGATCGTCGCCGGCACGCGCGACGAGCCGACCCGCAGAACCACGCAGACGCGCGCGACCGCGCGCGTGCTGCGCTAGCCGGCGGCGATGGCGGGGCTGCCGCGCAGGGCGGCGGTCGCGGTGGGGCTCGCTGCCGCGTGGCTCGGCGCGGGCTGGCTCGGCGCCGGTTGGCTCGGCCCCGCCTGGCTTGGCGCCGCGGCGGCGCCGGCCGTGGCGGCCGAGCTGTCGCTGCGGGTCGAGGGTCGCGGCGCGACGCTCTACGAGGGTTCGCTGAGCACCGTGGCGGCGCCGGTCGACGGCGGCGACGGCTCCGGCCCGCACGACTGCAACGCAGGTGCCAGCGCCGCCGCGGCGCTGGCCGCGTCGGGCTTGTCGTGGGGAGGGACCTGGAACGGCGACTTCCGCGACTTCTTCCTCGACCGCGTCGGCCCCGACGCCTCCGACCCGCAGGCGGTCGCGTACTGGTCGGTGCTCGTCGACTGGCGCTACGCCGCGGGGATCTGCCGCGCGCCGGTCCGCGCCGGCGGTGAGGTGCTGCTCGCCTATGGGCCCGGTGCGCGCATCCTTCGTCTCGACGGTCCGGGGCATGTCGCCGTCGGCGAGCCGTTGACCGTCAGCGTCCGCGACGGCTGGATCCGCGCGAGCAGCGGTGCCGACGGCGGCCCGGTCGCGGGCGCGTCCGTCGGCGGCGCGGCGACCGGAGCGGACGGGCGCGCGACGCTCCGCTTCGCGAGCGCCGGCCGCGTCCGCCTGAAGGCGACCGCGCCCGACGCGATCCGCTCCAACGCGCTCGAGGTCTGCGTCGGCGACGCGACCTGCGTCGGCGATCCGTCGCCGTCCGGTCCGGGGGCGCCGGGTGGGCCGGGGACCGGCGGCGGCGGGCCCGGGACCGGACAGCCGGGAGGGCCGGTCGCGCAGCCGGGCGGAACCGAACCCGCGGCGCTGACGATCGACGCCCCTGCGGCTGGCGCCCGCTATGCCCGCGGCGGCACGCCGACGCGGCTCCGGGGCGACGGCGGGCCGGGCGCAGTCGCGGTGACGCTCGCGGGTCGCGCCGGCGGCCGCTGCGTCGAGTTGACCGGTGGCGGGACGACGGCCGGCCGGCCGTGCACGCGGTCGGCTCGCACGGTGACGGTCGCCGCTCGCGACGGCGCCTGGTCGCAGTCGCTCTCGCGCGCGCTGCCGCCCGGCCGCTACCAGCTCGTCGTGCGGGTCGAGACGCTGCGTGCGACGCGGCGGTTCACGGTCGCCACGATGCCGGCGGACGCCAGCGCGGCCCGGCGCCTCGCCGTCGCGTGGCTCGGCCGCGTGCAGGGACGAGACGGCGGCTTCGGTGCGACCGCGGGCGCGACGACCTCACCGCTGCTGACCGATTGGGCCGCGATCGCGCTCGGGCGGGCCGCCGGTCGCACGCGCGCCGCCGGGCGCGCCGCCGACCACTACACGCGCGCGCTTCCAGCGGTCCGCGCGGCGCGGCGGCTCCAGCTCTCCGACCTCCAGCGCGGAGCGCTGGCGCTGACGCCGTCGCGGGCTCGCGCCGACGAGGCGCGGCTGCGGCGGCTGCGGGCGGCGATCGTGCGGCGGCAGCGCGAGGACGGCTCGTGGGGCGGACAACCGAGCGCGACCGCCTATGCGCTGCTGGCGCTGCGCGGAGGCGGCCGCGCGACCGCCGCGGCTCGACGTTCCGGCGCGCGCTGGCTGCGCGACCGGCCGCTCGCGACCGACGCCGACACCGTCGGCGCGACGCTGTGGGCACTCGGCCGCGGCGCTCCGCGCGCCGCGGCGCTTGCGCGGCTGCGGGCCGTTCAGGCCGACGACGGCGGCTTCGCCGGGCGCCC
Organism: Conexibacter woesei DSM 14684; assembly: GCF_000025265.1. GTDB lineage: Bacteria > Actinomycetota > Thermoleophilia > Solirubrobacterales > Solirubrobacteraceae > Conexibacter > Conexibacter woesei. Next base: position 2,908,383 of record NC_013739.1, read on the forward strand.
AGGCGAGACCGCCAACGCCCAGTCGACCGCGCTCGCCGTGATCGGCATGGAGGCGGCCGGCATCGACGCCGCCACCGTCCGCGGCGCCGACGGGATCTCCGGCCTCGACTACCTGCGCGCTCGGCAGCGCCGCTCCGGCCAGGTCGACTACGCCCCCGGCGACCCGCGCACCCCGGTCTGGGTCACCGCGCAGGCGCTGCTCGCGTTCGCGGCCGCCGCGCACTGAGCCTGCGCGGCCGCTCGCGGTTGACGCCGCCGCACCGCCGCAACTACCGTTCTACCAGTGAGTGGAGTATTCCTGCGGCAGGACGGGACGCTGGTCCGCATGCGCGAGGCCCCGTACGAGTCCGAAGCGGTCCTGCAGGAGCTGTTGGAGCACCACCCGGAGGTGCTGGCGGGCGGCGAGCCCGGCGACGCTCCGGCAGCGTGGCTGCTGGTCAAGCGCGAGGCGCACGTCGCGCTCGGCGACGACGAGCCGCTGCGGGGGATGCTCGATCACCTCTTCCTCGACGCCGACGGCGTCCCGACGCTCGTCGAGGTCAAGCGCAGCAGCGACACCCGCATCCGCCGGGAGGTCGTCGGCCAGCTGCTCGACTATGCCGCGAACGCGAACATCCGCTGGAGCGCCGAGACGCTGCGAACATGGTTCGAAGAGCGCTGCTCGGAGTGCCGCCAGGACCCGGAGGAGCTGCTGCGCAGGTCGTTCCCCTCGTTCGAAGGGACCGAGGCGTACTGGGAGCGCGTGCACACCAATCTCGGGGCCGGCAAGCTGCGGATCGTCTTCGTGGCCGACGCGATCCCCTCGCCGCTGCGGCGGATCGTCGAGTTCCTCAACAGACAGATGAGCGCGACCGCGGTCCTCGCGATCGAGGTGAAGCAGTACGTCGACGCGGACGGCGCCCAGCAGCTGATCGTGCCGCAGGTGATCGGGCAGACGGAGGTCGCGCGCGCGGCGAAGGGAAGGACGCCGGGTCGGAGATGGGACCGCGCGGCGCTGCTCGTCCGGCTCCGCGAGCAGGGCAGAGATCCCACGCCGCTGCAGCGGCTGTTCGACTGGGCCGACGCGCACGGCGAACTCGACGACTACTACGGCAGCGGAACACGCGACGGCTCGTGGTCGGCAGGCAGAGCCGCAAGCGGCCTGTGGCCGTTCATGCTCTACACGTACGGGCGCGTCGAGATCCAGTTCCAGTACCTCCTCAGCCACCCGCCGTTCGACGACCCCGCGCGGCGCGGCGAGCTGCACGCACGCCTCGACGGGCTCGACCAATTCATCGGCGTCGTCGACTGGGTCCTCGCAACGACTGCCGCGTCCGCCGGCTGACCGCTCCCGGCCGTGCGGAGGGACCCGCCGCGGCGGGTCCCTCCGTCACTGGCCGCGTTGACCGTCCGGCCTCAGGCGAGGTCGAAGCGGTCGAGGTCCATGACCTTGACCCACGCCGCCGCGAAGTCCTGCACGAACTTCGCCTCCGCGTCGGCAGAGCCGTAGACCTCGGCGAGCGCGCGCAGCTCTGAGTTGGAGCCGAAGACGAGGTCGACGCGGGTGCCGGTCCAGCGCACCTCGCCGGTCTCGCGGCTGCGGCCCTCGAACAGCTCCTCGCTGTCGGCGGTCGCCTTCCACTCGGTCGAGAGGTCGAGCAGGTTGACGAAGAAGTCGTTGCTCAGCGTCCCGGGCCGGTCGGTGAGGACGCCGTGCCCGGACTGGCCGGCGTTCGCGTTCAGCGCCCGCAGACCGCCGACGAGCGCGGTCATCTCGGGAGCCGACAGCTTCAGCATGAACGCCTTGTCCAGCAGCAGGTGCTCGGCGGGGATGCCGAGGCCCGGCTGCAGGTAGTTGCGGAAGCCGTCGGCTCTCGGCTCCAGCACGGCGAACGACTCGGTGTCGGTCTGGTCGGCGGTGGCGTCGGTGCGGCCGGGCGAGAACGGCACCGTGACCTCGTGCCCACCCTTCGTCGCTGCCGCCTCGACGGCCGCGGAGCCGCCCAGCACGATCAGGTCCGCGAGCGAGACGCGCTTGCCGCCCGTCTGCGCGCCGTTGAACGCCTGCTGGATCTTCGCCAGCGCGTCGAGCACCGGCGCGACGCCTGCGTTGACGTCCCAGCCGGCCTGCGGCTCCAAGCGGATCCGCGCGCCGTTCGCGCCGCCGCGCTTGTCGGTGTCGCGGTAGGTCGAGGCCGACGCCCACGCCGTCGCGACCAGCTGCGAGAGCGGCACGTCGGCGTCGAGGATCTGGGCCTTGAGCGCAGCGACGTCGGCAGCGTCGACCAGCTCGTGGTCGACGGCCGGGACCGGGTCCTGCCACAGCAGCTCCTCGGCCGGGGCCGACGGGCCGAGGTAGCGGGAGGAGGGGCCCATGTCACGGTGGAGCAGCTTGAACCAGGCGCGCGCGAACGCGTCGGCGAGCTGGTCGGGGTGCGCGTGGAAGCGCTTGGAGATCTCCAGGTAGGCAGGGTCTCTGATCAGCGCGATGTCGGTCGTCGCCATGATCGGCGCGGTCCGCTTCGACGGGTCGTGCGCGACCGGCACCGCCTCCTGCGCCTCGGGGTTGGTCGGGCGCCACTGGTACGCGCCCGCCGGGCTTCTGGTGAGCTCCCAGTCGTAACCGAACAGGTTCTCGTAGAAGCCGTTGTCCCACGCGATCGGATCGTTCGTCCAGGCGCCTTCGAGGCCGGACGTGATCGTGTCGTCGCCCTTGCCGCTGGCGTAGTCGCTGATCCAGCCGAGGCCCTGCGCGGCGAGCGGAGCGCCCTCCGGCTCGGCGCCGACGTGCGGCTCCGGGGTCGCCGCGCCGTGCGTCTTGCCGAACGTGTGACCGCCGGCGATCAGCGCGACCGTCTCCTCGTCGTTCATCGCCATGCGGCCGAACGTCTCGCGGATGTCGCGCGCGGCGGCGAGCGGGTCGGGCTTGCCGTTCGGGCCCTCCGGGTTGACGTAGATCAGGCCCATCTGGACGGCGCCGAGCGGGTTGGCCAGCTCGCGGTCGCCGCTGTAGCGCTCGTCGCCGAGCCACTCGCGCTCGGGGCCCCAGTAGACGTCCTCCTCGGGCGCCCAGATGTCCGCCCGGCCGAAGGCGAAGCCGAACGTTCTGAAGCCCATCGTCTCCAGCGCGCGGTTGCCGGCGAGCACGAGCAGGTCGGCCCAGGAGATCTTGCTGCCGTACTTCTGCTTGACCGGCCACAGCAGCCGGCGCGCCTTGTCGAGGTTGGCGTTGTCGGGCCAGCTGTTGAGCGGGGCGAAGCGCTGGGCTCCGCTGCCGCCGCCGCCGCGACCGTCGTCGATGCGGTAGGTGCCGGCGGAGTGCCAGCTCATGCGGATGAAGAGCGGGCCGTAGTGGCCGTAGTCGGCCGGCCACCACTCCTGCGACTCCGTCATCAGCGCGTCGACGTCGGCGACGAGCGCGTCGACGTCGAGATCCTTGAACGCCTCGGCGTAGTCGAAGCCGGCGCCCAGCGGGTCGGCCTGCGGGTTGTTCTGGCGCAGGATCCGCAGGTTCAGCTGGTGCGGCCACCAGTGCTGGTTGGCCGTGATGCCGACGGCTTGATGTTCGGCGTGCATCACGGGGCAGCCCATCGGTCTGTGCTCGTCGCTGGTGGTGACGGGACCGTGCTCTTCAGTGGCGCTCATCGTTCTCCTGGTTGGTGGTGTGCTGCTGGTGCGGTTCGGCAGTCGGGACAGCGGCCCCAGTAGACGACCTCGGCCTCGTCGATCTCGTAGCCGTGGTCGTCGGTCGCGTGCAGGCACGGCGTCTCGCCGACCGCGCAGTCGACGTCGACGATCCGGCCGCAGTCACGACAGATCAGGTGGTGGTGGTTGTCGTCCACCCGCGCCTCGTAGCGGGCGGGCGACCGCGACGGCTGGATGCGCCGGACGAGCCCCGCCTCGACGAGCGCTCCGAGCACGTCGTAGACGGCCTGGCGCGAGATCGTGCCGATCTCGGCTCTGACGCTCGTCGCGACGTCCTCCGCCGTGCTGTGCGCGAGACCGGACACGGCCTGGAGGACGGCCATGCGCTGAGCGGTGGCCTTGAGGCCGTGCTGGCGCAGGAGGTCGGCGGACGCGACGGGGGGCTGGGCTGGCACGCCGACATCATCGAACGTGCTCTGGACCGTGTCAAGTCTTTGACGGGTTCAAGCTGCTGCGCGCGGTGATCTCACCCGTCGCGTGGCTCGAAGCCGTCGTTGCCGAGCTGGACGCGGGTGAGGTCGCCGCCGAACGTCTTCAGACCGGCCTGTCGCGTCGCGTCGGATTGCGTGGCGCGGGCGCTCTCGTCGCCGTTGGCGTACTGCACGATCTGGACGATCGTGATCGTGTTGAGCCGCTCGGTCGCGAGCTGCTTGCTGCGAGCCGACGAGCGCTTCATCGCCGGGTTCGTGCGCAGTCTCGCGCGCAGGTCCTGCTCGATCGTCTGCGCCCCGATCCGCTCGGTGCCGGACAGCTCGCCGATGTCGTTGGCGATCATGTAGGACGAGACCGTGTAGGCCGCGAGCGCGTCGCCGAAGTCGGTCGTCGACCAGCCCAGCGGCCCGATCAGCTCCGCGAACGCCTTGCGGAACGTCCCCTTGTCAGCTTCGGCGAGGAACCGTCTGCGATCGACGTTCCGTCTGCCGAGGCGCTTGGCGAACAGCGCCGCCAGCTGTCGGTTGCCCTCCTTGCTGACGCGTGCGGACGGTCTGTAGCCGAGCACCGGATCGCGCCGCGGCGCGCTCGGTGACGATCTGTCGCTCGGCGACGGGCTCGTCAGGTCCAGCGGCGGGAACGTCATCGGCGGCGGGTCTATCGTCGGCGCAGGCGCCGGGTAGTAGTAGCTCGTCGGGATGTGCTCCGCCGTCGTCGGGTTGTAGATGTCGGCCTGTGCCACCCCGGGCACCGCCGCCATCGCTGCGACCGCGACCGCCACAACCGTCTTGCTCCGCTTCATCGCCGCTCCTTCGTGAAACCGATCCCGCGCGGAATCGTCGCACGCCTGCGGTCCTGAGCAGCCGCCGTCACGTTGTCTTGACAAAACATCAGACCATAAATATCTTCTGATGTATGGAAGAGAGCGAAGCGTTCGACGTCGTGCTGCCGCCGCGCGTGGTCGTCGGCGGCGGTGCGACCGCACGGGCCGGCACCCTGGCGGCGCGGATGGGAATCCGGCGTGTGCTCGTCGTCACCGATCCCGGCCTGCGCGAGCACGTCGCGGTCCGCGCGGTCGCCGACGGGCTCGCGGCGGCAGGGATCGCGGCGGCGGTCTTCGACGGCGTCCAGGTCGATCCGACCGTCGGCAACGTCGCCGACGGAATCGAGGCGCTCGCCTCCCACGGCGCCGACGGCGTCGTCGCGGTCGGCGGCGGCAGCCCGATCGACGCCGCCAAGGGGATCGCCGCGCTGGCCGTCGGCGAACCCGACCGCGACCTGATCGCGCTGGCGGGCTTCGACAAGGTCGGCGGCCGCGCGCTGCCGCTGATCGCGGTCCCGACGACGGCCGGCTCCGGCAGCGAGATGACGCGCGCGGCGGTGATCGCCGATCCCGCCCGTCAGATCAAGGTGCCCGTCTACGACGACGCGCTGCTGCCGGCGATCGCGCTCGTCGACCACCGCAACACGCTGACGATGCCACGGCAGCTGACCGCCGAGGTCGGGATCGACGCGCTCGTCCACGCCGTCGAGGCGATGACGTCGCGCGCCGCGTTCCCGGTCACCGACCGCTTCTCGCTCGAGGCGGCGCGGCTGATCGGCCCCAACCTCGTGCGCGTCTGCGAGCAGCCGGACGACGACGCCGCGCGCGCGGCGATGGCGCGCGGCGCGACGCTCGCCGGCGCCGCGATCAGCAACGCGACGATCGCGCTCGTGCACGGGATGGCGCGTCCGCTCGGCGCGCACTTCCACGTCGCGCACGGCGCCGCGACTGGGATCCTGCTGGCGCCGGTCGTCCGCTTCGGGCTCGGCGCCACGCCGGAGCGCTACGCCGCGATCGCGCGCGCGGCCGGCGCCGCAGGCGACCAGCACCCCGACGAGGAAGCCGGCGAGCGGCTGGTCGACTGGATCGAGCGGCTCGTCGCCGAGATCGGCATCCCGCGCCTCGGCGCGCAGGGGATCGCGCCGGAGGCGTTCGCGGCGGCGCTGGAGCCGATGGCCGACGCCGCGCTCGCGAGCAACGGCCCCGAGTTCAACTGCCGCGAGGCCAGCCGCGACCAGATCGTCGCGATCTACCGGGAGGCGTGGTGAGCACGCCCGAGCGGATCGTCGTCGTCGGCGGCGGCCCCGCCGGCCAGCGCTGCGCGCTCGCACTGCGCAGACGCGGCCACGGCGGCGCGATCGACCTCGTCGGCGACGAGCGGCTGGCGCCGTACGACCGCACCCTCCTGTCGAAGGACGCGCTGAGAGGCGAGCGCGAGCCGGAGCCGGTCGCGCTCGCTCCGGCCGGCGCGTACGCCGAGGCCGGCGTCACCGTCCACGCGGGCGCGCGCGCAACGGGCCTCGACGCGCACGCTCGCACGGTCGCGCTCGACGACGGCCGCGCGCTGTCGTACGACCGGCTCGTGATCGCGACCGGCGGTCGTCCGTCGCTGCCGCCGGCGCTGCGCTGCGACGGGGTCCTGACGGTGCGGACGGCGGCCGACGTCGCGCCGCTGCGCGACGCGCTCGTGCGGGCGCGTCACCTCGTCGTGATCGGCGGCGGCTTCATCGGCGGCGAGATCGCCAGCGCGGCGGTCGCGCTCGCGGCGCCGGTCACGCTCGTCGAGGCGGCCGAGCATCCGCTCGCGCCCGTGCTCGGCGCCGAGGTCGCCGAGCACGTGACGTCGCTTCATCGCGCCGCCGGCGTCGAGGTTCGCTGCGGCGCGGCGGTGACGAGCGTGCGGCGCGAGCGCGACGGCTGGCGCGTCGCGCTCGCCGACGGCGCCGAGCTGCGCGCCGACGCGGTCATCGCCGGCGTCGGGATGGTGCCCGCGGTCGACTGGCTCGACGGCAGCCCGCTGACGATCGACGACGGGATCGTCACCGACGAGCGGTGCCGCACCGACGTCGACGGCGTGCTCGCGGCCGGCGACTGCGCCCGCTGGCACAACCCCCGCTACGGCCGCTCGATGCGCGTCGAGCACTGGGACACCGCCTGCCGCCACGGCGAGGCCGCCGCCGCCAACGCGCTCGGGATCGACACGCCGTTCGCGCCGCTGCCGTTCTTCTGGTCCGAGCAGCACGGCGTCGTCGTCCGCTACGCCGGCCACGCGCCGGAGTGGGACGCGGTCGAGGTGCAGGAGGGCGAGCAGCCGCACGAGTGGGTAGCCCGCTACCTGCACGACGGCCGCCTCGTCGCGGCCTGCGCGGCCGGCCGGCCGCGCGACTTCGCGGCGGCACGCCGCGAGCTGGATCAGCCGACCAAGGAGCACGCACCGACATGACGATCGAAGCGATCGTCGACGCCGATCTCTGCATCGGCGCCGGCAACTGCGTCCACCTCGCGCCCGGCGGGTTCGAGCTGGACGACGACGGCATCGCCGTTCCGCTCGCCGGCGCCGACGAGGAGCGCCTGCGCCTCGCCGCCCGCTCGTGCCCGACCGGCGCGATCGCCCTGCGCGAGACGACGACCACCGCCACCTGAGCCCACGAGGAGCGAGAGAGAGAAGATGTCCGTCACAGCCGAGGGGCCGCCGCAGATCGCGCGCGAGCCGCTCTCCGACCTGCTGATCGTCGACACCGACATCCACGTCCACGAGTCGCCCGGCGTCCTGGCGCCGTACTGCGACATGCCGTGGAAGGTGGCGCTGGAGCACATCAGAGACGCCGCCGAGAGCTACCTCGACATCCCCGGCTTCTCACCGGGCGTCTCGGCCGGCGACTACCAGGCGAAGTTCCCGACCACGCACGACGCCGGCCGCACCGTCTGGACGCCGCAGCAGATGCGCACGGAGATCGACGCGCTGCACGTCGACATCGGCGTGCTGTTCCCCGACCACCTGCTGAAGCTGCCGGTGCTGACGCAGACCGACTACGCCAGCGCACTCGCGCGCGCCTACAACGCGTGGCTGGTCGAGGAGTGGACCTCGGCGAGGGACAAGCTGCTCGGCTGCATCGTCGCCTGCCCGCACGACCCGCGCGACGCCGCGCGCGAGATCGAGAAGTACGCCGGCCACCCGGAGATCGTCGGCGTCTACCTGCCGTGCGCCGGCCTCGACCCGCTCTGGGGCCACCGCATGTACGACCCGATCTGGGAGGCGGCCGAGGCCGCGGACCTGCCGGTGCTGCTGCACAGCGTCACCGTCACCCACCCGGTCTTCCCGTTCAACAACCACGGCTTCGACAACGAGCTGGCGCGCCACACCTGCAGCCACACGTTCTCGATCATCGCCAACTGCGTCGACATGATCACGACCGGCGTCCCGGTCCGCTATCCGAAGCTGCGGATCGCGGTCGCGGAGGCCGGCGTCTCGTTCATGCCGTTCGTCATGAGCCGGCTCGACAAGGAGTACCTCGAGCGCCGACGCGAGTGTCCCTTCCTGGAGGAGCGGCCGAGCCATTACCTGAAGCAGTGGTGGGTCGCGACGCAGCCGATCGAGGAGCCGGAGGACATGGGCGACCTGGCGAAGATGATCGAGCTGATGGACGGCTGGGACCGCGTCATGTTCGCGACCGACTGGCCCCACCACGACTTCGACCATCCGATGAAGCTCGACCAGATCCCGATGAGCGATCAGCAGCGCCGCCAGCTGTTCGGCACCAACGCGCTGGAGCTGTTCAAGATCGACGCGCAGGGCCGCCGCCTCAACCTGCCCGGGAGCGTCGCGTGATGGCCGCCGCGACCGAGCAGGACATCGGCAGCGTCGAGCGGTTCCCGGACGGCTCGCGCACCGTCGTCGAGATCGCCGGGCGCCAAGTGGGCGTCTTCAACGTCGACGGCGAGCTGCACGCGCTGCCGAACGTCTGCCCGCACCAGACCGGCCCGCTGTGCGAGGTCGCGCGACTGACCGGCACCTTCCGCCAGGCTGCCGACGGCGACTGGAGAAAGGAGTGGGTCCACGACGGCGAGATCGTCGCCTGCCCGTGGCACGGGCTGGAGTTCCACGTGCCGACGGGCAGATGTCTCGCCTACCCGCACATCCAGCTGCGCCGCTACAGCGTGCGCGTCGCCGAGGGGCGCGTGCTGCTGAGCGTCGGCGGTCGGCGCGCGGCGGCGGCCGGGGCGGCATGAGGACCGCGCCGCGTCCGGCGCAGCTGGGCGTCCCGCTGCTGCGGGGCGGGAGCGGGACGCCAGTCGACGGGCGGCTCGCCGTCGTCGAGGACGCGGAGGCGTACGCCGTCGTGATCGACGAGGACGTGGAGGACTGGCTCGTGCGCTTCGGCAAGGATCCTGAGTTCCCCGCGCAGGCATGGGCGGACAACATGGCGAGGGTCCTGAACGCCCGCCGGGAAGGGTCGGGGTCGTGAGCGCGTCGCTCGCCGCGCAGCTCGCCGCCGCGACGCTGATCGACCTCGAGCAGCCGCGGCGGATGGGCGACCCGATCGCGCCGGTGCACGCGCCGGGGCTCGTCTACGGGCTCCACCGACGCCACGAGCCCGGGCTCGGCAGACGCACCTCGGCCTCCGGCCTGATCTGCACCCCCGAGCACGCGGGCACGCACATCGACGCGCTCAGCCACCAGGCGGAGAACCTCTGCATGCACGGCGGCGTGCGGGTCGATGCCGACGTGCAGACGTCGACCGGCTTCACGACGCACGGCGTCGAGTCGCTGCCGCCGCTCGTCAGGCCGGGCGTGCTGCTCGACCTGCCGGCGCTGCGCGGCGGCCCGCTCGCGCCTGACGAGCTGATCGGCGTCGACGAGCTGCAGGCCGCGGCCGCGGCGTCGCCGGCGCCGATCGCGCCGGGCTCCGTCGTGCTCGTGCGGACCGGCTACGGCGCGCACTGGGACGACCCGCCGCACTACCTGCGCGCGCCGGGGATCGCGCGCGAAGGGTCGGAGTGGCTCGCGCAGCAGGAGGTCGCGGCGGTCGGCGCCGACAACGTGGTCTGGGACGCGCTCGACCGCTGGGACGACGTGACCGAGTCGATCCTGCCCGGCCACGTGGTGCTGCTCGTGCGCGCCGGCATCCCGATCGTCGAGAACCTGCGGCTGGAGGAGCTGGCGCGCGCCGCGCCGCGCGCGTTCACCGTCGTCGTGCTGCCGCTCAAGTACGTCGGCGGGACCGGCTCGCCGGTGCGGCCGATCGCGATCGTCCCGTCCGCCGAGGAGCCGTAGGCTGTCGGATGTGACCACGCCCCCGGAGCCGGACGCGACCGTCGAGCACCCCTTCAGCGCCGTGCGCGTGACGCGCTCGTTCGACGAGGTCGTGCGCCAGCTGCACGCCGGGCTGCTGAGCGGGCGCTACCAGCCCGGCGACCGGCTGCCGAACGAGCGCGAGCTGGGAGAGCTGCTGAGAGTCGGGCGCTCGACCGTGCGCGAGGCGCTGCGGACGTTGGAGCTGCAGGGCCTCGTCGAGGTGCGGCCGGGCCGCAACGGCGGGATCTTCGCCGCCGAGCCGAGCGGCAGGAGCGTCGGCGACGCGCTCGAGACGCTGCTGCGCTTCCGGCAGCCGAGCCGCGCGGAGCTGCTCGAGTTCCGCGTCAGCTTCGAGGGCGAGACGGCGTGGTGGGCGGCGAGACGCGCGACGGACGAGGACCACGCGCGGCTGCGTGCGCTCGCCGACGCGGTCGGCGCCTCGGCGCGGGCGAGCGGGCGCGCGTGGGAGCAGATCGCCGACGACGACGTCGCCTTCCACGCGGCCGTCGCGGAGGCGTCGCGCAACCAGGTGCGCGTCGCGGTCATGCAGGCGATCAACCACCCGCTGCGCGAGGGCGTGCTGGCGATGGGCGCGTCCGCCGACGACGCCGTGCGCGTCGCCGTCGCCGACGACCTGCGGGAGATCGCCGAGGCGATCGCCGCGGGCGACGCCGACCTGGCGCGCGACCGCATGCGCGAGCACGTCGAGCGCAACCCCGCGCTGAACGACGCGGCAGGCGCCGAGCGCGCCTGAGCCGCGCTCCGGGCCCTCAGCTCCGGCGCGGCGGCGCGGTCGACGACGCCGGCACGAAGCCGGTGCCGACGGTCTCGATCCGCGGTCTCTGGTCGCGGTTGGCGAGGCGCGTGATCGCGAGCCGGCCGGCGATCACGCCCATCTCGCCGTAGTCGCGCGTGATCGCCGCGATCCGCGGCTCCTTCGCGGAGGCGAGCACCGGCTCGTGGTAGCCGACGAGGCTGAGGTCGCCGGGGATCGAGACGCCGCGGTCGCGCAGGTCGAACAGGACGCCCGCGATCGCCGCCTCCGGGACGCAGGCGATCACCGCCGTCACGTCGGCGGCGAGCAGCCGGCCGGTCGCGCTCGCGCCCGAGGCGGCGTCGAAGCGGGGGAGGGCGACGTTCAGCTCCGGGCCGAAGTCCAGCCCGGCGCGCTCGCCGGCCCGCCGCCATGCCGCCGGCACCTCGCGGCCGGGGCGGTTGACGTCGGTCATCGAGATCAGCCCGATCCGCTCGTGGCCCAGTTCGACGAGGTGGGCGACGGCGCCCTCGACGCCGCCCGACTGGTCGGTCAGGACGGTGTCGGCGGCGATCCCGCGCACCTCGCGGTCGAGCAGCACGAGCGCCGGGTCGATCGTCTTCAGCAGCCGCGCGACGTCGGGGTTGCGGTCGCTCGTCAGCGACAGCACGAGCGCGTCGACGCCGCGCGAGGCCATCCGCTCGACGATCTCGACCTCGGCCACCGGATCCCAGTCGGAGGTCGAGATGACGAGGTCGACGCCGTGGTGGCGCAGCTCCAGCGACAGTCTCTCGGCCTGCTGGCTGAACACCTCGTTGAGGTGGGGGACGAGGAAGCCGACGAGCGCGCTGCTGCGTGTGCGCAGCGAGCGGGCGGCCGTGTTGGCGCGGTAGCCGAGCCGGGCCGCCACCTCGGTCACGTGCGTGCGCGTCGCCGGGGCGACGCCGGCCTCGCCGTTGAGCACGCGCGAGACGGTCGTCTTCGAGATGCCGGCCGCTCTCGCGATGTCGATGATCGTGACGCCGCGCTGACGTCCGCCATTGGGATCGTTCCCATTCACTGGGGCCATTTGTAGCAGGAGTGCGGAGGCGGCGTCAAAGAGATGAAGATCGTGGTGTCGAAAGGGATCGGGTGAATTTGTTGACGCCGGTGACGCGGGTGTGTTAGAACCTTCATAGGGAACGTTCCCAACGTTCTCGACCGAAGGGAAGCCGGCGGCGTCGCGGCCGCCGGCAGGCCCGGGACACAAGAGGAGAGACCTGGTGGAAGACAGCTCCCGCCCCCGTGGCGGAGATACGCTCGTGCTCGCGTTGCGGGATCGCGCCCTGCGCTCGCCGGAGATCGGACTGATCTTCGCGCTGCTGGTCGCGATCGTCGCGTTCACGATCGTCAGCCCCGCCTTCGCGAGCGGTGCGACCGTCGAGTCGACGATCCGCACGATCGCGTTCGTCGGGCTCGTCGCGATCGGGCAGACGATGCTGCTGATCGCGGGCGAGTTCGACCTCTCGGTCGGCTCGGTCGCCTCGCTCGGCGCCGTCGTCGCGGCGGTGCTGATGACGAGAGCGTCGCTGCCGATCCCCGTCGCGATCGCGCTGGCGCTGTGCGCCGGCCTCGGCGTCGGGCTCGTCAACGGGCTGCTGACGGTGAAGGTCGGCCTGCCGGCCCTGATCGTCACGCTCGGGATGCTGTTCGCCGCGCGCGGCGGCGCCTACGTGATCAGCGACGGCCGCGAGGTCTATCCGCTGCCCGACGGCGTCAGAGCGCTGGCCGGCTCGATCCTGGGCCTCCCGCTGAGCGTCTGGGTGTTCGCCGCGCTGGCGCTCGTCGCCGACGCGGTCGTCCGTCGCAGCGGCTTCGGCCGCCGGCTGTACGCGACCGGCGGCAACGCCGAGGCGGCGCAGCTCGCGGGCATCCGCACCGACCGCGTCAAGATCGCCGCGTTCGCGATCACGGGCTGCCTCGCCGCGCTCGCGGGCGTGCTGCTGATGGCGCGCCTCAGATCGGGCGACCCGCAGATCGGGATCGAGTGGGAGCTGTCGGTGATCGCGGCCGTCGTCGTCGGCGGGGTCAGCCTCCGCGGCGGCATCGGCTCGATCGCCGGCGCGCTGCTCGGCGTCCTGTTCCTGCAGGTCGTCAGCACCGGCCTCGTGATCGCCGGCGTCGAGTCGGCGCTCCAGCCCGTCGCCGTCGGCGTCGTGATGATCGCCGCGCTCGCCGTCGACCAGCTGCGCCGCACGCGCACCGCCTGACCATCTCGCATCAACGCATCAGTCACACGGAGGAGAGACCACACGTGGCACGTACGTCGTTCATTCCCAGGGCCGGGCTCGCGGCCGGCCTCTGCGCGCTGACCGCGCTGTTCGCGGCCGGCTGCGGCGACAGCAGCGACAGCAGCAGCGCCGACACGTCGGCGCAGGCCGCCGCGACGAGCACGACCGGCGGCGACGCCGGCGCCAAGGAGTGCTCGGTCGAGGGCAAGAAGATCCAGTACGTCGGGCCGCTGAAGTCCAACCCCGTATTGCAGGTGATGGCGGCCGGCTTCACCGAGAAGTCCGACGAGCTCGGCTTCGACGGCGAGGTGATGCTGACCGAGGACGCCGACCCGCAGAGAGTGCTCGCGCTCGGCCAGCAGGCGCTCGCGCAGGGCAGCGACGGCATGGTCCTGCAGGCGTTCGACCCGTCGCTGTACCCGCTGATCAAGCAGGCGACCGACCAGGGCGTCCCGGTCGTCGTCACGCACAGCCCCGTCCCCGACGGCGAGAGCCTCGGGCTCAGACAGACGATACGTCCCGACCCCGAGAGATACGGCGCCGAGGCCGCTGCGGCGATCGGCGAGGAGATCGGCGGCAGAGGCGTCGTCGCCGTCACGCAGGGCAGCCTCAACCCGACCGAGAACCTCGCGGCCGAGAGCTTCACGAGAGCGATGGAGGAGCAGTACCCGGACGTGACGGTGCTGAAGTCGCAGGTCGAGGGCTTCGAGCCGGCGGCGGCGATCGCCAGAGCCAGCTCGATCCTGCAGGGCGACAAGGAGATCGTCGCGGCCTTCTCGACGACCGGCGGCGGCGTCAAGACCTGGAGCAGCGCCGCCGACGAGAGCGGTCGCAGACTGGTCGTCGTCGGGATGGACTACACGCGCCCGAACCTCGACCTGGTCAGATCGGGCAGAGCGTTCGCGGTCGTCGCGCAGCCGATCTTCGAGGAGCACGCGCTCGCCGTCGAAGCGCTGCGGGACGTCATCTGCGGCGAGGACGTCGAGGCCGAGGTGCTGCCCGAGTCGCCGATCGTGACGAGAGCGAACGCCGACGAGTACTACGCGATTCTCGACAAGGCAGGGACCTGATCCGCTGAAGCGACCGCCGGCGGGCCGCATGACGCGGCCCGCCGGTCCCCGACCATGACTGCTTCCCAGACGCATCCCAATCCGCACGCGCTCGAGCTGGACTCGATCACGAAGCGCTTCGGCGGCGTGACCGCGCTCGACGACGTGACGCTGCGCGTCCGCCGCGGCGAGGTCCACGGCCTCGTCGGCGAGAACGGCGCCGGCAAGTCGACGCTGCTGAAGATCCTCGACGGCCTCCACCCGTCCGGCTCCTACGACGGCGTCATGCGCGTCGACGGCGAGCCCGTCGAGCTGCACGCGCCGCAGGACGCCCGCGCGCTGGGGATCGCGATCGTGCCGCAGGAGACGAGCGTGATCGACACGCTCTCCGTCGGCGAGAACATCTGCTTCGGCGGCGACGGCCGCGCGCTCGTGAACCCGCGCGAGCTGCAGCGCCGCGCCGCCGCCTTCCTGGCCGAACGCGGCCTGCCGCTCGACGCGCGCATGCCCTGCGGCCACCTCAGCTCCAGCAGCAAGCAGCTCGTGATGATCGCCCGCGCGCTCTACCGCGAGCCGCGCGTGCTGATCCTCGACGAGCCCACCTCGGCGCTGACGCGCGAGGAGACGACGCGGCTGTTGGAGATCGTCCGCCACCTGCGCGACGGCGGCCTGACCGCGATCTTCGTCAGCCACCGGCTCGACGAGGTCGTCGACCTTTGCGACCGCGTCACGGTGCTGCGCGACGGGCGCGTCGTCGACGAGATCGGCCGCGACGAGTTCGACCCCGGCCGCATCATCGGCTCGATGATCGGGCGGCGGCTGACCGAGCTGTATCCGCCGCGCCCGCAGGAGCCGCGCGTCCAGCCGCGCGAGCTGCTGCGGATCGAGGGGCTGAGCGTCAGAGCGCCCGGCCGTGGCGGCGCCTTCGCCGTCGAGGACGTCAGCCTCACCGTCCACGCGGGCGAGATCGTCGGGATCGGCGGCCTCGTCGGCTCCGGCCGCAGCGAGCTGTTGAACGCCGCCTACGGCCACCTGCCCGTCGCCGCCGGGCGGATCGTGCTCGACGGCGAGGAGGTGCGGCCGCGCTCGCCGCGCGCGGCGCTGCAGCTCGGCATCGGCCTCGTGACCGAGGACCGCAAGCGTGCCGGGCTGCTGTTCAACCTCGGCGTGCGCGAGAACGTGACGCTCTCCTACCTGCGCACGCTCGGCCGGTTGGTGATCGACCCCGGCAAGGAGCGCGCCGTCGCACGCGATGCGGTGCAGCGCTTCTCGATCGCGACGCCGTCGGTCGACACGCCGGTCGTCAACCTCAGCGGCGGCAACCAGCAGAAGGTGATGCTCGCCCGCGCGCTCGGCACGCAGCCGAAGGTCCTGCTGCTCGACGAGCCGACGGTCGGCGTCGACGTCGGCGCCAAGGCCGAGATCTACAGGCTGATCGCCGGGCTCGCGGACGCCGGCGTCGCGATCGTCGTCGTCTCCTCGGAGTCGGCCGAGCTGCTGGGGATCTGCGACCGCTTCGTCGTGTTGCGCGACGGGCAGGTGCGCGACCGCTTCGACGTCGCCGACGCGAGCGAGGAGCGGCTGATGGCCGCCGCGATGACGACGGCGGCCGCCGCCGAAGGAGGAGCCGACCGATGAGCCAGCTCGCGATCGAGTCGCCGTCGCCGGAGGAGCGGCGCCCGGCTGCGCGCGGCCCGGCGCCGCTGCGCCGCCTCGCCGCCGTCCAGCAGCCGCTCGCCGTCGTCTTCCCGCTGATCGTCGCGGTGATCGCCTTCGGCCTCGCCAACGACGCCTTCCTCGGCTACGCCAACCTCGTCCTGATCCTCAACACGCTCGCGTTCGTCGGGATCGTCGCCGTCGGCCAGACGCTGCTGATCGCCTGCGGCGAGTTCGACCTGTCGGTCGGCGCCGTCGCGGCGCTGTCGGGCTACGTCGCCGCCGACCTCACGGTCAACAGCGGCTGGCCGCTCGTCGGCGGCTTCGCCGTCGCGTTGCTGATCGGCGTCGCCTTCGGCCTGCTCAACGGCCTCGTCACGACGCGGCTCGGCGTGCCGTCGTTCATCGTCACGATCGGGACGCTGTACATCGGCCGCGGGCTCGTCGACTTCCTCGCGCACGGCATGACGATCTTTCCGCTGCCGGAGGCGTGGAGCGAGTTCGGCTCGACCAAGTTCAACAGAATCAGCGTGATCGTGATCGTGCTGGTCGTGCTCGTTCTGATCGGCGAGTTCACGCTGCGGCGGACGCTGTTCGGCCGCAAGCTGCTGGCGACCGGCGCCAACCCCGAGGCGGCCCGCACGATCGGCATCGACCCGCGGCGCGTGAAGCTGCAGGCGTTCGTGTTGATGGGCGTGCTCGCCGCGGTCGCCGGACTGCTGCAGGCGGCGAGCCTCGGGACCGGCGACCCGGCCGTCGGCCGCTCCTGGGAGCTGATGTCGATCGCCGCCGTCGTGATCGGTGGGACGAGCCTCTTCGGCGGCTCGGCGACCGTCGTCGGCACGCTCGTCGGGATCGTCACGCTGCAGGTGATCTCCAACGGCGTCGTCTCGCTCGGGCTGGAGACCAACTGGCAGACGGTCGTGATCGGCCTGCTGATGATCGTGCTCGTCTCGCTCGACCTGCTGCGCCGCCGCGCGCTGGAGGGACGCTCGTGAGCGCGCCGCGAACCGTCGTGGTGACCGGCGCCGCCGCCGGCATCGGCGAGGCGACCGCTCGGCGGCTGCTCGCCGACGGCTGGCGCGTCGTCGCGCTCGACGTCGACAGCGCGGGGCTCGACGCGCTCGCCGCGGCGGCAGGCGGCGCGCTCGTCCCGCTCGTCGGCGACGTGGCCGAGGTCGCGACGCTGACGGCGGCGGTCGAGACGGCCGGCGACGCGCTCGCCGGCTGGGTCAACAACGCCGCGGTGCAGACCAACGGCCGCTTCGACCAGGAGAGCGACGAGCGGATCGACCGCACGCTGGCGGTCAACCTGAGAGCGCCGCTGCTCGGCTGCCGCGAGGCGGTCCGGGCGTTCCTGCGGCTCGGAGTCGGGGGCGCGATCGTCAACATCTCGTCGATCCACGCGCACGGGACCCTGCCCGGCTGGATCGCCTACGCGGCCGCGAAGGGCGGCGTCGAGGCGCTGACGCGCGGCGTCTGCGTCGAGTACGGGCAGCTCGGCATCCGCTGCAACGCCGTCGCCCCGGGTGCGGTGCTGACCCCCGCCACGCGCGCGGTGCTCGACGCTGCGCCTGACCCGGCCGCCGTGCTGGAGAGCTGGGAGGCGCTGTCCCCGATGCGGCGCGTGCTGACGCCCGAGGACGTTGCGGCCGGCGTCGCGTTCCTGCTGTCGCCGGAGGCGCGCCACCTCAACGGCCACGTGCTGCGGATCGACGGCGGCATGTCGTCGGCGGGCGCGACGCTGCCGCCGCTCGACGGGCTGGAGCGGATCGACGGAAGCGAGGGCACGCGATGAGCGCGCTGGAGATCGTCTCCGCCGAGATCGCGGTCGCCGGGCTCGGCTTCCCCGAGGGGCCGCTCGTGCTCGGGCCCGGCCGCGTCGCGTGGGTCGAGCAGTACCCCGGCCGCGTCGCCGTGCTGGATGACGGGGAGGCGCGCACGCTCGCGCACGTCGGCGGGGCGCCGAACGGCCTCGCGCTCGCGCCTGACGGCCGGATCTTCGTGGCGCAGAACGGCGGCAAGCTCGGCGACTGGCAGTCGCCGCAGCGGCAGCCGCCGTCGATCGTCGCACTCGACCCCGTGAGCGGGGTGGCCGAGGTCGTCACGACCACGGCCGGCGGCCGCCCGCTGCGGCGCCCGAACGACCTCTGCGTCGCTCCCGACGGGGCGATCTGGTTCACCGACCCCGGCGACTACGACCCCGGCGGCGACGTCCGCGGCTGGATCTGCCGCCACGCCGACGGCGCCACCGAGATCGTCCGCGAGCTGGGCAACGTCTACCCGAACGGGATCGGGTTCGACGGCGACGGACGGGTGCTGTGGGTCGAGACCCACACCCACGTGCTGCGCGTGCTGGAGGGCGATGCGGTCGTCGCCGACCTCGGGCCCGACGGCACCGGCGACGGCTTCGCGATCGCCGCCGACGGGACGGTCGTCGTCGCGAGCGTCTTCTCCGGCGGGCTGCACGTCGTCGCGCCCGGCGCCGACGGGGAGCGGGAGGTCGCGCAGCTGAGCTGGGCGGAGGACCTGATCCTCTCCAACTGCGCCTTCGACGGCACCACGCTGTGGGCGACCGACGCGACGACGGCGTGGGACCGCAGCGACGACTTCGCCGGCCGCCTGTGGCGGCTGGAGACGAACCTCGACGGAGGGAGCGCACGATGACGACGACGTACGAGCCGCTCGCGCGCGCCTGCGCCGCGCTGCGCGACGCCGGCCTCGACGGGGCGCTGCTCGCCTCGCCGAGCAACGTCACCTACGTGAGCGGATGGGAGGCGCCGCTGATCGTCGGTCCGTTCGCCGACATCGTGGAGCGCGCGCCGATCGCCTACGCCGTCGTCTCGGCGCGCGAGGAGGCCGCGCGGCTCGTCGTCGCCGACGTCTACGGCGGCAGCGCGATGAAGGGGTCGCGGATCGGCGCGCCGGAGACGTTCGGCACGCTCGGGATGGTCGAGCCGGTCGACCACCCGGCCGAGCTGACCGCCGCGCTGCGGCGGGCGCTGAACGACCTCGGGCTGAGCGGCGGCGGGCGAGCGGCCGCGGACGCGGCGGGAGCGGCGCACGGCGGCGGCATGGGCGGTCCGCGGCTCGCGGTCGAGCGCCGCGCGCTGCCGGTCGCCGTGCTCGACGCGCTCGGCCTCCCGCTCGACGCGCCCGACGCCGGTCCGCCGCTCGCGCACGCCCGCATGGTCAAGACCGCGGAGGAGATCGAGCGGCTGTGGTTCGCGGCGCAGGTCGCCGCCGCCGGTCACCTGCGGCTGCTGGAGCTGGCCCCGGCCGCCGCCGGCTGCTCGGAGCTGGAGCTGTGGGGCGAGGTGACGACCGCGATGGAACGGCTCGCGGGCGGGCCGCTGACCGTCACCGGAGAGCTGACCGTCGGCGCCCGCACCCGCGCGCTCACGTGGCCCAACGGGCCGTTCGAGCGGATCGTCGAGGCCGGCGACACCGGGCTGATGGACATCAGCCCGCGCGTCAACGGCTACTGGGCCGACTGCACCAACACGGTCGTCTTCGGCGCCGAGCCGAGCGACGACCAACGCCGCTACGCCCTTGCCGCGCAGGCGGCCTGCGCGGCGGCGATCGACGCGCTGCGGCCGGGGGCGCGGGCGTCGGAGGCGGCGGTCGCGCATCGCGACACGATGGCCGCGCACGGCTTCGGCTACGCGCACTACAGCGGCCACCAGATCGGCGTGACCGTCAACGAGCTGCCGCGGCTGACCTTCTACGACGACACGGTCGTGGAGCCCGGGATGGTCTTCGCGGTCGAGCCTGGCGTGTACGCCGGCGAGGCGGCGCCGACCGGCGCCCGCGCCGAGCAGATGGCGGTCGTGACGGACCAGGGCCCCGAGGTCCTGGCGCAGTTCCCGTGGGGGATCGACTGACCCGCGTCGGCTGACGCGGCCAACGACCAAGGAGAGAGAAACCCGATGAAGCTGCTGCACAGGCGGGCGCTGCCCGCCGCGGTCCTCGCATGCCTGACGGCGGTCACGTTCGCCGCCTGCGGATCGAGCGACTCCGACTCGACTGCCACGTCCGCCTCCACCGGCGACGGCGGCGGCGAGAAGGTCAAGATGGTCATCTCGAACAACTTCCTCGGCAACGACTTCCGGCCGCAGATGCTGAAGCTCGCCGAGCTGACGGCCAGACAGCCGCCGTTCGCCGACAGCGTCGAGCTGGAGGTCGTCAACGCCGAGAACACGACGCAGGCGCAGGTCGCGTCGATCAACAACATCATCCAGGGCAGACCCGACGTGCTGCTCGTCGACGCCGGCTCGCCGACCGCGCTCAACCCCGCGCTCAAGCGCGCCTGCGCCGCCGGCATCAGAGTGATCTCGTTCGACCAGGTCGTGACGGAGCCGTGCGCCTGGAAGGTCGCGCAGAGCCACGCCGACGGCCAGCTGCTCGTCGGCCAGTGGATGGCGCAGACGCTCGGCAACAGAGGCAAGATCCTGCTCGACCGCGGCCTGCCCGGCGCACCGGTCTCCAGAGAGATCGAGGACGCCTTCCTGGAGGGGCTCGACGTCGGCGGCGGCGGCGTCGAGATCGCCGGCGAGTTCGACGGCAAGTACGCGCCCGGCCCCGAGCAGCAGGGGATCTCGCAGCTGCTCGTCGGCAACAGAGACGCCGCGGGCGTGATGACGCAGGGCTACTGCAACCCGGCGTTCAAGGCGTTCAGACAGGCCGGCATCTCCACGGTCCCCGCGACCACGTGCTACGGCTACAACGGCGAGCTGGTCGGCTGCATGAAGGAGAGAGCGCCGTGCGCCGTCCTCGCCGGTCCGCCGACGGTCGTGCAGATCGCGATGAAGCTCGGGCTCGACGCCGCGCAGGGGAGAGACACGCCGCCGACGAGCGAGCAGGTGCCGGTGCCGGTGACGCTGTTCGTCACCAACGCGGACGAGTTCAGACCGAAGGAGAACCCGGGCGAGATCGCGATCGAGCAGATCGAGCTGGGCAGAAACGCCTACGAGGACCTGCCGCCCGGCCTCGCGCTGCCGTTCTCGCTCCAGGAGTACGACATCACGGCAGAGCAGGCGGCCGGCTGACCGATGGCCGACCTCGTCCTCAGCGAGCTGCACAAGGCCTACGGCGGCACCCGCGCCCTGCGCGGGGCGTCGCTGCGCGCCGCTGCGGGCGAGGTCCAAGGCCTCGTCGGCGAGAACGGCGCCGGCAAGAGCACGCTCGTGAAGATCCTCTCGGGCGCGGTGCGGCCCGACGCCGGCAGCGTCACGCTCGCCGGCGCCGAGCTGCGGCCGCGCTCGCCGCAGGAGGCGCGGCGGGCCGGGATCGGCACCGTCTTCCAGGAGCTGAGCCTGATCCCCGACCTCAGCGTCGCGGCCAACCTGCTGTACGGGATCGAGCCGCGCGTCCGCGCCGGTCGCGTCGCGAGCGGCGCGCTGCACGCCGCCGCGCGCGACGCGCTGGAGCGGTTCGACGTGCCCGCCGGCGACGTGACGCGGCCGGTCCGCGAGCTGCGGCTCGCCGAGCGGCAGGTGCTGGAGATCGTCAAGACGCTGCTGCGCGAGCCGCGCGTGCTCGTGCTCGACGAGGCGACCTCGGCACTGCTGCCCGAGCAGGTCGCGTGGCTGTTCGAGCTGGTGCGCGGGTTCGCCGCCGACGGCGGCTGCGCGCTGTTCATCTCCCACCGGATGGCGGAGATCGAGCAGCTGTGCGACCGCGTCACCGTCTTCCGCGCCGGCGAGGACGTCGGTGCCGGCGCGACCGCGGAGCTGCCCGAGGAGAAGCTCGTCGAGCTGATGCTCGGCCGCACCGTCGAGCGCATCTACCCGGCGAAGGCAGAGGGCGTCGCGGAGGCGCCGGTCGTCTGCGAGCTGCACGGCGTCGGCGCTCCGCCGCGGCTGCGCGGCGTCGACCTGACGCTGCGCCGCGGCGAGCTGGTCGGCGTCGGCGGCCTCGACGGCCAGGGCCAGGCGGAGCTGTTCGGCGCGCTGTTCGGGACCGTCCCGTCGACTGGCCGGGTGCTGCTCGACGGGCGCGAGCTGCGCCCGTCGAGCCCGGCGCAGGCGCTCGACGCGGGCGTCGCGCTCGTGCCCGAGGACCGCGCCGCCGAAGGGCTCTGCCTGACGCTCGGCGTGCGCGACAACGTCTCGCTCGGAAACCTGCGGCGGATCTCCCGCCTCGGGCTCGTCGACCGCGGACGCGAGCGCGCGCTCGTCGGCGACGCCGTCAGGGAGCTGCAGATCAAGGTCGCCGACGTGCGCGACCCGGTCGGCGGGCTCTCGGGCGGCAACCAGCAGAAGGTGCTGCTCGGCCGCGTGCTGGCGCGCTCGCCGAGACTGCTGCTGCTGTACGACGCGACGCGCGGCGTCGACGTCGGCACGAAGTCGGAGATCTACCGCTTGATGCGCGAGCAGGCCGAGGCCGGCGTCGGGGTGCTGTTCTACTCCAGCGACGCCGCCGAGCTGGCCAACCTCGCCGACCGGGTGCTGGTCCTGCACGACGGCGTCGTGCGCGCGCAGCTCACCGGCGAGATCACCGAAGAGGAGATCGTCGCGGCCGCCGTCGGCGGCCGCCGAAAGGAGGCGCGCGCATGAGCGCCACGACCGCGGAGCCGCTCGGCGGCGACCGCTCCGCCAGCGCCCTGCTCGCGCGGCTGCGCCGCGCCGGCGTCGCAGCCTGGATGCCGTACGTCTACGTCGCGTCGCTCGGGCTCGCGATCTGGCTGCTGCAGCCGGCGCTGATCGACGGCCCCGGGGCCGTCGACGTCCGCTTCTCGGCCGTCGTGCCGCTGGCGCTCGTCGCCTTCGGGCAGACGCTCGTGATGTTCACGCGCGGAATCGACCTCGCCGTCGGCGGCGTCATCAGCACCGTCACCGCGCTGCTGGCGACGCGCGGCGCCGACGGCGCGAGCCTGTGGCTGCTGCTGGCAGCCGTCGTCGCGCTCGGCGGCGTCGGCGGGCTGGTCAACGGCGTCGCGGTCGCGGTCACGCGACTGCAGCCGTTCATCGTCACGCTCGCGACCTGGTCGATCTTCGGCGGCGTCGCGCTGCTGATCCTGCCGCAGGAGGGCGGCGCCTCGCCGCCGGCTTTGACGGAGGCCGTGCTCGGCTCGTGGCTGGGCGTACCGAAGGCGCTGTGGGTCGTGCTCGCGCTGCTGGCGCTGTGGCTGTGGCTGCGCGACTCGCGCCTGATCGGCGATCTGCGCGCGATCGGGTCCGACGAGCAGCGGGCGCGGTTGATCGGCGTCCCGATCGCCCGCCGGACGATCCAGGCGTACGTCCTCTCCGGGCTGTTCGCCGCGCTCGCCGGGATCTGGATCGCCGCGCAGACGGGCTCCGGCTCGCCGACGGCCGGCGATCCCTACATCCTCAGCTCGGTCGCCGCGGTCGTGCTCGGCGGGACCAGCATCTTCGGCGGGACCGGCTCGGCGGCCGCCTCGATCGTCGGCGCGATCGCCTTCCTGATGATCCCCGACCTGATCGCGGCGCTGGCCCTGGAGTCGTTCTGGAGCACGTTCTTCCAGGGCGCGCTGCTGGTCGCGGCGGTCACCGTCAGCTCGGTCGCGGCGCAGCTCAAGCGCCGCCGGGGGCGGTCATGAGCCTCGCTCGCCACCGCACGATCCTGACCGCGTACGGCATCGCGCTGCTGCTGTTCGCGGTCGGCACGGTCCACTCGCTCGACTTCGCCGCTCCCAGCCAGCTGAAGACGATGCTGACGTACGCCTCGTTCATCGGCATCATCGGCCTCGGCCAGACGCTCTGCATCCTCACGGGCGGGATCGACCTGTCGGTGCCGTGGACGCTGACCGGCGCCGCGGTCCTGACCTCGGTGATGACCGCCGACGGGCGCCCGCTCGGCGTGACGATCGCGCTGGTGCTGGCGCTGGCGGCGGTCGTCGGGCTCGTCAACGGCGTCGGCGTCGCCTACGCGGGCGTGCCGCCGATCATCATGACGCTGGGTATGAACGGGGCTCTGCAGGGCCTCCTGCTCGTCTACACCGACGGCGGCATCTCGGCCAACCCGCCGCAGCAGCTGACCGACTTCGTGCTCGGCGAGACGCTCGGCCTGCCGACCCAGCTGTGGATCTGGGCGGCGGTGATCGCGCTCGGCTGCGCGCTGCTGTCGCTGACGACGTTCGGCCGCCGCCTGTACGCGATCGGCGCCAACCGCCGCGCCGCGGAGCTGGCCGGCGTGCGCGCTCGCCGCGTGCTCGTCGCGCCGTACGTGCTGTCGGCGCTTGGCGCCGCCGTCACGGGCCTGCTGGTGATGGGCTTCACCGACCAGGCGTTTTTGACGATGGGCGACCCGTACCTGTTCTCCTCGGCGGTCGCCGTCGCCGTCGGCGGCGCCTCGATCCTCGGCGGAAGCGGCCACTACGCCGGCACGGTCGCGGGCGCGCTCGTGCTGACGCTGGTCGCCTCGCTGCTGCCGCTGTTCTCGCTCGGGACGGCGTGGCTGCAGATCTCCTACGGCTTGATCCTGCTGGCCGCGGTCTATGCGGCCGGCCTGAATGTGACACGAAAGAAGAGGGGAAACCCGGATGCATGAGGTCGTGATGCCGGCGATGGGGATGGCCATGTCGGAAGGCACCCTGCTGCGCTGGCTCAAGCAGCCGGGCGATGCGGTGGAGCGAGGCGAGGAGATCGCCGAGATCGAGACGGACAAGGCGACCGCCGAGCTGGAGTCACCCGCCGCGGGCGTGCTCGGCGCCCTGCTCGTCGGCGAGGGGGAGACGGTGCCGACCGGCGCGCTGCTGACGCGCGTGCTGGCGCCGGGCGAGCAGGAGAACGGGGCGGCGCCCGCCGCCGCCGCGAACGGCGGGCGGGCTGCCGTGGCGGCGGCGGCGCCGGCGGCGGCGCCGGCGCCGCCGCCGGTCGCTCCGGTCGCGGGGAACGGGACCGCGCCGCCCGCGCCGCCGCGTGCCGACGCGCCGCGCAGAGCGACCGGCCGCCCGACCGTCGAGGCCGTCGCGGCGCCGCCGCTGGACCCCGACCGTCCGGCGTGGGAGGAGCCGCGCAGGGCCGGCCGCGGCAGACGCCGCTACGAGGTCGTCGGCGCGAACCTCGGGAGACCGGGCGACGACGACGAGCTGGTGGCGCTGGAGCTGGGCGCCAACGATCCCGCGACGGTCGCCGAGTGGCTGGAGGCGATGGCGCTGATCCGCGTCTTCGAGGAGCGCGCCGCGCCGCTCGCGCGCGCCGGCAAGATCCCCGGCGGCATGCACTCCGCGGCGGGCCAGGAGGCCGTCGCGATCGGGGCGGTGCGGGCGCTGGCGCCCTCCGACATCGTGACCAGCACCCACCGCAGCCACCACCACTCGCTCGCGAAGGGGCTGCAGCCGGCCGAGATCATGGCGGAGCTTTACGGCAAGGCCGGCGGCCTGCTCGGCGGTCGCGCCGGGCACCTCCACCTCGCCGACTTCTCGCTCGGCCTGTTCGGCTCCAACGGCATCGTCGGCGCGGGGCTCGGGATCGCGACCGGCGCCGCGGTCGGCGCGAAGCTGCGCGGGCGCGACCAGGTCGCGGTCGGTTTCTTCGGCGACGGCGGCGCCAACACCGGCCGCACGTGGGAGAACGTCAACCTCGCAGCGTCGTGGCAGCTGCCGCTGATCGCGATCTGCGAGAACAACCTCTACGCGGTCGAGACCCACCTGGCGGCAGCCGCCCCGAACACGACGATCGCCGACCGCGCAGCCGGCTTCGGGCTGCACTCGGTGCAGGTCGACGGCCAGGACGTGGTCGCCGTCCACGACGTCGTCGCGGAGGCGCGCGAGCGGGCGCTCGGCGGCGGCGGGCCGACCTTCGTCGAGGCGCTCACCTACCGCTACAGCGGCCACACCGTCGACGACCCGGAGACCTACCGCGAGGCGGGTGAGGTCGAGCTGTGGCGGCGCGCGCGCGACCCGCTCCTGCGCGCCGCACGTGCGTTGGAGGCCGCCGGGGCATTGGAGGTGGGCGGCCTCGACGCCGTCCTCGCCCGCGCGGAGGCGACGGTCGCCGCCGCGATCGAGTTCGCCGAGTCCTCGCCGTGGCCCGATCCGGCGACGGCGGCCGAGGGCGTGTACGGCATCGAAGTCAATCTGGAGGGAAAGCCGTGAGCAGCCGCACCTTGACGCTCTCGCAGGCGTTCGCCGAGGGCGTCGCCGAGGAGATGGAACGCGACCCGGCGGTGTTCGTCGTCGGCACCGACCTGTTCATCCGCGGCGGCCACTGGGCGCAGGTGAAGGGCCTCGGCGAGAAGTTCGGCCGCGAGCGGATCCGCGACGCGCCGATCTCGGAGGCGGCGATGGTCGCCTCCGGCGTCGGCGCCGCGCTCAACGGCATGCGCCCGATCGTCGACCTCAACTTCATCGACTTCGTCTTCGGCGCGATCGACGAGGTCGTCAACCAGGCGGCGAAGATCCGATACATGTGGGACGTGCCGGTCCCGGTCGTGATCCGCGGCACGGCCGGCGTCGCGTTCGGCGCCGCGCAGCACAACAACCAGGTCGAGGCGTGGTTCGCGCACATGCCGGGCTTGTTCGTCGCGACGCCCTCGACGCCATGGGACGCGAAGGGGCTGATCAAGTCGGCGCTGCGCGGCTCGGACCCGGTCGTCTTCCTGATGCACAAGATGCAGACCGGCCTGCGGGGCGAGGCCGGCGGTCCCGACGACCTCGTCCCGTACGGCCGCGCCGCGGTCCGCCGCGGCGGCGCCGACGTGACGATCGTCGGCTACTCGATCATGGCGACAAAGGCGCTGGAGGCGGCGAGACGGCTGGAGGCCGAGGGGATCGACGCCGAGGTGATCGACCTGCGGACCGTCTTCCCGCTCGACCTCGAGACGGTCGTCGCGTCGGTCCGCAAGACCGGCCGGCTGGTCGTCGCGGGCGAGTCGACGCGGATCGGCGGGATCGCCTCCGAAGTCGCCGCGGCGATCCAGGAAGCGTGCTTCGACGACCTGGATGCCCCGATCGAGCGGGTCGGTGCGCTGCACGTGCCGATCCCGCACAGCCCCGCCCTGTTCAAGGCGCTGATCCCCGACGTCGCCGACGTCGAGCGGGCGGCGCGCACCGTCCTCTACCGCGAGCAGCCGACGGAGGTGCCCGCATGAGCTTCGACCCCGTAGGACCGGCCCGGCTCGACGGCCGCGTCGCCGTCGTCACCGGCGCCGCCTCCGGCATCGGCCGGGCGATCGCGACGACCTTCGCCGCGGCTGGCGCCGACGTCGCCTGCCTCGACGTCGCCGCCGACGGCGCCGCGGCGGTCGCCGCCGAGATCGAGGCGCTCGGCCGCCGCGCCGTCGCGGTCGACTGCGACGTCAGCGACGAGGGCGCCGTCGAGGCCGCCTTCGCGCATGTCGACGAGCGGCTCGGCGCTGTCCGCGTGCTCGTCAACGACGCCTTCTTCGGCGTTCGCGCCCATCCTGAGGACGTGGCCGCGGCCGACTGGGCGCGCGTCTACGCGGTCAACGTCCAGGGCAGCTTCCTGTGCGCGCGAGAGGCCGGCCGCCGCATGATCGCGACCGGCGCGGGCGGGGCGATCGTCAACCTCAGCTCGATCGGCGGCACGACCGCGCTCGGGCGCGGCAACGTCGCCTACACCTCCTCCAAGGGAGCGGTCGACGCGCTCACGCGCGAGCTGGCGGCCGAGTGGGGCAGGCACGGCATCCGCGTCAACGCGATCAAGCCGGCGCAGACGCGCACGCCGGCGCTCGACAGGCTGATCGCGGACCCGAACTTCGACTCCGATGCGCTGATCGCGCAGTGGCTGAAGGGCATCCCGCTCGGCGGCCTGATCGAGCCGGGCGACATCGCCGCCGCCGCGCTGTTCCTCGCCTCCGACCAGGCGCGGATGGTCAGCGGCGTGCTGCTGCCGGTCGACGGCGGCAACCTCGCGCTCAACGCGGGTGGGACGACCGAATGGTGAGGAGAGCGATGCCCCGCCTGAAGTTCGTGATGGCCGCGCGCACGTTCAGCGACGTCGAGATCGAGCGCGAGCACCTGCGCGGCGACGACGTCGAGGTGGTGCTGGCGCCGCTGGAGACACCGCAGGAGATCGCGGCGGCGACCGCCGGCGCCGACGGCGTGATCGTCACCGTCGACCCGTTGCCGGCGGCGTGCGTCGAGGCGTTCGCGCCGTCGGTGCGCGTGATCGGCCGCGCCGGCATCGGCCTCGATGCGATCGACCTCGACGCGGCGGCCGTGCGCGGCGTCGGCGTCGTGCACGTGCCCGACTACGCGACCGAGGAGGTCGCGACCCATGCGCTGGCGCTGATCCTCGGCGTGCAGCGGAGACTGCTGCCCGGCGACGCGGTCGCACGCCGGGACTACGGCGCCTGGCGCGAGCTGGCGCCGGTCGCGCCGCTGTCGGAGCAGACCGCCGCCGTCGTCGGGCTCGGCCGCATCGGGCGTGCGACCGCGGCGCTGCTCGCGCCGCTGTTCGGCCGCGTCAGCGGGTTCGACCCGGGCGTGACGGAGGCGCCGGACGGCGTGTCGCTCGTGGCCTCACTCGACGCGCTGCTGGAGGAGGCGGACGTCGTCACGCTCCACCTGCCGCTGCTGCCGGAGACGACGGCGCTGATCGACGCCGCGCGGCTGCGCGCGATGAAGCGCAGCGCCGTGCTCGTCAACGTCTCGCGCGGCGGGCTGATCGACCAGCCGGCGCTGGCGCAGGCGCTGCACGACGGGGAGATCGCCGGCGCGGCGCTCGACGTGCTCGTCGCGGAGCCGCCGGCGGCGGACGACCCGATCCTGTCGGCGCCGAACCTGCTGCTGTCGCCGCACTTCGGCTGGTACTCGACCGCCGCCGAGCGCCGCGCGCGGACGATGACGGCCGACGCGATGGTCGACTACCTCGTCGGCCGCGAGCTGCGCGGCGGCCGGATCGCGCTCGACGGCCGGAGCGCGGCCTCGTGAGCGCGCTCGCGACCCGCCCGCGGAGGCTGATCGCCTCGCCGCTGGCGCGCCGGATCGCCCACGTCCAGGGGATCGATCTCGCCGCCTTGAGCGGCAGCGGCCCGAACGGCCGGATCGTGCGGCGGGACGTGGAGGCGGCGGTCGCGGCGGCCCCGCCCGCAGCGGCTGCCGCTCTCGCCGCCCCTGCCGCGTCCGTCGCTCCGCCGTCGCCCGCCGCCGTTGCGGCCGCCCCGGCCCCCTCCGGCCGCGGCGACTCCACCCTCCAACCCCTCACGCGCCTCCAGCAGACGGTCGCGCGGCGGATGGCGGAGGCGAAGGCGACCGTGCCGGAGTTCCTCGTCGAGACGCGCGTCGCGATGGACGCGGCGGTCGCGCTGCGGACCCAGCTCAAAGCCGCGGCCGAGCCCGGCCGCGCGCCCTCCTTCAACGACCTCGTCGTGAAGGCGTGCGCACTGGCGCTGCGCGACCACCCGCGCGCGAACGGCTCCTACACCAGCGACGGCTTCGAGCTGCACGAGCGTGTCTCGGTCGGGCTCGCGGTCGCGGCCGACGACGCGCTCGTCGTGCCGGTGATCGCCGACGCCGACCGTCTCCCGCTCGGCGAGATCGCGCGCGAGGCCCGCCGTCTCGCGACGGCCGTCCGCGAGGGGACGATCGCCCCGGCCGACCTCGCCGGCGGCACCTTCACCGTCTCCAACCTCGGCATGTTCGGCGTGACCCGCTTCCAGGCGATCGTCAATCCGCCGCAGGCGGCGATCCTCGCCGTCGGCGCGCTGCGCCAGGAGCCGGTCGTGCGCGACGGCGCGCTCGCCCTCGGCCACGTGATGGACCTGGCGCTGACGTGCGACCACCGGATCCTCTACGGCGCCGACGGCGCCCGCTTTCTCGCGCGTGTGCGCGAGCTGCTCGAACGACCCCTGTCGCTGCTGCTGTAGCGGCGACGCGAACCAGACAAGAGAAGGAACAGCATGCGAGTTGGAACGGCGGAGACGCCGCAGGGCACCGTGCCCGTCATCGAGCGCGATGGCGCGCTGCTGCCGATCGGCGACGGCGCGACGCCGCTGGAGGCGCTGATCGCGAGCGGCGCCGCGCTCCACCCGGCGGGAGGGCGGGCCGGATCGCCGCTCGACGCGGGCACGCGGCTGCTGGCGCCGCTGCGGCCGGGCAAGATCGTCGCGATCGGGCTCAACTACCTCGACCACGTCAAGGAGGCGGGGCTCGAGGCGCCGGAGCAGCCGCCGGTCTTCGCCAAGTTCACGACCAGCGTGATCGGCGACGGCGACGAGATCAAGGTCGACCGCGCGATCACGCAGCGAGTCGACTGGGAGGTCGAGCTGGCGGTCGTGATCGGCAGAACCGCATCGCGGGTCGCGGAGGGAGACGCGCTCGCGCACGTCTTCGGCTACACGGTCGCGAACGACGTCTCCGCGCGCGACGTGCAGTTCGCCGACGGCCAGTGGGTGCGCGGCAAGAGCCTCGACACGTTCTGCCCGCTCGGCCCAGTGATCGTCACCGCCGACGAGATCGCCGATCCGCAGGCGCTGCCGCTGCGCACGCGCGTCAACGGCGAGCTCGTGCAGGACTCCAGCACGAAGGAGATGCTGGTCGGCGTCGCCGGGCTGATCTCGTTCTGCTCGCACAGCTTCACGTTGGAGGCCGGCGACGTGATCGTCACCGGCACGCCGTGGGGCTGCGGCGAGTTCATGGACCCGATCCGCTCGCTGCACGACGGCGACGTCGTCGAGGTCGAGATCGAGGGGATCGGCGCGCTGCGCAACACGGTCGCCGACGTGCGCTGAGGCGCGCGTCAGCGACCGCATCCGTATCGGAACATCGGAAGGAGAGAGCCGTGTTCGTCAGGCAACGGAGGACGGTCGTGGCGGCGTGCGCCGCGGCGGCCGGCATCGCGCTGGGCGCCCCCGCGGGGGCGCACGCGGTCACGTCGGGGGACGCATACGCGAACCAGGACGCGAACGCATGCAGCTGGACGTTCGGCACCGCCG
Source organism: Conexibacter woesei DSM 14684 (assembly GCF_000025265.1). Classification (GTDB taxonomy): domain Bacteria; phylum Actinomycetota; class Thermoleophilia; order Solirubrobacterales; family Solirubrobacteraceae; genus Conexibacter; species Conexibacter woesei. The sequence goes on from NC_013739.1 coordinate 2,939,209, forward strand.
GTGTCGAGAAGGTCGTCGCGCTCGCCGGCGGCGAGTTCGAGATGACGAGCCTGAAGAACAAGGTCGCCTCGCCGGCGCAGGAGCTGGTGCAGGGGACGACGGCCTCGGACGAGTTCCGCTTCGAGTGGGACGGGACGACGCTGCGCGGCTCGACCGGCGGCTGGAGCTGCGGTGCCGGCGCGGCGAGAACGGTGACGGTCGGCGGGGAGGAGGCGATCCAGCTCGACGTGACGCTGTCGCGCACCGGCGTCGACGTGACGAAGCGCTACGTCGTCTTCCCGTCGACCTCGCTGATCCGCGAGCAGGTGATCTACAGAAACACGTCCGCGAGCGCGAGAACGCTGGCGAGACCGAGCTTCCTGCACCAGCGGATGCTCGGCGCCGACGCGGCGGCGAACGACGTCGACCTGACCTTCATGACCGGCGCGAGCGCCGGCCACCTCAACCACGGCTCGTGGACCTCGCGCGTCGCGCCGCTGTCGAGCACCTACCGGCGCGACTTCGACAGCTACGACCAGCTCGCGTGCGGCAGCGACGCGCTGGCGCAGAGATGCGCGACGCAGGTCGCCTACAAGGAGACGAGCGCGACCTACATCCCGTGGCTCGACTTCCGCAACGTCGCGCGGGAGGACGGGATCTCGTTCGGGCTCGACCTGCACGGCCGCTGGAAGGCAGCGGTCGGCAGCGTAGACGGCGCGCCGGGCGGCGTGTCGGTGACGCTGCCCAACTTCGACGCCAGCGTGGCGCCCGGCGAGAGCGTCACGACCCCGAGATCGTGGATGCTGACCTACGCCGGCGACCACGACGAGATGACCAACCGGCTGCTCGCGTGGCAGTACAGATACCTGTGGGACTACACGCGCGACCCATACTTCGCGGGCGTGCGGATGCTCGGCTTCTGGCGCGCCGGCGCCTCCGGCTATTACGGCACCGGCGGCGGCTACGACCCGACCGGTCTGCTGCAGAAGGTCTTCGGCCTCGCCGACCACATGCGCCACGTCGGCGCCGACGGCTACCACCGCGACTACGGCTGGTGGGACCAGATCGGCACGTGGAACGGCCCCGACTGGAGACAGAGCCACGACTACCTCGCGAAGTCGGGGATCCGGCAGACGCTCTATCAGCCGACGTACAACTCGCAGACGGGCGCGGCTGCGTACAACGTCAACCCGGCGTGGTGGGCGCAGGGCGTCCCGTGCAGCGAGAACGACGTCTTCGGCTTCAGACTGATCGACCTGTCGATCCCGCTCGCCGCCGACTGGCTGCAGAGAACGCTGGTCGGCAACGCGCAGAAGTGGGGCGACCACGCCTGGCGCAACGACGTCTGCCCGATCGGCAACGCCAACGGCGCGATCCAGCTGAAGCAGAGCGAGGCGCTCGTGAGAGCGAGCCTCGGCTTCCTCGACGCGCGCCCGGACTCCTCGATCCAGAGCGTCAACTCGGGCGGCACCGAGTTCGGCTGGGAGCTGATCCGCCGCTCCTCCAGCGCCAGCTTCACCGACGACAGAGGCGACACCGCGCTCTATGACGCGTCGCGGCTGTTCCCGGTCGACAAGATCTCCGGCATGCCGGACGCCTGGGTCCCGGACCAGTGCTCGGCCGCGTTCAACTTCACGCTCGCGTTCACGCCCGACTACACCGGCACGACGAGCGACCCGGCGAAGCTCGAGTGCCTGCGCGAGGTGGTCGAGCGCTACCGCTACCTGAAGGCCGCCGGCGTCGCCGGCCGCTGGATCCGCTACTACCACCCGAGCGGGACCGGCGTGCAGCGCGCCTGGCTTCAGCGCGTCAGCAGAGACGGCACCAAGAGCATCCTGATGCTCGGCAGAGACCAGACCGGCGCGGTCACGGTCCACCCGAAGGGCCTCAACCCCGGCGACAGCTACACGGTCAGCTTCCAGCTCGGGACGGGGACCGCGGGGACGCGCACCGGCGCCGACCTGATGAGCAGAGGGATCGTGCTGACCAGCCCGCAGACCGGTGAGCTGATCTGGCTCGGCATGCCGAAGCGGCCCGGCGCCGGCGGCGACAGAACGGCGCCGACCGCGCCGGCCTCGGTCACCGCCAGATACGAGACGAACATGAGCGTCCCGGGCGTCGGGCTGACCTGGCCGGCGTCGAGCGACGACCACTTCCTCAGCGGCTACGACGTGCTGCGCGACGGCGCGAGGATCGCCGTCGTCAGCAAGGGCACCTACTACTTCGACCACTCGCCTGCGGCGAGCACCCAGTCGACCTACGCGGTGCGGGCCTTCGACGCCGACGGCAACCGTTCCGCGACGGTCTCCACGACGCCGACCGCGACCGACGCGATCGTGCTCGACGGCGCGGCCGGCGCGCTCAGATACGCCGGCGGCGGTTGGAGCCACCAGACGGGCAGAGTGGAGGCGTACGCCGGCACGCTGTCGGTCTCCTCGACCGCCGGCGACTCCGTCGGCCACGTCTTCGAGGGCTCGGGCGTGACCTGGTACGCGAAGCTCGGGCCGGGCAACGGCAAGGCGGCGGTCACGATCGACGGCAGAGAGCGGACGGTCGTCGACCTGTTCGCGCCCGACGAGACCAACTGGCGCATCCCGGTCTTCTCGCGCACGTGGAACTCGACGGCGCGCCATCGCGTCGAGATCACGGTGCTGCCCGACCGCAACACGCGCTCGACCGGCACCGCGGTCAACGTCGACGGCCTGCGGGTGCGCACGACCCGCCCGACCGTCACCGAGGACGACGCATTCACCTACGGCGGAACGGGCTGGAAGCGCCCGAGCGCCCAGGTCGAGGCGTCGAACCAGAGCATCACCTCGACCGCATCCTCCACCGCGCAGCAGTACGACTTCACCGTCTGCCGCACCGCGTGCGGCGGCTTCAGCGGGACGCAGGGCGGCAGCGACTGGCGCTACCAGGACCTCCGCGGCGGCGTCTGGAGCGACATCGCGACCTACACGCCGAGAGATCCGACCTACGGCCGGATCTGGCACGACACGACGCCCTCGGTCGGCGGCTGGGTCTTCCCGCAGGCGATCCATCCCGGTGAGTCGATCGACACGGCGCGCACGTGGACGGCGCCGCGCAGCGGGACGATCGACATCGCCAGCCGGCCCGCGAAGGACGTCGCGGGCGGCGACGGCGTCGTCGTGAAGGTCACGAAGAACGGCACGACGATCGCCGGCCCGCGGACGATCGCGGCGACCGACAAGGTCGGCGCCGACATGGACCTCGCCGGCGTCACGGTCGCGGCCGGCGACCAGATCCGTTTCGAGATCAACCGCATCGGGACGTACAACTCCGACAGAACGAACTGGGATCCGGAGATCCTCTACCGCCGTCCCGCCGGCGGCTGCGCGCTCGCCTGTCAGTCGTTCTCGGCGCTGCAGGGCGTCGGCGACTGGCGCTACCAGGGCGAGTCGGGCGGCAGCTGGAGCGACCTCTCGCAGTACGGGAGCGCGAGCGCGGACGGACCCGGCTGGAGCGACGGGGCGGGCAGCGGGCCGCGCCTCGTCCTGCGCGACGCGATCCGTCCCGGCGCGGCCGGCGGCGCTGCCCGCGCGTGGACCGCGCCGAGAGCCGGCGTCGTCGACGTCGACGGCGTGCCGGCGAAGATCGACACGGCCGGCGACGGCGTCGTCGTGAAGATCACGAAGAACGGGACGACGGTCGCGGGGCCGCGGACGATCGCGGCCGGCGACACGACCGGCTCGGCCTTCGGGGCGACGGGGGTGACGGTGGCGGAGGGCGACCAGATCCGCTTCGAGATCGCCGCCGGTGCGACGTGGGCCGGCGACCTGACGCGGTGGGACCCGTCGGTCAGATACCAGGGCGCGTGCCAGCTCGCCTGCCAGCAGTTCGGCGACGTGCAGGGCGACCGCAACTGGCGCTACCAGGACCAGCGCAACGGCTCGTGGACCGACATCGCGTCGTTCCTGCCGACCGGCTTCGCGACCGGGCCGACGTGGCACGACGCGACGCCGTCGACCGGCGGCTGGGTGTTCGAGCGGGTGCAGCACCCGGGCCAGTCGATCGACACGGCGCGGACGTGGATCGCGCCGGTGACGGGCACGGTCGACATCGCCTCGAGACCGTTCAAGTTCGACACCAACCCGGCCGGCGACGGCGTCGTCGTGCGGGTGACGCGCAACGGCAGAACGGTGCTCGGACCGCGGACGATCGCGGCGACCGACGGGACCGGGTCGGCGTTCGACCTCAGAGGCCTCGACGTCGCCGAGGGCGACGCGATCCGCTTCGAGATCAACCGCAACGGCACGTACAGCTCCGACCAGACCAGCTGGGATCCGCAGGTCGAGTACACCGCGACGGGCAGAGCCGCCGCGCCGTCGTACGACCCGCTGACGACGTCGACGCCGTCCGGGCCGCTGACCGCGGAGGCGACGGTGACCGGCAGAACGGTCGAGCTGATCGGCCGCCGCTGCGACGCGTGCGGCGTCGTCGACGTCTACGTCGACGGCGTCTTCACCGACCGCGTCGACACGTTCGGCTACCGCGGACCGAACACGTGGCAGGCGCTGCTGTGGAAGCGCAGCTGGGCGACCTCGGCTGCGCGCACGATCAGAGTGGTCGTGACCGGCGCCAAGTCGCAGGAGGCCCGCGGTGCGGCGGTCTTCCTCGACAGCATCCAGGCGACCGGATGATCCTGGACGCAGGCAATCTCGCGGACTATCTGCGGGATCTCGCGATCGCCCCCTCGGAGGGGGCGGTCGCGGTGCGTCCGCTCGGCGGCGGCGTCTCCGGGACGGTGCTGCTGGCGGAGTGGGAGGAGGGCGGCGTCGTCGTCAAGCAGACGCACGAGCGGATGCGGGTCGCCGCCGAGTGGGAGTTCGACCGGCGGCGGGTCTTCGTCGAGCGCGACTGCCTCGAGCTGCTGGCGCGGATCGCGCCCGGCGTCGCGCCGCGGGTCGTCTTCTCCGACGCCGAGCGGTTCGCGTTCGGGATGACGATCGCGCCGCCGGGCGGCGTCGTCTGGGCCGAGTCGTTGCGCGCGGGGGAGACGCGTCCGCGCGCGACGGCCGCCGCGGCCGAGCTGCTCGCGCGGCTGCAGGCGGCGACCGCCGGTGACGGCGCCGTCGCGGAGCAGTTCGGCGACCTGATGCCGCTGGTGGAGGGCCGCGTCGACCCGTTCCACCGCACCGTCGCCCGGGCCCGCCCGGAGCTGACGGAGGCGATCGGCCGCGAGGTGCGGCGGCTGCTGTCGGTTCGGTCCGTGCTCTCGCACGGCGACTTCTCGCCGAAGAACGTGATCGCCTATCCCGACCGCGTGCTGATGCTCGACTGCGAGACGGCGCACTGGGGCGACCCGTCGTTCGACGTCGCGTTCATGCTGATGCACCTGCTGCTCGACGGCAGCCGGCCCGGGCGCGCGCATGCCCCGGCGGCCGCCGACGCGGCGTGCTTCTGGCAGACCTACCGGGCGGCAGGCGGGCTGGCCGACGACGAGCGGGCCGTCGTCGCCGAGCTGGGCTGCCTGCTGCTCGCGCGCGTCTGCGGCAAGTCGCCGCTGCCGACGCTCGTCGAGGGAGAGCACAGAGCGGCGGTCGAGCGCTACGGCGCCCGCCTTCTGCTCGACGGTGCGCTCGACGACGTCGGCGCGGCGCTCGCGCTCGCACCAGACCACCTCGACCACATGGAGCCCGATGACCCCGATCACGATCGCTGAGCTGGACGCGCTGGAGATCCTCGACTCGCGCGGCCGTCCGACGGTGGAGGCGCGGATCACGCTCTCCGACGGCCGCGCGGTGCGCGCGAGCGTGCCGTCCGGGGCGTCGACCGGCCGCCACGAGGCGGTCGAACGCCGCGACGGTGACCCCGCGCGCTACGGCGGTCGCGGCGTGCGCGGGGCGGTCGCGGCGATCGAGGGCGAGATCGCCGCGGCGCTGATCGGCCGCGAGCCCGAGCAGCGTGCCGTCGACGCCGTCCTGCGCGAGCTGGACGGGACGCAGGACAAGTCCCGCCTCGGCGCCAACGCGATCCTCGCCGTCTCGCTCGCGACCGCGCGGGCCGCGGCGCTCGCCGCCGGGCAGCCGCTGTGGCGCCACCTCGCCCGGGGCGGGGAGGTCACGCTTCCGCGGCCGATGGTCAACATCCTCAGCGGGGGACTCCACGCCGGCCGCCAGCTCGACTTCCAGGACTTCCTCGTGATCCCGGTCGCGGCGGAACGCTTCGGGGACGCGCTGGAGGCGGTCGTCGCCGTACACGCGGCGATGGGGGAGCTGCTGGCCGAGCGCGGCCTCGTGACGCTGAAGGCCGACGAGGGCGGCTACGGTCCGGCGCTGGCGGACCACCGCGAGGCGCTGCGCCTGCTCGACGAGGCCGTCCTGCGGGCCGGCTTCGCGCTCGGCGAGGAGGTCGCCTACGCGCTCGACGTCGCGGCGACCCACTTCCACGACCCGGCGTCGGGCAGCTACCGGCTGGCGTCGGAGGGCCGCACGCTCGACCCCGCCGAGCTGACCGCGTACGTTGCGGAGCTGGCCGACGAGCACCCGATCGTGTCGGTCGAGGATCCGCTGGCGGAGGACGACTGGCCCGCGTGGGCGGGACTGACCGCCCGCCTCGGCTCGCGCCTGCAGGTGATCGGCGACGACCTCTTCACGACGAGCCTCGACCGCCTCGAGCGCGGCATCGCCGAGCGCTCCGCCAACGCCGTGCTCGTGAAGATGAACCAGATCGGCACGATCAGCGAGACCGTCGACGTCGTGTCGCGCGCGCGGGCGGCCGGCTTCACCACCGTCATCTCGGCCCGCTCCGGCGAGACCGAGGACCCCGTGCTCGCCGACCTCGCCGTCGGCCTCGCCGGCGGTCAGATCAAGATCGGCTCGGTCACCCAGTCAGAGCGGCTCGCGAAGTACAACCGCCTGCTGCGGATCGAGCGCGAGCTCGGCGACGCGGCCCAGCTCGCACCGCCGCTCGCGCTCAGTCGTCTCTCGGGCAGTGGCGATTTCGGCGTGGACGACCGGGTCGGCGTCTCCTGAACAACGGCGCATTTGCGCTGATCTCGGATCCAAGTTTGATTCGCATGAGGGCAGATAACATCACATTTTTCTAAAAACTAAGCGGCAAGCGGCCCGCTCTTGACATAGGAATTGGATCCGAGTACGGTCGCGAAATGACCTCGCTTTCCACTGTCGAGCTGTTCGTCAACGGCACGCTCATGCGCGGCTTGCAGCTGCACGACAACCTCGCCGGGGCGACCTTCCTCGGCGAGCGCACGACCGTCCCGGCCTACCGCCTGCATGCGATCGACGAGTCGTATCCCGCGATGGTCCGAGACGACGAGAACGGCACGGCGATCGCCGGAGAGCTGTACGCGATGGAGCTGCGACAGCTCGCGCGCGTCCTCGAACGCGAACCGGCGGGTCTCGGCATCGGCGTGATCGAGCTCGACGACGCCGCCGGCCACCGCATCGGCGTCGTCTGGACCGGAGGCGAGCTGCCGGCGACCGCGACGGACATCACCCAGCTCGGCGGCTGGCGCGCGTACATCGCCGAGCGGTCCGCGGCGACGGTCGGCGAGGAGACGGGCAGATGACGAGAGCGATCGTCGACGCGGACGGGCCGCGCAACACGATCGGTGGCGGCATGCGCGCCGACGGCCCGACGCCGGAGGCGTTCCCGCCGCCGGAGTCGCTGCGGCCGACGCTCGTCGGCGAGCGCTACATGGTCGCCGCCGGGCATCCGCTGGTCGCGCAGGTCGCCGCGCAGGTGTTCGAGCGCGGCGGCAACGCCGTCGACGCCGGCGTCGCCGCCGGCCTGGCGAGCAACGTCGTGCAGTCCGACCAGTGCAACCTCGGCGGTGTCGCGCCGATCGTCGTCAAGCCCGCCGCCGAGGCGACCGTTCACAGCGTCGCCGGCTGCGGCTGGTGGGGCGCGTCGGCGACGATCGACACGTTCACCGCGCGCTACGGCGACGACATGCCGCTCGGCGCGCCGGTCGGGATCGTGCCGGCCGCGCTGTCGGCGTGGGTGCGAGCGCTCCAGCGCTTCGGCACCTGGACCTTCGCCGACTGCGCCGCGTACGCGATCGCCCTCGCGCGCGACGGCTTCACGCTCGACGCCCGGCTCGCCTCCTCGTTCGAGATCATGGGCGCCGGCTTCTCGCAGTGGGAGTCCTCGCGTGCGATCTACTGGCCCGCGGGACGGCCGCCGCGGGCAGGCGAGCGGCTGGTCCAGGACGCGCTCGGCCGCCTCCTGCAGCAGCTCGCCGCGGCGGAGCGTGGGGCGACCCGCGAGGCCGCGCTGGACGCCGTCCACGACGCCTTCTACAAGGGCGAGCCGGCGGAGGCGATCGCCCGTCACTCAGTCGCGAACGGCGGCTGGCTGACGCTCGACGACCTCGCCGGCTTCGACGCCGAGATCGAGCCGGCGGTTCACCGCCGGACCGGTTCCTGGGAGGTCTGGACGCCGACGACCTGGTGTCAGGGCCCCGCGCTGCTGCAGGCGCTCGCGACGCTCGACGGGTACGACCTCGCGGCGCTCGGTCACAACTCGCCGGAGTACGTCCACCTCGTCGCCGAGGCGACGAAGCTCGCGTTCTACGACCGCGAGCGCCACTACGGCGACCCGCGCTTCGTCGACGTCCCGCTCGAACGGCTGCTGTCCGACGAGCGCGCCGAGCAGGCGCGTGCGAGCATCGTCGCCGCGGAGGCGACGCCGGGGTTGAGCGCCGGAGGCGCCGCGTACGCGGGCCGCTTCGACACGACCTACCTCTGCACGATCGACGCCGACGGCAACGCGTTCTCGGCGATGCCGTCTGACACGATCGACGGCGCGCCGATCATCGAGCAGCTCGGCATCTTCATCTCGCCGCGCGGCGTGCAGAGCCGCCTCGACCCGGCCCACCCGGCGGCGCTGGCGCCCGGCAAGCGCCCGCGGCTCACGCCCGCGCCGGCGATCGCGCTCGGCGACGACGGACGCGTGCTCGCGTTCGGCTGCCCCGGCGGCGACGTGATCCTGCAGGGCATGCTGCAGGCGTTCCTGAACCTGACGGTCTTCGGGATGACGCCGCAGCAGGCGGTCGAGGCGCCGCGCTTCGCCGCCTTCGCCTGGCCGGACTCCTTCTTCCCCCACGGCGAGGTGCCCGCGCGCGTCTCGCTCGAGGGCCGCCTCGGCGACGACGTCGCCGAGGAGCTCGCACGACGTGGTCACGACGTGCGCCGGTGGCCGGACTTCGAGTTCGACGCCGGCGCCGTCTCGATGGTGCTGGACATGCAGGCGCCGGCCGACGGCCGGCGGGCGTTGGCCGCGGGTGCGGATCCGCGGCGGATCAACTACGCCCTCGGGCGCTAGGAGCGAGAGAGAGATGGATCTGAAGTACGACATGGCGCAGCTCACGCGGCGCCAGATGCTGCGCACGGCCGGCGCCGGCGCGCTCGCGCTCGGCGGCGGCAGCCTGCTGGCGGCGTGCGGCAGCTCGGAGTCGAGCTCGAAGTCGGGCTCCGGCTCGGGCGGCGAGACGGAGGTCAGCGACCAGCTCGGGTGGCTCAAGCTCTCGCAGTTCGCCGGCTTCTTCCTCGCGCAGGAGAAGGGCTACTACGAGGACGAGGGGATCGCGGCGGACATACGCGCCGGCGGCCCCAACATCATCGCCTCCCAGCTCGTCTCCAACGACAAGGCGACGGTCGGCAACGACGACAACGGCACCGTGCTGCAGGCGATCGCGAAGGGCACTCCGCTGATCATCTACGGGACGATCTTCCAGCGGTCGCCGTACGCGGTCCTCAGCCTGCCCGACGCCCCGATCAGAACGCTGGAGGACTTCGCCGGCAAGAAGGTCGCGCTCTCGCCCGCCACGCGCCCGCTGCTGGAACCGCTGCTGGAGAGCGCCGGTGTCGACCCCTCCGACGTCGACTTCCTGCCCGCCGGACCCGATCCCGCGCAGCTCGTCAACAAGCAGGTGCAGGGCTACTTCGGCTACGCCACGCAGCAGGCGGTGGCGCTGGAGCAGCAAGGCGTCGAGGTCGTGACGACGCTGCTCGACGACCTCGGCCTCGTCAACTACGGCAACGTCCTGATCACGACGCCCGACCGCGTCGAGCAGGAGCGCGACACGCTCGTGAAGTACCTGCGCGCGTCGATCAGAGGCTGGGAGTACGCGATCGCCAACCCCGAGGAAGCCGGCAAGCTGGTCGCGACGAAGTACGGCCCCAAGGGCCTCGACACCGAGACCGAGATCGCCGTCAACAAGGCGCAGGTGCCGCTGATCGAGAACCCTGCCGGGATCATGCGGATCACCGAGGAGCGGATGCAGCAGGTGATCGACTCCTACGCCGCCGGCAAGGCGCTGGAGAAGCCGCTGAAGGCCGCCGACGTGATGACGACCGAGATCCTCGACGCCGCCTACGGCGGCAAGAGAACGCTGCTGTGATCCTCGACGCGTACAACAACGCCTGGCCGGCGGGCGGCAACTCCGACTACCTCGCCGGCGACGGCTTCGGCGTCGAGCGGATGCTCGCGACGATGGACGCCGGCGGGGTCGACAAGGCGGTCGCCTGCTCGCTCGGGCAGATGATCGACAACGACTACATCCGCACGGTGCAGGAGCGCCACCCGGACCGGATCGTCGGCTTCGGCCAGGTCAACCCGCGCGCCGGCGGCGTCGCGGACGAGATCGCGCGCTGCGCCGACGCGGGCCTGCACGGCCTGAAGCTGCACCCGACGATGCACGGCTACCACTTCTGCGACCACGCCCTGCTCGACCCGGTGATGGAGGCCGCGGCCGAGCATCGTCTGACGGTGCTCGTGAACGCGCTCGACGACCCGTTCTGCGCACCGCTGTCGATCGAGGAGATCGTACGGCCGTTCCCGTCGGTCCCCGTCCTGATCGCGCACATGGGCACGATCTGGAACCTGATGGAGGCGATCCTGGTCGCCAAGCGCACGCCGAACGTCTATCTCGAGACGTCCGGCGCGCAGCTGCTCGACGTCCGCACCGCCTACGAGCAGGCCGGCGCGGACAAGATCGTGATGGGGACCGACTGGCCCGGCAACGACTTCGACCTCGAGCGCGCGAAGATCGCGCGCGCGATCCCGGACCCGGCCGACCGCGCGAAGGTGGAGGGCGGCAACCTCGCCCGTCTGCTGCGCATCGAGGAGGGATGACCCACCGTGAGCAATTCGCATGCCGCCACGATCGACGACCCGGTCGATGACGCCGCCGCCGCGCCGGCGATCGAGCTGGCGGACGTAACGCAGAACTTCGCGCTCGACGGCCTCGACTTCACGGCGCTGGAGCGGATCTCGCTCAGCATCGCGCGCGGCGAGTTCGTCTCGCTCGTCGGCCCGTCCGGGTGCGGCAAGTCGACGCTGCTGCGCATCATCGCGGGCCTGTTGGCGCCGAGCGGCGGAACGGTCTCGATCGGCGGCCAGGACCCGGCGACCGCGCGCGCCGCGCGCGAGTTCGGCTTCGTCTTCCAGGATCCGGTCCTGCTGCCGTGGCGGACCGCCCTGGAGAACGTCGAGCTGCCCGCGCTCGTCGCCAAGCAGGGGTCGAAGGCCGACCGCCGCGCGCACGCGCGCGAGCTGCTCGAACTGGTCGGGCTGGGCGACTTCGCGGCCGCGCCGCCGGCAGCGCTCTCCGGCGGCATGCAGCGGCGCGTCGGCATCGCACGCGCGCTCGCGCTCGACCCGTCGATCCTGCTGCTCGACGAGCCGTTCGGCGCGCTCGACGAGATCACGCGGCAGAAGATGAACTCCGAGCTGCTGCGGATCTGGAGCGAGCGGCGGACGACCGCGCTGCTCGTCACGCACAACGTCGGTGAGGCGGTCTACCTGTCCGACCGCGTCTTCGTGATGGCCGCACGGCCCGGGCGGATCGTCGCCGAGGTGGCGATCGACCTGCCGCGTCCGCGCACGCTCGACCTGCTCGAACAGGAGCGGTTCTTCGCGCACACGAAGGAGCTGACCCGCCTGCTGCTGCACGACGCCGAGGAGACGGCGCCATGAGCCGGGCGAGCTCGCGCCTCGTCGCCGCCGGCGCCTACGCGCTGCTGCTCGCGGGCTGGTGGGCGCTGGCGCTCGCCAACGACCATCCGGGCACGCTCTGGCCGGCGCCGCCGGACGTCGCCGAGCAGATCTGGACCGATCGCGCCGCGCTCGCCGAGAACGCCGCGGCGACCCTCCACGAGGCGGCGCTCGGATTCCTCTTCGGGCTGCTGCTCGCGGTCGTGATCGCGCTCGTCGCCGACCGCTTCCGGACGCTCGGCGAGGGGCTGCAGCAGATCGCGCTCGGGGTCTACTCGCTGCCGTTGATCGCGCTCGCGCCCGTGCTCGTGATCTGGTTCGGGACCGGGATCACGACGAAGGTCGTGATCGCCGCGCTCGCATCGTTCTTCCCGATCCTGATCAACCTCTCGCAGGCGCTGCGGCAGACCGACCCGCGCACGCTGGAGCTGATGGAGATCGCCGGCGCGAGCGGCTGGCAGCGCTTCACGCGCCTCAAGCTGCCGTACGCGCTGCCGCCGTTGTTCGCCGCGTTCACCGTCGCGGCGCCGGCGGCGATCGTCGGCGCGATGCTGGCCGAGTGGGTCGGCGCGGAGAAGGGCCTCGGGCTGATGATCCTGTTCTCGATGACGAGCTATGACGTGCCGGTCCTGTGGGCGTCGCTGATCGTCGCCTCGGCGTTGTCGCTGCTGAGCTACGGGCTCTTCTCGTACTCCGGGCGGCGCCTGTTCGGCTGGCACCCGTCCGTCCATCCCGTCCGTGCGGAGTCGAGATGACGCTCAAGCGCTTCCTGCCCACGCTGATCGCGATCGCCGTCGTGCTCGGCGTCTGGATCGCCGTCAAGGCGATCGCCCAGCCCTCCGACGACATCCTGCCGTCCCCGCTGCAGGTCTGGGACGCCGCGGTCGACGACTCGTCGACCTTGCTGAGCGCGACGAAGACGACGCTCGTCGGCGCGTTCGGCGGCTTCGTCGTCGGCAACGTCGCCGGGATCCTGCTGGCGATGACGGTCGCGGCGTCGCAGACGGCGGCGCGCGTCGTACTGCCGATCGCGCTCGTCGTGCGCGTCATCCCGGTGATCGCGCTCGCCCCGTTCCTGACGCTCGTGCTCGGCACCGGCAACGCGACGATCGTCGCGATCTCGGCCGCGATCGTCTTCTTCCCGACGCTCGTCAACGGCGTGCTGGGCTTCCGCTCGGTCCCGCCCGAGATGATCGAGCTGATGGAGATCGCCGGCGCCTCGCCGCTCGACGTCTTCCTGCGCGTGCGCATCCCCGCTGCGCTGCCGTACCTGTTCGCCGCGTTCCAGATCGGCGCGGCCGCCTGCATCCTCGGCGCGATGATCGCCGAGTGGGTCACCTCGGGCGAGGGGCTCGGCTACCTGATCCTGCAGTCCGGCGTCCAGTTCGAGGTGCCGCTGATGTGGGCCGGCGTCGTCGTCGCCGCGCTGCTCGCGCTGACGGCGTTCGCGTTCACGGGCTTCCTCGCCCGCCGCTACGCGTCGTACATGGAGCCGCGCGCATGATCGTCGATGCCCACCAGCACCTCGGCGACTGCCGCGTGTTCGACGCCGTCGTCGACGAGCAGGAGGTCGTCGGCTGCATCGCGCGGCACGACCTCGCGCACGTGCTCGCGATGCCGTTCCCCGGCGCCCAGGACGCCCACGCCGTCCACGACCGGATCGCCGCGCTGGGCGAGCGCACCGGCGGCGCCGTCCGCGGCATCGTCAACGTCACCCCGCACCAGGACGCCGGCGCCTACCGCGCCGAGGCCGAGCGCTGCGTGCGCGAGCTGGGCTTCGTCGCGCTCAAGCTGCACACGATCGGTCATGCCGTCGAGCCGGGCTCGCGCGACGGGCGGCACGTCTTCGCGACCGCCGCCGAGCTGGGCGTGCCGGTGATGATCCACACCGGCGGCGCGGGCGAGCCGTTCGCTAGCCCTGCGCACTGCCTGCCGCTGGCTCGCGCGCATCCGGACGTGACGGTCGTGCTCGCGCACGCCGGGATGGGCGTCGCGACGCGACAGGCGGGCATCGTCGCCGCGGAGTGCCCGAACGTCGTGCTGGAGACGTCGTGGTGCCCGGTGCTCGACACCGCATGGCTCGTCTCCGAGCTGGGCGCCGAGCGCGTGATGCTCGGCTCCGACGCGATCGACAACGTGCCGGTCGAGCTGGCGAAGTTCAACGCGCTCGGCCTCACCGACGCGGCGCTGGCGCGCTGCCTCGGCGGGACCGCGGCGGAGGTCTTCGGCTTGTGAGCGCCGCGCTCGCGCTGCGCGGCGGGGTCGTCGTGCTCGATGCCGACCGGCCGCCGCTGCGCGACGGCGCGATCGTGATCGCCGACGGCGCGATCGCCGCGGTCGGCCCGGCGGACGACGTGCTGCGCGCGCACCCCGGCGCACGCGACGGCGGCCGCTTCGACGTGCTGATGCCGGGGCTCGTCGACGCGCACTCGCACGCGCGCGGGACCCCGCTGGGCGCGCACGGGCTCGACGGCGGCGGCCCGCTCGAGCGCTTCCTCGTCGAGCTGGGCGTGATGACGCCGACGAGCGCCGCCGACGAGGCGCTGATCGCCGGCACCGACGCGCTCGCGACCGGCGTGACCGCGACGCAGGCGATCGTCCACACGTTCGCCGACGCCGAGGCCTACCGCGCGACGGCGCTCGACGTGCTGCGGGGACTCGGCCGCGCGGGCATGCGCGGCCAGCTCGCCCTCGCGATCACCGACCGCGACGAGTGGATGCCGGGAGACGCGCTCGCACCGCGCCGCGGCCTCGCACCGGACGCCTTCGCGCGGCTCGCGCGCGAGCTGATCGGCACGCGCGAGCGGGCTGCCGCGATCGATGCGGTCGGTCCCGTCGCGCCGCAGTGGTGCAGCGACGTCGCGCTGCGCGCGATCGCCTCCGTCGGCGCCCCGCGCCTGCACGCGCACCTGCTGGAGAGCCCGCGGCAGCGGCAGCTGGCCGACGCGCCGCCGGAGCGCGGCAGCGCGTCGAGCGACCCGCTCGCGCGGCTCGCGGCCGCCGGCCTGCTCGACCGCCGCGCCTCGCTGGCGCACGGCGTGTGGTGCGACGACGCCGATGCGGCGCGGCTCGCCGCTGCGGGCGCCGTCGTCGTCCACTGTCCCGGCTCCAACGCGCTGATCGGCGTCGGCACGCTGCCCGCGCGCGCGTTGTCCGAGGACGGCGTGCGACTGGCGTTCGGGCTCGACTCGCACACGCCGTCGGACCCTGTCGACGCGTTTGCGGAGCTGCGCCGTGCACGTGCCGTCGCGGGTGGCCTCGGCGCCCCGATCGCGCCCCGCGACGTGCTGCGGATGGCGCTCGCGGGTGGCGCGGCCGCGCTCTGCCGCGACGACGTCGGCACGCTCGTGCCCGGGGCGCGCGCCGACGTCGTCGCGCTCGCGCTCCCCGTCGCGGCGGACGCGGCGGATCCGGTCGCCGCGCTGCTGGCGCACGCGAGCCGAGACGCGGTCGCGCGGGTGTGGGTCGAGGGCGCCGTCGCGTGGCCGCTGCCGCCGGCGACCGCGGCGGAGCGCGCCGCCGCAGGCAGGCGCGTCGCCGACGCGCTCGCAGGCGACACGGCCGGCCGTGAGGCGCGGCGCGCCGCGGCGCGCCGCCGCTGGCGCGTCGTCGAGGGGTCCGCTGCGGCAGGCGACCGGCGCTGCGGCGATGATGTGTTCGTGGAGCCGGCACGATGAGCAGGGGGACGGGCAACGGCGGTGAGGGCGCGCTCGTCGAGCGCGAGCTGGCCGGCGAGATCGCCAACGCGATCATGGTCGGCGAGTACCCGCTCGGCAGCTGGCTGCGCCAGGAGACGCTGGCGACGCGCTTCGGGACCAGCCGTCAGCCGATTCGCGAGGCGCTGCGGCGGCTCGAGGTGATCGGGATGGTCGAGCTGTTCCCGCATCGCGGCGCGCGCGTGATCGGTCCCGACCCCAGCTCGATCCGCGACGCGTACCTGATCCGCGCGCAGCTGGAGAGCCTCGCGGCGCGGTTGGCCGCGACCGCGATCAGCGAGGAGCAGCTCGACGAGCTGACGGAGGTGTTCGAGACGTTCCGCACCGAGATCGTGCGTGACTTCGAGGCGGAGGGCGCGCAGCCGGCGTTCCGCGACGCCTGGGTCGCGGCGCACAACCGCTTCCACGAGCTGATCCTCGACGCGGCGAGCAACGACCGTCTCTCGCACATGGTCCGCACGCTCAACGTGACGCTGCCGCGCAACGTCACGACCGAGGTCATAGAAGGCCGCGCCGCGCTGGAGGACAACATCCGCCAGCACGATCTCGTCCTGCAGACGTTGCGGCTGCGCGCCGAGCAGCTGGCCGCGCAGGCGATGGAGGAGCACATCCGCAGCTCCGGCACCGTGATCGCGGACTGGTTCGCGCGGCGCCGCGACGACCCGCCGGCCTGAGCCCCTAGCGGGGCGCCGCCGGCGCGGCGGGCGCCGCGGGTGCGGGTGGCGCGGCCGGTCTGCGCGCGGCGTCGCGCAGCAGCTTCGCGCCGACGACCACGAGCAGGACTGCGAAGAGGGCGCGGAGGGTCGCGCCGGACAGCTGCAGTGCCAGCAACGTGCTGGCGATGCTGCCGACGACGCCGTACAGACCGATCGTCAGCCCCGCCTTGACGTCGCCGACGCCCTGCTTCGACAGCCGCCGGGTCGCGACGAGGGCGGTCGGCAGCACGACGAGCAGCGACGTCGCCTGCGCGTCCTGCTGCACCATCCCGAACGCGAGCACGAGGAACGGAACCATGAAGATCCCGCCGCCGACGCCGAGCAACCCGGACAGCATGCCGGTCGCGAAGCCGAACGCGATCAGTCCGGCGAACTCCAGCACTGACAGGTCCATCGCGGTCAGCCCTCCAGCACGATCGAGGCGGCGGCGATCAGCATGAAGATCCCGAAGGCGGCCTTGAGCACGCGGTCCGGCGCCTTCGCCAGCAGGCCCGCGCCGGTGCGCGCACCGAGCACCGCGCCGATCGTCAGGCCCGCAGCGACGAGCAGGTCGCCCTTGCCGGCACCGCCGTAGACGGCGATCGCGGCGATCGAGATGGGGATGATCGCTGCGAGGCTGATCGCGTGCGCGTCGCGCTGGCCGAAGCGCGCGAACAGCACCATCAGCGGGACCATCACGGTCCCGCCGCCGATGCCGAGCAGGCCCGACATGAAACCGCCGGCGAGGCCGATGCCGGCCAGCGTCGACCGGCTCGTGCCGGCGGCCGGCTCCTGCGTTGTCGTCGTCTCCGTCATTCCGTCTCCAAGGTCGGCTCCACGACGCCTTCGAGCAGCGCCTGGGTCTTGCGCAGGTGCTCCTCCAGCCGCTGCACGGCCGCGTCCTCGTCGCCCGCCTCGACGGCGGCGAGGACCGCGCGATGCTCGGCGGCGAACTCCTGCGGCGTGCCGCGCAGCGCGGCGGAGCGGCGCACGTAGCGCTCGGCTCCGGCCCACAGCTGCGCGATCAGGTGCAGCGTCCACGGCGACTCCGCGGCTTCGTAGATCGCGAAGTGCACGATCCGGTGCTGGGCGTACGCCTCGCGGCTGCGGCCCGCCTCGAACAGCGTCGTCATCGCGTCGATCGCGGCCGCGGAGCGGCTCAGCTCGGCGTCGGTGAGACGCGGGAACGCGAGCCGCAGCGCGTGCGCCTCGACGACGATCCGCGATGCGTAGACGTCGCGTGCGTCCTCGAGGCTCAGCGGCGCGACGCGCGCGCCGCGGTTGCGCTCGACCTCGACCAGCCGCTCGCCCTCCAGACGCCGCAGCGCCTCGCGGATCGGGATGAAGCTGACGCCGTGCTCGGCCGCCAGCTCGCCGAGCCGCAGGTGCGCTCCGGCCGCGTAGCGCCCGTCGAGGATGTCCTCGCGCAGCTCGCGGTGGACGTGCTCGACGAGGCTGCTGCCGCCGGCCTGGCGGCTCATGCCGGCTCCCGTCCCTCGATCGCCGTGCCCCACGCGGCGACGAGCCGTTCGAGCACGCGCGCGGCGGTCACGAGCTGCTCGATCTCGACGTGCTCGTCGGAGACGTGCGCGTGGCGCGGCAGGCCCGGGCCCCAGACGGTGCACGAGCTCGACCCCGTCAGCGCCGCGATCATCGACGCGTCGGTGTAGGCCTCGTGGCCGTCCTCGCCGCCCTGGGCGAGTCGCGCGCCGTCGTGGACCTCCTCCCAGGCGGCGCGCAGGCCTTGCACGATCCGCGCGCCGGGGTCGGCGACGACCGGCGGCCGCCCGACTCCGAGCGGGCGCAGCTCGCAGCTGCTGCCGGGGAAGCGGGCGACGACGCCGTCGGCGATCTCGCGCACGAGCGCCATCGCGTCGGCGGGCTGGGCGGGCGGGACGACGCGCACGTCGAGCTCGGCGCGG
The DNA here is from genome assembly GCF_000025265.1 of Conexibacter woesei DSM 14684. Taxonomy (GTDB): domain Bacteria; phylum Actinomycetota; class Thermoleophilia; order Solirubrobacterales; family Solirubrobacteraceae; genus Conexibacter; species Conexibacter woesei. The sequence continues at coordinate 2,957,503 of NC_013739.1, forward strand.
CACGCGCCTGGGATCACGTTCGTCGCGACGCCGCCGGCGATCACGCCGCAGGTCGTGCGCGGCGGGCCGAGCAGCTCGTGGGGCGGGGCCAGCTCGCCGACGCGCTCCTTCAGCTCGCAGACGATCAGCGCGGCAAGATGGTTGGCGTCGACGCCGTCGCGGTGCGCGCGCCCGGCGTGGCCCATCACGCCGTGCGTGACCAGCTCGATCCAGCGCAGGCCGACCTGCGCGATCCGCAGGCGCAGCGCGGTCGGCTCCAGCGCGACGAGCTGGTCGGCGGCCGTGACGAGCCCGCCCTCGACGAGCGCGTGCGCGCCGCGCATCGACGCGCCCTCCTCGTCGACGGTCGCGGCCAGCACGACGTCGCCGGCCGGAGGCGCCTGCCCGGCGAGCGCGTCGAGCAGCCCGACGGCGACGGCGAGGCCGGCCTTCATGTCGCACGATCCGCGGCCCCAGACCGCGCCGTCGCGCACCTCGCCGCCGAGCGGCTCGACGCTCCAGTCGACGCCGACCGGGACGGTGTCCATGTGGGCGCTGAGCACGAGCCGCGGCGCGTCGCCGCGGCCGGCGACGGTGAACAGCAGGTTCTCGCCGCCGCCGGGGACCGACTGGCGCACGGTCCGGATGCCGGGGAGGTCGAGCCGGCGGGTCAGCCAGGCGCCGACGCCGGCCTCCATCGGCCCGGGGTTCTGCGAGTCGATCCGGACGAGCGCCTGCAGGTCGGCGACGAGCGTCTCGGCGGTGACGGCGCTCATCCGGTCAGCGCTCCCGCGTCGACGTTGACCGATTCGCCGGTGATGCCGGACGCCAGCGGCGAGGCGAGCCAGACCGCGACGGCGCCGACCTCCTCGACGGTCACGAGGCGCCGCGCCGCAGCGCTCTGCGCGTAGTCGCTCAGCACGGCGTCGGCGTCGCGGCCCTCCAGCGCGCCCTGCGCCTCGGCGACGCCGCGCAGCATCGGCGTGTCGACGTTGCCGGGGCAGATCGCGTTGACGCGCAGCCCGCGCGGCCCGACCTCGGCCGCGAAGCACTCGACCGCGCCCTGGAGCGCGAACTTCGACGCGCAGTAGGCGATCGCGCCGGCCTCGCCGTGCTTGCCGGCCGTCGAGGACAGGAACGTCAGCACGCCCGGCCGCGCGGCGGCCGTCATCTGCGCGCCGAACGCGGCCGCGACGTGCAGCGCGCCGTGGAGGTTGACCGCGAGCGTGCGGTGGTATGCGTCCCAGTCGAACGCGAGCAGCTCGAACGTCGGCGCGAGACCGGCCGCGTAGACGACCGAGTCGACGGCGCCCGCGGCGGCCGCGGCGCGCTCGACGGCGGCGCGGTCAGTCACGTCGAGCGCGTCGGCGGCGTGCGGTCCGCCCGGCAGCGCGTCGCGGAGCGTCTGCGCCGCGGCGGCGTCGAGGTCGAGCGCGGTCACGTGGGCGCCCGCGGCGGCGTAGGCGCGGCAGACGGCGGCGCCGATCGCGCCGCCCGCGCCGACGACGACCGCGCGATGACCGTCGGGAAGCGACAGGCTCATGCGAGCAGTCTCTTCGCGGCGCTGGCGATCGAGTCGGGCGACGGGATCACCGCGCGCTCGAGTGTGGCCGCGGCCGGGATCGGCACGTCGGGCACGGCGTGGCGGCCGACGGCGCGCAGGCCGCCGAGCCCGACGCGCTCGACGACGCGCGTGATCAGCTCGCCCGAGAGGCCGAAGCTGAGGTAGTCCTCGTCGACGACGAGCAGGCGGCCGGTCTTCGCCGCCGACGTCGCGACGGTGGCGACGTCGAGCGGGACGACGGTGCGGAGGTCGATCACCTCGGCCTCGACGCCGTCGGCCGCGAGCGCGTCGGCCGCTTCCAGCGCCGTCGTGACGGTCAGCCCGAGCGTCGCGATCGTGAGGTCGGAGCCGTCGCGCACCGTCGCCGCCTCGCCGAGCGGGACGACGTAGCGCTCCTCGGGCACCTCGGCGCCGTGGCGGTACTGGTCGGCGCGCTGCACGAGCAGCTGCTTGTGCTCGATGAAGACGGTCGGGTTGGGGGAGGCGAGGCTGGCCGCCATCAGGCCCTTGTAGTCGTATGGGTTCGACGGCACGACGACCTCGAGGCCGGGCAGGTGCGCGAACAGGCCCCAGAGGCACTGCGAGTGCTGTGCCGCGGCGCCGAGGACGCCGCCGGCCGTCTTGAAGACGATCGGCTGCTCGACCGCGCCGCCGGACATGTAGCGGTTCTTCGCCGCGGCGTTGTAGACCTGTTCGAGGCAGACGCCGATGAAGTCGACGAACATGATCTCGATCAGCGGGCGGTAGCCGGCGAGGGCCAGTCCGACGCCCATGCCGGTGAACGCCATCTCGGCGATCGGCGTATCGCGCACGCGCGTCTCGCCGAAGCGCTTCTGCAGGTCGCGGGTGGAGCCGAAGACGCCGCCCATGCGGCCGACGTCCTCGCCCAGCACGACGATCTTCTCGTCGCGCTCCATCTCGAGCCCGATCGCCTCGGCGACGAAGACGGAGGTCGGGCGGTTGCGCAGGGTCGGTGCGTTCGTGGAAGCGCTCATGCGAAGACGTGCTCCAGTGCGGTGGTCGGGTCCGGCATCGGGTCCTCGCGGACGGAGCGCAGCAGCTCCTGCATCTCCTCGCGCGCGGCCGTGTCGATCGCGTCGAGCTCGTCGCCGGTCGCGACGGCGGCGGCGGTCAGCCGTGCGCGCGCCACCAGCAGCGGATCGCCGTCGCGGCGGATCTGCTCGTGCTCGGCTCTGGTGCGGTAGATCTGCGGATCGCCTTCGTAGTGCCCCTGGAAGCGGAAGCAGGTGGCCTCGAAGACGCACGGCGCCGACGCCGCGCGGGTCTCGGCGACGAGCCGGCCGAACGTCTCGGCGACGGCCTCGGCGTCGGTGCCGTCGACCGTCTCGCCAATGCAGTCGTAGGCGGCGGCGCGCTCGGCGATCGTCGCGGTCGGGATCACGTCCTCGCTCGAGACGCTGATGCCGTAGCGGTTGTTCTCGACGACGACGACGAGCGGCAGCTCCCACGCCGCCGCGATGTTCATGCACTCGTGGAACGTGCCGTGGTTGGAGCCCGCGTCGCCGGTGACGGCGACGGCGATCGCGTCGCGCCCTTCGGCGGCGATCGCGTAGGCGTACCCGAGCGCGACCGGCAGGGAGGCGCCGACGATCCCCGTCGCGGAGAAGTTGCGAGCCGGGTCGAACGGGTGCATGTGGCCGCCGTAGCCGCCGCACAGCCCGGTCGTGCGCTCGTAGATCTCGGCCATCAGCGCGCGCGGGTCGACGCCCTTGGCGAGCGCGTGGGAGTGGTTGCGATGCGTGCTCACGAGCGCGTCGTCCTGGCGCAGGGAGCCGGCCATCCCGGCGGCGATCGCCTCCTGGCCGATGCCGGTGTGCAGCTCGCCGTGGATCTCGCCGGTCGGGACGCCCTCCAGGCAGGCGAGATCGAACTCGCGCATGCGCGCCATCCAGCGGTAGCGGTCCAGCGGGGTGGGGCTGCTCATGACGGGGAGACCTCCTCGAGCTCGAAGACGGAGCCGGCCGGCTCGCGCACGTAGACCGCGCGGCCCTCCGGGAAGCGCACGACCTCGCCGACGCGTGCAGCGCCGAGGCGCTCGACGTGCGCGAGCGCTGCTTCGAGGTCGTCGACCTCGAAGCAGACATGCCCGTGGCCGACGCGGGTGGGAGCGTCGTCCTCGCGGCCGGCGGGGACGCCGCGGAAGGCGATCAGCTCGATCATCTGCTCGGTGCCGGGCAGTCGCAGCTGGGCGAGGTCGGCGCCGACGCCTGCGACGCCGACGGTCCGGCCGATCAGGTCGGTCATGCCGTGGTCGACGAGGACGGGGTGGGCGCCGAACGCCGCGCTGTAGAACGTGACCGCGCGGTCGACGTCGTCGACCGCGAGCGATGCGTGCGCGAGACGGAAAGACGGCCGTCGCGCGGCTGCGGAGGTCGGCTCCACGGGGTGCGCGTCGGCGGGTTCAGGGGCTTGCGATCCGGCCATTCGCATTTTATATTATAAACTGCTGGAGGGTGTCAAGGACCCCCGCTCGCCCCGTCGCGAAAGGAACCCGCCGTGCCCGATGTCGTGATGCCCCGCCTGTCGGACTCGATGGAGGAGGGCACGATCATCAAGTGGTTGAAGGCCTCCGGCGAGGAGGTGGCGCGGGGCGAGGAGCTTGTCGAGATCGAGACCGACAAGGCGAACATGACCTATGAGGCCGACGCCTCCGGCACCTTGGAGATCGTCGCCGAGGAGGGCGCCACGCTGCCGATCGGCGAGCCGATCGCGCGGCTGGCCGGGGGCGAGGAGCCGGCGCGGGGCGCTGCGCCCGCACCCGCCGCGGAGGCGCCCGCCGCTCCGACCGCGACCGCTGCCGGCGGCGACAGAAACGGCCGCGTGAAGGCCTCGCCCGTCGCGCGGCGGTTGGCGAGCGAGCTGGGCGTCGACCTGGCCGGTGTCGTCGGCTCCGGCCCGGGCGGCCGGATCGTGAAGGCCGATGTCGAGGGTGCCGCGAAGGGCGGCACCGAGACTGCCGCGGCGCCCGTCGCCGAGCCGCCTGCTCCCGCCGCTCCTGCTCCCGCCGCTCCCGCTCCCGCCGCGACACCCGGCCCGGTCGTCTCCGGCGATGCCGGATCCGGGAAGGGTGAGGTGACGGTCCAGGAGCTGACGCGCACGCAGCAGGTGATCGCGCGGCGGATGGCGGAGTCGAAGGCGACGATCCCGGACTACACCGTGACGACCGAGGTCGACATGGAGGCCGCGGTCCAGTTGCGCGAGCAGATGAAGGCCGCCGCGACCGAGACGCTCCGCGCGCCGTCGTTCAACGACATGGTCGTCAAAGCCGCCGCGTTGGCGCTGCGGGAGATCCCGAAGGCCAACGGCGGCTACAGAGACGGCAAGTGGGAGCTCTACTCGCGCGTCAACGTCGGGATCGCGGTCGCGACCGACGACGCGCTGATCGTCCCGACCGTCTTCGACGCCGACAAGAAGGCGCTCGGCGAGATCTCCCGCGACGCACGCGCGCTCGCGGCGCGCGTGCGGGCCGGCAGAATCACACCGCCGGAGCTGTCGGGCGCGACCTTCACGGTCTCCAACCTCGGCATGTTCGGCACGACCGAGTTCACCGCCGTGATCGTCCCCGGCCAGGCCGGCATCCTCTCCGTCGGCGCGCTGCGCGACACACCCGTCGTCAGAGGCGGCCAGATCGTCCCCGGCAAGCGCATGAGCGTCACCATCACCGCCGACCACCGCATCCTCAACGGCGCCGAAGCCGCCCAATTCATCGCCCGCATCCGCGAACTCCTCGAAACACCCTTCTCGCTCGCGCTCTAGCAGCGCCTCACGACCCGGCGTCCGCGATCGTCATCCGCACGGGCGTCGGGTCGAAGCCGTTGCAGGGGTTGTTGACCTGCGGGCAGTTGGAGACGAGCACGAGCACGTCGACCTCCGCCCGCAGCGTCACCGTCAGCCCCGGTGCGGAGATGCCGTCGACGATGCCGAGCGTCCCGTCCTCGTCGACCGGCACGTTCATGTACCAGTTGATGTTCGAGACGAGGTCGCGCTTGGTCAGCCCCCAGCGTGCGCCTTCGCGCAGGAAGTTCTCCACGCACGCGTGCTGGTGGCGCGTGTGGTGGCCGTAGCGCAGCGTGTTCGACTCCTTCGAGCAGGCGCCGCCGACCGTGTCGTGGCGGCCGACGTCGTCGCCGACGACGGTCATCAGCGGGTTGCCCTCGTTGGAGAGCAGCACCGATCCGGTCGTGAGGAAGATCGATCCCTGCCGGACGATCGTGTCCGGCGCCGAGTAGCGCTCGGCGGTGTCCTGCGCGCGGTACAGCAGGCAGTCGACCGCCTGGTTGCCGTGGAGGTCGGCGATCGACAGCGTCTGGCCGGCGCGCACGACCCCCGACCACGGCCCGCGGGCCGCAACGGTCTCCTCGCGCACGCTCATGCCAGCCCCCGCGCGTCGGCGTAGTCGGCGGTGTTGAGGAAGGCGCGCTCCAGCTCGGGCGTGGAGGACCACAGCGGATCGTCGGGCCCGGTCGGCTCGCCGCGCCAGGCGAGCAGCTCGAGCGTCGAGCAGGTGTAGCGCTCGCGCGGATCGAGCGGGTGCGGCACGTTCGCGACGAGCGCGACGACGGGCAGCTCGCAGCGCAGCTCGACCGTCGTGCCGGCGCGCGGCGCGCCGTCGAAGCGCAGGCCGCCGTCGGCCTCGACGCGGACGCCCTTGAAGAACGACAGCGACGGGGGGATGTCGCGCGGTCCGAGGCCGTGCTTGGCAGCGGCGAGGATCAGCAGCTCACGTCCCGCGGGCGTCGCGCTGTGCGCGCTGCCGTCGCCGTAGCGGGCGACGTTCGCCGGTGCGGTCGACGTGCCGCACAGCGCGTCGTGCGCTCCCGAGGAGTCGGCGACGATCGTCGCCAGCACGCGCCCCTGGTCGCTCAGCAGCGGGTGGCCCGCGCCGAGGTACGCCTGCCAGGGGACCTTCACGGTGTCGGCGACGTTGAGCCGCTCCCACGGTTGGTCGGCGTTGTAGAGCAGGACGTGGGCGCACGCCTCGCCGTCGCGGTCGCGCAGCCGCAGCGTCGTGCCGCGTGCGAGGACCTTCGAGCTGTAGCCGCCGGCGGCGATCCGCTCGGCCCAGGTCAGCGCGGCGGGGGAGACGCCGTCGGGCACGTCGTCCCACGACGACGCCGGCAGCACCGGCATCGCCTCGGTCCGTGTGCCTGCCTGAGCGCGCGCATGCTCGCGCGCGGCCCATGTGGTGTTCGTCAGCGGCTCACTGCTCATCGGTGTGACCTCTCCTCTCGAAACCAACGCGAGTGGGTCGTCCGGACCCGCTCGATCGCCGCGTCCAGCCGTCCGTCGGGCGGCGTCGCGGCTGCGCGCAGCTCGGCGTCGCCCTCGAACGGGTCTGCGACGCCCGCGTCCTCGCCGGCGATGCCCTCCAGCACGCGCAGCGCGCACAGCGGCGCGTAGAGCAGGCTGTAGCCGCCCTCCACGCAGACGACGAGGCGCCCTTCGCAGACCTCGTCCGCCAACGCCGCGATGCGCGCGCCGAGCGCGCGGAAGCCGGCGGCGGACACCAGCATCCGGCCCATCGGGTCGAAGATCCCGATGTCCTGCCCGGCGGCGACGACGATCGCGTCGGGCGCGAAGCGGCGCGCGATCGGGGCGACGACGGCCTCCAGCACGAGCAGGTAGCCGTCGTCGCCGACGGCGGGCGGAAGCGGGACGTTGACGGTTGTCGAGTCGGCGCCGCGGCTCGCGACGTCGCCCGCGTGGTCGGGGTACCAGCCGTCCTGGTGGATCGAGAGCGCGAGCACGCTCGGGTCGTCCGCGAAGATCTGCTCTGCCCCGTTGCCGATGTGGACGTCCCAGTCGACGATCAGCACGCGCTCGGCGCCGCGCGCACGCGCGTGCGCGGCCGCGCACGCGACCGTGTTGAGATAGCTCGAGCCGGCGGCGAGTGCGCGCTCGGCGTGGTGGCCGGGCGGGTGGGTCTGCGCGAACGCGCGCCGCACGCGGCCGTCGAGCACGGCGTCGACCGCCGCCACTCCGCAGCCCGCCGACAGGCGCGCCGCGTCCGCCGTCGCGAACGTCACCGGCGCGAAGTCGAACGCCCACGGGCCGCCGGCGCTCGCGGCCTCGAGCGCGGCGAGGTACGCGGCGTCGTGCACCGCCAGCAGCGCGCCGTCGGGTGCCGGCGCGACGTCGAGTCGCGCGAGCCGGTCGAGCAGCCCGCTCGCCTCGACCAGCTCGTGCGCGGCGGCGCAGCGGGCGGGTCCGGCGATGTTGTCCTCGCCCAGCGCGACGGCCGCTCCGGCCGTGCGCAGCATCGTCGGCGGGGGATCGTGGCGGAGCGTCTGTGGGGCGAAGGCGTAGCCGATCATCGTGAGCGAAGACTACAGAAGACAAATGGTTGACATCAAACGTCTGACAAACTATCTTCGCCCCATGAGCGAGGGAGCTGACGTGATCGAGCCGCTGGACACCGGCCTGCTGCCCCAGCGCGTCAAGGCGCGGCTGGTGGACGCGATCGTCGACGGGGCGTTCGCCGGCGGCATGCTGCCGAACGAGACCGAGCTGGCGCGCATGTTCGGCGTCAGTCGCCCGACCGTCCGCGGCGCGCTGCGGTCGCTGGAGGGGGAGGGCCTGATCACCCGCCGTCGCGGCATCGGCACGCGCATCAACCCGCACGTCGCGCGCTCGCGCGTGACGCTCAACCGCGTCGTCGGCTTCTGGGACCTGATCCGCGAGGCCGGCCACGAGCCCGGCATCTCCTACACGCGCATCCGCCGGGCGCCCGCGTCGCTCGAGGTCGCGACCCGCTTCGCCTGCGACCCGGGGGAGCCGCTGCTGCTGATCGACCGCCGCTTCACCGCCGACGGCGAGCCGGCGATCGCGGTCACCGAGATGATCCGGCGCAGTCACCTGCGCAGGGACGTCGAGCCCGACGACGTGCAGGAGTCGATCTTCGACTTCGCCGACGCGCATGCGACCGCGCCGATCGACCACACCGTCGTCGAGGTCACCCCGGTCGTCGCCGGGCCCGAGCTGTGCGAGCTGCTGTCGATCGCCGAGGGCGCGCCGCTGCTGCGGCTGATCGAGACCCACTACTCGCGCGAGGCGACGCTGCTGATGGTCAGCGACATCCACGTCGTCGACCGCTTCGTCCGCTTCAACGTGATTCGGCGCCGCGCGTGACCGAGCCGCTTCTGCACGTCGAAGGGCTGCGGCTCGAGATCGCGACCGCGCGCGGGACCGTCGTCCCGAGCGACGACGTCAGCTTCGCCGTCGCGGCGGGCGAGGTCGTCGGCCTCGTCGGCGAGTCGGGCTCGGGCAAGACGATGACCGCGCTCGCGACGATGGGGATGACGCCGGCCGCGTGCGTCCGCACCGCCGGCCGGATCGTCTTCGACGGCCGCGACGTCGCCGCCGCCGGCGAGGCGGAGCTGCGCCGGCTGCGCGGCGGGAAGATCGGCTACGTCGCGCAGGACGCGACGACGGCGCTGAACCCGGTGCTGCGGATTGGGACGCAGATCGTCGAGACGCTGCGCGCCCACCTCGAGCTGGACCGCGCCGCCGCGCGCGCCCGCGCCGCCGAGCTGCTGCGGTCGGTCGGCATCCCCGAGCCCGAGGCGCGGCTGAAGGCATACCCGCACGAGCTGTCGGGCGGCATGCGCCAGCGCGTCGCGATCGCGATCGCGATCTCGTGCGAGCCGCGCCTGGTGATCGCCGACGAGCCGACGACGGCGCTCGACGTCACCGTCCAGGCGCAGGTCGTCGACGTGCTCGTGCGCTCCGCGCGCGAGCGCGGCGCGGCGGTGCTGCTGATCAGCCACGACCTCGGCCTCATCTCCGCGGTCACCGATCGGACGCTCGTGATGTACGCCGGGCGGCTGATCGAGGAGGGCACGACGCGGCGCGTCGTGCACGCGCCGCGCCACCCGTACACGCAGGCCCTGCTGACCGCGACGCCGCGGATTCGCGGCGCGAAGGCCGCGCGCCTGCCCGCGATCCCGGGGCGTCCGCCGGACCTCGCGGCGGTGCCGGCCGGCTGCCGCTTCGCGCCGCGCTGCGCGTTCGTGCAGGAGCGCTGCCGCGCGGAGGAGCCGCGCCTGCGTCACGACGCGCCCGCCTGCTGGTTCCCGCGCCCCGCGCCGGCCGGCGGCGGCGCGGCGTCCGAGCGGACGGAGGCCGGCCGTGTCTGAGACACCGCTGCTGCAGGCCGACCGGCTCGTGCGGCACTTCCGCACGCCGCAGGGCAAGGTCCAGGCGGTCGACGGCGTCTCGCTGACGATCGCGCGCGGCGAGGCTGTCGCGCTCGTCGGCGAGTCGGGCTCGGGCAAGTCGACGCTCGCGCGGATGCTCGTCTGCCTGGAGCAGCCGACGAGCGGCGCGCTCCGCTTCGGCGAGCACGACGTCACGCGCGGGCGCGGCGCCGGCCTGCGCGCGGTCCGTCGCAACGTCAGCATGGTCTTCCAGGATCCGTACGCGTCGCTCGACGGTCACCTGCCGATCGGGCGCTCGGTCGAGGAGCCGATGATCGTCCACCGGATCGGCACCGCCGCCGAGCGCGCCGCGAAGGTCGCCGAGCTGCTCGACGCCGTCGGGCTCGACCCCGAGATGGCGAGCCGCCGGCCGACCGCGCTGTCGGGCGGCCAGCGCCAGCGCGTCGCGATCGCCCGCGCGATCGCGCTCGACCCGGAGCTGGTCGTGCTCGACGAGCCGGTCTCGGCACTCGACGTCTCCGTCCAGGCGCAGGTGCTCAACCTGCTGGCGGATCTGCGCGAGCGCTACGGCCTCGCGTACCTGTTCGTCTCGCACGACCTCGGCGTCGTCCGCCACGTCGCCGAGCGGACCGCGGTCATGCAGCTCGGCCGCATCGTCGAGGAGGGGCCGACCGAGCAGTTGTTCGCGGAGCCCCGACACCCGTACACGATCGCGCTGCTGTCGAGCGCGATGGAGATCGACGCCGAGGACGAGCGGATCGTGCTCGACGGCGATCCGCCGAGCCCGCTGCGGCCGCCGTCCGGCTGCCGCTTCCGGACTCGCTGCTTCCGCGCGGACGCCGTCTGCGCGGAGCAGGACCCCGCGCTGCGCGGGGAGGGCGACCGTGGCGTCGCCTGTCATCACCCCGGCCCGCTCGCCGCACGCGAGCTCGCGGGCCGGACCTGACGTAAGGAGAGGACATCGTGGTGAGGTTGAGCAAGTCGGCCACCGCCCTGGCGGTGCTGGTCGCGGCGTGGTCTTTGGCCGCATGCGGAGGCGGGGCGAAGGTAGGGGACTCGACGTCGGACGGCGGTGGCGGGGCGTCGACCGGCGCGTCGTCGAGCGGAGGGACGTTGACGGTCGGCCTCGACTCCGATCCGGCGTCGCTCGACCCGACCGGCGACACCGGCTACGCGGGCTCGCTCGTGACGCCGCAGATCTTCGAGACGCTCGTCGTCGCGGACGACGACGGCACGATCGGCCCGGGCCTCGCCGAGAGATGGACGGTCTCGAGAGACGGCCGGACCTACACGCTGACGCTGCGCAAGGGCGTGAGATTCCACGACGGCACGCCGCTCGACGCGAGAGCGGTGGTCGCGAGCCTCAGACGCAGCGCCGGAAGAGCGTCGCCGTGGGCGGCCGACCTCGCTCCGATCACAGCGATGAAGGCGACCGGCGAGGACACCGTCGTGCTGACGCTCGACAGACCGAACGCGCCGCTGCTGTCGACGCTCGCCGACAAGCCGGGCATGATCGCCTCGCCGACGGCGGTCGAGCAGGCGGGCAGACGGTTCGGGTCGCAGCCGGTCGGAACCGGTCCGTTCGCGTTCGACCACTGGACGCGCAACCAGGAGCTGATGCTGAGACGGAACCCCGACTACTGGGACGCCGGCAAGCCGAAGCTCGACGCCGTCGTCTTCAAGCCGCTGCCGGATCCGACGCAGAAGGTCACCAACCTCGTCGCCGGCCAGGTGCAGACCGTCGACTACGTGCCGCCGGAGCTGATATCTCGCGTCGAGGGCGCGTCGAACCTCGAGCTGGAGCAGGGCCCCGGACCGTACAACTCGGTCGTCTACGTGCCGATGAACGCGGCGCGGCCGCCGCTCGACGACGCGAACGTCCGCCAGGCCGTCTCGCTCGCGATCGACCGCGACTCGATCGTCAGAAACGTCGCCTTCGGAGCCGGCACGCCCGCGCGCTCGATGCTCTCGCCGACCTCGTGGGGCTACAGCGACGAGATTCCGGCGATTCCGTACGACCCTGCCAGAGCGAGAACGCTGCTGGGCGGGAGAGAGGTGAAGCTCGAGCTGCAGGTGCCGCCGACCTACACGCAGGCCGCGCAGGTGATGAAGCAGAACCTGGCCGAGGCCGGGATCGACGTGACGCTGCGGCGGATGGACTGGGGCCAGCTGATCGACGGCTTCTACAAGGGCGACTTCGACATGCAGGTGCAGGACCTGCTCGGGATGCAGCGCTCCGACCCCGACGGCGCGCTCAGCAGCTTCTACGCGCCGGACGGCTCCAACAACGGCGCCGGCTTCTCCGATCCGCAGATCACCGCGCTGCTCGACAGAGCCCGCTCGGGCGGCGACGAGGCGCAGCGCAGACCCGAGTACGTCGAGATCCAGCAGCTCGCGCAGGAGCAGAGCCCGTACGCGCCGGTGTACATCCCCAACCAGGTGCGGGCGTGGGACAGCAAGGTGCAGGGACTCGGCCTCAGCAACGACGGCGTCCTGCACCTGACCGACGTCACGATCGGCTGAGCGGGAGGACGGCGACGTGCTCACCTTCGTCCTGCGCCGGCTCGGACAGCTGCTCGTCGTCGTCCTGCTGGCGTCGATCGTGCTGTTCGCGGCGCTCCAGGTCGTCCCGGGCGATCCGGCTCGCCGGATCCTCGGGACGCACGCACCACAGGAGCAGGTCGACGCCAAGCGCGCCGAGCTGGGGCTCGACCGCCCGCTCGTCGAGCAGTACCTCGACTTCGCGGGCGGCGTGCCGGCCGGTGACCTGGGCACGTCGCTCGGCGCCGGCCAGTCGGTCGCCGACCTCGTGAGCGCGGGTCTGCCGATCACGCTCCAGCTCGTCCTGCTCGCCCTCGCGATCGCGCTGGCCGCGGCGATCCCGATCGCGATCGTCAGCGCCGCGAAACCGGGCGGGTGGGTCGACAACGCGCTCACGGCGGTGACGATCGTCTCGACGTCGGTCCCGACGTTCGTGTGGGGGCTGTCGATGGTGCTGCTGTTCTCGGTGACGTTCAAGCTGCTGCCGTCGTCCGGCTACGTGCCGTTCGGCGAGGACCCGGTCGGCTGGCTGAAGTCGATGACCATGCCGGCCGTCGCGCTCGCGCTGCCGTCGATCGGCACGCTCGGACGGGTCGGGCGCGCCGCGCTGCTGGAAAGCATGCGCGAGCCGTTCATGCACTTCGCGCGCAGCAAGGGGCTCGGCCGCTGGCGGCTCTATCTCGTCCACGCGCTCAAGCACGCCGCGGTCCCGATCGTGGCGGTCGCCGGTGCGGAGTTCGCCTACATCCTCGGCGACGCGGTGGTGGTCGAGTGGATCTTCGCGCTGCCTGGCACCGGCAAGCTGATGGTCGACGCCTTCGCCCAGCGCGACTACCCGATCATCCAGGGCGTCGCGCTCGTCTACACCGTGCTCGTCGTGCTCGGCGGACTGCTGGCCGACGTGCTGCAGGCGAAGCTCGACCCGCGGATGCGACTGGGGGTGCGGACCGCATGAGCGTCGTGAGCGTTCCCGGCGCGGCGGCCGTGCCGCGCGCGCGGCGGCGACCGTGGCAGGGGCTGCGACCGCTGGAGATCGGCGCGGCGGTCGTGCTGAGCCTGATCGTGCTGATGGCGGTCGTCGGACCGCTGATCGCGCCGTACGACCCGACGCTGCAGCGGTTCTCCGACGGCATCCTGCAGCCGCCGCTGACCGCCGGCCACCTGCTCGGCACCGACCAGCTCGCGCGGGACCTGCTCTCGCGTCTGATGGCGGGCGCGCGAACGTCGCTGGCGATCGCCGGCGGGGCGACGCTGATGGGTCTGGTCGTGGGCGTTCTGATCGGCGTCGTCGCGGGCTTCCGCGGCGGGATCGTCGACACGGTCCTGATGCGCGTGATGGACGCGATGCTGGCGTTCCCTGCGCTCGTGCTGGCGCTCGTGATCGCGGCCAGCCTCGGCCCCAACGGCCGCAACACGGCGATCGCGATCGCGGTCGTGCAGGTGCCGGGCTTCGCGCGCGTCGCGCGGTCGCTGACGCTGCGCGAGCGCGAGCGCGACTACGTCAGCGCCGCGCGCGTCTCGGGCGCCTCCGCGGCGCGGATCGTGCGCGTCCACGTGATCCCGAACGTGTGGGGACCGATCGCCGCGCAGGCGGTGCTGGCGCTCGGCCACGCGGTGCCGTCCGAGGCGGCGCTCAGCTTCCTCGGCCTCGGCGTGCAGCCGCCGACGCCGTCGTGGGGCAACATGATCGCGGAGGGCTACCAGTACCTCGACAAGTCGGCGTGGCCGATGCTGCTGCCGGCGATCTGCATCGTGCTGACGGTCGGATCGATCAGCGTGCTGGCGGACGCCGCCCGGCGGCGCTCGCAGGAGGGATGAGATGACGACGCTCACTGCTGCCGCGGCCGCCGAGGTCGAGCCGACGCTCGCGCTGCTGGAGGCGCTCGTCGCGCAGCGCTCGCTGGAGGGCGAGGAGGCGGCGATCGAGCGCTGCCTGGAGCTGATGCACGACGCGGTCGCTCCGCTCGCCCGCGAGGTGACGCGGCCGGTGGTCGACGGCCTGCCCGCGTTGATCGCGCGCTTCGGCGACGGTCCCGTCGCGCAGCGGGTCGCGCTGTCGGGCCACGTCGACGTCGTGCCCGCCGACGGCGCGTGGGCGAGCGATCCGTTCACGCCCGCGCGGCGCGGCGCCGTGCTCGCCGGTCGCGGGACGTGCGACATGAAGGGCGGCGTCGCCGCGTTCGCCGGCGCACTGCGCGCGCTGTCGGCGGCGGGGCTGCTGGAACGCTGCTCGGTGGAGCTGGTGCTGACGGCCGACGAGGAGGTCGGCAGCCGGCGGGGCCTGATCCCGCTGCTGGAAGCGGGCGCGGTCAGCGCGACGAGCGCGATCTGCGGCGAGCCGACCGGGCTCGACGTCTACCTCGGCAACCGCGGGCTGATCTGGGCGGCGATCACGGTCACCGGCCGCGGCGGCCACGCCGGGCAGGCGCACGCGCTCGCGAACCCGATCGCGGTCGCGAGCGAGCTGATCGCGGCGCTGCACGCGGTCGAGCTGCCGGTGCGCGACGAGCGCTTCGATCCGCCGGCGCCGAGCCTCACCGTCACCGGCGTCGAGGGCGGGCCGGCCGCCGAGGCCGTCAACGTGATCCCCGATCGCGTGGTCCTGGGCGTCGACCGGCGGCTGCTCCCGGCGGAGGACGTCGACGCCGCGGTCGGCGTGCTGCGCGAGACGGTGGCGCGTGTCGTCGGCGAGCCCTACGGCCATGCGATCGAGCTGCTGCGCACGTGGCCGGCGTACGCGATCGAGCCGCAGGAGCCGATCGCGCAGGCGTGCGTCGCCGCCGCGCGCGCTGCCGGACGCCCGGGCACGCTCGGGATGGACAGCGCCGCGAACGACTCGTCATGGCTGGACCGCGCCGGGATCCCGACCGTCCTGCTGGGCCCCGGCGCGCCGGAGCAGGCGCACGTGACCGACGAGCACGTCCCGCTCGCCGACGTCGCCGACGCGATCGCGATCTACGCCCACGCGATCGCCGCCCGTTCGAGCGGCCGAGATATCGCCTGATATCCAGGGGGCATGCCAGACGTGCGCCAAGCCTGGTCGTGACCGAGACGACCGAGCCGCCCGGCTGGCTGATCGACAAGTCCGCGCTGGTCCGGCTCGGGCGCAGTCCGGACAGCGAGCTGTGGGCCGGTCGGATCGAGCGAAGGCTGGTGCGCATCGCCACGGTCACGTTGCTCGAAGTCG
This sequence comes from Conexibacter woesei DSM 14684, assembly GCF_000025265.1. Taxonomy (GTDB): domain Bacteria; phylum Actinomycetota; class Thermoleophilia; order Solirubrobacterales; family Solirubrobacteraceae; genus Conexibacter; species Conexibacter woesei. Next base: position 2,972,951 of record NC_013739.1, read on the forward strand.
GCTACTCGGCACGAGACGCCGAGGATCTTCGCGCGGGGCTGCGCCAGCCGCCCGTCGCGTCGATGCCCGTCGAGTACATGGCGCCCGCGTCTGAGGATCGCGCCGTTGAGGTCCTCGGTCTGCTCGCCGATCGCGGCCATCATCGTGCGCCGTCGGTGCCCGACCTGCTCATCGCGGCGATCGCGGAGCGTGCTGGTCTCGCTCTCCTGCATCAGGACAAGGCCTTCGACCTCATCGCAGAGATCACCGGCCAGCCGACCGAACGGCTCAGCGGCAGCTGACCGCTGCAGGGTCGGACGACGAACCCATCTCAAGCGGCGCCTGCACCGCAAGCCCCCTTCCATGACCCTGCATGGAGAGGTGCCGCGATTCAGTGAGCGCGCGCTCGAATGCGGCGCGCTCGACCGCGACCGAGGACGGATGCCTGCAGTTGCACGGAGCGGCCGGTTTGCAGGAAGGTGGGCTGCTCGGACCGACGGGCTGACCGAAGGGAATCCCATGAACATGAATCGCATCCATCGCCGGATCTGCTCCAGCAACCGTTGGCGGGGGTTCGTTCGCACGACGCTCGTGCCGCAGGCGCTGGAGGGGACCGAGTTGGGCGACGACGTGCTGGAGATCGGCCCGGGCCCGGGGACGACGACCGACGTGCTGCGCACGCGCACGACGAGACTGACCGCGTTGGAGTTCGACGCGGCGCTGGCGGCGGCGTTGGAGGAGCGGATGCCGAAGTCCGACGTCACCGTCGTCAGAGGGGACGGGACGGCGATGCCGTTCGAGGACGGCCGCTTCAGCTCGGTTGTCTGCTTCACGATGCTCCACCACATCCCGACGCCCGAGCTGCAGGACCGGCTCTTCTCCGAGGCCAGGCGCGTGCTGCGGCCCGGCGGCGTCTTCACCGGCTCTGACAGCCCGGGCAAGAACCTCGCGTTCAAGCTGATTCACATCAACGACACGATGAACCTCGTCGATCCGAAGACGCTGAAGCCGCGCCTGGAGGCGGCCGGCTTCCACTCGGTCGAGGTCCGTCCCACCCCGCGCGTCTGGTGGCGCGCGGTCGCCTGACCCCGTTCCACACCGCGTTCCGCGCTGTGGAAGGGCGCGCAGAAGCGCAGCCCGGCGTGACTAACGTCCGGCGCGTGCCCGCAGGCGTGCCATCGAGGGAACCGGAGCAGCAGCCGTCGGAGGCGCTGCGCGCCGCGCAGCTGCTCGGCGTCGACCTGCACGAGCTGCAGGCGCGGACGCCCGGCCGCGTTGTGACGAAGGACGACGTGCTGCGCGCGGTCGGCGTCACCGACGCAGACGACGCGGACGCAGACGCAGTCGAAGCCGCGTCGGCGGGGACGGAGCCGCCGGCTACGCCGTGAGGTCCGGGCGCATGCCGGCGTCGAACCAGACCGACAGCTCGCGGGCCGCCGTCTCGAGGATCCGGGAGGCGATCCGCAGCTGCTGCAGGCTCGCGCGCACCGCCGGCGCCGAGATGCCGACGTTGTATCGCGACGGACCGAGCGAGGAGGGGATCGGCACGCCGAGACAGCGGACGCCGGCGACGTACTCCTCGTCGTCGATCGCGTAGCCCTGCTCGCGAACGGCCTCCAGCTCGCGCATCAGCTCCGAGACGGTGCCGATCGTGTTCGACGTGTAGCGCTCCAGCCGCCGACGGCCGCCGTACAGCGCGACGACCTCCTCGTGCGGGAGCGCCGCGAGCAGCACCTTGCCGCCGCATGACATGTGCGCGGGGAAGACCGCGCCGCGCGCGAAGTCGACGCGACCGGGGCTCGACGGGTGCGTGCGCGCGATCGCGATCGCGTTCGTGCCGGACAGCACGCCGATCCCCGCGGTCTCGCGCAGGCGCGTCGAGAGGCCGAGCAGCACTCTGTGCACCGGCAGCTCCGGCTTGCGCCGTTCGAGGCTCGCATGGCCGACGATCGCCGCCTCCAGCCCGAGCCGGTAGTAGCCCGGCGTCACCGCGTGCTCGACGAAGCCGTCATCCAGCATCGTGCTCAGCAGCCGGTGGGCGGTCGCCTTCGGCAGGTTCGTCGCCTGGCACAGCTCGAACAGCGACCACTCCGACCGCTCGGACGTCGCCATCACGCGCAGCAGCGACAGCGCGCGGGTCACCGAGCGCACCCCGCCGCTGGTGGCGGGCAGCTCGCGAAGCTGGGTCGCAGTCGAGAAGCGCGTCACTGAGAACTCTCCACGGCTCACTCTAACGGTGAACCACCGGCGCGACCAGGTCGCCAGCGACGTGCGGCGCCGGACCGTTCCGACCTGCGGAAGCGGCGCGGATCGAGCTCGCGCTCGCCGAGCAGGCCCTGGGGCCGGATCACCAGGATCGCGACCATGATCAGCGCCAGCCCGAGGTCGCGCAGGCTTGGCTTGCCGACCGACGCGCCGAACTGCCGCAGCAGCTCCGCCGCGAAGCTCATCGCGATCGCGCCGAGCACCGCGCCGGAGAGGCTGCGCATCCCGCCGACGACGAGCATCACCATCGTCGTGAACGTCAGCGAGAGGTAGAACGCGCCCGGCGTGATCGAGCCGAGGAACTGGCCGTAGAGCGCGCCGGCGACGCCGGCGACGAACGCCGACAGCACGAACGCCGCCGAGCGCTCCGTCAACACGCCGATACCCGCGGCGCGCGCGGCCGGCTCGTCCTCGCGCGTCGCGCGCAGCCGCAGCGCCCAGCGCGTCTGCTGGAAGACGAACGCGATCGCGATCGCGGCGATCGCCCACACCAACGCCGTCCCGGTCGTCGTCGTCGCCGGAATGCCGGAGATCCCGCCAGTGCCGTTGGTCAGCTGGTTCCAGTTGCTCAGCACGACGTTGACGATCACGAGCACGGCGAACAGCGACATCGCCGCGGCGAGGCCGTTGAGGCGCATCAGCGGGAAGCTCAGCACCAGGGCGACGAGCGCCGCCAGCAGGCCGCCGGCAAGCACCGCCACCGGCGCGCTCGCGTGCAGCTCGGCGATGACGGAAGGGATGCCTTCGATCAGCAGCGGCTTCTGCTCGGGCGGGATCGTCAGCAGCCCGCCGGCGTAGGCGCCGATCGCGGCGAAGCCGACGTGGCCGAACGAGAAGACGCCCGAGTTGCCGACGAAGATCCACAGCCCGACGACGAGCACGAGGTTCATCAGCGCGACCGTCACGACGCGGTCCATCGCCGGCCCGCCGGTCGAGCCGACGACGGTGGCGAGGACGACGAGCGCGACGAGCGCGATCAGCGTCGGCAGCGAGCGCAGCAGCGGAGAGTTCATACGCGGGTCACCATGGCTCGCGGGACGATGAGGCCCTGCGGGCGCAGGACGAAGACGAGGATGATCGTGCCGTAGACGAACGCGTCGCGGAACGGGCGCATGTCCGCCGGCAGGTACGCCTGCAGCCCGATCGTCAGGAACCCGATCAGGTAGGCGCCGAGGACGGCGCCGACGAGGCTGCCCATCCCGCCGAGCACGGTCGCGACGAACGCGACGAGGACGGCGGTCGCGCCGAACATCGGGTCGACCGAGCCGGCCTGTCCGGCCAGCAGCACCGCCGCGGCGCCGGCCAGCACGCCGCTGATCGCGAACGCGACGGCGACGACGCGGTTGACGCGCACGCCGAGGGTGCGGGCGGTCCGCACGTCCTCGGCGGCGGCGCGCATCTGCATGCCGATCGGCGTGCGGCGCAGGACCAGCGCGACGGCGGCGAACAGCACGAGCGTCGTCACGAGCGCGGCGACGTCGAGCTTCGGCACCGCGAGCTGGCCGACGGTGAACGCGCCGGACAGCTCCGGCAGCACGCTCCCGCTGCGCGGCATCGACCCGAAGATCGTCGTCGCGAGGCTCTGCAGCAGGAAGCTGACGCCGAAGGAGGTGACGAGCAGCGTCTCGGGCGGCGCGCCGCGGACGGGGCGGAAGGCGACGCGCTCGATCAGCAGCGAGACTCCGACGACGATCGCGACCGCGGCGACGATCACGAACGGCCCCCACAGATCGCCCTGCAGCAGCACCATCGCGTAGGCGCCGGCCATGATCAGCTCGCCGTGCGCGAAGTTGATCAGCCGCATGATGCCGAACATCAGCGCGATCCCCAGCGCCAGCAGCGCGTAGATGCTGCCGAGCGCGAGCGCGTTGATGACGTTCTGGATCAGTTCGGTCACGTGATCAGGCCCCCACGTAGGCAGCGCGCAGGGCGTCGGCCGATGCCAGCTCGGCGCCCCCGCTCAGGACGATCTCGCCGGCCCGCAGCAGGTAGGTGCGGTCGGCGAACTTGACGGTGCGCAGCGCGTTCTGCTCGACGAGCAGGATCGTCGTGCCCTGCTGCCGCAGCTCGCCGAGCACCTCGAAGACGCGGTCGACGATCAGCGGCGCGAGCCCGAGCGACGGCTCGTCGAGCATCAGCAGCCGCGGCTGCGACAGCAGCGCTCGGCCGATCGCGAGCTGCTGCTGCTCGCCGCCGGAGAGGCGGCCGGCTGGCGTGTCAGCGAGCTGGGCGAGCTTCGGGAACCGCTCCAGCACTGCGTCGAGCTGCGCCGGCAGCGCGCGCCGGTCGGCGAGCGCGGTCGCGCCGAGGCGCAGGTTCTCGCGCACGGTCAGCGTCTCGAAGATGTGCCGGCCCTCGGGCACCAGTGCGAGGCCGTGGCGGACGATCCGCTCGGGCACGAGGCCGCGGAGCGAGACGCCGTCGAACTCGATCGCGCCGGCGTGCGTCCGCGCCAGCCCGAAGACGGCGCTCAGGAGCGTCGTCTTGCCGGCGCCGTTGGCGCCGATCAGCCCGACGACCTCGCCCGGCTCGACCGTCAGCGAGACGCCACGCAGCGCCCGCACAGCGCCGTAGCGGACCTCGACGTCACGCAGTGCGAGCATGCTCGACCTCCCCGCCCGACGTCCCGAGGTAGGCGCGCACTACCGCCTCGTCGCGCTGGATCTCGGCAGGTGGCCCGACCGCGATCGTGGCGCCGGAGTCGAGCACGTGCACGCGGTCGCACAGTCGCATGATCACGCTCATGTCGTGCTCGACCAGCAGCAGGCCGCAGCCCAGCTCGTCGCGCACCCGGCGGGCGTCGGCGACGAGCCGCTCGCTCTCGTCCTCGTCGAGGCCGGCCGCCGGCTCGTCGAGCAGCAGGAAGCGCGGCCGCCCGGCGAGCGCGCGGGCGACGCAGACGCGCCGCTGCGCGCCGTGCGGCACCGCGCCGGCCGGACGGTCGGCGAGCTGCTCGAGGCCGAGCCACGCGAGCACCTCGCGCGCCGTGCGCAGCCCGCTGCGGCGCGAGCCGCCGACGCCGACGGCGCCCAGCTCGACGTTCTCCGCGACCGACAGCGCCGGGAACAGGCGCGCCGCCTGGAAGGTCCGGATCAGCCGCCGCCGCGCGAGCCGCTGCGGCGCGACGCCCGTGACGTCGCGCCCGTCGAGCGAGACCATCCCGCCGGTCGGGCGCTGAAAGCCCGTGACCGCGTTGAGCAGCGTCGACTTGCCCGCGCCGTTGGGCCCGATCAAGCCCAGGATCTCTCCCTGCGAGAGCGTCAGGCTGACGCCGTCGATCGCCTTCACACCACCGAAATGCACCTGCAGGTCCCGTACGTCGAGGTCGTCCATCGCACCCTTCCGAGGCTGGCCATACGTGCGCTTCGCATCTCTCCTGGAGCGATGTCTACCGGCCGGCACGTCCGCCGATCCCGTCCAGTTCCGCGCGGCGGAATGCGGTTTGCGAGCGGCAGCGGCCGGCGCGCAAGATCGCCGGCGACAGGGTGGGCTCGGCCCACCATCCACCGTCTGGGAGGGAGCAGCGATGGCCCCACGGGTGCCTACGCCACGCCGTTGGATCGCAGGAGCGACGCTCGGCCTCGCGATCGCGGCGTCGATCGCGTCGGGGTGCGGTTCGAGCGATTCGTCGTCGGGCGGCAGCAGCGACAGCGGCGACACGGGCGACATCACGATCGGCGCGCCGATCGCGCTGACGTCGGACCTCAGCTCCTACGACATCCCCGCGCTGGAGGGCGCGAAGCTCGCGGCTGAGGAGATCAACGCAAGAGGCGGCTTGCTCGGCGGTCGCAGACTGAAGTTCGTCACCTCCGACACCGGCGGCAATCCCGCGCAGGGGCAGACGGCCGCGCTCGAAGTGATCGACAAGGGCGCGCAGTTCCTGATGACGTCGCTCGACTACGACAAGGGCAGCCCGGCCGCGCGGACCGCGGAGTCGAGAGGGCTCGTGTCGCTCAGCATGGCGGGCGATCCGCGCTACGGCGCGAAGGGGATCGGCAGACACTTCTTCAACGTCTTCTCGGGCGGCACGACCGAGGGCGCGGCCGCCGCACAGTTCGCGCACGACGAGGGCTGGAAGCGCGTGTACCTGCTCGAGGACGTCTCGATCAACTACGGCAAGACGTTCTGCAGATACTTCGACGAGAGCTTCAGACGGCTCGCCGATGGCGCCACGATCGTCGGCAGGGACACGTTCCAGAACACCGACAAGTCGGTCAGCACGCAGGTCGCGCGACTGCGCGCCGCCGGTGACGTCGACGCGGTCGTGCTGTGCTCCTACCCGCCCGGCGGCGCGACCGCGCTGAAGCAGATCCGCGGTGGTGGGATCGACGTCCCGGTCCTCGGCGGCGTGCCGTTCGACGGCAACTTCTGGATCGCCGGCGTGCCGGACGAGCGCAACTTCTACGCGCTCGCGACCGGACTCGTCGACGGCAGAGATCCCGACCCGCAGCGCAGAAGAGTGCTCGCCGCCTACGCCAGAGCGACCGGCAGACCGGCCCCGGCGGGCCTCGCGCCGCTGACCGGCTACAGCATCGTGCAGGCGCTCGGCGAGGCGATCGAAAGAGCCGGAAGCACCGACGGCGACGCGGTCGCCGCGGCGCTGGAGACGTTCAGAGACCAGCCGCTCGCGATAGGCCCGACGACGTGGACGCCCGAGTGCCACATCGCCGTCGGGCGGCCGTTCGTGATCACCAAGCTCGTCGACGGCACGCTCGAATACGTCGGCGAGGCGAAGCCCGAATGGGTGCCGCCGGCGCTCTGCTGATGCACCCCGCGCTCGTCAACCGTCAATCGAGGAAAGCAGTGGACACGTGACACATCTGCAGATGATCGAGCTGACCTCGCCGCAGCTGGCGGCGGTCGGCTCCGACGAACAGGCCGTGGGGCTGATCCCGCTGGGAGCAGTCGAGCAGCACGGACCGCACCTGCCGGTCGCGACGGACGCGATCATCGCGCGCCACCTCGCCGGCGAGGTCGCCGCACGGCTGACCGAGCCGGTGCTGGTCGCGCCGGTCCTCCCGCTCGGCGTCTCGGCGCACCACCTCGGCTTCGCCGGGACCGTGCACCTCGACGCCGAGGCGTTCGGCGCGTGCGTGCGGGCGTACGCCGACGCGATGCGCGACCTCGGCCTGCGCCGGGTCGCGATCTTCAGCGCGCACGGCGGCAACTTCGCCGCGATCGCCGAGGTCGCCGCGAGCTACGCGGACGACCCCGGCGTGGAGGTGATCGCCTACACCGACTTCACCCGCTACCTCGGCGCGATGCGCTCTGGGGCGGGGCGCGCCGGTGTCGTCGTGCCGGATGCCGACACCCACGCGGGCGGGTTGGAGACGAGCCAGATCCTCTACCTCGAACGGATCTTCGGGCTCGACCCCGCCGGCGTCCCGGACGGCTACGCCGCCGACGAGGAGGGCTGGGTCGAGCGGATGAACGCGGAGGGGATCGCCGCGCTCAGCGCCAACGGCGTGCTCGGCCTCCCACGGCTGGCGACCTCGCCGGCCGGCCGGGCGATCTGTGCCGCGCTCGCCGACGAGCTGGCGGAGTGGATCCGGGAGGCGTTCGGGCTCGCTCAGGCGGACGGCGCGTCGTCTTGAGCCGCGGTGGCGAGCCGCACGGCGCCTGCCACCTGCTCGGCGACCGCTCGTTCGCGGGGACAGAGCTGGACGCCGCCGCGCCGCCGCGGCCGCCCGCCTATCCGATCGCGTCGGTCGACAACGCGCTGCGGTTGCTGCTGCTGTTCCGTGACCGCCAGGTCCTGCGCCTGTCGGAGGCGAGTGAGCTGCTGGGCGTGGGACGCTCGACGACCCACCGCCTGCTCGCGATGTTGCAGTTCCACGGCTTCGTCGTGCAGGACCCTGACACGCGCACCTACATGGCCGGCCCGGCGCTGCGCGACGCGCGCCCGGCCGCCGCCCAGAAGGCCGGCCTGCGCTCGCGTGCGCGGCCGTTCCTGGAGCTGCTGAGCGGAAGGCTCGGCTCGACCGCGCACCTCTGCGTGCTGGAGGGCGCGAGCGTCGTCTTCGTCGACTCGGTCGAGAGCGCGAAGCCGACGCGGATCGGCTCGCGGATCGGCGTCGCGCTGCCCGCGCACTGCACGTCCGCCGGCAAGGCGCTGCTCGCGCAGCTGCCGCCCGAGGTGCTGTCGACGGTGCTGCACGGGGAGCAGCTGGTCGCGCTGACGCCGTCCTCGATCCGCAGCCTGCACGAGCTGGAGGTCGCGCTGGCGGAGACGCGCCGCCGCGGCTACGCGACGAACTTCGCCGAGAGCGAGGCCGACGTCGGCGCGGTCGCGGTCGCGGTCCCGGTCGGGCCGGCGCAGCTGCGCTCGGCGCTGGCGGTCTCAGCGCCCGCCGAGCGGCTCGGCCCGGCCGACGCCGACGCGGTCGTCGACGTTCTCGGCCGCGTCGCACGAGCCCTCGGCGACCGCCTCACCGGATAGCTCGCGGGCGTCGTCCTGGATTGCTGTCGCTATGCGACACCAATCCAGGACAACCGCGCGCGCTACCGGGCGGCTGCGAACGCCGCGAGCGCCTGGTCGATCTCGGCGGGCGCGTGCGCGGCGGAGATCTGCGTGCGGATCCGCGCCTCGCCGCGCGGGACGATGGGGAACGAGAACGCGATCGCGTAGACGCCCTCGTCGAGCAGCCGCTCGGCCGCCTCCGACGCGCGGCGCGCGTCGCCGTACATCACCGGCACGATCGGGTGGTCGCCGGGCAGCAGGTCGAAGCCCGCGCGCTCCATGCCGGCGCGGAAGCGCGCGGTGTTCTCGCGCAGCCTCGTGCGCAGCTCGCCGCTGCTCCCAAGCAGCTCCAGCGCGCGCAGCGACGCCGCGGCGATCGGCGGGGCGATCGTGTTCGAGAAGAGGTACGGCCGCGAGCGCTGGCGCAGCAGCTCGACGATCTCGCGCCGGCCGCTCGTGTACCCGCCGCTGGCGCCGCCGAGCGCCTTGCCGAGCGTCCCGGTGACGACGTCGACGCGGTCGGCGACGCCGTGCAGCTCCGGTGTGCCGCGGCCGCCCGGTCCGACGAACCCGACGGCGTGCGAGTCGTCGACCATCACCATCGCGTCGTAGCGCTCGGCGAGGTCGCAGACCAGGTCGAGGCGGGCGACGTAGCCGTCCATCGAGAAGACGCCGTCGGTCGCGATCAGGACGCGGCGGGCGCCGCCGGCGCGCGCGTCGCGCAGACACGCCTCCAGCTCGTCCATGTCGCTGTTGGCGTAGCGCAGCCGGCGCGCCTTGCAGAGGCGGATGCCGTCGATGATCGAGGCGTGGTTGAGCGCGTCGGAGATCACCGCGTCGTCCGCCCCGAGCAGCGTCTCGAAGAGGCCGCCGTTGGCGTCGAAGCAGGAGCCGTAGAGGATCGTGTCGTCGGTTCCGAGGAAATCCGACAGCCGCTCCTCCAGCTCCGTGTGCAGCTCCTGCGTGCCGCAGATGAAGCGCACCGACGCCATGCCGTAGCCCCAGCGGTCGAGCGCCTCGCGGGCCGCCTCGACGACCGCCGGATGGTCGGCGAGGCCGAGGTAATTGTTGGCGCAGAGGTTCAGCACCTCGCCGCGCGCGACGCGAATGCGCGCGTCCTGCGGGGAGGAGATGATCCGCTCCTGCTTGTAGAGGCCGGCGGAGCGCAGCTCCGCAAGCTCCTCGCGGAGCCCGTCGCGCACGCTGTCGAACATCGCCTAGACCTCCGTCCAGTCGAGCAGCACCTTGCCGGCGCGGCCGCCGGCGGCGGTCGCGAACGCCTGCTCGAACTCCGAGTAGTGGAAGCGGTGCGTGATGACAGGGGAGATGTCGAGCCCCGATTCGACCATCACGCTCATCGCGTACCAGGTCTCGTACATCTCGCGGCCGTAGATCCCCTTCAGCGTCAGCATGTTGAAGACGATCTCGTTGAAGTCGACGAGGATCTCCTCGGTCGGGATCCCGAGCATCGCGATCCGGCCGCCGTGGGCCATGTTCGCGAGCATGTCGCGCAGCGCGGCCGGGTTGCCCGACATCTCCAGGCCGACGTCGAAGCCCTCCTGCATCCGCAGCTCCGACTGCACGCTCGCGACCGACGCGGTGCGGACGTCGAGCGCGCGCGTCGCGCCCATCTGCTCGGCCAGCGCGAGGCGGTGCTCGTTGACGTCGGTGACGACGACGTGGCGGGCGCCCGCGTGCCGCACCACCGCGGCCGCCATCAGCCCGATCGGGCCGGCGCCGGTGATCAGGACGTCCTCGCCGAGCACCTTGAACGAGAGCGCGGTGTGGACGGCGTTGCCGAACGGGTCGAAGATCGCCGCGACCTCGCGGTCGACGCCGGGCGCGTGGTGCCAGACGTTCGTCATCGGCAGCGCGAGGTACTCGGCGAACGCGCCCGGCCGTGTCACGCCGACGCCCTCCGTGCGCGAGCACAGGTGGCGCCGCCCGGCCATGCAGTTGCGGCAGCGGCCGCAGACGAGATGACCCTCGCCGCTGACGACGTCGCCGGGCCGGAAGTCGTTGACGTTGGAGCCGACCTCGACCACCTCGCCGACGAACTCGTGACCGATCACGAGCGGGACGGGGATCGTCTGCTGCGCCCACCGATCCCAGCTGTGGATGTGCAGGTCGGTGCCGCAGATGCCGGTCTTCTGGACGTGCACGAGCACGTCGTTGATGCCCACCTCGGGCTCGGGGACGTCCATGAGCCAGAGGCCCGGCGCCGCCTTGTCCTTCACGAGTGCTTTCACAGCGAGCCAGGCTGACGCGCGAGCGGGCGAACGCGCGAGCGGCTTCCGGCCTCCGGAACCGGGGGGCCGCGGGGTTCCAGCCTGAGGAATCGCGTTGGCAGGCGCTTCGACGGCGGACCAAGGTGGGGACGCAGGAGAGAGCGTCAACGGGTCTGTGGAGGTCTCATGCTCATCGGCAAACCAGCAGCAGCGGCGGCCGTCGTCGGGGTGCTGTGCGCCGCCATCGTCGCCGGCGTCGTCGCGGACTGATGTCGGCCGCCGCACTCGACACGATCGCCCCGGCGGCGCCGGCTCGTCGGCGCTGGACCGGGGCGGGCTGGCTCGTCCGCCGCTTCGGCATCTCGCTGCTGACGATCGCGCTCGCCTCGGTGCTCGTGTTCGCGAGTGCGCGGGCGCTGCCGGGCGATCCCGCGCTGACGATGGCCGGCGCCGGCGCAGGCCGCCCGACGCCGGCGATGCTGGAGCAGGCGCGCGAGCGCTACGGGCTCGACGCGTCGCTGCCGGTGCAGTACCTGCGCTACGTCGAGCGCGCGATCCAGGGCGACCTCGGCACCTCCGCCAGCAGCGACCTGCCGGTCGCGCGGATGATCGGCGAGCGGCTGCCGGTCACGCTCCAGCTGGCCGTGATGAGCATGCTGCTGGCGGTCACGATCGGCGTCGGCGCCGGCGTGCTCGCCGCCCTCTTCCGCGGGCGCGCGGCCGACTACGCCGTCACGGCGATCGGCCTGCTGGGCATCTCGCTGCCGAACTTCTGGCTCGGGCTGATGCTCGTGCTGCTGTTCGCCGTCAACCTCGGCTGGCTGCCGGCGTCCGGCTTCACGCCGTTCATGGAGGACCCGGTCGCGAACCTGCGCGACATGATCCTGCCGGTCTGGATGCTCGGCACGATGATGGCGGCGGTGCTGCTGCGGCAGATGCGCTCCTCGATGGTCGACGCGCTGCAGTCCGACTACGTCCGCACGGCGCGCTCGAAGGGGCTGCCGCCATACCGCGTCGTCGTCGGGCACGCGCTGCGCAACTGCATGATCCCGCTGCTGACGCTGACCGGCCTGCAGCTCGGGGCGCTGATCTCCGGCGCCGTCGTCGCCGAGCACCTGTTCGTGCTGCCGGGGCTGGGAACCCTGCTGCTCGACGGCGTGCATGCGCGCGACTACGCGGTCGTGCAGGCGGTCGCGCTCGTGATGGCGGTCGGCTACGTGCTGATCAACTTCGCCGTCGACGTGCTCTACTCGGTCGCCGACCCGCGCGTCGGGGCGGCGGGGGACCCGTCGTGAGCGCGGTCGCGCTCGCCCCGGCGCCGCCGCGGCGCCGCAGCGCGCTGCGGCGCGTCGCGCGGCGGCCGGTCGCGTTCGTCTGCCTCGTCGTGATCGGCGCGTTCGCGCTGCTGGCGCTGCTGGCTCCGCTGCTGGTGCAGGACCCCGCGACGCAGGACTACGGCGCGCTGCTGGCGGGGCCGTCGGGAGACCACCTGCTGGGAACCGACGACCTCGGCCGCGACATCCTCGCGCGCCTGCTCTACGGCGGCCGCGTCTCGCTCGTCGTCGGCGTCGCGAGCACGGCGCTGGCGCTGACGCTCGCGCTCCCGCTCGGCCTGCTGGCCGGCTACCGCCGCGGCTGGACCGACGTCGCGATCTCGCGCACGACCGACCTGCTGCTCGCGTTCCCCTACGTGATCACCGCGATCATGCTGGTGACGATCCTCGGGCACACGGTCGCGACCGTCGTGCTGGCGCTGGCGGTCGCGCAGCTGCCGTGGCTGCTGCGCCTGATCCGCGGCGAGGTGCTGTCGCTGCGCGAGCGCGACTTCGTCGCGGCCGCGGTGCTCGACGGCGCCGGCGATCGCACGATCCTGTTCCGCTACCTCGTGCCGAACCTGTCGGGCGTGCTCGTCGTGCAGACGTCGCTGATGATCCCGATCGCGATCATCGGCGAGGCGCTGCTGTCGTTCCTCGGCATCGGCGTCGCGCCGCCGACGCCGACGTGGGGCGCGATGCTCTCCAGCGCGCAGCCGTTCGTGGAGCGCGCGCCGTGGCTGGCGATCGTGCCCGGCGCGACGATCGCGCTGATCAGCCTCGCGTTCAACCTGCTCGGCGACAGCCTGCGCGACGAGCTCGACCCGAAGGTGGCCGAATGAGCGAGACCCTCACCGTCTCGGAGCTGAGCGTCGCGTTCCGGCGCGGCGGGCGCGGCACCTGTGCCGTCGACGGGCTGTCGTTCGCGATCGCGCCCGGCGAGGTGCTGGCGCTCGTCGGCGAGTCCGGCTGCGGCAAGAGCACCGTCGCGAAGGCGATCCTGCGGCTGCTGCCGCGGACGGCGCAGACGGGCGGCTCGATCGTCGTCGAGGGCCGCGAGGTGACGGGGCTGAGCGAGCGCGAGCTGACGCAGGTGCGCGGCCGCAAGGTCGGGATCGTCTTCCAGGAGCCGATCAGCTCGCTCAACCCCGTCGTCAGCGTCGGCCGCCAGGTCGAGGAGTCGCTGCGGCGTCACCGCAGGATGCGCCGCAGGGAGGCGGGCGCGGCCGCGGTCGCGCTGCTGGAGGAGGTCGGCATCGCCGACCCCGAGCGCCGCGCGCGCGAGTTCCCGCACCAGCTCTCCGGCGGCATGTGCCAGCGCGTGATGATCGCGATCGCGCTCGCCGGCGACCCCCGTGTGCTCGTCGCCGACGAGCCGACGACTGCGCTCGACGCGACGGTCCAGGCGACGATCCTCGAGCTGCTGCGCGACCTCGTCGCGCGGCGCGGGATGGGCCTGCTGCTGATCACGCACGACCTCGGCGTCGTCGCAGATCTCGCCGACCGCGCGATCGTGATGTACGCCGGGCGCGCCGTCGAGGAGGGCGACGTGACCGAGCTGTTCGCGCGTCCGCGTCACCCGTACACGCGCGCGCTGTTGGCCGCGACGCCGACCCCCGGCGGCGCGACGCGCGCCCGCCTGACCGAGATCGACGGCATCGTGCCGTCGCTCGCCGAGCCCGCGACGAGCTGCAGCTTCGCCGAGCGCTGCACGCGCGTGCGCGCCGACTGCCACCGCAAGCGGCCCGAGCCGGCGCGCGCCGGCCGCGGCAGCGTCACCTGCCTGCACCCCTGGGAGGGGTCGTGAACGACGACGCCAACGTCCTGACGATCACCGGCCTGCGCCACGAGTTCAGCTCGCGCGCCGGCCGCGGCCGCCCCGTGCGCGCCGTCGACGACGTGAGCCTCGAGCTGCGTGCCGGCGAGGTGCTGGGCGTGGTCGGCGAGTCGGGCAGCGGCAAGTCGACGCTCGCCCGCTGCGCGGTGCGGCTGATCGAGCCGACTGCCGGCCGCATCGAGCTGCTCGGACGCGACATCACGCATCTCGACCGGCGTGCGATGCGGCCGCTGCGGCGCGACGTCCACATGGTCCTGCAGGACACGCTCGCCGCGCTGAACCCGCGGCTGACGGTCGGCCAGGCGGTCGCCGAGCCGCTGCGGCTCCAGGGCGTCGCGGGGGAGGAGCGCGGCCGCCGGACGGCGGCGATCTTCGAGCGCGTCGGCCTCGCGCACGAGCTGGGCGACCGCTTCCCGCACGAGCTTTCCGGCGGGCAGCGGCAGCGCGTCGGGATCGCGCGGGCGCTCGTGCTGGAGCCGCGCCTGCTGGTCGCCGACGAGCCGGTCTCCGCGCTCGACGTCTCCGTCCGCGCGGCCGTCCTCAACCTGCTCGCCGACCTGCAGGCTGAGCGCGGCTTCGCGTGCCTGTTCATCAGCCACGACCTGTCGGTCGTCGAGCACGTCTCCGATCGCGTCGCGGTGATGTACCTCGGCCAGATCGTCGAGGAGGGACCGCGCCGCGAGCTGTTCGCGCGCCCGCAGCATCCCTACACGCAGGCGCTGATCTCAGCCGCGCCGCTGCCCGACCCCGCGGCGCAGCGGTCGCGCTCGCGGATCGTGCTCGGCGGCGACATCCCGAGCCCGGCCGACCCGCCGAGCGGCTGCCGCTTCCGCACGCGCTGCCCGCTCGCCGACGCGCGCTGCGCGACCGAGCGGCCGGTCGCACAGGCGGTCACCGACGGCGACGGCCACCTCGTGCGCTGCCACCGCTACGTGCCGGGCGCGCAGGTCGCGCGGCTCGCGACGCGATGAGCCCGCTCGACCCCGACGCCGGCCTGCCGGCGCGCGACCCCGCCCTGCTGATCCGCGACGCGTTCGTCTGCACCGCGGACGCCGAGGAGCGCGTCCACCCGGCCGGCTCGCTGCTTGTCGTCGGCGACCGGATCGCCGCCGTCGGCGACACGGCGACGGTCGACGCGGCGGTCGCGCGCCTCGACGCGCACGTGCGCGACGGGCTTCGTACGCTCGACGGCCGCGGCATGATGGCGCTGCCCGGCTTCGTCAACGCGCACTGGCACGAGGGCTTCGCGCTGCGGCTCGCGCCCGGCGTCGGCAGCACGCGCGCGCCGCACGACCACGCCGACCCGGTCGGCGCGTTCGCGCGCGGCGGCGACGTGCGGCGGCTGTCGGTCGCGTTCGACGACCGCTACGACATCGCCGCCGCGCTCGACCCCGACGAGGCCGAGGCGATCGCGCGCTACTCGCTGTGGACGCAGCTGCGCAGCGGCACGACGACGTTCGGCGACGTCGGCTCGACCAACCGCCCGGAGGCGATCGTCGCGGCGACGCGCGCGCTCGGGCTGCGCGGCGCGGTCAGCGTCTGGGGCAGCGACGCGGCCTGCCCGCCGGGCGAGCGGCGGCACCGCCGCACGCGCGACGCCGACGCCGTCCTGAGCCGGATCGAGGCGCTGCTGCACGTCTGCGCGGCGGACACGAGCGGGCGGCTGCGGGCGATGCCGTCGGTCGTCTACCCGCCGAACATGACCGACGCGCTCGGCGCCGGCATCGCCGAGCTGGTCGCCCGCTTCGACACGCCGTTCGCGACGCACATCGGCGCGCTGCGCCACGAGGCGGAGGTCGTGCGCGAGGCGTACGGCGCCAGCTCGATCCGCCGCTTCGCCGACCTCGGGCTGCTGAACGAGCGGCTGCTCGCGGTCCACTGCGCCTTCGCCGACGACGACGAGCGCCTGCTGCTGCTCGACGCCGGCGTGCACGTCAACCATGCGCCGGCGAAGTACGGCACGACCGGCGAGTCGACGCTGAGCGAGACCGGGCTGATCGCCGCGCTGCGCGAGGCCGGGCTCGACGTCTCGCTGTCGACCGACGGCGAGGGGCTGCCGCTCGGAGGGATGACGGAGGCGATGACGCAGGCGTGGCTGGCGCACAACGAGCAGGCGGCCGACAACACGCTCGTGCGGCCGACCGACGCGCTCGCGATGGCGACACGGATCGCCGCCCGCGGGCTGCGCTGGCAGGACGAGATCGGCAGTCTGGAGGCCGGCAAGCAGGCCGACGTCGTGCTCGTGCGCGTCGACGACTGGCGCTACCTGCTGCGCGCCCGGCCGCTGGAGGGCTTCCTGCTGCTCGGCGGATCGACCGACGTCGACACCGTGCTCGTCGCGGGGCGGATCCTGCTCGCCGACGGGCGCGCGACGTTCCTCGACGAGGAGGAGCTGCGCGACCGCTACGTCGCCGCCGTCACCGCGTTCGCGACGCGCCGTTTCGGCTGGCACCACGAACGAACGAGAGGAGCTGCATGACCGACATCGTGCAAGGGCATTGCGAGGACCGCTTCGCGCACGTGCGCGAAGCGTTCGAGGAGGGGCTGCGCGGGCAGGCGCTCGGCGGGGGAGCGGTGAGCGTGTGGCTCGACGGCGAGCCCGTCGTCGAGCTGTGGGGCGGCTCGCCGACGATCGCCGAGCCGACGCCGTGGCGCGAAGACACGCTGAGCCCGATCCAGTCCGCGACGAAGGGCCTGGCCGCGATCTGCGTCCACGTCATGGTCGACCGCGGCACGATCGAGCTGGACCGCCCGGTCGCCGACTACTGGCCCGAGTTCGCCGCCGCCGGCAAGGCGGCGATCACGGTGCGGACGCTGCTCGGCGGCCTCGCCGCGCTCGTCTACGCCGACGCCGCTCCGCCCGAGACGCTGTTCGAGCACGAGCCGATGGCGCGCGCGCTGGAACAGCAGGCGCCCGCCTGGGAGCCGGGCACCCAGGGCGCCTACCACTCCTCGACGTTCGGCCCGCTGCTCGACGAGCTGGTGCGCAGAGCCGACGGCCGCAGCGTCGCCAAGGTCTTCGCCGACGAGGTCGCCGCGCCGCTCGGGCTGGACGCCCACCTCGGCGTCGCCGCCGCGGACCTCGACCGGATCGCGGAGACCCACATGCCGCCGAACCCGGTGATGGCGGCGATCTTCTCCGGCGACGGCAGGCTGTCGCGTGCCTGGAGGCCGGTTCCGCACGACCCGGAGTTCTTCAGCCGCGACGCGTTCAAGCAGAGCGGCAACGCCACCGGCGGCGGCTACGTCACGGCCAGCGCGCTCGCGCAGCTGTACGGCACGCTCGCGACCGGCGGCGGGCCGATCCTGAGCCCGGCCGCGGTCGACACGCTGCGCGAGCAGCAGTGGGCGGGCGTCTGCGGCCTCACCGACCGGCCGATGCGGATGGCGCTCGGACTCTCGCTGGACGACGCGACGCACCCGATGGGCGGCCCGAACGGGTTCGGCCACTACGGCCTCGGCGGCTCCCTCGGCGCGGCCGACCCGGACGCCGGGCTCGGCTTCGGGTACACGACCAACTCGCTCGACGGCGACGGCCGCTGCCGGGCGCTGGTCGATGCGGTGCGCGGCTCGCTGCGGTGAGCGACGTCGCGGGACCTGCGCGGTCGCGCGTCGACCGGCGCGCGATGGGCTGGCTGTCGGTCGGGCACGGCTGCACCGACCTCTGCCAGGGCGCGGTCCCGGCGCTGCTACCGGCGTTGATCGCGCAGCGCGGGCTCGACCTCGCATCGGCGACGGCGCTCGTCCTGTTCGCGACGATCGGCTCGTCGATCGTCCAGCCGCTGTTCGGGATCTGGTCCGATCGCCTGTCGGCGCCGCTGCTGGCGCCGCTGGGGGTCGCGATCGGCGGGCTGGGGCTCGGCGCTGTCGGGCTGTGCGACTCCTACGCCGAGCTGGCGGTCGCGGTGACCGTCAGCGGCCTCGGCGTCGCGCTGTTCCATCCCGAGGGCGCGCGCCTGGCGGGCCTCGCCGGCGGCGGGAGCGCACGCGGGATGGGCTACTTCTCGGTCGGCGGGAACGTCGGCTTCGCGGTCGGTCCGCTCGCGGTGCTGCTCGTCGTCGGCGTGCTCGGCCTGCGCGCCTCGCCGCTGCTGGCGCTGCCGGGGCTGGTCGCGGCGGGACTGCTGCTCGCGCGGATGCGGGACCTGCGGAGGTTGGCGGCGTCGACTGGGCGGTCGGCGCTGCACCCGCGCCCGCACGGCGCGGCGCCCGCGCTCGCGTCTGCGCCCGCGCTCGCGTCCCCGCTCGCATCCGCTGCCGCGCCCGCGCCCGCGGAGTGGGGCCCGTTCACGCGGCTCGCCGGGGCGGCGGTGGTCCGCACAGGCGCCTTCTTCACGCTGCAGGCGCTCGTCCCGATCTACCTGATCGACCGGCTCCATGCGGGCGACGGCGCCGCGAGCGTGGCGCTGACGCTGATGCTCGGCGCCGGCGCGCTCGGCACGCTGCTCGGCAGCCGCTGCGCGGACCGCTGGGGATGGCGGCTGGTGCTGGTCGGCGCGATGGTGCCGCTGACGCTGCTGCTCGCGCTGCTCCCGCTCGCCGGGCTCGCCGGCTGCTTTGTGCTGCTGTTCGCGATCGGCGTCTTCGGCGACGCGCCGTTCGCGACGACGGTCGTGCTCGGGCAGTCGTATCTGCCCGGCCGCAGCGGACTGGCCTCGGGCGTCACGCTCGGGCTCGCGATCGGGCTCGGCGGCGCGCTGGCGACCGCGCTCGCCGTGCTCGCCGACGCGACGAGCGTCACGACGGTGCTGTTGACCCTGCCGGCCTTCTCGATCGTCGCCGCGCTGCTGGCGCTGTCGCTGCCGCGGCCGTCACGGGCCGCGGCAGCGGTCACGTGAGCTGACGCCTCACTCCGCGCGCGTGTCGTCGTCGGTGACGACGACGCGCAGCGTCCGCAGGCTGCGGTCGCTGGCGCCGCGCACCATGCTGCCGCTCGCGACGGAGGCGGCGAGGAACGCGACGATCGCGGGGGTGAGCTCCTCGCCCGCGAGCACGTTCGGGATGCCGGGAGGGTAGACGGCCAGCGACTCGGCGCAGATGCGGCCGCTCGCCTGCTCCAACGGGACGTGCTCGTGGCGTGCGAGGAACGTCGCGCGCGGCGAGATCGCGAGCGGGCCGTACCGCGGCGCCAGCAGCGCCCTGGTCGCCGGCGCGCCCTCGCTCGCCTCCAGCGCGTCGCGCAGCGCCGCGACGAGCCGCTCGCCGTCGCCCTCCTCGTCGCCGATGCTGAAGATCGCGACGAGCGCGTGCGCGGACGCCAGCTCGACGAACACGCCACGGGTCGTGCGCAGCAGCGGCTGCAGCTCGATCCCGCTGCGCCCGGTCCCGCTGACGTCGATCGCCATGCGGAAGGGGTCGATCGCCGCGATCCCCATCCGTCCGACGAGGCGCTCGTCGAGCACGTCGACGCCGGGGAGCGCCTGGACGTCCGCGCGGATCCGCTCCAGCGCCCGCAGCGTCGCGCCGATCAGCTCGCGCCCGTCGACCGCCGCGCGTTGGCGCGCAGCGTCGAGCGACGCGCCCAGCAATGCGTTCGGGCTCGTCGAGTCGAGCATCGTCACCGCGCGGTCGACGGTCTCCTGATCGAGCATCGAGTCCGGCCCGAGGTGCAGCATCGCCGACTGCGTCAGGCTCCCGAGCAGCTTGTGTGTGCTGGAGATGACGAGGTCGGCGCCGGCGGCAAGCGCGTCCAGCGGCAGCTCGTCGTGGAAGGCGAAGTGCGCGCCCCACGCCTGGTCGACCACGATCGGCACGCCGTGGCGGTGGGCGACCGCCACCAGCCCCTCGACGTCCGCCGCCATCCCGTAGTAGGTCGGCGAGACGACGATCACGCCGCTGACGTCCGCGTCCTCGCGCAGCGCCGCGTCGAGCGTCTCCGGCAGCAGGCAGTGGGCGATGCCCATCGCCTCGTCGACCTCCGGCAGCACGAAGCGCGGCTCGAGCCCGGACAGCGTCAGCCCGTCGATCGCGCTCGAGTGCACGTTGCGCTGCATCAGCACGTGCCTGCCGCGCTGCGCGAGCGCCAGCGACGCGACGTGGTTGGCCTGCGAGGCGCCGTTGAGCAGGAACCACGTCCGCTGCGCGCCCCACGCCTCCGCCGCCAGCAGCTGCGCCTGCTCGAACGGCGTCGGCCGCGGGCCGTCGTCGATCCCCCACACGAGCGGCGGGATGTCGAGTGCCAGCGCCCGTTCCCCGAGCGCGTCCACGAGCGCGCGCGGCGCTCGCGGCCCACCGCGGTGCGCCGGCACGTTGTAGCGCCCCGGATCCAGCTCGGCGTGTTCGAGCAGGGAGCGCAGGTACGGCATCTCGCGCTGGTCGCCGGCGCCGCTCATCGTGCCACCGCGCCGAAGCCCGCGATCGTCCGCACGAGCATCCGCGCGGTCCGCAGCACGTCGGCGACGAGCACGTGCTCGTCGACGGCGTGCGCCAGGCGCGACGGGCCGGGGCCGGCCAGCACGCACGGGATGCCGCGCTCGGTGAAGAGGCGCATGTCCGCGCCGTAGCTGATGCCGGCGATCGGCGCCGCGGTGGCCTGCGGGCTCGTCTCGGCCCCGAGCGAGCGGGCGACGAGCTGCGTCAGCGGATGCTCGACCGGCGTCGCGCCGGCGCCGAACTGCCCGCCGGTCCAGCGCAGCCGCACCGGCGGGCCGTCGCCGGCCGCCGCCTGCACGGTCGACTCGACCAGCTTCCGGACCTCCGCAGCGCCGCTGCCGACCGGCACGCCGACGCGGCCCTCGAACTCCAGCCGGTCGGGCACCTGGCTCGACCACCTTCCTGCCTGGACGCGGCCGACCGAGAGCGGATAGGGCAGCTCCAGCTGCGCCATCAGCGGGTCGGAGACGTCGCGGTTGAGCCGCTGCTCCAGCTCGGCGAGCGCGCCGTGGATCGGCAGGTAGCGATCGATCGCCGAGACGCCGGCGAGCCGGAACGCGGCGTGCGCCGAGACGCCGCCGACCTCGCCCGTGAACGTCAGCGCCCCGCCGTGGGCGGCGATCACCCGGAAGTCGGTCGGCTCGGGGATCACGCAGCCGTCGAAGCGGTCGTCGCGCGCCAGCTGCGCGAACGCGCCGAGGCCGCCGTCCTCCTCGGAGGAGAGGCCGAGCAGCGTCAGGTCGCACGGCGGCCCGTCCGCTCCCGCCGCGTCGCGCACCGCGCCGATCGCGTGCAGCGCCGCCACGACGCCGCCCTTCATGTCGACGGCGCCGCGGCCGTGCACCGCGCCGTCGACGACGGCGCCGCTCCACGGCCCGTGCGTCCACTCGGCGGCGCCAGGGTCGACGACGTCGAGATGGCCGGCGAGGCACAGGCGCGCGCCGCCGTGGCCGGCGACGTCCGCCGTCAGGCCGAGCAGCTCGCTGCGGCCGGCCTCCTCGCCCGGGTAGCCGTCGGCGAGCCGCAGCGCCGCGACGTCGTGCTCGTGCAGCGTCGCGTCGATCCCGCGCTCGGTGCACAGCTCGCCGAGCAGCTCCAGCGCCGCGCGCTCGTCGCCGGTCGGCGACGGCACACGCACGAGCCGGCAGAGGTCGCGCTCGATCGCGCCCGCGTCGAGCACGGCGAGCGCGCGCGGCGTCAGGTCGGCGACGGTGGTCCGGTCTGCTGCGGTCATACGTCGAGCGTCACTTTCGTTCGGGGGACAGCGATGCAGGGAAGGCATTCGTCGTCGGCGTGCGGGGCGGTCGCGTCGCCGAGCTGCTGGACCTCGCCGTCGAGCACGCGCGTCGCGCACGTGCCGCACGTCCCGACCCGGCAGCTCGATGGGATCCGGACGCGGTTGGCCTCTGCCAGCTCCAGCAGCGTCAGCGTCGGATCGGTCCAGAGGCAGAAGCGCGCGGAGCGCGCGAACGAGACGTACAGCCCGCCTTCGGGCACCGTCACCGCGTCGGCCATGCGCGCGGCCGAGACGAACGACTCGACCGCGATCCGCTCCGGCGCGACGCCCGCCTCGGCGAGCGCGATGGGCAGCCGCTCGACCATCTGCTGCGGCCCGCAGATCATGAAGCGCGTCTCCGGCGGGACCGCGGCGACGAGCTGCTCGGCCGTCAGCCGGCCGTCGCGACTCGTCACCCGCGGCACGTACGCAAACGACGGCAGCCGCTGTGCCAGACCGCGCAGCCAGGCGCCGTCGATCTCGTCCGCGGCGCTGCGCGCGCTGGCGAACAGCCACACCGGCCGACCGGCGCCCGTGCGTTCGAGCGTCGCGAGCATCCCGCGGAACGGCGTCACCCCGATCCCGCCGGCGACGAACGCCAGCGGCTCCTCGCCGGGCGGCAGCGTGAAGACGCCGTTGGGCGCGCTGCAGCTCAGCACGTCGCCGACGCGGACGCGGTCGTGCAGCGCTTGGGAGCCGGGACCCGCGTCGCGCTTCACCATCACGCGGTAGGCGGCGTCGCCGGCGGCGCCGACGAGCGAGTAGGAGCGGTGGGCGCGGCCGTCGTCGAGCGGGACCTCCAGCGTCACGAACTGGCCGCCCTGGAAGGGGGTCAGCGGCGCGTCGTCGGCCGCCTCCCACGTCAGCGCGAGGACGTCGTCGGTGACCGCGACCCGCTCGGCGAGCCGCACGGCGCGGGGCGGCACGCTGACGGGCGCAGGGCGCTGCGGCTCGGCGAGCCGGCGCGCGACCTTCTCCAGGTGGCTGCGCCACTCCTCGCTCAGCGGCGCATGCTCCAGCGCGCGCTCGACTGCCTCCAGCTCCTCGGGGCCGGTGTCGAGCCGCAGGCGGACCAGCTCGGCGACGGTGAGCCGGCTCGGGTCGCGCCGCAGCAGCTCGATCGCGTCGCCGGCTGCGACTGAGCCCTCCTCGATCACGCGCAGGTAGAAGCCGGTGCGGCGCTCCTCCATCAGCAGCGCGGGCATGTCGGCGCGGTCGAGCCGCAGCGCGAGCTTGTAGCAGCTGACGCGCGGCTCGGTCACCTGCAGCACGCAGTCGCCGAAGCGCAGCACGTCGCCGATCGCCAGCTCGTCTTCGAGCAGCCCGCCGACGAGCAGGTTCTCGCCGAAGCTGCCGGCCTCCAGCTCACGGCCGAGCGTCCGCGACCAGAACGGGTAGTGCTCGGCCGGGTAGGCGTAGACGGCCTTGTCGGGCCCGCCGTGGGCGACGAGGTCGGCCTGGCCGTCGCCGTCGAGGTTGAGCTGCCGGACAGCGACGCGGCCGTCGACCGGCGCCTTGAAGATGCCTGTCGCGACGTCGCTGCCCTTCCACGTCACGGTGCGCGGGCGGCCGACGCAGACGGTGCGGACGTGGGCGTTCGTCATTCCCGTCGCTTCCGTGCGCCGGTCCGCGCTGCTCAGGCGCCGAAGAGGCGCTTGCTGGCGATCTGCGCGCCTTCGGCGAGGATCTCGAGCTTCTTCCAGGCGACGTCCTCGGCGACCATGGTGTAGCCGGCGAAGGTGCTGAAGCCGCAGTCGGTGCTGGCGATCACGCGCGTCGGGTCGCCGACGGCGTCGGCGAAGCGGCAGATGCGGTCGGCGACGACCTCGGGGTGTTCGAGGTAGTTGTAGGTGACGTCGATCACGCCCGGGATCAGGACCGTGCCCGCGGGGAGCGGATGCGTCGCGAACAGCTTGTACTCGTGCTGGTGTCTCGGGTTTGCGCCCGCGAGCGAGATCGCGCCGACGTTCGCGCGGTAGACGGTCTCCAGCAGCGGTTCGAGGTCGATGTCGTCGATGTGCGGCCCGTCCCAGTTGCCCCAGCAGACGTGCATCCGCACCTGCTCGCGGGGGATGTCGGCGAGTGCGTCGTTGAGCGCGTCGATGTGCCACCCGATCCGCTCGACGAAGTCGCTCCACGGGCGGTCGCGGTAGAGCACGTTGCGCTCGTAGGCGAGGTCGGGGCAGTCGATCTGCAGCACGTGACCCTGCGCGGCGACGAAGTCGTACTCGCGCTTGAGCTCGCGCGAGAGATCGGCGAGGTAGTCGCGGTCGTCGGCGTAGGCGGGGTTGGCGGGGTCGAGCAGCAGCGTCGTCGAGACGAGACCGGGGGAGACGGCGGTCACGAACGTCTCCTCGAAGGCACTGTCTGCGCGCCCGAGCGCCGCGGCGAACAGCTCCAGCTCCTCCCTGGCGACGGCCAGCTCGGGGTCGTAGGCGACGCGGGCCTGCGCCATCGGCACGCCGTAGCGCGTGCTCGACTCCGGGTCGCTGTCGGAGGAGAGCCGCTTCAGCTTCGCGTAGCCGGGGAACTTGTCGATGTCGGTCGTCGTGCCGCGGTCGCCGACGCCGCCGAAGCCGGTCATGCGGTCCTTGACGTACTGCGAGAAGCCGATCCGCGGCATCTCGCCGTCACCGCCGACGTCGACCCCCGCGGCCAGCTGGCGCGTGACGACGTGGTCGAGGTCTGCGGCGACCTGCGCGCGGAAGACGTCGCGGTCGACGTCCTCGCCCTGCTCCACGCGCACGAGCAGGTCGAGCAGCGCCTGGCTGCGCGGCAGGCTGCCGACGTGCGTCGTGAGGATGCGGTCGTCGCTCGTCTTCATCGGCTCCTCCTCGAGGAGATCGCAAAAGGGCTGGCGACGCCAATGCTCGCTGCTGCGGGCGACGGCCGGGTCGGCCGTTCCGCAGCGAGAAACGGGGATGCGAACAGGCCGCCGAAGCGGCCGGTTCCACGCGGTGAAACGGTGCTTGCGCGGCGTCGGGCGGGTGCTCACCATGGGCCGATGACGATCGGCGGCGTCGCGTGACGCGCTTCTCCACCGTGCCCGCTCCGCGCGGCGAGTCCCCGGAGCCGCCCGCGCGGCCCAGCGTCCGCTCGATCGCCCGCGCGCTGCGCGTGCTGCGGATCATGGCGGCGCCCGAGCGCTCGGAATGGTCGCTGTTCGAGCTGTGCCAGGCGGCGAACCTGCCGAAGGCGACCGTCCACCGCCTGCTCGGGACGATGATCGAGGAGGGCTTCGTCGAGCACGCGCGCAACCCCGGGTACTACCGCCTCGGCCTCGAGGCGGCGATCGTCGGGCATGCGAGCCTCGAACGCCGCAAGCCGGAGGCGTCGGTCGACCGGATCCTCACCGACCTGGTGCGGCGCGTGCAGGAGACCGTCAGCGTCGGCCTGCTGTCCGGCACGAGCATGCTCTCGATCGCGCGCACGCACCCCAGCGGGACGCGCCACGCGGACGTCGCGCGCGGCGCCGTGCTGCCGGCGCACGTCTCCTCGGGCGGCAAGATGCTGCTCGCGTCGCTGCCGCCCGAGCGGGTCGCCGAGCTGTACCGCGGGCGGCATGCGCTGCAGCGCTTCACGCCGAAGACGATCGCCACGGTGCCGGAGCTGATGCGCCATCTCGCGATCGTGCGCGAGCGCGGCTACGGGATCGACGACGAGGAGTACGTGACCGGGGTGCGCTGCCTGACCGTCCCGATCCCGTCCGCCGCGGGACCATCGCACTACTGCGTCGGGCTGTCTGCGCCGACGGCGCGCGCGACGCTCACCCAGCTGCGGATCGCCGTGCGGATCCTCGACGTCGCGGCGGTCCAGCTGGCACCGTACTTCGTGAACGGCGCGGCGCCCGCGCCCGACTGAGCCGGGCGCGGACGAGCGTTCGCTCAGTTCGCTGCGACGACTGGGGGCGTTCTCCCTGTCGCCTCGACCGCAGCGGCGACCTCGGGCCCGAAGGCGGCGATCGCCTCCAGCACCGACGGCGCGAGCGTTATGTCGTTCATATCGCGCACGTCGCCCGTGATCAGCACCTGCAGGTGGCCGTCGGCGTCGCCGACGTTCTGGAAGCCGCGCATCACGCCGGGCGGGATCGAGATCGTGTCGAGCTCGTCGAGGAAGGTCTCGTGCTCGCCGTGCTCTCCGTAGTAGACGCGAAAGCGGCCGCGCAGGCAGGTGAACGTCTCGGTCGTCTGCCGATGACGGTGCAGGCCCGGACCCTGCCCCGGAGGGCAGATCGCGATGTTGAGCGAGAAGCCCTCGACGTCGGTGATCGGCGACGGGTTCGCGAACGGCCCCTCGAGGCCCGCGGGCGTGGCCACGGTCCGCAGTCTGCGCGCGAGGAAGATGTCGCGCGCCTCCTGCGGGACGATCGGGTCGTCTTGGATCGTCCATGCGTCGAGCGCGGCGAAGCGCGCGACGCGCGTCGACTCCATCTGCTCTCTCGTGACGGCGGCAGGGTCCATCGGCATCCTCCTGTGGTTCGACGTGCTCCGTGATGATCGGTGGCGGCGCAGCGCCGGTCCAGGGCAGTTTCGGGGAGCGGAACCGCCGCGCGCGAGCGCCCGGTTCCGCCGTGCGGAAGCGGCCGTTGCGGCGGCACGGCGCATGGCTAGCTTGCGCTGCGAGATGAGCGAACAGACGCCCCTCGAGCCGGAGGCGGTCCGCGCCGCGCAGCTGCTCGGCGTCGTTCTGCTCTCCAGAATGCGGCGCGTCGGGTTCCGGCTCGCGGAACGGCCCATGGACGCGGGTGCAGCGCGACTCCAAGCTGCGCGCCGAGGGAGCACTTTCCAACGTCTGTGGAGGTCACATGCTGATCGGCAAGTCTGCACCTGCGGCGGCGATCGTCGGCGCGCTCTGCGCGTTCGCGATCGCCGGCTGCGGCGGTGACAGCGACTCGTCGTCGACGACGGACACGAGCGCGAGCAAGGGCGGAGGCGGAGGCGCCGCCGCGACAGGCGCGCTCAGAAGCGGCGGCACGCTGACCGCCGCGCTGACGGCCGAGCCCGACTACCTCGACCCAGCGAGAGCGCAGTCGGGGCAGAGCTGGCAGGCGCTGGTGCCGATCTGCGAGGGCCTCTACGCGCTCGACGGCGGCGCGACGAAACCGCAGCTCGCCGTCGGCGAGCCGGTCCTCCGGGACGGCGGCAAGACGGTCACGATCAGGCTGCGCAGAGGCGTCAGGTTCAACGACGGCACGCCGTTCGACGCCGAAGCGGTAAAGACGTCGCTGCTGCGCAACCACAGAACGTCGGTGCTGTTCCAGGGCATCCCGCTGGAGCAGGTGCTGACGCCGTCGGCAGACACGATCGTGCTGAAGCTGGCGGCGCCGTACGCGCCGCTGATCTCCGACCTCGCCGGCCCCGGCGGCATGATCGCCTCGCCCGCGCAGCTGGAGAAGCTGGGCGACAGATTCGGCGACGACCCGGTCTGCGTCGGGCCGTTCGAGTTCGTCAGCCGCAGAGCCGGCGACGCGATCACGCTCAGACGCGCGCCCGGGTACTACGACGCCGACCGCGTCAAGCTCGACGAGCTGGTCTTCAAGATCATGCCGGACGAGGACGCGCGCAGCACGAGCCTGCGCTCCGGCACGATCGACGTCGCGCTGGACCCGGCCGACGCGGAAGGGCTTGCGGGCGACGACGCGCTGCGCGTCGCGGAGGTTCCCGGCGCGGGCTGGCACGGCGTCTACTTCAACGTCGGCAACTCCGCCGGCATGGGCAAGCCGCTGGCGCCGCGCGACAGCGCGCTCGGCAGATCGGCCGCCGTGCGCAGAGCGTTCGAGCGCACGCTCGACCGCGAGGCGCTGCTGTCGCTCGGCCACGACGCCGGCGCGGACGTCTCGTGCAGCATCATCTCGACGACCAGCTCGCTGCGCTCCGACGTCCCGTGCGAGGCGAACGCCGATCCCGAGGCGGCGCGACAGCTGCTGGAGGAGGCCGGGGTGGAGACGCCGGTCAAGGCCCAGCTGAACGTCTCGGCGTCGCCGGACCTGCTGCGTGAGGCGCAGGCGATCCAGGCGATGGCGAGAGAGGGCGGGTTCGAGGTCGAGATCGACCAGTGCGACGTCGCGAGCTGCATCAAGCGGCTGATCGGCGGCGACTTCGACCTGGCGCTCGGCGGCTTCTCCGGCTTCCCCGACCCCGATCCGAGCATCAGCCCGTTCGTCTCGACCAGAGGCGGGTTCAACTTCGTCGGCATGTCGGACCCGGAGCTCGACAGACTGCTGGAGCAGGCCCGCGCCGCGTCCGGCGACGAGGCGGAGCGCAGACAGCTCTACGCACGCGCTCTGGAGATCGTCAGCGAGCAGCTGCCGCTGGCGGTCATCGGCAACCCCGGCGTGACCGTCGCGTCGCGCAGCGACGTCGGCGGCTTCGAGGTCTCCGCGAGCGAGATCGTCGACTTCACCGGCGCCGGGTTCACGCAGGGCTGACGTTCGTTCCTCATCATGGAATGGCGTTGACCGCGACCGCCGGCAGCAGCGAATCTGCTGGTGTCTGACGGGAGCGATCGAGGAGATCCGATGAAGACCAGCGACACCCGCATCCTGACGACGCACGTCGGGAGCCTCCCGCGCAGCAGAGCGCTGCTGGACCTGCTCGTCGCGATCGAGAACGGGGAGGAGGTCGACCGCGAGCTGTTCCGCAGCCAGGTGGCCGACGACCTCGACCACGTCGTCACGCGCCAGCTGGCCGCGGGGGTCGACGTCGGCGGCGACGGCGAGATGCCGCGGATCGGCTTCTCGCAGTACGTCAAGGACCGCATGACCGGGTTCGGCGGCGTCGCGCAGCGAGGCGTCGTGACCGACCTCGAGAAGTTCCCCGGCTACGCCGAGCTGAAAGGCCTGAGACCGACCGGCAACGAGCTGAGATCGAGCACGCTCTACACGGTGCCCGAGGCGCAGGACCGCGTCGTCTACGACCCCGAGCTGGCGGTCGCCAGGGAGGAGCTGGAGCTGTTCGCCGCGGCGCTCGGCCGTGCGAGCGGCGCCGGCTTCGAGGAGACGTTCGTGACGGCGGTCTCGCCCGGCCTCGTCACGACGACGCTGCTGCGCGCGGAGGGCAATCCCGCCTACGCGGACGACCGCGAGTACCTCGCCGACGTCTCGCGCGAGCTGAAGCAGGAGTACGAGTACGTCGCCGCGCAGGGTCACGTGCTGCAGATCGACTGTCCCGACCTCGCGTTCGAGCGCAACGTGCTCTACCGCGACCGCCCGTGGGAGGAGTTCCTGGAGCGGATCGGCTGGCACGTCGCCGCGCTCAACGACGCGCTCGCGGACATCCCGCGCGAGCGGGTGCGGATGCACGTCTGCTGGGGCAACTGGGACGGGCCGCACATCGACGACATCGACCTCGAGCCGCTGCTGGAGACCGTCTACCGCGCGAACGTCGGCGCGATCTCGATGGCCGGCGCCAATCCGCGTCACCAGCACGAGTACAAGCTGTTCGGGCGCTACCCGCTGCCGGACGGCGTGGTGCTCGCGCCCGGCGTGATCGACGTCACCTACAACTATCTGGAGCACCCGGAGGTCGTCGCCGACCGGATCTGCCGCTACGCGGAGGCGATCGGCGATCCGACGCGCGTGATCGCGTGCACCGACTGCGGCTTCAGCACCTTCGCCGGCTACACGATGGTCGCCGAGGACGTCGTCTGGAAGAAGCTCGAGATCCTCGCCGAGGGCGCGCGGATCGCGACCGACCGCTTGTTCGGCTGAGAGCGCGTTTCCACCGTGAGGAAAGCGTTCGCCGGTGCGGGGAGGGCGCCGTAGCGTGCGTCCTCTCAAGCGTCTTCCGGAGGAGTCTCCATGGCCAGCCCGCCGACCGTCGATCCAGAGGTGTTCTACTCGAAGCTGCCCGCGTTCCACGTGGAGCCGCTGTGGCGTGCGCGCGGGCTGATGCGGCCCGCGCCGGGCCGCGAGGCGGTCGGCTGCGTCTGGCGCTACGACGAGGTCCGCCGGCTGCTGCTGGAGTCCGGCGACGTCGTCACCGCGGCCGAGGCCGACCGGCGCGTGCTGATGCTGCTCAACCCCGGGCTCGACGGCGCCGCCGCGGCGACGGCGAACCTCTACGCCGGGCTGCAGCTCGTGCTGCCGGGCGAGGTCGCGCCCAAGCACCGCCACGCGGCCGCGGCGATCCGCTTCATCGTCGAGGGCGACGGCGCCTACACCGCCGTGGACGGTGAGAAGTCGGTGATGCGGCCAGGCGACCTCGTGCTGACGCCGAACTGGACCTGGCACGACCACGGCAACGAGAGCGACGGGCCGATGATCTGGCTCGACGGGCTCGACATCCCGCTCGTGAACAAGCTCGACGTGCCGTTCTTCGAGTCGCCGGGCGAGGACCGGCAGCTGCTGACGCGCCCCGACGACGCCTCCGCGCGCCACTGGGCGCAGGGCCGCCTGCGGCCGCTGTGGGAGGGCGACTGGCAGCGCCGCTACTCGCCGGTCGTCAACTACCCGTGGACGGTCACCGAGCGGGTCCTGCGGGACGCCGCCGCCGACACCGACGGGACCCCGCACGACGGCGTCGTCTTCCGCTACACCAACCCGGTCGACGGCGGTCACGTGCTGCCGACGCTCGGCTGCGCGGTGCAGCTGCTGAAGGCCGGCTTCCGCGGCGCCGCGCACCGCCACACCTCGGCCGCCGTCTACCACGTCGTCCGCGGCAACGGCGCGACGATCGTCGACGGCGCGCGGCTGACGTGGGGGCCGGGCGACACGTTCGCGGTTCCCGGCTGGGCGGTGCACGAGCACGCGGCCGGCGACGAGGAGGCGATCCTCTTCAGCTTCACCGACGAGCCCGTGCTGGAGTCGCTGGACCTGTTGCGGACCGCCCCGGCCGACCGTCAGGAGGCGTGAGGTGCGGCTCGGGACGCTGGCGCTCGACGGCGGCTCGCGTGCGGTCGTCGTGCGCGACGGCCGCGCTGCCACGGTCGGCGAGTACGCCGACGTCGGCGCGCTGCTGCGCGACGGCGAGGCGGGGCTCGCCGCCGCGCGCCGCGCGCACGAGCAGGCCGACGGCGCGCACGACGCGGCGCCCCAGCGGTTGCTGCGCCCGGTCCTGGAGCCGGGCGCCATCGTCTGCGTCGGCCTCAACTACCGCAGCCACATCCTCGAGATGGGCCGCGAGCTGCCGACTGCGCCCACGCTCTTCTCGAAGCTGCCGCGCGCGTTGACCGATCCGACGGCGGCGATCGAGCTGCCGGCAGTCAGCGAGCGGATCGACTACGAGGGCGAGCTGGCGGTCGTGATCGGCAGAGCGGGCCGCGACGTCGCGGCCGCCGACGCGTGGTCCCACGTCGCCGGCCTGACGCTGATGAACGACGTGACCGCGCGCGACTTCCAGCGCCGCACGCTGCAGTGGTTCGCGGGCAAGACGCTGCAGGCCTCGACGCCGATCGGCCCGGTGATCGTCACGGCCGACGAGCTGGAGCCGCTCGGCGACCGCGAGCTGGTCACCCGCGTCAACGGCGAGGAGTGCCAGCGCGCGCCGTTGAGCGACCTCGTCTTCGACGTGCCCGCGCTCGTCGCGGACCTCTCCCGGCTCGTCGAGCTGGCGCCCGGCGACGTGATCGCGACCGGCACGCCCGGCGGCGTGGGGGAGGCGGCGAGACGCTACCTCGGCGACGGCGACGTGGTCGAGGTGTCGATCGACGGGATCGGCACGCTGCGCAACGAGTTCCGGAGCGCGCGGTGATCCTCGATCCGCTGGAGCTGGAGCGCGCGCAGCTGAACGCTCTGATCGGCGGGCTCGTCTACCCGCGGCCGATCGCGTTGGTCTCGACGGTCAGCGAGGACGGCGTGAGGAACCTCGCGCCGTTCTCGTTCTTCAACGCGTTCTGCTTCCACCCCTCGCCGGTGCTCGGCATCGGGCC
The DNA here is from genome assembly GCF_000025265.1 of Conexibacter woesei DSM 14684. GTDB lineage: Bacteria > Actinomycetota > Thermoleophilia > Solirubrobacterales > Solirubrobacteraceae > Conexibacter > Conexibacter woesei. Next base: position 3,004,548 of record NC_013739.1, read on the forward strand.
GGGCTCGCGGCGCGGGATCAACAAGGACTCGCTCGCGAACGCGCGGGCGACCGGCGAGTTCGTCGTCAACCTCGTCAGCGCGGAGCTGGCCGAGACGGCCAACCGCTGCAGCGGCGAGCTGCCGCCGGACGTCGACGAGTGGACGATCGAGGGGATCGAGGCACTGCCGAGCGAGTGCGTGCGGCCGGAGCGCGTCGCGATCTCGCCGGCGTCGTTCGAGTGTCGCGTGCTGCAGATCGTCGACCTCGGTCCGGCCGAGCAGCCGTCGAACTCGCTCGTGATCGGGAGAGTCGAGCGGATCCACGTCGCCGACGCGGCGCTCGACGGGCTGACGCCGCTGCCGGAGGTGCTCGACCTCGTCGGCCGCCTCGGCGGCGACGGCTGGACCTACACGCGCGACCGCTTCGACCTGCGCCGCCCCGACGGCCGCACCGTCGCGGAGCTCGACCGCCCGGTCCGCGGGCCGGCGAGCCGATGAGCGCCGGGACGCGGGTCGCGGCGCAGCCGCGCGGCGACGGGCTGACGCCGTGGCCGGCCGACGTGGCGGCGCGCTACCGCCGTGAGGGCTGGTGGAGCGGGACGACCTGCTGGGAGCTGCTGGAGGACGCGGTGCGCCACGCGCCGGAGCGGATCGCCGTCGTCGACGGCCCGCGGCGGATCTCCTACGCGGCGGTGGAGCAGCGCGCGCTGGGGATCGCGGGCGGCCTCCGCGACCACGGCCTGGAGCGCGGCGACCGCGTCGTCGTGCAGCTGCCGAACCGGCTCGCGTTCGTCGAGCTGACGCTCGCGCTGCTGCGGATCGGCGCGCTGCCGGTGATGGCGCTGCCGGCGCATCGCGACCACGAGATCGGCCATCTGCTCGCGCTCTCGGGCGCGGTCGCCTACGCCGGCCCGCGGCGCCACCGCTCGTTCGACCACGTCGCGATGGCCGGCCGGCTGCGCGCCGATGCGCCCGCGCTGCGGCTGCTGCTGTGCGACGAGCCGGCCGACGGCGCCGTCGACCTCGAGGCGCTCGCCGCTGTGGGGCGTGCGGCGGACGCGTCGGACCCGGCGCCGGCGCCCGGCGATGTCGCGCTGCTGCTGCTGTCCGGCGGCACGACCGGGCTGCCGAAGTTGATCCCCCGCACGCACGACGACTACGTCTACAACGCGCGTGCGAGCGCCGAGCTGTGCGGCTTCGACGCGTCGACCGTCTACCTCGTCGCGCTGCCGGCGAGCCACAACTTCCCGCTCGCCTGCCCCGGCATCCTCGGCGCGCTCGCGGTCGGCGGGCGCGTCGTCCTGACCGAGGACGCCGCGCCCGCGGCGGCGCTCCCGCTGATCGAGCGCGAGCACGTGACCGCGACGGCGCTCGTGCCGGCGCTGCTGCTGCGCTGGCTGGAGTCACCGCTGCGAGAGAGGGCCGACCTCGGGTCGCTGCGGCTCGTCCAGGTCGGCGGGGCGCGGCTCGCGGCGGAGGTCGCGCGGCGTGTGCGACTGCAGCTCGGCGCGACGCTGCAGCAGGTCTTCGGGATGGCGGAGGGGCTGCTCAACTACACCCGCCTCGACGACCCCGAGGAGGTCCTGGCCGAGACGCAGGGGCGCCCGCTCTGTCCCGGCGACGAGCTGCGGATCGTCGACCCGGACGGCAGGACGGTCGCGGACGGCGAGGAGGGCGAGCTGCACGTGCGCGGCCCCTACACGCTGCGCGGCTACTACCGCGCGGCCGAGCACAACGCGCGCGCGTTCACGCCGGACGGCTACTACCGCACCGGCGACGTCGTGCGCTGGCACGCGTCCGGCAACCTCGTCGTCGCCGGCCGCGCGAAGGACCTGATCAACCGCGGCGGCGAGAAGATCTCCGCCGAGGAGATCGAGAACCTGATCCTCGGCCACGCCGCCGTCGAGACGTGCGCGGCGGTCGCGATGCCCGACGAGGAGGTCGGCGAGCGCACCTGCGCCTACGTCGTCGTGCGGGACGGGCATACGCTCGACCTGCCGGCGCTCGTCGCGTTCCTGCGTGAGCGGCGGATCGCGAGCTTCAAGCTGCCGGAGCGGCTGGAGGTCGTGCGCGAGCTGCCGCTGACGAACGTCGGCAAGGTCGACAAGCAGGCGCTGCGCACGGCGATCCGCGCGCGGCTGGCGCGGGAGCGCGCGGGCGACGACGCCGGCGCCGGCGCGGAGGCGGCGCGATGAGTCGCGGCGACCGCCCGCTGCGGATCGTCAGCATCGGCGGCGGCCCTGCCGGGCTGCTGGCCGCGGCGCTCGTGCGCCGCCGCTTCCCGCAGCACGAGGTGACGGTCCTCGAGCGCAACGCGCCCGACGCGACGTTCGGCTTCGGCGTCGTCTTCTCGGCACGTACGCTCGCCGGCCTGCGCGACGTCGACCCGGCCGTGCACGCGGCGATCGACGCCGCGTCCAGCTCGTGGCGCGACATCGAGGTCCGCCACCGCGGCGAGACGCTGCGCTGCGGCGGCCACGGGATGTCGGCGATCGCGCGCACGCGGCTGCTGGCGATCCTCCAGCAGCACGCCGCCGACGCAGGCGCCGAGCTGCGCTTCGAGACCGAGGCGACGCCGGAGCTGCTCGCCGGCGCCGACGTCGTGCTCGGCGCCGACGGCGTCAACAGCGGCGTCCGCACCGCGCGTGCCGAGGTGTTCGAGCCGCGCGTCGAGCAGGGGCGGGCGAAGTACATCTGGTTCGCCGCCACGACGCCGTTCGACGCGCTGACCTTCGCGTTCGCCGAGGACGAGCACGGCTGGTGGGGCGTCCACGCCTACCCGTTCGACGGCGAGCGCAGCACGTTCATCGTCGAGACCGACGAGGGCACCTGGCGGCGTGCCGGCCTCGACCAGGCGGGGGAGCTGCCGCTCGGCGCCAGCGACCTGCGCTCGCTCGCGTACTGCGAGCGGCTGTTCGCCGACGTGCTCGGCGGCGGCCGGCTGCTGGAGAACAACTCCCGCTGGCTGACGTTCGGGACGCTGCGGACCGGCCGCTGGCACGAGGGGAACACGGTCCTGCTCGGCGACGCCGCGCACACCGCCCACTTCTCGGTCGGCTCCGGAACGAAGATGGCGATGGAGGACGCGATCGCGCTCGTCGACGTGCTCGGCGAGGCCGACGACGTGCCGACGGCGCTCGCCGCCTACGAGCGCGTGCGGCGCCCGCAGGTCGAGCACATCCAGCGCGCCGCCGACCCGAGCATGCGCTGGTGGGAGCGCTTCCGCCACGTCGCCGCCGACGAGGTGCCCGAGCGCTTCGCCTTCCACTTCCTGACGCGCTCGCCGATCGTCACACGCGACCGGGTGCGCGCCCGCGACGCACGCTTCGTGCGGCGGGTCGAGCGCGAGTTCGCGGGCCGGCTGGACGTCGCGGAGCCCGACGCCCCGCTGGCGGCGCCGTTCGAGCTGCCTGTCAGCGGCGCGGCGGCCGGCGGCGCGACGGGTGGCTTGCTTGAGGGCGGCTCGGGCGTGGCGGCCGGCTCGCTCCCGGCCAGTGGCGCGGCGGGCGCCGCGCGCGCGGCCGTGCCGCCGACGCCGGCCGGCGGCGGCGCGGCGGCCGGATCGCACGCGGCCGGCGTGGCCGGCGGCCACGTGACGCTGCGCTCGCGGGTCATCGCCGCGCCGCGGCTGTCGCCGTGCGGCGGGCAGGACCTCGCGCTGCTGGCCGGCGCGGCGGCGGCCGGCGCGGGCGTCGTGCTGGCGGTCCCGGTCGCCGAGCCGGACGGCGGGGCGGAGTCCGCGGCGCACTGGCACACGATCGCCGCCGCGGTCCGGCGCCAGGGCGCGCTGCTGGCGCTCGCGGCGCCGCCCGACGCGGCGCTCGTGTGCGAGGCCGACGTGCTCGCGCTGCCGCGCGTCGCGCTCGGCGAGCTGTCCGCCGCGCGGGTCGCCGTCGAGGCGGGCGAGTGGCCGGCGCAGCGACCGCTGCTGCTCCCGGTCGTGGCCGGGCCGGCGGACGAGCAGGTCGCGGGCGTGGGGGAGGTCGCCGCGCTGGCGGCAGAGCGATCGTTGATCACGGCGGTGCTCGCGCCGCGCGCGGACGACGACGGCCGCGCGCTGCAGGCGCTGCTGTGCGACGCGCTGCGGGCGGGAGCGCCGGGCGTGCCGATCGCGCTCGTCGATCCGCTCGGCACTGACGAGGCCGCGACCGCGGTGCTGGCCGGCCGCGCCGATCTCTGCCTCGGCCGCCCGCGCTTCGACACCCCGCGCTGGGAGCCCGTCGCGGGGCGGCGCATCGCAGAGCCGCCCACCCGCGCAGCCGCCGCACCGCCGCCCGCCGCCGCGGCGCTCCCGACCGCGTCGCTCCCAACCATTGCGGCGGGCTCCTGAGATGGGCGCTCTCGACGCGCTGCTGCGACCGCGGGCGGTCGCCGTCGTCGGCGCCTCGCCGTCGCCGGCGAAGGCCGGCCACCAGCTGCTGCTCAGCCTCGCGCCGTTCCCTGGGCCCGTCCACCCGGTCCATCCGCGCGCGAGCGAGGTGGCCGGACGGCCGGCGCACCCGAGCGTCGGCGCGATCGGGGAGCCGGTCGACCTCGCGCTGCTGGCAGTCCCGCCCGCGGCGCTGCTCGCCGCGCTGCGCGACTGCGCTGAGGCCGGCGTCGGTGCGGCGGCGATCCACGCCGGCGGGCTCGCGGAGGCCGGGGCGGAGGGCGCGGCGCTCCAGGCGGAGCTGCTCGACGTCGCCCGCTCGGCCGAGATCCGGCTGCTGGGTCCGAACACGTCGGGCTTCCTCGACCCGGCGGCGCGGCTGCACGCGACGTTCGTCCCCGGCGTCGCGGCGATCGCGCCCGGTCCGCTCGCGATCGTCGCGCAGAGCGGCGGCGTCAACCACCAGCTCGCGTTCGCGGCGCAGGCGGAGGGCATCGGCGTGCGGCTCGCGATCGGGCTCGGCAACGCCGCCGACGTGGACGTGCCCGACGTGCTCGACCAGCTCGCCGACGACGCGGAGACCGGAGCGGTCGTGCTCGCGCTGGAGGGCGTGCGCGACGGCCGGCGGCTGATCGCCGCGATCGAACGGCTGACCGCACGCGTGCCGGTGATCGCGCTCAAGGCGGGCCGCGCCGACGTCGGCGCGTTCGCGCAGTCGCACACCGGCGCGCTGACGGGCAGCTACCGCGTCGCGCATGCCGGGCTGGCGCAGGCCGGTGCGGTCGTCGTGCAGAGCACGCAGGAGCTGCTCGACGCGGCGCGCGCGCTGCTCTGCGGGCGGCTGGCGCCACGCGAGCACGCGGGCCTCGGCATCGTCACCGGCCAGGCCGGTCCGGGGCTGCTGCTCGCCGACGAGCTGTCCGTCGCGGGCGTGCGCGTGCCGGAGCTGGGCGCCGCGCCGCGCGCGCGGCTCGCGGAGCTGCTGGACCCGATCACCTACCAGCGCAACCCGGTCGACACCGGGCGGCCGGGGCCGTCCTTCCGCGAGGTCGTCGCGACGGTCGGCGGGGCGGAGGAGATCGATGCGCTCGTCGTGCACGCGCTGCTCGAGCCCGGGGCGCTGGACCCGGTCGCGGACCTGTCCGGCGCGACGGACGTGCCGGTCGTCTTCTCGACCGGCGGCCCGCCCGCGCAGGTCGCCGACGTGACGCGCCGCCTCGCAGGCGCGGGGATCGCGACGTTCGCCAGCCCCGAGCGCGCCGCGCGCGCGGCCGCCGCGCTGGTGCAGGACGCAGCGCGCGCCTGGCGACGACGGGAGCGGGACGCCGCCGACGCCGCGGCAGCCGCACCGCTCGCGGCAGCCACCGGCGCGCCGGCCGTCCCGCTCGCCGCCGCCGCGCCGCTCGTCCCAGCGCGTCCGCTCGCCGCTGCCCCGCCGGCTGCTCCCGCCGCCCCGCTCGCGGCGGCCACCGGCGCGCCGGCCGCCCTCACCGCCCCGCTCGGCGCCCCGGCTGCCCCGCTCGACGCCCCGGCCGCCGACCCGCTCGACGCCACCGCGGCCGCCGGCCCCTGGGACGAGGCATCCGCCAAGGCGCTCGTCGCGGCGCTCGGCCTCGCGGTGCCGGCCGGCGTCGTCTGCGCCGATCGCGCCGAGGCGCACGCTGCGCTCGCGCGGCTGCGCGCGCCGGTCGCGCTGAAGCTCGTCCACCCGCAGCTGCGGCACAAGAGCGAGCGCGGCGCGCTGCGACTCGGGATCGCCACCCCACGGGAGCTGGACGCCGCGGTCGACGCGCTCGCGGCGATCGACGACCTTCAGGACGCGCGGCTGCTCGTCGAGGAGATGGCGCCGTCCGGGCCCGAGCTGCTGCTCGGCGCCGTCCGCGATCCCGCGTTCGGGCCGATCGTCGTGCTCGGCGCCGGCGGCGTCGCCGCCGAGGCACTGGACGACGTCGCGGTCCGCATCGCGCCGGTCGCGGTCGGCGAGGCGGCCGCGATGCTCGGCGAGCTGGCGAGCGCGCAGCTGTTCGGCGGCTTCCGTGGACAGCCGGCGGTCGACGTGCACGCGCTGGGCGCGGCGATCGCAGCGCTGAGCCGCTGGATCGCGGAGCGCCCGGACGTCGCCGAGGTCGAGGTCAACCCGCTGCGCGTGACCGCGCACGGGCTGATCGCGCTCGACGCGCTCGTCGTCGCCACATAGCGAGCGGCGGCCAAGGTAGGCGACACAGAGCGAAGTCGCTGCGAGAGACGCCAAGCCGTCTCGTCGCGTCGTAGACGCGACGCAACATCTCCTCCGGAACCGCGATCGTCGTCTCCATGGGGAGGAGCTGACTCGGCGCGGCCGCCCGCGCGATGCGGGCGGGCCCCGTTTGGGGCCCAATCCTGATCGCCAAAGCCCACCGCACCCGGAATCCCACCCTCCTCGGCACGACGAAACCCCCGCATTTGCGGTGGTTTCGTTCCGATGGAGAGAGCCGCGCGGCGTACAAACCGCGTCGCTGTCGCCACGGGCGCTATCTCCGTGGTGTGATGCGGCGCCGGCGAGCATCGCAACCTGTCGAGCGGATCACGGGGTCCACGCCGACCCGCAGGTCGCTCTCGGCCCGGATGTCGCCACGGCGCCCGCGGCTGCGATGAGTTTTCCGCGCGGCTTCGGTCTCAGACACCGACACTCACCTGAAGGAGCAGCCAGATGTCTTTTCAGTCCTATCTCGACAACATCGAGCTCAAGACCGGCAAAACGCCGGCCGAGTTCGTCGCGCTGGCGGAAGCGAAGGGCATGACCCAGCCGGTTGCCAGAGCCGGGCCGATCCTCGCCTGGCTGAGAGAGGAGTTCGGGCTCGGCCGGGGCCACGGCATGGCGCTCGTGCACGTCATCAGAAACGGTGACCGCATCAGCGACAAGCACGTCGGCAGCGACGGCACGCACAGCGACCCGAGCGATCGCCTCCGACTGGACGGCCTCGCCGCTCGCTAGCAGTCACCGATGGCTTCGGTGCGCAGGCTGCTCCTCGATGCGTCAGCCAGGTGGACGGGTTCGACATCGTCGCTTGCCGCGGCTCGCCCTGTGGATTGTCGGGTGGATCGTGACGTCTGCACGAGTGGCAACCAACTGAGGTCGATCTCTCCGAGGTGCTCTCGGGAGACGCGGTAGTGGTTTGCGAGAGCCAGGCTGTACCGAGAGCGCCTCTTGGACAACCTTGCTTCGAGGGGCGCTGCGTTCCGATGGAGAGAACCGGGCGGCGTACAAACCGCATGGCGGTGTCCGGCGCCGCCATTTCGATCGTCTGAGGTGGCGAAGTAGCGACTCCGAGGGCGCGACGATTCAGGCGGCGTGGCGTAAAGGCGCAGTGCGTGACGGACGATCTCGGAGGTGATCGTTTCGTCAGCTCAGGCGCGCTCGGCGAGTTGGTCGTCGCGGAGTTCGGGGTCAAGCCTGACGGACTCGACGCTTGATGATCACGGCGCTCAGCAACATCACCAAGCACGGTCGAGAGTACCTGCGACGGCAGACCGACCGGCAACTGCCTCGAAACGACCTCGATCGAGCTGCCGACAGACCAGGCCGGCGAGGCGTGGGCGAAACGTAGCCCGCTGCCTCGTGCTCTGCGGCGCGAACTGCCGCGCCCGCACGAGTCGACGGCGATACTCCGGTCCAATGCAGAACAGGACGCTCATCGCTATCTCGCTCGCGGTGTCGCTCGTCGCGGTGACGTTGACGGGATGCGGCTCGTCAACCTCGACGGTCACGGTCCCCGCGGCCACCGAAGCAGCCGTAGACACGGCGCCCGGCCGGACCGCTCCGGAGACGGCGTCCGTTGTATCGACGATCCACGATCGTGCCGGGGACGTTCAGGACGACAACTACAAGCGCCATCCCGAGCGGACGAATCTCGACATCGTCAGAGCGATGCTGCGGCGCGACGGGGACGGCCTCAGGCTCTCGATCACCACGGCCGGCCCGCCCAGAGGGAAGTCGATCTACGCCCTGTACTACTTCGACGAGCCGGGCGAGCAGGGCGGGATCGTCGAAGTGCGCACGACCGGCACGACCGCTCACACGGTCGCGTCCGACGCCGACTTCTCTTACTCCGAGCGGCTCGACGATCTCACGTCAATCGACGGCCGCACTGTGACCGTGACCGTGCCCGACGAGTATGTGGAGCCCCTGGACAAGTGGACCGTGGCCGTCGCGTCTCGCGGGGAGATACCCGAGATCAGCGACGACGCACCGAACCTGAAGCGCGGCCAGGTGGGGTTCTCGATGACCCCGTTTCCGTAGGCCTCTCTCTGAGAAGCCTCGAACTCCTCGAACAGCCAGCGCCGTTCGGTCGAGAGGCGCCTCCCGACACGAAGGGAGCCACCTGAATGTGCTTCGACGCCGTCCAGCGCGACCCACCGACCGCGCATCGCATCGCAGCGCGACGGCGTACAACCGCGTTCTCGTGCAGGCTCCTACGCTGAGCGCGCTTAAGCAACCGACGAGCGCAGATTCAGCTCGAAGAGGAGAATGGCTTACCCGGCCATTTGGTCAGATCCTCGAAGAGTTCGCTATCGGGAAAGTCAAAGACAGAGGTCGGATCAAACCTGCCGTGGGTAATCGGGAAGTGTCCCTGTTGGAGGTCAATGCATCGCCAAGGCAGTTCGATGTCTAACGCTCGCGTGGGCTCGGGGTGCAACCAGAGCGTCGGCGCACAACGCGCGATGCTCCATGGCCGCAGCTCTCCATCGAAGAAGAGGACACCAACTACGTGGCGCTTACGGAATCTGCCCGACTCGGCCGTGAAGAGGCCATTGCCACGGCGGTTGGAATCGGCGGTTGTCGGCTGTGAGCCGGTGTGAATGCCGATCGATGGGCCGAGCAGCGCTGCCAGAACGTCGTCATCGTCGATGCCCATGCGGTCCATCCGCACCGCGATCATCAGAGGAACATCCGGCCTTCCGTATTTGCTGGCCTTCGCGTCAAGCCGAGCCAACAGCGTGCCGGCGTGATCCCAGGTGGCGCTATCGGACGGCCCGGCAGAAATTGCTGGTCCGGGCTTACACCGATCCTCCGGCCGGCGGGGCCATGCTCGGAAGGAGAAGGTCCATTCGCCGACATGCTCCACGCGGCTTGGTCATGCGGCGCCATTGAAGGTTCGGTCCTGTGCGGCTCGGATGTCCTCCCAACAGAGCGAGGCGAGCCAGTGCTCCAGATGCTTGCGAACGTCGCGCATCCGAGGTGGCTGCGCACCTTCGTGCTCGATCTCGAACCAGAGCCAAAAATCGTCGGCCCGTGTGCGATTGATAGCAGCGACGATACGCGCGATACGTCTTGCACGGCCCTCGCCTTCGCTGTCGCCGATGGCTGTAGCCTCAAGCAGCAGCCGACATCCGTTGCTCTTGAGTTGGAAGTCAGGTCGCTTGGTCACCCCGGGCAGCTTCGGGTGAGGAAGGATCTCAAAGCCCAGCCGTCGATGAAGCTCGTGCAGGTACAACTCGAACCAGGCTGCATGGAACTCGATATTGTCGCCCGACGACAGCCGCGCCCGGAGCTCTTCTCGTTGGGACGGTGGATACTCCTCGAACCATGCGTTCAGCAGACGGCGCACTCGGTCGAACGCCGGGTCTCGAACGCGGTCGAGAAAATGCCAGATTGGTTCCTCACCAGCGATGGAGGGATCGTCGCGTGGACGGTCAGGGAATAGTGCATTAGCCGTCATAGCGAGCCCGGCTGGAGTTGGAACTCGCGCTGAAGACTCGGCGGAGTCGCCGCCTTTCGCGGACCACCGTCGATGAAGCCGGTTCGAGATTTCGTCGGGATGGCACGGTCTGCTTTGAGGGGCTGTCCAATCTCAAGGACGGAAAGGCCGGCCTCTTGCGTAGATGTTCACGACGAACCAAGCGCTCGTGGCGACCACCTCGTTGTTACGCACAAGCAGCGCGCGCACCAGATGGCTTCCCGTGTACGCCGTGTTCTCCCAGTTCTCCGTCTGGTCGCTGTTCGTTCCTCGTCGGCTGTCCCGCGCTCTGAAGATCTCTCCGCGCAGGCCCGAAGCGTTCCGGGCATGCGCACCCGTGTTCGCCACCTGCCACCAGACATCAACATGGTTAGGCGCTGATATCTCAGCCTTGAAGCGAAGCTTGTGCCCAGCGAATACGACTGGTCCACCGGATGAATATGGCCGCCGGGTCTGTCCGCGCTTCCCTCGTTGCGTCGACGCGGTGATCTCCACGGCGTATCGCGCGTCCGAGCGTTCCGCCCATCCACGATCGCTCGGCGTCTGCGCGTGGCTGTAGTCGCCGACATGGAAACCAAGCGAAGTAGGCGTTCGGGCTGGAAAGTCATCGCCGAGCAGTTCGCGCCAGATGTCGGTCGCCTCGATGACGTCGGTGGCAGCCATCGCCTGGTCGGCCCACTGGACCGCCTCGTCAAGTTCGCGGACGAAAGACGCGAAACTCTCCTGCGTCCAACGCCCGGCAAGATTCTCGGTCGGCAAAACAGGATTCAAGACCACTGGTGGTCTCGTCATACCGGCGAGGTGCGCGTGCAGATTGCGAAAGGTCTGAGTGATGCGGTCGGCGTCGTCCGCAACGCTCGGCATGCATTGGGCCACCAAGACCTGCAACACAATGGACTTGACGGCAGTTCGGACAGACTGCTGCTCGGCGCGCCATCGCTTGAGCATCTTGACGGTGCGCAAGAAGTAGGCACCTTGGCTTGTACACCATCGCGTGTACTCTGCCGGTGCGGTCTCGTGCCAGCCCTCACCTCGGCGGGGAGCCTCGAGCGGTGCGTCGTGGTTGGCGTATCGGACCGGGACGACATCGACGTGGAAGCCGCCGACGTTGTCTTCTGCATATTCCAGACGCACGCAAGGTTGTTTACGACGCACGCGCGCTCTGAACCGCCCGTCCGATCGAAAGCGCTTCTCCAGTTCGCTCAACGCGTCGTCGGCGGTCGTGTTCCCGCCGACACAGACGGCAACCAAGTCAACGTCGTATTCACCACCACGGACCGGCTCAATCGCGGTCCCGTTTGCATAAGAGCCTTGGAGGAAGACGTTGCCTTGGGCAATGTCATAGCTGGCGAGCAGGAAGTCAGAAACCGTGCGGGCTGCACTGTTCATCCGTGGGACCTGAGGATCCCCCAGGGAAATGTTCTGGAGAAACTGTTCGAAGTTCGCTGACAGGTCAACTGCCATGGCTCTTCCTGTTCCGGTGCGTCACGGCGAGCTTGCGCCAGAAGAACGGCGAGAGATGGGAGCGGACATCTCCGAGGAAACTATCGACGCAGCCCGCTATCGCCGGGTATTCATCGTCGGGCAGCGCCGATCTTGGATCAGCCCGAGGAGGATCTCGCCAAGCATCCGCGATCAGAGTTCTCGTCGCCGCCTTGATCTCGCAGACGAGTGTGTCGTAGCTGCGTTTCATGTACTTCGACTCGCTACCAATCCATGCTCGGTAGTACGTCTGCTGTTCTTGAAGCTCGTGAAAGCGATCGATCAGCTTTCGATCACCAGCTTCACCGCGCCGACGAATGCGGTAGAGCATCTCTTCCCATGCAACCGCGGCTCTGACGGCCTCGCCGTAGAGCGCGCGCCGCCGTTCGCGCTTGTTGGCAAGGTAAGCAACCAAGGCCGAGAGCACTGCGACGCTCACGGTCGCTGCCGCCGGAACTGCGATTTGGAGGGTGGATGCCGTCATCGGGATCGCGAGCATATCCGGCAAACGGGACGGTTTCTCATACCGATGCCTTGATCGTTGGCCGCGAAAGCGATGCGCTTTGGCCGAAGCTTGTCTTGCTCTTCGGCGCCTCGTCTGATCTTGTCTTCGCTTCGATTGGCGAAATAGTGGTCCGGACGAGCGCGCCAACGCCCGCCCGGACCGGTTGCACCGAAGGTACGAGCTTCGGCGCACCGCACACCGTAGACCGTGCGGGTCTTCTGCTGGCGCGTTTCCGTCGGCCGGCCCGGGCGTGGTTGCTGCGGCTGTGGTGTTCTGCTGCGTGCTTCTCGGTGCTCGGACCGAAAGGAGCCGGACGCAATGTTGATCACGCTCAGACGGGCGCATCGTGATGTGCTGTACGCGGCGGTTGTCGCGGATCTCAGCGGTGTCGGGGATATCTACGCGGCGTTGTCGCAGGGGGATGTGGAGGAGGCGCGGAGGCTGCGGCAGCGCTTCGGGCTGGGGATGCGGTTGCTCGATGATCTCGGTTGGGGCGAGGATGATCCGGGTGAGGAGTTCGCGGTCACGATGGAGCCGGCCGCGTTGGCGGCGGCGTTGCGGCATTTGAATGCGGTCGCGGCGGATGGGGTGCGGATTCACGTCGATGGCGATCGTTCCGAGCAGGAGGCGACGAAGGAGTGTGCGGACGCGTGCGAGGCGATCGGGGACGTGCTCGCGCGGTTGGCTGAGCGTGAGGACGGCGAGCGCTCGGGCGGCTGGTGATGTCGCGCAGACGAAACGTCGCGCGGCCCGGTGGGTTCGGTCGGGCGGTGCGGGAAGTTCGGGCGCGGCGGGGGCTGTCTCAGATGGGGCTCGGTCGGGCGGCGGGGTTGCATCACAACTACGTGGGTGCGATCGAGCGTGGCGAGATCAATCCGACGATCGACAAGCTCGCGGTCGGGCTCGACATGCCGCTCTCGGAGCTGGCCGTGATCTATGAGCGCAACGTCGCTGAGGATGCGTCGGGAGTGCGGCGGTCGTGACGCACGTGCTGACGCTGTGGCTGACCGATCGGCAGGCGGCGGCGCTGGGGTTGGTCGCTCGGGTCGAGGCGGTGTCGGTGACCGAGACGATCCGGGCTGCGATCGATGGGCTGATCGCGGCGCGGCTCTCGGATGCGGAGTGGAGACAGCGGGCGATCCTCGACACCCTGACGGCGCTCGCTGATGGGCTCGGAGTCAGCGTCGCCGAGCTGTTGCCGCTGTGCGAGCGCACGATCGGCGAGTCGTCGTGAGCGGGCGCCGGCATGTGACGACGGTGCGGTTCGACGCCGACCTGTGGGAGCGGCTGTGCGCGACCGCCGATCGGCTCGGCGTGCATCGCGCGGAGCTGGTTCGGGATGCGACGCGCGAGCACGTAGCCCGCCTCGATCAGACCGATCGGCTGACGCGCCTTGAGCAGCGCGTCGGGGTGATCGCGCGGACCATCCTGCGGCTCTCCGGACGGCCGCAGGGGCGCTGACGAATGGCTGACACAGTGCTTACACGGCGAGCTGTGCGGGCGGCGGATCTGTACCGCTGGGACCGTCGGGAGGACGTTTGGTTGATGGGATGCGTCTCGCCGGCGACACCCTTTGGAGAGATCAGAGATCGAGGTGCGTCAGCCGAGGCTGACGCGGATGAGCGAAGCGCAGGAGCGCGAGGCCGTCGCGCTGCTCGCGCGCGTGCTGGCCGGCGCGACGGCGCCGGTCGGACGGCGGCGCGGTTTGGCCGGCGGTTCGAGCGGCGAGATGGGCGGCGCTTTCGACGGCGCCGTCCGACAACGCCGGAGTGGCCGGACGGCCCGTCGTCGCAGGAGATCGGGCAGAGCTGCAAGACCCGAAATAGGGAGGAGATCGTGATGTCTTCCCCTCTTCGTGGGCGTGCGGGGCGGGTGACGCAGGCGCAGGTGTGGGAGCTGGCAGCGCATCTGACCGACCGTGATCGAGAGATCGTGGTGACGTTGTTTGAGCAGCGAGTGTTGCGGACCGATCAGATGGCGGTGTTGTTCTTCTCGTCGGTGCGGCGTGCGCAGGATCGGATGCTGTTCCTCTACCGCCACCGTGTGGTCGATCGGTTCTACCCGGCCGCTCCGCGTGGGAGGGGCAAGCCGCAGGCGCACTGGCTGCTGGACGACGCGGGCGCTCACATCGTCGCCGCATGTCTCGACGTGGACCGCAAGGCGCTGCACTGGGAGCGCCGCAGCGACTGGGGCGCGCACCGGCACCTCGCGCACCGGCTCGGTGTCAACGGGTTCGTGACCGGGCTGGTCGCGGCGACGCTGAAGGCCCCTGGTGTTGGTGTGGCGCGGTGGCATGGTCCGCGTGCGGTCGCCAGAGTGATTCCGGGCGGGCTGACTGAGAAGCCGATCCCGGATGCCGGGTTCCAGCTCTCGACGGCGGAGGGGCGGGTGGAGTGCTTGCTGGAATGGGACCGTGGGACCGAGTCAGCGTCGGTGTTGAGCGAGAAGCTGCATCGGTATCGGCGGGCGTCGCAGGACGCGCGCGGCGGACCGGTCGCCAACGTGCTGTTCGTGGTCCCGTCCGAGCAACGGGTGGAGACGCTGCACCGCGCGCTCGTGGACGCTGATCAGCCGTCGGAGTGGGACCGCGTGCGGGAGCACTGGAAGGACTGGCCGCTGCTGGTCACGACGACCGGCGAGCTGGACGACTTCGGTCCGCTGGGTCGGATCTGGCGGCCGGTCAATCAGGAACGGCGGTTCCTCGTTGCGCTGGCCGATCTGCCGCCGCATGACGAAACCGAGGACCCGGTCCCGCTCGCTGACTGCCTCGGTCGGCGGTGGCGCAAGGACAACCCGGAGTTCTGGGCGCGGCTGTCGCCCTTGACCGCACGGAGGTGATGCCGGATGCGCGTTGTCGTGTACACGCGGATCTCGACCGATGGGGAGAACCAGCCGACCTCGCTGCACTCGCAGCGAGAGCGGCTTGAGGCGTTCTGTTCGGTCCAGGAGGACTGGCGGATCGTCGCCCACCACGAAGACCGCTCGACCGGAACGAGACTCGACCGGGCCGGGCTTCAAGCCGCGCTGAACCTCGCGCGGCGGGGCGGTGCGGATCTGCTGCTCGTCTACCGCGTCGACCGGCTCTCGCGGAAGGTGCGTCAGCTCGCGCAGCTCGCCGAGGAGTTGGACGGGCTCGGCGTGGTGTTGAAGTCGGCGACGGAGCCGTTCGATACGGGGTCGGCGGCGGGGCGGATGATGTTGCAGATGCTCGGCGTCTTCGCCGAGTTCGAGCACGCAACGATCGTCGACCGCATCACCGCCGGCATCGAGCGCCGCGCCAAGCAGGGCTACTGGCCCAACGGCCGCGTCCCCTACGGCTACACCCGCACCAGAGACAAAGCTCTCGTGCCGGACGAGCGGGAGGCGCCGATCGTCAGACGGATCTTCGCCCTCTACACCACCGGTCGCCTTGGATCGGTGTCGATCGCACGGCAGCTCACCACCGAGGGCATCCCATCGCGGGGCAGAGGATGGTTGCCGGCGAAGGTGCTGACGATCCTCGCCAACGAGGCCTACATCGGCCGCGTCCACTGGCGCGAGCAGACCTTCGACGGCCGCCACGAACCGCTCATCGACACAGACACCTTCGCGCGGGCCGGGGCGCTGCTCAAGCAGCGCGGCGAGGACTGCGCCCGCCGCGTCGGCGAGCGCAGCGACTTCCTCCTCACCGGCGTCATCAACTGCGGCCGCTGCCACCGCGCCTACGTCGGCATGAGCGCGAGAGGCAACGGCGGCACGTACCACTACTACGCCTGCTCGGGCCGGCAGAAGCTCGGCCGCAGAGCGTGCGACGGCGACCGGCTGCCCAAGGACAAGCTCGAGGATGCCGTCCTGCGCCAACTCGCCGACACCTACCGCACCGGAACCCTCATCCAGCAGGCCATCGAGCAGGCGAGCGCGCAGGATGACTCCGAGCGGGACGGCATCGAGGAACGCCGCGCCGGCATCGCCGCCGAGGTCAAGAGAGCCGAGCGGGCGATCGAGCGGTACTACGCAGCGTTCGAGGCCGGCGACCTCGACGCCAAGCGCTTTGACGGCCGCATCGCCGCGCTCCAATCCCAGCTCGACACGCTCACCGACCAACACGACGAACTGACGCACGAGCTGAGAGACGACGCGCCCGCGCCGCCGAATACCAGACAGCTCCGCGCTGTCGCCGAGCACCTGGAGAAGACGCTGAGGGCCGCGAGACCGGAGGAGACGAAGGCGCTGCTGCGCCTGCTGATCGAGGATCTCCAGGTCAACAGCCGGGCGGAAATCCTCCCCAAATACAAAGTCGCCGCGCAAATGGTTTGCGCGGCGACTTGTGAAGTGGAGCTAGTCGGGCTCGAACCGACGACCTTCGCGCTGCCAGCGCGACGCTCTCCCAGCTGAGCTATAGCCCCAGGAGGACGCAAGTGTACCGTGCTCGCGCGCGAGATGGCGGGAGCCGCGTGGGAGCCATGGCTGGCGCCTCAGCGCTGGGGAATGAACTCGGGCACGTCGAGGTCGTCGCTGCTGCGCCGCGTGCCGTTGCGAGGCGACGGGTCGCGCGGGGCGCGCGCGTCGCGCTCGCGCGCCACAGCGTCCCGCTCCCGCTCGCGGCGACCCGAGCGCGCCGCGCCCGCAGCCGCCGACGGAGCCGGCTCGATCGCCTCGATGTGCGCCGACAGCTGGCCGTGGACCTTCAACACGTCGCGCATCAGACGCTCGGCGTTGGAGCGCAGCGAGCCGCCCAGCTCGCGCAGGTTCTCGGTCAGCTCAAGGCCCTCGGCCCGCACGTCGCCGGCGACCTGGCGGGCCGCGCTCGCCTGCTCGCGCGCGCGGCGTTCGGCGTCGGCGCGCTTCTCGGCCGCCCACGTCTCGGCCTCCCTGCGGATCTCGCGCGCCTCGTGCTCGGCTCTCGCTCTGATCTCGCCGGCCTCGGCGCTCGCCAAAGTCTTCATGCGCGCACCCTCGCCGCGACCTTCGGCGACCAGCCGCTCGGCGATCCTTCTCGCCTCGGCGATGATCTCGGCCGCCTCCTCCTCGGCTGCCGTGACGCGGAAGCCGGCGGCGCGGTCGGCCTCGGCGATCCGTTCGCGCATGCGCTCTTCGGCGTCGGCGCGCAGTCTTGCCGCCGTCTCCTCGGCCGCGGAGATGATCGTCGCGACGCGGTTGGCGGAGACGTCTGCCGGGGGATGCGAGGGGGAAGGGGAGTCGTCGGCCATCGCCGTGATGGTAAACGGCAGGCCGCCACGGGCATCTCCACGCGCGCGCGTGAACGCGCGACGCGGAGCACCGGTTACCCTTCCCAGCCCGATGACCGAACTGCGCGAGCTGAGATACGAGCCGAAGGCGATCGAGCCGAAGTGGCAGCAGGTGTGGGCCGACGAGCACACCTGGGAGGTCTCCAACGAGGACGACGGCCGCCCCCCGTACTACGTGCTGGAGATGCTGCCGTATCCGAGCGGCGAGCCCCACATGGGGCACATGAAGAACTACGCGCTCGGCGACGCGGTCGCGCACTTCAACCGCCGCATCGGCCGTCGCGTCCTGCACCCGATGGGGTACGACGCGTTCGGCCTGCCCGCGGAGAACAACGCGATCAGAACGGGCGTCCACCCGCGTGACGCGACCGCCGAGTCGATCGCCTCCTTCCAGCGCCAGTTCCGCGAGTGGGGCATCTCGATCGACTGGACGCGCGAGTTCGGCACCCACGAGCCGCGCTACTACAGATGGACGCAGTGGCTCTTCCTGCAGCTGTATGAGCGCGGCCTCGCGTACCGCAAGGAAGCCGCCGTCAACTGGTGCCCGAACGACCAGACCGTGCTCGCCAACGAGCAGGTCGTCGACGGGCACTGCGAGCGCTGCGGCTTCGAGGTCGAGGTCAGGCAGCTCGTGCAGTGGTTCTTCGCCATCACCAGATACGCGGACCGGCTGCTCGCCGACCTCGACACGATCCAGTGGCCCGAGCACGTCAAGACGATGCAGCGCAACTGGATCGGCCGCTCCGAGGGCGCCGAGGTGACGTTCCGCAACGACGACGTCGGGATCGACTACGAGGTCTTCACGACCCGGCCGGACACGCTCTTCGGCGCGACGTTCTTCGTGATGGCGCCGGAGCACCCCGACGTGCTGAAGCTGGTCGAGGGGACGGACCGCGAGCAGGCGGTGCGCGACTACATCAACCACGCGCTCACCGAGTCGAAGGAGGAGCGCGGCGACGGCGACAAGGCGAAGACGGGCGTTGCGCTCGGCCGCACCGTGCGCAACCCGGTCAACGGCGAAGAGATCCCGATGTACGTCGCCGACTACGTCCTGATGGAGTACGGCACCGGCGCGATCATGGCGGTCCCGGGCCACGACGCTCGCGACCACGCGTTCGCGACCGCCTACGACCTGCCGATCCGCCGCGTGATCGCCTCCGAGCCCGGCGTCGAGGACGAGCTGCCGTACACCGGTGACGGCGTGCTCGTTAACTCCGCCCCGCAGTTCGACGGCAAGCCCAACCGTGCGGCGCTGGAGGAGATCGTCGCGTGGCTGCACGGCGACG
This sequence comes from Conexibacter woesei DSM 14684, assembly GCF_000025265.1. Lineage (GTDB taxonomy): Bacteria > Actinomycetota > Thermoleophilia > Solirubrobacterales > Solirubrobacteraceae > Conexibacter > Conexibacter woesei. The sequence continues at coordinate 3,023,115 of NC_013739.1, forward strand.
GCAAGGGCCAGCGCTCGATCAACTACCGCCTGCGTGACTGGCTCGTCTCGCGCCAGCGCTACTGGGGCTGCCCGATCCCGATCGTCTACTGCGACGACTGCGGCGCCGTCCCCGTCCCGGCGGCGGACCTGCCGGTCGAGCTGCCGGACGTGACCGAGTACAAGCCGAGAGGCCGCTCGCCGCTGGCGGCAGCCGAGGAGTGGGTCAACACCACCTGCCCGAGATGCGGCGGCGCTGCACGGCGCGAGACGGACACGATGGACACGTTCGTCGACTCCTCCTGGTACTTCCTGCGCTACACCGACGCGAACAACGACGAAGCCGCGTGGGATCGCACGGTCGCCGACCGCTGGATGCCGGTCGACCAGTACATCGGCGGGGTCGAGCACGCGATCCTCCACCTGCTGTACGCGCGCTTCTTCACGAAGGCGTTCGCAGACATGGGCCTGCTGGGGAGCGACGAGCCGTTCCAGGCGCTCTTCACGCAGGGGATGATCACCCGCGACGGCGCGAAGATGTCCAAGTCGAAGGGCAACGTGATCAGCCCGTCGACCTACGTCGACAGATACGGCGCCGACACCGCCCGCTGCTACATCCTCTTCATCGGCCCGCCCGACCAGGACGCCGACTGGTCCGACGAGGGCGTCGAGGGCGTGCACCGCTTCCTCGCGCGCCTCTGGCGCCTGGGCGACGAGCTGGGGGCAGGCTCGTGCGACTCGCCGGCGGCCGGCTCGCTGTCCGCCGACGTCGCCGTCGCACGCAAGGCGCACTGGGCGATCGAGAAGGTCACCAACGACGTCTCGGGCCGCTTCGCCTTCAACACCGCGATCTCGGCGGTGATGGAGTTGGTGAACGAGTGCTACCGCCACCGCGAGAGCGCCTCGCCCGAGGTGCTGCGCTTCGCCTGCGCGACCGCCGCGTCGCTCGTCTTCCCGTTCGCCCCGCACGTGGGCAGCGAGGTCTACGAGCTGACGACCGGCCGGCGCGTGTGGGAGGAGCCGTGGCCGGTCGCCGACCCCGCGCTGTTGGAGGCGGACACGTTCCAGCTCGTCGCGCAGGTCAACGGCAAGGTGCGCGACCGCATCACCGCCCCGAGCGACGCGTCGAAGGAGCGGCTGGAGGAGCTGGCCCGCGCCGCGCCGAACGTGCTCGCCCACCTTGACGGCAGAGACGTCGTCAAGGTGATCGTCGTCCCGGGAAAGCTCGTCAACATCGTCGTGCGGTAGCGGCGCGCTTCCGCCGCGATTGCGGCACGAACTCGCGTAGAGACGTAGCGGCAGCCGGCCATAGCGTGGCCGGCCATGCCGCAGCCGACCAAGCCCCAGCTGGCGATCTACGCCGCGTTCGCGATCGCCGTCCTGCTGATCGGCGCGCGCTTCCTGCGCGAGGGCGCGGAGGACCCGGCGGCGGCCGGCTCTTCTCCTCCTTCGGGCGCGCTCGGCTCAGCCGACGGCTCAGGCTCCGCGCCACCGCTCGGTGACGGCGGGGCCGGCGGGTCGCCCGGCAACGGCGTGTCCGGCTCCGGAGGCACGCTTGTCGTCGACGTCAAGGGAGCCGTGCGCCGGCAAGGCGTCTACAGACTGCCCGCCGGCTCGCGCGTGCTCGACGCGGTTCGGCGCGCGGGCGGGGTTACCGGCCGGGCGGACCGCCTGCGCGTGAACCTGGCGGCGCGGGTGGTGGACGGCGGCGAGGTCGTCGTGCCGCGCAAGGGGGAGACGGGCGGCGGCGGGTTCGCGGCGAGCGGGTCTGCGGGCGGCGGGGCCGGCTCGTCTGGTGCCGCCGGCTCGTCCGGCACCGCGCCGCTCGCGCTCGACATCAACACCGCGACCGCCCAGGAGCTGGAGCAGCTCGACGGCGTCGGCCCGGCGACCGCGGCGAAGATCGTCGCCTACCGCGAGCAGAACGGCGGTTTCCGCTCGATCGACGAGCTGGACGAAGTCTCCGGGATCGGCGAGGCGAAGATGGCCGCGATCCGCGCGCAGCTGGGCCAGTGAGGGCGGGCGGCGTCGATGTCGCGAGCAGCGTGGCCGGCGGCTCGGGCGCGAGCGGCGGGCGTCGCGGCGCGAGCACGTGGAGACCGAGCGGTGGCGCGCGTGTCCGCCGCGGTTGCGTCGGCGAGGGCGCATGCCGTGGCAACGGCCGCCGACTGGCTCGACGACCTGCGCGCCCATCCGCGCCACGTCGTGCTCGCGGCGCTCGTCGCCGGGCTGCTCGCGGTCCCGCTCTCACCCGACGCCGTCGTCGCGATCGCGATCGCCGCGGGCGCGCTGGCCGGCCGGGCGGGCGTCGCCGCGCTCGCCGTCGCGGCGGTCCTCGCCGGAGCGGTCGGCGGCCAGGCGCGCCTCGCCGCGCTCGACCGCACCGCCCTGCCTCCGCTCTACGGCACGACGGTCGCCGCGACCGTCGTCCTGTTGGAGCAGCCGCGACCGGTCCAGTTCGGCACCACCGCGCTCGCCCGGCTGCGTGAGCTTGCTCCGGCTGGAGCGGCGGCCGGCCGTGCGGTGGCTCCCGCTCCCGCTCCCACACCCGCGTCGCTCGCCGCCGGCGAGCGAGTGATGCTGCGGATCCGGCAGTCGACCGCGTGGCCGGCTAGCGCGACCGGCGCGGTCGTCCAGGTGCACGGGCGGCTGCGGGCGCTCGGGCCGTTCGAGCGGCACTACGCGCGCAAGGGCGCGCACGCGGCGATCACCGTCGAGGCGGCCGCTGCGACGGGCACCCGTCGCGGTGGCACCTGGCGCGTCGTCGACGAGGTCCGCGGCCGGGCTGAGCGGGCGCTGTCGGTCGGTCTCAGACAGCCGCAGGCGGCGCTGCTGCGCGGCATGGTGCTCGGCCAGGACGAGGCGCTGAGCGATCGCACGCGCGACGAGTTCCGCGACTCGGGCTTGGCGCACATCCTCGCCGCAAGCGGTCAGAACGTCGCGCTGCTGCTCGCGCTCGCGCTGCCGCTGCTGACGTTCGCCGGCCTCGGCCTGCGGCCGCGACTTGGGGCGGCGCTCGCGCTGATCGCGCTCTACGTGCCGCTCGCCGGCGCGGGACCGTCGATCCAGCGTGCGGGCGTGATGGGCGCGGCGACGACGGTCGCGGCGCTCGCGGGCCGTCCGGCCTCGCGCTGGTACGCGCTGCTGCTCGCCGCCGCGGCGACGCTCGCGCTGAACCCGCGCGCGTCAGGCGACCCGGGCTGGCAGCTGAGCTTCGCCGCCGTCGCGGCTATCGCGCTCGCCGCGCCCGCGGTCAGCGCCCGCCTGCGGCGGCGGGGCGCTCCGGCGCCGGTCGCGGACGCCGTCGCGATGTCGCTCGCCGCGACGCTGGGGACGGCGCCGCTGCTCGTGTTCCACTTCGGGGAGCTGTCGCTCGTCTCGCTGCCGGCGAACCTGCTCGCGGCGCCGGCGATCGCGCCCGTGATGTGGCTCGGCATGCTCGCCGCCGCCGTCGGGCAGTTAGCCGCAGCGCTCGCGCTGCCGTTCAACGCCATGAACGCGTTCCTGCTCGGTTATGTCGGCACGATCGCCCACGAGGCTGCCGGCGTGCCGCACGCGAGCACGAGAGCCGCGTTGCCAGGAACGGTCGCGCTCGTCGCGGTCTATGGCGTGGTCGGCGTCCTCGTCGCGCTGCTGCGCACGAGGAAAGGGGCGAGGATGCCCGGGACGGCTTCCTCGGCGAACGCGAGCCCGCCGCCGTCGTCGACGTCGATGATGCGGTAGGCGCCGGTGCCGGCAGCGATCGTCGCGGTCACCGTCACGACGCCGGCTCGGCGCTGGAACGGTGAGCGGCTGACGGTCCAGCCGATCACGCCGTCGCGTTCGAGCGCATGGGTGCGACGCACAAACGTGCCGTGACGCGTGACGAGGTAGCCGCCGGCGACGCGGTGGCCGAGTGCGCGGTACGCGTCGACGCCGAGCAGCAGCGCCGGACCGAGCAGGACGAGCGCGAGCGCCGGCGTCCACGACGGGATCCAGCCGAGCAGCGGTCCGGCGAGGAGCAGGGCCGCGCCGACGGCGGCGACCGCCACGAGCGCGCGCACGATCCGACGCCGTCGCGCCACCGGCGGGTGCGGCCGCAGCTCGCCGAGCTGCGCGGCGACGTCGCCCTGCTCCAGCACCGCGGCCGCGACCTGCTCGGCTTCGCCGCGTGGAACGCTCGGCAGCAGCGCGTTGGCGCGCGCGCCCCTCCCGCTGGAGCCGTCGTCGCCGGACCGCAGCCCGGTCGCGATCGCGTGCAGGGTTGCGCCGCCCGCGGCGCGCAGGAGCAGCGGCTCCGCCAGCTCGACGCCGCGCAGCCGCCGCTGCTCGATCGAGATCGAGCGCGCGGTCAGCAGCCCGCGCTTCACGCGCAGCGTCCCGCCCGGTTCGCGCACGAGCGCGAACCCCCACCAGCTCTCGACGAACAGCGCGCTCGCCGCCAGCGCCCCGACGACCACGAGCGCGACGACCAGCAGCCCGACCGCGAGCAGCACCGGTATCGCGTCGACGCGGTCCGCGCCGTCACGCGCGGCGTCGAACGCGACGCCCTCGACGCCGAACGTGTCGAGCAGCTGGATCCCGCCGCCGAGCACGATCAACGGCAGCGCCAGGGTCCAGGGCGAGAGCAGGTCGTACGGCAGCCAGCGCCAGCGCAGACGAACGAGCAGGCGCTCGGCGTCGGCGCCGGCGGGAGCGGCGGCGGGCGCGCCTGGGGTGCCGGTGGCGGGAGCGGCGGGGGTCCCGCCGCCGGGAGCGGCTGGGGTGCCGGTGCCGGGAGCGGCTGGAGCGCCGGCTGCGGGAACGGCGGCTGGGGTGCCGGTGGCGGGAACGGCGGCTGGGGTGCCGGTGGCGTGAGCGGCGGCCGGGGTGCCGGTGCCGGCGGCGGTCGTCGAGCGGCCGGGCGCGGCTGCGAGCGGACCGCTGGCGGCGGCCGGCGAGTCGCTGGGCTCGGCGGCGGCCGGCGTGGAGACGGCGGTGCTCGGTGCCGGCGGCGGCGCGGTGGCCCGCGCGAGCAGCTCCCGCCGCAGCCGGTCGGCCTCGTCGGAGGCGACCGCGTTGAGGACGAGACCGTGCTTCTCGCCGCTGCCGCCGTGGCGACCGGTGCCGACGTCGACCGTCGTCAGAGAGAAGAGGCGGTGCAGCGGCTTCGCGGTCAGGTTCACGGTGCGGATGCGATCGCGCGGCACGGAGCGGTTGCTGCGCTGCACGAGCCCCGATCTCAGCTCGACCCGCTCGTCCGTGACCCGGTAGCGCGTCGTCCACCAGCGCAGCGCGTCGGCGCCGGCGGCGAGCGCCTGTCCGCCGAAGATGGCGGCGATGCCGATCGTGACGCTCCGGCTCAGGTCGCCGCCGAGCACGAGCACGACCGCGATCGGAGCGAGCGCGAGCAGCAGCCGCACGACGTGCAGCGCGAGCACACGCGCGTCGAGCCGGCGCCACTCGACGCCGCCGCCCGCCGCCGCGCTGCCCGCGCCCGCGCCGCCCGCAGCCGCACCGCCGCCGCCCGCGCCCGCGCCGCCCGCAGCCGCACCGCCGCCGCCCGCGCCCGCGCCGCCCGCCGCCGCGCTGCCCGCGCCCGCGCCGCCCGGCTCCGTCATGTCGCGTCGCCGGGGGTCGCCTGGGTCGTCTCGGTCAGACGGTGGACCACCTCGGCCGCCAGCTCGTGATCGAGGCCGTCGATCGTGATCGCGCCCTTCGCCGAGGCGGTCGTCACGGTGACGGAGGCGAGGCCGAACAGCTGCTGCAGCGGACCGCGCAGGGTGTCGACCGTCTGCACGCGCGAGAGCGGGGCGACGCGCCACTCCTGCAGCAGCCAGCCGGAGGAGGCGTAGACCGCGTCGGGCGTCGTCTCCCAGCGGTGGACGCGGTAGCGCCAGCGCGGCATCACCACTACATACGCGAGCCCGGCGACGGCGCCGGACGCCAGCGCGGCGCCGAGCCAGCCACGCGCGCCCGGCGCGAGCACGAACGCCACCGCGAGCGCGAGCATCGGCGGCACGACCGTCGCGACGGCCTGTGCCGTCCACCAGCGCACGGCGCGCTCGTCCACGCGGTTCTGCGGCGGCCGCAGCCGCAGCTCGTTCTCCATCGCCGCAACCTATCGCGCGCCGCAGCGACGCTCGGTGCGGTCAGCCCCCGACCCGCGCCGAACGCCACCGGACGAGGCTCTAGACTCGCGGACCCGTGCCACCTGCCTTCAAGCCCGCGTACCTGATCCACGGCGACGACCACGGCCGGCTCGCGGAACGCCGCGCCAGACTCCGCGCGCTCGCGGAGCGCGAGAGCGGGTCGCAGGGGATCGAGGTGTTCGAGGGCGACGCCGCGACCGCCGAGGCGGTCGCCACCGCGCTGTCGGCGATGACGTTCGCGATCGGCCGCCGCTTCCTGATCGTCGACGGCGTCGAGCGCTGGAAGGCCGCCGACATGAGACTCGTCGAGCCGGCCCTGAAGACGCTCCCGCCCGACACGACGGTCGTCTTCTTCGGCCGCGAGGAGGGCCGCGCGAAGGTCCCCGACAGATTGATAGCCGCGGTCAGAGCGGCCGGCGGCGACGTCAGCACGGAGCTGACCGTCAAGCCGTGGGACCTGCCGAAGTGGGCGGTGGCGCAGGCCAGAGGGCTCGGCCTGGAGCTGCACCCCTCCGCCGCCAGAGCGCTCGTCGCGCACGTCGGCGAACGCCAGCAGCGGCTGCTGCGCGAGCTGGAGAAGCTCGCGCTGGAGCTGGGGGAGGGCGCGCGGATAGACCTCGAGCAGATCGAGGAGATCACCGCCAGCTCGGCGGAGCGGAAGGTCTGGACGCTCGCCGACGCGCTCGTCGCGCGCGACGGCCTCGCCGCCACGCGCGTCTACTTCGAGCTGCGCGAGCAGGGTGAGCGGCTCGCCGGCCTGCTCTACACGATCGCCAGACGGCTGCGAGACGCGCTCGACGTCGCCCAGCGGCTGGAGACCGGCGAGTCCGCCTCGCAGGTGCGTCGCGGGCTGCGGATGCCGCCGAAGGCGGCCGAGCGCTTCGTCGCCGACGTCCAGCGCACGGACGTCGCCGGCCTGCGCGCCGCGCTCGGGATCGTCGCGGACCTCGAGCTTGCCTCGCGCGGCGGTGCCGGCTCCGGTCTCAGCGAGGACACGCTCGCGATCGGCGCGATCGCCCGCCTCACCGCTTGACCCAACCGGCATCGTCCTGGATTGGTGTCGCTATGCGACCGCAACCCAGGACAACCTCGGCACGACAACGACAAACGACCCGCTCGCGCGGGCCGCTCGGCGTACGACTATGTTTGGGAGAAGAAGCCGCAGTCCTACGCTTCGCCACCACGTCCCGCAAGGATGCGGGCGGCGCGGGACTTCTTCCGCGCGCCGGTGTTGCGGTGGAGCGCGCCGCGCTTGACGGCCTTGTCGATCGTCTGGACCAGCTCGCGGTGCACCGGGGCGGCGTCCGCTCTGTCGTCACCCGAGACGATTGCCTCGAGACGACGGAAGGTGGTCTTGATCTTCGACGTGTAGCGACGGTTCTCGAGTCGCTCACGCTCGGAGCGCAGGATGCGCTTCTTCTGGGAGTGAATGTTGGCCATAAGATGATTTGGCCGCGGGCAGGGCCGCGGCGGCGTCGTACTATAGCGCGCTCGTGACGGCGCAGACCGCTGATGATCCAACCGCCGAGTCGGCGGGCCGCCGGCGGCGCCTTGCGCGCAACACCGCCATCTTCTCGATCGCGACGGGCCTGTCCCGGATCGCCGGGCTGGTGCGTGAGATCGTCGCCTCCAGCTACTTCGGCACGAGCGGCGCGTTCTCGGCCTTCACGATCGCCTTCCAGGTCCCCAACCTGGTCCGCAGCCTGTTCGCCGACGCCGCGCTCAGCGCCGCCTTCGTGCCCGTCTTCACGGAGCTGCTGGAGAGAAGACAGCAGAAGGAGGCGTTCCGCCTCGCGTCGACGCTCGCCCTGATCATCGTCGCCGCGCTCGGCGCGATCACGGCGATATTCATCCTCGGGGCGGGCGTGATCATGCCCCTCTTCACCGGGGACACGTTCGACGCGCACCTCAACTCGCTGACGATCGGCCTCAGCCAGGTGCTGTTCCCGATCGTCGTGCTGCTCGGGCTCAACGGGCTCGTCGTCGGGATCCTCAACACGTACGAGCACTTCACGATCCCGGCGATCGCGCCGCTGGTCTGGAACATGGTGATCATCGTCGTGCTGATCATCGGCCGCTCGTTCTTCGAGGGCGACCAGCAGATGTACGCCTACGCGGTCGGCGTCCTGCTCGGCACCGCGGTCCAGCTGGCGATGTCGGTCGCGATGCTGCCGCGCGTCGGCTTCAGATTCCAGTTCGCCTTCGACTGGCGCGACGCCCGCATCGCGCAGGTCTTCCGGCTGATGCTGCCGGTCACGATCAGCCTCGGGATCATCAACTTCGACCTGCTGATCAACTCGTCGCTCGGCACGCTCGTCTCCGACCAGGCGCCGCGCGCGATCGACGCCGCGTTCCGCATCTACATGCTCCCGCAGGGGATGTTCAGCGTCGCGGTCGCGACCGTCCTGTTCCCGACGCTGAGCCGCTACGCCGCCCAGCGCGACCTCGTCGGCCTGCGCCACACGATGGCGACGGGCGTGCGCCAGATCTGCCTGCTGCTGATCCCCGCCGCCGCCGTCACGCTCGTGCTCGCCGAGCCGATCACGCGCCTCGTCTACCAGCGCGGCGCGTTCGACGCGGAGTCGACCGAGCTGGTCTCGACGGCGCTCTTCTGGTTCTCGGTCAGCCTGCCGTTCTCCGGCATCAACCTGCTCCTCTCGCGCACGTTCTTCTCGCTCCAGAGACCGTGGTTCCCGACCGCGCTCGCGCTCGGCTCGCTGGTCGTCAACGTGATCGTCAGCCTCGCGCTCTACAAGCCGTTCGGGATCGCCGGCCTCGTGATCGGCACGGTCGTCTCCAACATCGCGATGACGATCGGCCAGGCGTGGGGGTTGCGCAAGCTGCTCCACGGCAGCCTCGAAGGCGCCGCGACGCTCCACGCCGTGGTCAGAATCTGCGTCGCCTCCGCCGTCCTCGCGGGCGTGTCGTGGTTCGTCTGGTGGGGCCTGGACGACGCGCTCGGCCGCTCGCTGCCGGCCCAGATCATCTCCGTCGGCATGGGCATCGGGACGGGCACGATGTTCTACGTCGCGATGGTGCTGAACTCGAAGGTCCCCGAGGGCCAGCAGATCTACCGCATGGTCGCCGGCCGGATGGGTCGGCGGAAGAGATGAGGCCTTAACGCAACGCGCCCGCCCGGCCCGGACTCCGACGAGGAGGGAAGAGGGCGGGGCGGGCGTGGTGCGTCGCCGGGCGTGCTGGCGCCCAGGTCTGGATCAGGCGTGCGAGCCGTGCTCGCGCCCGAAGAAGCCGCGGGTGAGGAACAGCGGCTGCGGCGCGTACGCCGTCAGCGTCTGCTGCGTCGCCTCGATCTCCTTCGAGGCGCGGCGCAGCCGGCGCGTGGGCCGGTTGTGACGGTCGGCTCGCTCGCGCAGGTCGGCCGCCCGGCTCTGCTGTTGGATCTGGGTGAGGGCGGGGTTCATGGCGTCAGCTCCAAGGTCGTTCTCTGACACTGGAGACGGTACGTCTGAGACGAACCGGACACATCGGGCGAATGCCGTCACTTCGGGGGCGCGATGCCTTACCTGAGGGGCACGACCCCTTACGGGGCCTTAGGCGCCTAACCTGTACCGGCCCATGGCCGACCAGTCCAAGATCCGCAACTTCTCGATCATCGCCCACATCGACCACGGCAAGTCGACGCTGGCCGACCGCATCCTCGAGGTCACCAAGACCGTCGAGCAGCGCGACATGAAGGCGCAGCTGCTCGACTCGATGGACCTCGAGCGCGAGCGCGGCATCACGATCAAGGCGCAGGCCGTGCGCGTGATGTTCGACGCCTCCGACGGCGAGACGTACCAGCTGCACCTGATCGACACGCCCGGCCACGTCGACTTCTCCTATGAGGTGTCGCGCTCGCTCGCCGCGTGCGAGGGCGCGCTGCTCGTCGTCGACGCCTCGCAGGGCGTCGAGGCGCAGACGCTCGCGAACACCTACCTCGCGATCGACGGCGGGCTGGAGCTGGTCCCGGTCCTCAACAAGATCGACCTGCCCGGCGCGGAGCCCGAGCGCGTCGCGGGCGAGGTCTCCGAGCTGCTCGGCGAGGACCCCGACGACGTGCTGCGGATCAGCGCCAAGACCGGCATGGGCGTCAGAGAGGTGCTCGACCAGCTCGTGCAGAAGGTCCCCGCGCCCGGCGGCGACCCGACCGCGGCGCCGCGCGCGCTGATCTTCGACTCCGAGTTCGACCAGTACCGCGGCGTGATCGCCTACATCCGCGTCGTCGACGGCACCTTCACGAAGGGCGAGGCGATCCGCGCGATGGCGGCCGGGACCGAGGCCGAGATCGACGAGATCGGCTTCTTCAACCCGGCGATGACGCCGACGGCGACGCTCGGCCCGGGCGAGGTCGGCTACCTCATCACCGGCGTCAAGGACGTCGCGATGCTGCGCGTCGGCGACACGCTGACGACCAAGCGCGGCGCGGCGACCGAGGCGCTGCCGGGCTACCAGGACGTCAAGCCGATGGTCTTCTGCGGCCTCTTCCCGATCGACTCCGACGACTACCCGGACCTGCGCGACGCGCTGGAGAAGCTGACGCTCAACGACGCCGCCCTCTCGTGGGAGCCGGAGACGTCCGAGGCGCTCGGCTTTGGCTTCCGCTGCGGTTTCCTCGGCCTGCTGCACATGGACATCGTGCGCGAGCGGCTGGAGCGCGAGTACGACCTCGAGCTGATGACGACGATGCCGTCGGTCGAGTTCGAGGTCGAGCTGTCGAGCAGAGAGATCGTGCCGGTCCACAACCCGTCCGACATGCCGGACCCGACGAAGATCAGAGAGATCCGCGAGCCGTACATCAAGGCGAGCATCCTGACGCCGAAGGAGTTCGTCGGCACGATCATGGAGCTGTGCCAGGACAAGCGCGGCACGCACGCGGGCATGCAGTACCTCTCCGCCGACCGCGTGCAGCTGGAGTACGACTTGCCGCTCGCCGAGATCGTGCTCGACTTCTTCGACCAGCTGAAGTCGCGCACGCGCGGCTACGCCTCGCTGGACTACGAGCTGAGCGGCCTGAGAGCGAGCGACCTCGTCAAGCTCGACATCCTGCTGTCGGGCGACCCGGTCGACGCGCTGTCGATGGTCGTCCACCGCACGAAGGCGCACGACGTCGGCCGCGTGCTGGCGGAGAAGCTGAAGCAGAAGATCCCGCGCCAGCAGTTCGACGTGCCGATCCAGGCCGCCATAGGCTCGCGCGTCGTCGCGCGCGAGACCGTCAAGGCGTACCGCAAGGACGTCGTCGCGAAGTGCTACGGCGGCGACATCTCGCGCAAGCGCAAGCTGCTGGAGAAGCAGAAGAAGGGCAAGGCGCGGATGAAGCAGGTCGGCCGCGTCGAGGTGCCGCAGGAGGCATTCCTCGCGGTGCTCGAGCTGGGCGACACCAGATAACGCGATGGACCTCGGGCTCGCCGGCAGACGCTGCATCGTGACCGGCGCGAGCAGGGGGATCGGCCGCGCGGTCGCCCACGGGCTTGCCGCGGAGGGCGCGCGGGTCCTGTTCGTCGGCCGCACCGAGGCGGCGCTGCGCGATGCGGCGCGGGACGTGCCCGCGGCGGAGTTCCTCGTCGCCGACGTAACGGAGCCCGACGCCGGCGCGCGGATCGTCGCGGCCGCCGTCGAGCGGTTCGGCGGGATCGACGTGCTCGTCAACAACGCCGGCACCTCACGCGCGACGCCGATCGACCAGCTGACCGACGCCGACTGGGACGAGCAGTGGCAGCTGAACGTGCGTGGCCCCGAGCGGCTGATGGGCGCCGCGGCGCCGCTGATGGCCGCCGCCGGCTGGGGTCGGATCGTCAACGTCGCGTCGTCCTCCGGCAAGCGCCCGTCCGGCCGCAACGCGGCCTACTCGGTCACCAAGAGCGCCCAGCTCGCGCTCTCGCGCGCCTACGCCGACGCGTACGCCGCCCGCGGCGTGCTCGTCAACGCGGTCGCGCCGGGGCCGGTCGGCACCGGCCTGTGGCTCGATCCCGGCGGGATCCTCGACCAGGAGGCGGCGGCGAAGGGCATCGACCGCGAGGCCGCGCTCGCGGCGGCCGGCGCGAGGGTTCCGCGCGGCAAGCTCGGCGAGCCGGCCGAGATCGCCGACGCGGTCGTCTTCCTCTGCTCCGAGCGCGCGGCCAACGTCGTCGGCGCGGCGTGGTCGGTCGACGGCGGTGCCGTGCCGTCGTTCATCTGACACACTCGCCGCCGAGCAAGCTGTCAGAGCTGAAAGGAGCCCGGTGCCAGTCAAGACCGAGGCGATCGGGAAGACCTACGCGCCCGTCGTGTACGCCGTCGGGCGCGAGAAGATCAAGGAGTACGCGTCGGCCGTCGGCGAGACGAACCCGCTGCACCTCGACGTCGCCGCCGCGCGCGCGGCCGGCCACGCCGACGTCGTCGCGCCGCCGATGTTCGCCGTCGTCTACCAGTCGCCGTCGGTGATGCCGGCGCTGTTCGACCCGCAGGTCGGGATCGACTTCCCGCAGCTGCTGCACAGCGCCCAGGAGTTCCGCTGGGACCGGATCGTCGTCGCCGGCGAGGAGCTGACGACCACGACGACGGTCGCGGCGATCAGCGAGAAGAGCGACATCGGCTTCTACGACTTCGAGGTCGTGACCGTGGACGAGGCGGGCGAGCCCGTCGTGACCGGCATCTGGAAGATGCTCGTGCGAGGGAGCTGAACGATGGCCGCTGACTACGAGCCCGGGGCAGAGCTGCCGACGCTGACGACGACGCCGGACCGCTTCCTGACGGTCCGCTACGCCGGCGCCTCCGGCGACTTCAACCCGATCCACATCGACGAGCAGTTCGCGAAGGCGGTCGGGCTGGAGGGACGGATCCTGCACGGCCTCTGGTCGATGGCGCAGGTCGCGCGCGCGCAGACCGAGGCGGCAGGCGGGCCAGAGAGACTGAAGTCGCTGTCGGTCCAGTTCCGCGGCCAGGGCGTGATGGAGCGCGAGGTGACGGTGACGAGCAAGGTCAAGCGCGTCGAGGACGGCGTCGCGACCGTCACGGCCGAGGCCCACCAGGGCGACACGCGGATCATCCGCAACGCCGTCGCCGTGCTTCGCATTGGGAGTTCCACGGCGGCGGAATGACGTGCCGTCGCGTAGGTGGGAACTCCCGGTCCATCTAGAATCAAGGGGATGCTGACCCCTCGCCAGGAGCTGATCCTCAGAATGGTCGTCGAGGGCTACCTCGACGGTGGTCTGCCGGTCGGCTCCAAGGCGCTCGCGGCCGAGGTCGAGTGGGGTCCGTCGACCGTCCGCAACGAGCTGGCGATGCTGGAGGAGCACGGTCTGCTCGCCCATCCCCACACTTCGGCCGGCCGCGTCCCGACCGACGCCGGCTACCGCTACTTCGTCGACCGCCTGCTGAGAGAGCGCGACCTGCCCGGTGCGGCGGTCGCGACGCAGCCGGAGCTGTCGCTGACGCTGGCCCGCCACGAGGTCGACGAGGCGATGCGCGTCACGACCGAGACGCTGTCGCAGGTGACGAACCTGCTCGCGATCGTCTCGGCGCCGCCGATCGAGACGGCGACCGTCCGCCACGTCGAGGTGCTGCTGCTGCAGCCGCAGGTCCTGATGGTCGTCGTGATCACTTCGACCGGCGGCGTCAGCAAGCGCGTCTTCACGTTCGACGGCCCGGTTGACGCCGGCCTCGCCGACTGGGGCGGCAGCTACCTCAACGAGCAGCTGACCGGCGTCGGGCTCGGTGCGCGCAAGCTTTACCAGCGACTGTCGGACCCGACGCTCGGACCGCGCGAGCGCGGCTTCCTCGACGCGATCGCGCCGGTCTTCACCGAGCTGACCGACACCACCGAGCACACGCTCTACGTCGACGGCGCGGCGCGGCTGGTGAGCGAGTTCCGCTTCCAGGACGTGACGCAGCTCAACGACGTGATGCAGATGCTGGAGCGCCGCGTGACTCTGCTCGGCGTGTTGAGCGCGGCGCTCGTCGAGCGTGACGTCTACGTGCGGATCGGCCGCGAGAACGAGATGCCGGCGCTGCGCTCGCTGGCGCTGGTGGCCGCCTCGTACGGCCTGCCGCGCCAGAGCCTCGGCACCGTCTCGGTGATCGGGCCGTTGCGGATGGACTACCAGCACGCAATCCGCTCGGTGCGCGCCGCGGCGCACGAGCTGTCGCGCTTCGTCGAGGACGTCTACGAGGCGTGAGATCGGCTGGCGCACCCGGGAGTTCCCGCCGACCCGACGCGGCTCGACACGCCGCCGTGGAACTCCCAAGGGCCGAAGGCCCCTACCATTGACGCGTGCCCACGGCGAGTGACTACTACGACCGTCTCGGCGTCGCGCGGGACGCCGACGCGAACGAGATAAAGAAGGCCTTCCGCAAGCTCGCGCGCGAGCTGCACCCGGACGTCAACAGCCACGACCCGGAGGCCGAGACGAAGTTCAAGGCGGCCGCCGAGGCGTACGAGGTGCTGTCCGATCCCGAGCGCCGCGCGACCTATGACCGCTACGGCGCCGACGGCCTCAGAAACGGCGGCTTCCAGCCGAGCGGCTTCGGCTCCTTCTCCGACATCTTCGACGCGTTCTTCGGCGGCGACGTCTTCGGCGGCGCCGGCGGCGCGCGCGGCGGACCGGTGCAGGGCGGCGACGTCGCCGTGACGGCGACGATCGAGCTGGCCGACGTCGCGACGGGCGCGTCCGTCGAGGTCTCCTACGACGCCGTCGTCCGCTGCGAGACGTGCAACGGCAACGGCGCCGAGCCGGGCACGCCGATCGAGGCGTGCGACCGCTGTGGCGGGACCGGCCAGCTGCGTGCCGTGACGCGCACGCCGTTCGGCCAGGTCGTGCGCGCGACCGCGTGCGACGTCTGCGGCGGCGACGGGCGCGTGCCGAAGTCGCCGTGCAAGAGCTGCCAGGGCCGCGGCCGCAGAGTGTCGCGGCTGACGGTCGGCGTCGACGTGCCTGCCGGCATCGCCGACGGCCAGCGGATCCGCCTCTCCGGCCGCGGTCACGCGGGCGAGCACGGCGGCCCGCCCGGCGACCTCTACGTGCTCGTGCGCGTCAACGAGGACGCGCGCTTCGTGCGCGACGGCGACGACCTCGTCACCGTCGTGGACGTCGTCGCCCCGCTCGCCGCGCTCGGCACCTCGCTGGAGGTCCCGACGCTCGACGGCCCGCTGGAGCTGGAGGTTCCGGCCGGGATCCAGCCGCACGAGACGCTGACGCTGCGGGGGAGAGGGCTGCCGGCGCTGCGGCGCGGGCGCAGGGGCGACCTGCGCGTTGTCGTCAACGTCGTGATCCCGCGCCGCCTGTCGGGCGAGCAGCGCGAGCTGCTGGAGCGGCTGGCGGAATCGCTGGGCGAGGAGAACATGAACCCCGAGGAGGGCGTGTTCTCCAAGCTCAAGCGAGCGTTCGGCGCATGATCCGCCTCGCGCTGCGGGTCGATCGCGCACACGCCGAGGTCGCGCTCGCGGAGCTGCTGGAGCTGGCGCCGAGCGGCGTCGAGGAGGTCGACCACGGCGACCAGGTCGAGTACGCCGTCTACGGCGCGCCGGGCGAGCTGCCCGAGCTGCCCGACCTGGAGGCGGCGGTCGGCGGCGCGCTCGTCTCGGTCACGACCAGCGAGCTGGCTGACGACTGGACCGAGCGCTGGAAGGACTTCCACAAGCCGCTCGTGCTCGGCGACCGGCTGGCGGTGCGCCCACCGTGGGTTCCGCCGCTCGGCGCCGACGTCGAGCTGGTGATCGACCCCGCGCAGGCGTTCGGGACCGGCTCGCACGCGACGACGCGCCTGTGCCTGGAGCTGCTGCTGTCGCTCGCCGACGGCGACGCCGCGCGCGGCCCGGTCGCCGACGTGGGCTGCGGCTCGGGCGTGCTGGCGATCGCCGCCGCGAAGCTCGGCTACGCCCCCGTCGTCGCGGTCGACTACGACCCGCTCAGCGTCGAGGCGACGCGCGAGAACGCGGTCGTCAACGACGTCGCGCTGGAGGTGTCGCGCGGCGACCTGCGTGGGGAGCAGATGCCCGCCGCGCCGATCGTGCTCGCCAACCTGCTGCGCCCGCTGCTGCTGGAGTACGCCGAGCGGATGACCGACCCGCCGCGGGTCCTGATCGCCTCCGGCCTGCTCGTCCACGAGGCGGACGAGATCGCGCACGCGTTCGAGCGGCGCCACGGCCTCGTCGAGCAGGATCGGCGCGAGCTGGGCGAGTGGGCCGCGCTGCTGCTGCGCAGGCCCTGATGTGTGGTGATCTATGGGTGCAGGAGACCCATAGATCAACCCACATCCCTCAGCCACGCCGCGAACCCGCCGGCGAGAACCAGATCGGCTGCGCGCGCGTAGCCCTCGGCGCCGGGATGGGCGCCGTCGCCCGCGGCCGCCTCTGCGCGCCAGGGCTCGAACGCGGCGAGCGCCGCGGCGAGCGGCACGAACGGAACGCCGCGGACTGAGCAGAGGTCGGCGAACGCGCTCGTAAGCGCCAGGGCACGAGCGTCGGGGCGCTCCGCGCCGAGCGGGGGCGGGCCGACGACGAACGCGGGCAGCTCCAACGCCGCGGCGCCGTCGAGCAAGGCGTCCATCGTTGCCGTCGACACGGCTGGCTCCACCCGCGGCTTCCCCTCGATGCCCGAATCGACGCAGTCGTTGGCGCCCACCGAGAAGACGACGCGGAACGACGCCGCGTCGGTCAGCCGCACGGCCGCCTCCGAGCGCCAGCGCGCCGCGACCTGCACGGAGGTCTCGCCGCGCACGCCGAGGTTGTAGGACGTGACCGGCATGCAGGCGGCGGCGACCCGTCCGGCCCAGCCGAGCGCGGCCGGGTCGCCGGCGCCGGCCGTGAACGAGTCGCCGAAGAACAGCAGCCGTCGGTCGCGCATGGCGCGCAGCCAATCAGATCGGCGCGCGAGGGACTTTGTGACACGCTTGTGACGTTGGTCTCTTCGCCCCGGCGGGCATAGGGTGAGGAGCATGGCCTGGGACATCGTCATCGCCGGCGGCGGATTCGGCGGCTACTACGCCGCGCGCACGCTCGAGAAGCAGCTGCCGCAGCATTCGGCGCGCATCACGCTCGTCAACGACGTGAACTTCATGCTGTTCACGCCGCTGCTGCCGGGCGCCGCGGCCGGGACGCTGGAGCCGCGCCACGTCGTCGTCCCGCTGCGCGAACAGCTCAAGCGCACCGACCTCTGGCTCGGCCACGTCACCGGCGCCGACCCGGGCCGCAACCAGCTCGTCGTCGACTCGCTCGACGGCCGTCGCCACGAGCTGCACTACGACCAGCTCGTCGTCGCGCTCGGCTCGATCTCGCGCACGCTGCCGATCCCCGGCCTCGCCGAGCACGCGGTCGGCTTCAAGACGCTGTCGGAGGCGATCGCGCTGCGGAACCGCGTCATCACGATGCTGGAGATCGCCGAGACCGTCCACGACGCCGAGCAGCGCGCCGAGTTCCTCACGTTCGTCTTCGTCGGCGCCGGCTACGCGGGCCTCGAAGGGATCGCCGAGCTGCAGGACTTCGTCACCGACGTGATCGACCTCTACCCGCGCTGCCGCGTGCAGGGCGTGCGCTTCATGCTCGTCGAGGCACGCGACCGCGTGATGCCGGAGGTCGCCCCGCGGCTCGCCGACTTCGCCCAGCGTGAGCTGCGCGGGCGCGGGATCGAGATCCGCACGAACACGACCGTCGAGGCGCTCGACGAGCGCTCGGTCACGCTCAAGGGCGGTGAGGTGGTTCCGGCGCGCACGGTCGCCTGGACCGCCGGCGTCAAGCCGCACCCGGTCGTCGCGAGACTCGGGCTGCCGCTGGAGAGAGGCGGCCGGATCGAGGTCGACCAGACGATGCGGGTGCGCGGGCACGACGACGTCTGGGCGATCGGCGACGCTGCCGCGATCCCCGACCCGGCCCGCAAGGGCGAGCTGTCGCCGCCGACGGCGCAGCACGCGATCCGCCAGGGCAGACGTGTCGCGCGCAACGTCGCCGCGGAGCTGGGCGCGGGCGGCAGGGTGCGCCCGTTCACCTACAAGACGAAGGGCGTCTTCGTCGACATGGGCCGCCACCAGGCGGTCGCGAGCACGATGGGGATCAGATGGCGCGGCTTCCCCGCCTGGTTCCTGGCGCGCACCTACCATCTCGCGAACATGCCGGGCTGGCATCGCAAGTCGCGCCTGGTCGTCGACTGGACGGTCTCGCTGCTGTTCCCGCGCGACACGTCCGAGCTGGGGCAGATCGGCAATCCGCCGGAGCTGGAGCGCGACGGCGCGGGCGTGGGCTCCGTCACGCGCGAGCACGCGGAGCCGGAGCCGGAGCGCGACGCCGCGCCCAGCTGACGGTCAGCGCGTCGGCGGCAGCGCCTGCGTCGTCACCATCAGCCGGTTCCACGAGTTGATCACGGTGATCGCGAAGATCACCTGCGTCAGCGCGTGCTCGTCGAACTGGCGCGCGGCCTCGTCGTATACCGCGTCCGGCACCGGCCCGTCGGTCAGTCTCGTCATCGCCTCCGCGAGGCCGAGCGCGGCCCGCTCGGAGGCGGTGAAGAACGGCGACTCGCGCCAGCCGGCGAGCGTGTCGAGACGCTGGGTCGTCTCGCCGTCGTCGCGCGCCTCGTTGTGGTGCATGTCGAGGCAGTAGACGCAGCCGTTGAGCTGCGAGACGCGGATGTCGATCAGGTGGCGGAGGATCGGGTCGAGCTCGACGCTGCCGGCGAGTCTGCGCATCGCGTGGTAGTTCTCGCGCGCGACGCGCGGCAGGTCGGCGATCCGTGGCGTGTGGGCGACGTAGTCGGAGGGGGAGGGGGCGATAGCAGTCATGGTCCTCAGACTAGGGCCGAAACAGCCCGGCCGACAGGTCCAATTCCCGCTCTCCGGGGGAGACCACGTCATCAAGCTGTGATCGAGGCGTTCGGGCCGTTGAGGCGCCGCGGGCACGGCTATCCTTGATGGACCGTGACCGTCGCCGAACAACTGAAGACCGACATCACCGCCGCGATGAAGGCGGGCGAGCGAGAGCGCGTCGGCGCGCTGCGGCTCGTCCTGTCCGAGCTGCAGAAGTCGGCGAAGGACGGCGACGGCGACGAGGTCGCCGTGCTGCGCCGTGAGCGCAAGCGCCGCCTCGACGCGGCCCAGCAATTCAAGGACGGCGGTCGCGAAGAGCTTGCACGGCAGGAGCAGGGCGAGGCCGAGCTGATCGCCGCCTACCTGCCGGCGGAACTGTCCGACGAGGAGCTTGCCGGGATCGTCTCCGACGCGGTCGCCGAGACCGGCGCCTCCTCGCCGAAGGACATGGGGCAGGTCATGAAGGCCGCGATGGCGAGAGTCGGCGGGCGCGCCGACGGCAAGCGCGTCTCTGCACGCGTGCGAGAGGCGCTGGCGTCGTAGTGCCGGGCACGAGCGCATCCGAGAGACCTCAGGTGAAGCGGAAGCTCGAGTTGGACAACGCCGTCGCGGCGGAGCTGTCGGGCACCCAGGACGAGGTGCTGCGCACGCTCGAGGAGAACCTCGACTGCTCGATCTACCTGCGCGGGAACGTGCTGACGCTCGAAGGCGACGACGACGCGGTCGACGCCGCCGCGCAGGTCGTGCGCGAGGTCTCCGACCTGGTCGCGCGCGGTCACGAGATCGCGCCGGGGACGATCCAGGCGATCCAGGGCGCGCTTCAGCAGCACGAGTCGCCCAGCCGCGTGCTGGAAGACGTCGTCTGGCGCCACCGCTCGACGAAGGTCGCGCCGAAGACGGTCAACCAGAAGCGCTACGTCGACTCGATCCGCAGAAACACGATCACGTTCGGGGTCGGCCCGGCCGGCACCGGCAAGACGTGGCTGGCGGTCGCGATGGCGGCCGCCGCGCTGTCGCGGCGCGAGGTCAACCGCATAATCCTCACGCGCCCGGCCGTCGAGGCCGGCGAGCGGCTCGGCTTCCTGCCGGGCGACCTGATGGCGAAGGTCGATCCGTACCTGCGCCCGCTGTTCGACGCGCTGCACGACATGATCGACCCGGAGAGAGTGTCGGCACATCTCGAGCGCGGCGTGATCGAGGTCGCGCCGCTGGCGTTCATGCGCGGCCGCACGCTCAACGACTCGTTCATCATCCTCGACGAGGCGCAGAACACCACGCCGGAGCAGATGAAGATGTTCCTGACGCGGCTCGGCTTCAACTCGAAGATGGTCGTCACCGGCGACGTCACGCAGATCGACCTGCCGAGCGACCAGCGCTCCGGCCTGATCTCCGTCGCCGAGGTGCTCGACGCGGTCGACGGCATCCAGTTCATCCGCTTCGGCGGGGAGGACGTCGTGCGGCACAAGCTCGTCCAGCGGATCGTCGCCGCCTACGCCGAGCACCAGCAGAGGCTGGCGCCCGAGCTGAGGCCGGCCGCAGCAGATCGCAAGCGGGCGTAAGCTCAGTTCATGCTGGAGGTCGAGGTCATCGGGCTCGATGACGGCGAGGTCGAGGGTCTGACCGCGATCGACGTCGAGGAGCTGTGCGGGCTCGCGTTCTCCTCGGCCGGGATCGAGGAGGGGCACGTCGCGGTCGCGTTCGTCGACGCCGAGACGATCCAGACGCTCAACCGCGACCACCGCGGCAGGGACGCGCCGACCGACGTGCTCTCGTTCCCGATCGACGGGATCGACGGCGAGGCGCTGAGACAGATCCCCGCCGCGCAGCGCGAGCTGGGCGACGTCGTGATCTGCCCGCCGCACACAGAGGATCTCAGCGAGGCCGTCGTGCACGGCGCGCTCCACCTGACAGGAATGGACCACGAAGTGGATGACGGCGAGATGCTCGCGCTCCAGGCCGAGCTGCTGCGATGGATTCAGCCATGACGGTCGACGGCGCGCCCACGACCAGAAGCGGCTTCGTCGCGCTGGCCGGCCGGCCGAACGTCGGCAAGTCGACGCTGACGAACGCGATCGTCGGCGCGAAGGTGGCGATCGTCTCCGACAAGCCGCAGACGACCCGCCGCGCGATCCGCGGGGTGCGGACGACGCCCGACCACCAGCTGATCCTCGTCGACCTGCCGGGCGTCCAGCGCCCGCGCGACGTGCTCACCGAGCGGATGCAGGGACGCGTCGAGAGCGAGCTGCGTGACGCCGACGCGGCGCTGCTGCTGCTCAACGCCGAGCAGGGCGTCGGCCCGGGCGACCGCTTCATCGCCGCGCTGCTCAAGCGCGCGCCGGTCCCGGTCGTGATCGCGGTCAACAAGATCGATCGCTGCTCCAAGCACGAGACCGCGGTGGTCCTCCAGGCGGCGGCAGACCTCGAGGTCGCCGACGACATCTTCCCGATCTCCGCGCGCGGCGGTCAGGGCGTCCAGACGCTCGTCGACCACCTCGCCGGGCTGCTGCCGCCCGGCCCGTACTACTTCCCGCCCGAGGACCGCTCCGACCAGGCCGAGAACGTCCTGCTGGCGGAGCTGGTGCGCGAGCAGGTGCTGCGCCGGACGCGCCAGGAGGTCCCGCACTCGGTCGAGGTCGAGGTCGGCGAGATCGAGGACCGCGAGGACGACCTGATCTACGTCCGCGCCGTCGCCTGGGTCGAGACCGACTCGCAGAAGGGGATCCTGATCGGCGCCGGCGGGCGGATGATCAGAGCGATCGGCACCGCAGCGCGCAGAGAGCTCGAGCGCGAGTTGGGCACCCGCGTCCACCTCGACCTGACCGTCCGCGTGCGCAAGAGCTGGCGCACCGACGAACGCCTGCTCGACCGGCTCGGGATCGAGTAGCGGCAACGCGTCGAGGCGGCGCCGGAGCCCCCGCCGCGCATCCGTCTCGTGTAGCCCTACAATCCATCGACCGATGCCCGATCTAGACATCGCGTTCGACGACAACGGCCTCGTCCCGTGCGTGATGCAGGACTGGCGCACCGGCGAGGTCCTGACGCTCGCGTACATGAACGCCGAAGCGCTCAAGCGCACGCAGGACACCGGTGAGGTCCATTTCTGGAGCCGCTCGCGCAACGAGCTGTGGCACAAGGGCGCGACCTCGGGCAACACCCAGAAGGTCCGTGCGCTGCGCGTCGACTGCGACCGTGACGCCGTCGTCGCGCTCGTCGAGCCGGCCGGCCCCGCCTGCCACACAGGCGCGCGCACCTGCTTCTTCAACGGCGAGGCCGACAACGGCGCGCCGTACGAGGTGCTGCCGAGACTGGAGCGCACGGTCGCCGCGCGCGCCGCCGAGCGGCCCGACGGCTCCTGGACCGCGAAGCTGCTGGCCGATCCGGGACTGGCCGGCGCGAAGGTCGAGGAGGAGGCCGAGGAGGTCGTCCGCGCCGTCCGCGAGGAGTCCGACGAGCGCGTCGCCAACGAGGCCGCCGACGTCCTCTACCACCTGACCGTGCTGCTGCGGACCCGCGGGCTCGGCCTCGCGGACGTGCAGCAGGTGCTCGACGAGCGCAGCCGCTGATCGCGATGGGAGCCCCGCACGCCCAGCCCGCCGCTGCCGCCGCGAACGCGAACGCGCTGCGCGTCACGCCGTCGCTCGACGAGGTGCGCGAGCTCGCGCGCGAGCACACGCTCGTGCCGCTGCGCCACACGTTCGTCGACGACATCGAGACGCCCGTCTCCGCTTTCCTCAAGCTGCGCGGGGACGGCCCGTCGTTCCTGCTGGAGTCGGCCGAGCAGGGCCGCATGGGACGCTGGTCGTTCATCGGCTTCCGGCCGCGCAGCGTGCTGCGCTGGTCGCTCGGCGACGGCGGCGACCCGTACGCGCTCGCCGCCGCCGAGGTCGCCCGCTCCAGACAGGCGCAGGTCCCTGGCCTGCCGCCGTTCTCCGGCGGCGCGGTCGGGATCTTCGGCTACGACCTCGTCCGCACGGTCGAGCCGCTCGGCGAGCCGAACCCCGACCCGGTCGGCCTGCCGGACATGGCGCTGATGTTGACCGACGTGATCGTCGCGTTCGACCACCAGCGCCACGAGCTGTCGATCCTCGCGAACGTCGATGCCGCCGCCGGCGACCTGGAGCAGGCGTACGCCGCGGCGGTCGCGACGATCGAGGAGGTCCGCTGGAAGCTCTCCGGGCCGGTCCCGCGGCCGGCGCGGCCGCCCGCCGCGCGCGACCCTGAGCAGCCCGTCGACTTCCAGAGCAACATGCCGCGCGAGCAGTTCGAGGGCATGGTCGAGCGGATCGTCGAGTACATCCACGCCGGCGACGCCTACCAGGTGGTGCCCTCCCAGCGCTGGTCGGCGGAGGTCCCGATCGAGGCGTTCTCGATCTACCGCGGGCTGCGCGCCGTCAACCCCAGCCCGTACATGTACTTCCTCGACTTCGGCGACTTCGAGATCGCCGGCGCGAGCCCCGAGCCGCTGCTGACGGTGCAGTCCGGCGTCGTCCGCACGCGGCCGATCGCTGGCACGCGCCCGCGCGGCACCGACGCCGCGGACGACGCGCGCCTCGCCGCCGACCTGCTCGCCGACGAGAAGGAGCGCTCCGAGCACGTGATGCTCGTCGACCTCGCGCGCAACGACGTCGGCCGTGTCAGCGAGTACGGCAGCGTCAACGTCGACGGCTACATGGAGATCGAGAACTACAGCCACGTGATGCACATCGTCTCGCGCGTCTCGGGCCGTCTGCGCGAGGGGATCGGCCCGCTCGACGCGCTGCGCTCGATCCTGCCGGCCGGAACGCTCTCGGGTGCGCCGAAGGTCCGCGCGATGCAGATCATCGACGAGCTGGAACCGGTCAAGCGGGGCGGCTACGGTGGGGCGATCGGCTACCTCTCGTACACCGGCGACCTCGACACGTGCATCCACATCCGTACGGTCGTCGTCAAGGACGGCGTCGCCCACGTGCAGGCGGGCGGCGGCACGGTCGCCGACGCGAAGCCCGACTACGAGTTCCGCGAGTCCGAGGCGAAGGCGCGCGCGGTGCGCCAGGCGATCGCGCTGGCGGTGGCGCAGCCGGAGTGGCCCTGATGCGCGTCCTCGTCGTCGACAACTACGACTCGTTCACGTACAACCTCGTGCAGTACCTCGGCGAGCTGGGCGCGGAGGTCGAGGTCGTGCGCAACGACCACGCCAGCGTCGACGACCTGCTGCTGCGCGGCTATGACCGCGTGATCGTCTCGCCGGGCCCGTGCACGCCGGACGAGTCGGGCATCTCGATCGAGGTGCTGAGACGCTTCCCTGAGGCCGGGATCCCAGTCCTCGGCGTCTGCCTCGGCCACCAGGCGCTCGGCCAGGCGTACGGCGGGACGGTCATCCGCCATCGCCCCGTCCACGGCAAGACGGAGCCGATCGAGCACGACGGCCGCACCGTCTTCGCCGGGATCGAGTCGCCGCTGACGGTCGGCCGCTACCACTCGCTCGTCGTCGACGAGCAGCTGCCGGACGTGCTCGAGGTGTCCGCCCGCGGCGGCGGCGTGATCATGGCGCTGCGCCACAAGACGCTGCCGGCCGAGGGGATCCAGTTCCACCCCGAGTCGGTCCTGACCGACCATGGCCACGACCTGCTGCGCAACTTCCTCGGCCTGCCGGTGGTGACCACCTGACGATGGCGCGGGACCTGCTCACGCGCGCGATCGACACGCTCGCCTCTGGCGAGGACCTTTCGGCTGACGACGCAGCCGCGGTGCTGGCGGAGATCTGGAGCGGCAACGCGACCGATGTGCAGATCGCCGCCGTGCTGATCGCGCTGCGCACGAAGGGGGAGACGGTCGACGAGCTGACCGGCCTCGCGCGCACGATGCGCGAGTTCGCCGCGCACGTCGAGATCTCGCGCGACGACCTGCTCGACGTCGTCGGCACCGGCGGCGGCAGACAGACCTTCAACGTGTCGACCACCGCGGCGCTGATCGCGGCCGGCGCCGGCTGCGCGGTCGCCAAGCACGGCAACCGCTCGGCGACGGGGCTCTCAGGCGCGGCGGACGTGCTGGAGGCGCTCGGCGCGAGCATCGATCTCGAACCGGTCCAGGTCGCGCGCTGCATCGAGCAGGTCGGCTTCGGCTTCATGTTCGCGCCTCACCACCACGCGGCGATGCGCTACGTGATCCCGGTGCGCAAGCAGCTCGCCGTCCGCACGATCATGAACTTCCTCGGGCCGCTGACGAGCCCCGCCGGCGTGACGCGCCAGCTGACCGGCGTCAGCGACAGGCGCTACCACGAGACGATCGCCGGCGCGTTCGCCCGCCTCGGCGCCACGCACGTGCTGATCGCCTCCAGCGACGACGGCCTCGACGAGCTCAGCACGGTCGCGCCGACGCGCGTGATCGAGGTGCGCGACGGCGAGATCTCGGAGTTCCGCATCAGCGCCGCCGACGTCGGCCTCGACACCGCCGCCTACGACGACCTGCGCGGCGGCACCCCCGACGTCAACGCCGAGGTCACTCGGCGGATCCTCGCGGGCGAGCGCGGCGCCCCGCGCGACATCGCCGTCCTCAACGCCGGCGCCGGAATCTACGCAAGCGGCCGTGCTGACACGCTCGAAGCAGGCGTGCGGGCGGCCGAGGCGGCGATCGACTCGGGCGCCGCGAGAGCTACCTTGACCAACTACGTCACGCAGACCCAGGAGCTGGCAACCGCATGAGCAACGTGCTCGACCGCATCGTCGACTCGACCCGACGCGAGGTGGAGCATCGCCGCAGCGAGATCCCGCTCGCTCAGCTGGAGCGCTCTCTGCACGGCCGCGGCGAGGACCGCCCGTTCGC
This sequence comes from Conexibacter woesei DSM 14684, assembly GCF_000025265.1. Lineage (GTDB taxonomy): Bacteria > Actinomycetota > Thermoleophilia > Solirubrobacterales > Solirubrobacteraceae > Conexibacter > Conexibacter woesei. The sequence goes on from NC_013739.1 coordinate 3,048,775, forward strand.
GGAGGCGCTCGTGCATCCCGGCATCTCGGTGATCGCGGAGCACAAGCGCCGCTCGCCGTCGGCCGGCCCGATCCGCGAAGGGGCGACCGTCGAGGAGATCGTCGGCTCCTACGAGCGCGCGGGCGCCGCGGCGCTGTCGGTGCTGACCGAGCGCCACCACTTCGGCGGCTCGCTCGACGACCTGCGCGCCGCGAAGGAGGCGGCGCGCCTGCCGATCCTGCGCAAGGACTTCGTCGTCGACACCTACCAGGTGTACGAGTCGGCGGTCGCCGGCGCGGACGCGATCCTGCTGATCGTCGCGGCGCTGGAGCCGCGCGAGCTGGCGCGGCTGCACGCCGAGGCGCTCGCGCTCGATCTCGACGTGCTCGTGGAGGTCCACGACGAGCCCGAGCTGGAGATCGCGCTGGAGCGCGTCGACGCCGACGTGATCGGCATCAACAACCGCGACCTGACGGACTTCACCGTCGACGTCCAGCGCACGTTCGAGCTGCTCGCCGACATCCCGGCGGGCAAGACGGTCGTCTCCGAGTCGGGGATCAGCACGCGCGACCAGCTCGACGAGCTGGAGCGGGTCGGCGTCGACGCGGTGCTCGTCGGCGAGGCGCTGATGCGCGCCGACGACGTCGAGGCAGCCTGTCGCGAGCTGACGCGCCTCGACGACGAGCTCTGAAGACAGTTCACGGGAGTTCCCGCCGACGTGAAAACACCTGCTCGCCGTCGTGGAACTCCCAAGGCGTAGCCCGTTTAGGTCGGGTTCAGCGGGGCGCGACAGACTGGTGACTGGATGAGAGCGCTCGTTCGTTCACCCTTCGTGCATGCGCTTGCCGGCGGTGCCGTGGTCGCGGTCGCGTTGCTCACGCTCGGCGTGGGTGGGCGCGATTCGACGACGACGACCGTGCTGGAGCAGGCGCAGTTCAGCGGCGCGACGACGCCCGCCGACGGTGCCGCCCCGGAGCTGACGCCGCATGCGATCTACGAGCGCGACGCGCCCGGCGTCGTCTTCGTCCGCTCGCGGCCCGTCGCGGTGGCGGCGGACTCGCCGTTCGGCGAGCGGCAGCCGCAGAGCGGCGCGAGCGGCACCGGCTTCGTGCTCGACAGCGAGGGCCACATCCTCACCAACCAGCACGTCGTCGGCGAAGCGAGCACCGTGCAGGTCGAGTTCAGCGACACGCGCACCGTCACGGCGAAGGTGCTCGGCGAGGACCCGACCAACGACCTCGCGCTGCTGCGCGTCGACCCGGCGAGCGCCGACCTGCGGCCGCTGACGCTGGGCGACTCCACGACCGCGCGCGTCGGCGACCCGGTGGTCGCGATCGGCAACCCGTTCGGGCTCGAACGCACGCTCACGACCGGCGTCGTCTCTGCCCTGGAGCGCCAGCTGACGGCGCCCAACGGGTTCACGATCCAGAACGTGATCCAGACCGACGCGCCGATCAATCCCGGCAGCTCCGGCGGTCCGCTGATCGACGCGAGCGGGCGCGTGATCGGGATAACGTCGCAGATAGCCTCCACCGGCGGCAGCAACGCCGGGATCGGATTCGCGGTCCCGATCGACACCGCGACGAAGCTGCTGCCGGAGCTGAAGCGGACGGGCAGCGTCGCGCACGCGTACCTCGGCATCACCGTCACGACGATCGACGCCTCGCTCGACGGCGTGCAGCCGCAGCTGCACCGCGGCGTGCTCGTGCAGGCCGTCATCAAGCGCTCGCCGGCGGCGAGAGCGGGCGTCAGAGGCGGCACGGTCGAGAGCCAGGTCGGCGGCAACCGGATCCAGCTGGGCGGCGACGTGATCACCTCGATCAACGGCCGGACGCTGAAGACGGCGGAGGAGCTGACCGCGGCGCTGGCCAAGTACCGGCCGGGCGACCGGATCAGACTCGGGATCCTGCGCGGCGGCGAGGCGATGCAGCTGGAGGTCACGCTTGCGAGAGCGCCGAAGCAGGCGCCGTCGCAGCCGGCCCAGCCCTAGGATGTGGGGCATGGCCACGCGCATCAAGTTCTGCGGGATCGCCCGCCTCGAAGACGCCGAACGAGCCGTCGAGCTCGACGCCTGGGCGGTCGGGATGATCCTCTGGCCGGGCTCGCCGCGCTACTGCAGAGCGGACGAGGCGGCGGCGATCGGCGCGTCGCTGCACCGCCGTGCCGAGGTCGCCGGGGTGTTCGTCAACGCCCACCTCGACCACGTCGTCACGCGGGCCGACGAGTTCGGCCTCACGCTCGTGCAGCTGCACGGCGACGAGGGCCCGTCGTTCTGCACCGAGGTCGCGCGCCGCACGGGCGCGAGAGTGATCAAGGTCGCGCGCGTGAGAGACCGCGCCGACGTGCAGGCGCTGCGCGCGTTCCGCACCGACTACCACCTGATGGACACGTTCGTCGCCGGCAGACCGGGAGGGACGGGGGAGACGTTCGCGTGGGACCTCGTGCGGGCCCACAGACGCGACCGCCCGGTGATCCTCAGCGGCGGCCTGACGCCGGACAACGTCGGCGACGCGATTGCCGCCGCACACCCGTATGCAGTCGATGTGTCCTCAGGTGTCGAGCTGGCACCGGGCATCAAGGACCACGCGAAGATGGCGGCGTTCTCGGCCGCTGTCAGAGCGGCCGACGCGGGCGACGAACCGGACGAACCGGACGCGCACGAGCCGACAGAGGACCACGCCGGGGGGAAGGCCGCATGATCACGTCCGTCGAACACCGCTTCGGCCCGTACGGCGGGCAGTACGTGCCCGAGACGCTGATGCCGGCGCTCGCGGAGCTGGAGGCCGCATGGCTCGACGCCAACCGCGACCCCGAGTACACGACGCGGCTGCGCGAGCTGCTGACGAACTACGCCGGCCGCCCGACGCCGCTCTACCTCGCCGAGCGGCTCAGCGAGGCCGCCGGCCGCACGGTGTACCTCAAGCGCGAGGACCTGATGCACACCGGCGCGCACAAGATCAACAACGCGCTCGGACAGGCGCTGCTCGCGAAGCGGATGGGCAAGCCGCGCGTGATCGCCGAGACCGGCGCGGGCCAGCACGGCGTCGCGACCGCGACCGCGTGCGCGCTGCTCGACATCGACTGCGTCGTCTACATGGGCACCGAGGACATGCGGCGCCAGAAGCCGAACGTCGAGCGGATGCGGCTGCTCGGCGCGACGGTCGAGCCGGTCGACGCCGGCACGCGGACGCTGAAGGAGGCGACCTCCGCCGCGATCCGCGACTGGGTCACGAACGTCGCCACGACGCACTACATCCTCGGCAGCGCCGCCGGCCCGGCGCCGTTCCCGTCGATCGTGCGCGACCTCCAGCGCGTGATCGGCGACGAGGCGCGCGAGCAGATCCTGGCGGCTGAGGGCCGGCTGCCGGCGCGCGTGATCGCCTGCGTCGGCGGCGGCTCCAACGCGATCGGCATCTTCACCGCGTTCACCGGCGACAGAGACGTCGCGCTGGTCGGCGTCGAGGCGGCCGGCGACGGGCTCGACACCCCTCGCCACGGTGCGCCGCTGACGAAGAACGCGCGTCCCGGCATCCTCCACGGCGCCTACTCGGCGCTGATGCAGGACGACGAGGGGCAGATCCTCGAAGCGCACTCGATCTCCGCCGGGCTCGACTACCCCGGCGTCGGCCCCGAGCACGCCCACCTGCGCGACACCGGCCGTGCCACCTACGTCGCGGTCACCGACGCCGAGGCGCTGGCGGCGTTCCAGCGGATCGCGCGGCTGGAGGGGATCATCCCGGCGCTGGAGTCTTCGCACGCGCTCGCCTGGACGCTCGCCAACGGCGGCGGGGATCTCGACGTCGTCTGCCTTTCGGGCCGCGGCGACAAGGACCTCGCACAGGTGCTCGACAAGATCGGCGGGGCGGCATGAGCGCGGCCGGCACGCAGACCGGCATCGAGCGGATCGCGCAGGCGTTCGCCGGCAGCGGCAAGCGCGCGGCGCTGATGCCGTACCTGATGGGCGGCTTCCCCGACCTGGAGCGCTCGCTCGCGATCGGCGAGGCCTACGCCGACGGCGGCGCCGACCTCGTCGAGCTGGGCGTCCCGTTCTCGGACCCGCTCGCCGACGGCCCCGTGATCCATGCCGCCGGCACGCAGGCGCTGGAGGCCGGGGCGACCGTCGCGGGCGTGCTGGAGGTCGGCGCGAAGCTGTCCGAGCGCGTCCCGGTCGTGCTGATGGCGTACGCGAACCTCGTCTACGGACCGGGCTTCGAGGCGTTCGCCGACGCGCTCGTCGCGCACCGCATCAGCGGCCTGATCGTGCCCGACCTGCCACTCGAGGAGGCGCCGCTGCTGCTGGAGGTCTGCGACGTCCGCGGGATCGCGCTCGTGCCGCTCGTCGCGCCGACGACGCCCGACGAGCGCCTCGCGCGGATCGGCGCCCGTGCGCGCGGCTTCCTCTACACGGTCTCGGTCACCGGCACGACCGGCGAGCGGGTCGCGCTCGACGACCGCCTCGGCGGCGTGCTGAGCCGCGCGGCGACGGCGACCGACGTCCCCGTCGCGGTCGGATTCGGCATCGGCACGCCGGAGCAGGCGGCCGCCGCGGCTGACGCGGGCGCGGCCGGCGTGATCGTCGGCAGCCGTCTCGTGCGCGCCGCCGCGGAGGCCGACGACCCCGCCGCGGAGGTCCGCTCGCTGGTGAGCGCGATGTCCGAGGCGCTTCGCTAGGATTCGCCGCCTCATGGCGCTCGCAATCGCAACCACCTTCGCAATGTGCCTCTGGATCGTCCTCTGGGCGTTGGGCATCGGCGGCTTCGACGGACTTCTCCTGTCCGCAATGATCGTGCTGATCGTCGGCGGGATCAGATCACTCGGCCAGTACCTCCCCGGCGCCGGCGGCAGACGCGGCCCCGGCCGCGCGAACGCGCCGGAGGGCGGTTGGTGAAAGCTCCGCGATAGGTCGCTTGAGGCGGCCGGATCGTGGATGCTGGGCGCGGGACGGCGAGCCGATAGGGCGGACGCCCGTGAGGCTCGCCGGGTCGTGTCCAGCGCCGCGAGGCGGTTGCCTCGGGCGATCTATCCGAAGAAGGTGCGCGCCAGCTCCAGATAGCGGAGGTCGATCGTCTTGATCCCCTCCACCTGGCCGAGCGGGACGCTCGTCATCTCGGTGCCGTGCAGAGCGACCATGCGGCCGGTCTCGCCGGCCATCACGAGGTCGGCGGCCTTCGCGCCGTATCTGGTCGCCAGCATGCGGTCGGTCGCCGTCGGCGTGCCTCCGCGCTGGACGTGGCCGAGCGACGTGACGCGCGTCTCGTAGCCCGTCCGCTCCTCCAGCTCCACCGCGAGCGCGGTTCCGATCCCGCCGAGGCGCGGGTAGCCGTACTGGTCGACGTCGTCGGACGTGCGGATCTGTCTGCGGTCGCCGCTCTCGAACGCGAGCTGCGCACCCTCGGCGACGACGATGATCGAGAAGTCCTTGCCGCGCTCGTGGCGGCGTGCGATCGCCGCCGAGATCTCCTCGACGGTCAGCTCCAGCTCCGGGATCAGGATCGCGTCGGCGCCACCGGCGATCCCGGCGTAGACAGCGATCCAGCCGGTGTTGCGGCCCATCACCTCGAGGATCATCACGCGGTCGTGCGACTGCGCGGTGGTGTGGAGGCGGTCGATCGCGTCGGTCGCGATCTGCACGGCCGTGTCGAAGCCGAACGTGTAGTCGGTGTGCGTGACGTCGTTGTCGATCGTCTTCGGCACGCCGACGACGGGGATCCCCAGCTCCTCCTGCACCCGCCGGGTGATCATCATCGTGTGCTCGCCGCCGATCGCGATGACCGCGTCGAGCGGGTCCTGCGTCTGCTGGCTGAGCACCTTCTCGACGCCCTGCTCCTCGCGGAACGGGTTGTAGTTCGAGGTGCCGACGATCGTGCCGCCGAGGTGGAGGATCCCCGAGACGCTGCGTTGGTCGAGCTCGATCCAGTCGTGCTCGGCCAGTCCGCGGTAGCCGCGGCGCAGGCCGATCGGCTCGTGTCCGTGCGTCATCAGGCGCCGTGCTGCGGCGCGGATGACGGCGTTGAGGCCGGGGCAGTCGCCGCCGGCGGTCAGGATTCCGACTCGCATTGCGGCGCAGCGTAGCCGTTGCCTTTGGAGCTGTCGACACGCCAGCGCCGTTCCCGACACACGGGGGGTGTGGTTTCCCCCACCGCGCGCGACCGCGCGCATTCGTAGAATCCGCGTCGCTTGATCCGTCACGTCGTCCCCCCACCGCATCGCACCGCCAGGAGCCTCGTCATGGTCCTGTGCGCGTGCCTGCTCGCAGCGGTCCTCGCCGGCTGCGGCGATGACGCCGCCGACGGCGGACCGGTCGCGGGCACGCAGCTGAAGATCTACTCGTCGATGCCGTTGGAGGGTCCCGATCGCGAGGCGGCGCTCGACGTCGTGCGCGGCCAGCAGCTTGCGCTGCGCAACCACGACGGCAAGGTCGGTCGCTACGGCGTCAAGCTCGTCGCGCTCGACGCCGCGACGCCCGAGGCCGACAGCTGGGATCCCGAGACGATCTCCGAGAACGCACGCAGAGCGGCGAAGGACCCCGAGACGATCGCCTACCTCGGCGAGTTCCACACCGGCTCCTCGGCGATCTCGATCCCGCGCATGAACGAGGTCGGCGTGCTCGAGGTCAGCCCAATGGACACGGCGATGGAGCTGACGTCGAGAAACCTCGCCGTGCCGGGCGCGCCGGAGAAGTACTTCCCGAAGGGGGAGGAGGTCGGCCGCACGTTCGCCCGCCTCGCCCCGTCGGATCGCTGGCAGGCGATCGCACAGCTCAGATACATGGAGCAGCAAGGCGTCAAACGCCTCGTGCTGGTCACCGACGAGGACCCGATGGGGACCGGCTTCGTGACGGTCATGAGAGCGCACGCGAGGGAGTTCGGCGTCGCGATCGTGGGGCGGGAGGACGTCGACCCGCACGAGCAGGACCCGCGTGAGCTGGTCCAGAAGATCGAGGACCTCAACCCCGACGCGGTCTTCTACGCCGGTGCCTCGCACGAGGGCATCATCCGGCTGTGGCAGGACCTGGCGTTCTCCGATCCGGAGCTGAAGCTGTTCGCGCCGAGCGCGCTCGTCGATGCCCCGTTCATCGCCGCGATCGGCGCGGCCGGCGCCTCCACCTACGTCACGCGGCCGGTGCTCGGCCTGCGCGACTACCCATCGCCGGCGCGCAGATTCGAGCGCCAGTTCGAGCAGCGGTACGGCACCGCCCCGCAGCCGGAGGCGCTCTACGGCTACGAGGCGATGAACGCCGTGCTGGGAGCGATCAAGGCGGCTGCCGAGGAGTCGGGCGACGACCCGCTCGACCGTGCCGACGTCGTCCGCGAGTTCCGCGCGACCAGACGCGACGACACGGTCCTCGGCTCCTACGAGATCCTCAGAAGCGGCGACATCTCGCTGCGCCTGTTCGGCGCCTATCGCGTCAGCGGCGGCGAGCTGCGCTACGTCAGAGCACTCGACGGGCCTCCACCCGTCAGTTGATTAGCGTGTATCTCTGGGCGGGGCTCAGGGCTCCGACGAATCCGACGGTGACGGTCGCGGGGCATCCGAGCGGGCCGCCTCTGCGCGCCAGTGTCGTCGGAAGGGATGGAAGGACCGGATTCCCGGGTGTCGCGAGATAGCCGCCGAGCTCGCCGCCGTATAGGCAGATGCCGATCGGCGAATTTATCTGGATTCCGACGTTTCTGTAGATGAACCGTATGCCGGCTATGTTGGGTAGCGTGCCCTCGAACGAGGAGTAGGTCATTCTCCAGGGGTTGGCGCCGGTCGCTAGGTACGTGACACCGAAGTTCGGGTTGCAGTTGCCCGGCGTGCCGGCGTGGATGCTCCCTATCCCGGCGCCGGCGGCCGCCTTCGTGATGGTTCTCTCGAGCGACCCTTGGAACGTCGTCGGGCAGGTCCAGCTCACCGGGACCCCCATGTAGACGGCGGAGAACTGGACGGGCGGCGATATCAGTATGGCTCCGCCCGGTGAGACGCCTATCGCTCTGCTGGCGAGCGACGGCGCCGTCCCGGCGGTGAGTGCGAGCAGCGCGACGAGCGCTGCTGCGAGCAGCTTCCTCCGACTGAACATCTCATCCTCATTTCGTCGTGGTTCGGTGCGCGCACGACAGATGAGGCCTCTCTCACAGTTTACAGAAAAACAGTATTGCTCATGCCAGTGCCGAGCGCAGCGCCTCCGCCAGCTGCGGGTGCGCGAACGCGTGGCCGTGCGCGAGCGCACGTCGCGGGACCGCGCGCTGGCCGGTGGTGACGATCGACTCCATCTCGCCGTAGAGCAGCTTCAACGCGACGCGCGGGACCGGCGCGACCGCTGGCCGGTGCAGCGCGCGGCCGAGCTCCTTCGAGAACTCGGCGTTGGTGACCGGCGCCGGCGCGGTCGCGTTGAACGGGCCGTGCCAGTCGCCGTCGCCGAGCGCGGCGAGGTAGAGGCCGACGAGGTCGTCGCGGTGGATCCACGGCATGTACTGCCGCCCGCCCGCGACCGGGCCGCCCGCGCCGAGCTTGAACGGCGGCAGCATCTTCGCGAGGGCACCGCCGTCGGGGTCGAGCACGACGCCGGTGCGCAGCCGGACCACGCGCACGCCGAGCTGCTCGGCCGCGGCGGCCTCGCGCTCCCACGCGGCGCAGACCTGCGCGAGGAAGTCGGCGCCCGCCGGGGTGTCCTCGTCGACCTCCTCGTCGCCGTGCGCGCCGTAGTAGCCGACCGCGGAGGCGGAGACGAGCACGACGGGCCGCGGCTCGGCCGCGCGCAGGCCGGCGACGAGGTTGGCGGTGCCGCGCTCGCGGCTGGAGCGGATCCGCTCCTTCGCCTCGTCGCTCCAGCGCTGCGCGACCGGCTCGCCCGCGAGGTGGACGACGCCGTCGCGCCCGGCGAGCGCGGCGGCGGGCGCAGGGTCCGCGAGCGGATCCCACGCGACGGCGTCGACGGAGCCGCCGAGCGCGGCCCGTGCCCGCTCGGGCGAGCGCGAGAGGACGGTCACCTCGTCGCCGCGCCGTTGCAGCGCGGCGACCAGCCGCGGGCCGATCAGCCCCGTCGCTCCCGTCACCGTCACTCGCATGCCCACCTCCGTCTCGCGAACCCGTTCCTGCGTGATACGGGCCGCGGCGGCCGGAGGCTCAGCCGGCCGCCACCCGCACCTCGTCGGTCGCCGCGAAGCCGAGCTCGTTGTGCGCGTGCGCCTCGCCCGCGCTGCGCGCCTGCTCGGCGACCGCGGCCGCGACCGCCGGCGCCACGTCGCGGTTGAAGACCGACGGGATGATGTAGTCCTCGCGCAGCTCGTCCTCGGGCACGATCTCGGCGATCGCGCGCGCGGCGGCCATCTTCATCCCCTCGGTGATGTGGTTCGCGCGGACGTCGAGCGCACCGCGGAATATCCCGGGGAAGCAGAGCACGTTGTTGATCTGGTTCGGGTAGTCCGAGCGCCCGGTCGCCATCACGCGCACGTACGGCGCCGCCTCCTCCGGCGACACCTCGGGGTTCGGGTTCGCCATCGCGAAGACGATCGGGTCCTTCGCCATCCGCGCCAGCGCCTCCGCCGGCATCACGCGCGCGCCGGAGACGCCGACGAACAGGTCCATCCCGTCGATCACGTCGCCGGGGCGGCCTTCGCGCCGCTCGGGGTTCGTCGTCTCGGCGTACCAGCGCTTGATCGGGTTCATCGACCCGTCGAGGTAGTCGGGGCGGCCGATGTGGACGGCGCCCTTGGAGTCGCAGCCGACGATCTCGGTGACGCCCGCCGACTGGAGGATCTTCGTGACCGCGACGCCGGCGGCGCCGAGCCCGGTCACGAGCACGCGCATGTCGCGCAGCTCGCGGCCGGTCAGCTTCGCGGCGTTGATCAGCGCCGCGAGCGTGACGACGGCGGTGCCGTGCTGGTCGTCGTGGAAGACGGGGATGTCGAGCTCGGCGGCGAGGCGGTCCTCGATCTCGAAGCAGCGCGGCGCGGAGATGTCCTCCAGGTTGATCCCGCCGAAGGTGGGGGCGAGTGCCTTGACGATCGCGACGATCTCGTCCGGGTCCTTCGTGTCGAGGCAGATCGGGAAGGCGTCGACGCCGGCGAACTCCTTGAACAGGACCGCCTTGCCCTCCATCACCGGCATCGCCGCCTCCGGGCCGATGTCGCCGAGCCCGAGGACCGCGGTGCCGTCGGAGACGACGGCGACCGTGTTGCGCTTGATCGTGTACTGGAACGCCTTGTCGCGGTCCTCGTGGATGGCCTTGCAGACGCGCGCGACGCCGGGCGTGTACGCCATCGAGAGGTCGTCGCGCGTCTTCAGCGGCGACTTGCTGTGCAGCTCGATCTTGCCGCCGAGGTGCATCTGGAACGTGCGGTCGGTCGTGTCGAGCACGCGTGTGCCGTCGACCGCCGCGATCGCGGCGGTGATGCCGTCCCACTCCGACTGGTCGGAGCAGAGCGCGGTGATGTCGCGCACCGCGAGGCCGTCCTCGATCGCGACGAGGTCGACCGCTCCGATCGTCCCGCCCGCGTCGCCGATCGCCGTGGCTACGCGTCCGAGCATCCCGGGACGGTCCGCGATCTCGACGCGGATCGTGAGGGAGAACTGGGCGCTCGGCGTGCTCGGCATGGTCGGAAGGGCCTCCGTGGGTCGTTGGGACGGTGGAGATAATACCGCTGTTCGGTCTGCGAGTTCCACCATGCGGAATGATACGGGGAACGGCTTCCACGCCGCTGTGGTCCCTACTCTGTGTCGCCGTGGCCGCCGCCCCCGACAAGCCGGACGAGCTGTTCCTGATCGATGGGAACTCGCTCGCGTACCGCGCCTTCTTCGCGTTGCCGGAGTCGATCGCGACCTCGACCGGCTTCCCGACGAACGCGATCTTCGGCTTCGCCTCGATGCTGGTGAAGATCCTCACCGAGTACGGCCCGAGAGCGACGATCGTCGCGTGGGACCGCGGCCACTCCGGTCGCAGAGAGGTGTATCCCGAGTACAAGGCGCAGCGCTCCTCGCGCCCGGACCTGTTCAAGCAGCAGTGGCCGCACCTCGAGCCGCTGGTCGAGTCGTTCGGATATCAGAACGTCTCGCTCGACGGCTACGAGGCAGACGACGTGATCGCGACGCTCGCCGAGCGCGCGAAGGCCGCGGGCATCCCGGTGATGGTCGTGACCGGCGACCGCGACTCGTTCCAGCTCGTCGACGAGGGCGTGCAGATCATGGCGACCTCGCGCGGCATCACCGAGACGAGAACGTACGACCGCCAGGGCGTCATCGACCGCTACGGGATCCCGCCCGAGCTGGTCCCCGACTTCATCGGCCTCAAGGGCGACACGTCCGACAACATCCCCGGCGTCCCCGGGATCGGCGACAAGACCGCCGCGCAGCTGCTGAACGACTTCGGCGACCTCGAGGGCGTGCTCGCGAACGCGCACACGATCAGAGCGAGAAAGCGGCGCGAGAACCTGATCGAGCACGCCGAGGACGCACGCGTCAGCAAGCAGCTCGCGACGATGCGGCGCGACCTCGAGGTCGCGATCGACGTCGCCGCCGTCCACGGCGCCGAGCCCGACCGCTCGAGACTGCGCGAGACGTTCCGCGAGTTCGAGCTGCGCGACCCGCTGCGGCGGCTGGAGGAGGCGCTCGGCGACGGCGACGAGGCTGCGCCGCGCCCGCAGGCCGAGCGGGCGATCGGCGCGAAGCTGCGGACCGGCGCGGTGGCGGACCTTGCGTCGCTGGCTCCCGCCGGCGGCGAGATCGCGCTCGCCGCGCGCGAGCCCGAGAAGCCCGACGACGCGCTGTTCGGCGAGAGCGACGCGTGGCGCTTCGGCGCCTACGCCGGGCAGGACGCGCTCGCGGGAGAGTGCGGGGGCGACGCCGGGCCGGAGGTGCTCGCCGCAGCGATCGGCGAGCGGCCAGCGCTCGCGCACGACGCGAAGGCACTGCGCGAGGTCCCCGCGACGCTCGCGCACGACACCCTGATCGCCGCCTACCTGCTCGAACCCGCCCGCCGCAGCTACCCGCTCGACGAGCTGACCGAGGAGCGCGGCATCGGGACCGACGTCGAGGACGCCGCGGCAGCCGACGCGATCCTCGTCCACGCGCTCACCGCCGCGCAGCGCCCGCAGCTGGAGGAGCGCGAGCTGCTGCCGCTGTTCGACGACGTCGAGCTGCCGCTCGTGCGCGTGCTGCGCGCGATGGAGACGGCAGGGCTGAGGCTCGACACGGAGCTGCTGGCGACGATCCGCACGCGCGTGATGGACGAGGCCGTCGCGCTCGAACGCGAGATCTGGGAGCTGACCGGCGAGGAGTTCATGATCGGCTCCCCGCAGCAGCTCGGCCAGATCCTGTTCGAGAAGCTCGGCCTGTCGAGAAAGAGACGCGGCAAGACCGGCTACTCGACGGACGCCCGCGTGCTGCAGGCGATCCGCGGCGAGCACCCGGTGATCGAGAAGATCGAGCGCTGGCGCGAGCTGACGAAGCTCGCCTCGACCTACCTCGACGCGCTGCCGCTGCTGATCTCGCCCGAGGACCACCGGCTGCACACGACGTTCAACCAGGTGACGGCCGCGACCGGCCGCCTCTCCTCGACGAACCCGAACCTGCAGAACATCCCGATCCGCACCCCGCTCGGTCGCGAGATCCGCGCCTGCTTCGTCGCCGAGCCCGGCAACGTCCTCATCTCCGCCGACTACTCCCAGGTCGAGCTGCGCGTGCTCGCGCACATCGCCGGCGAGGAGGTGCTGAAGGAGATCTTCCGCCGCGGCGAGGACGTCCACACCGCGACCGCCGCCGCGATCCTCGGCATCGACCCTGAGCAGCTCGACGCCGGCTCGCGCTCGAAGGCGAAGATGGTCAACTACGGCATCGTCTACGGCCTCTCGGCCTTCGGCCTCGCCGACCGCCTGCAGATCCCGCGCGAGGAGGCGCAGGAGTTCATCGACCGCTACCTCGACGGCTTCCCGGCCGTCCAGGCGTTCATCAGAACGACGATCGAGCAGGCGACCGACCAGGGTTACGTGACGACGCTGATGGGGCGGCGCCGGCAGATCCCCGAGCTGCGGGCGCGCAATTACCAGATGCGCCAGCTCGGCGAGCGGCTCGCCGTCAACACCGTGATCCAGGGCACCGCCGCCGACGTGATCAAGCTCGCGATGGTCAACGCCGACCGCGCGCTGCACGCCTCCGGCCTGCGCACGAGACTGATCCTCCAGATCCACGACGAGCTGCTGTTCGAAGGGCCTGCGGAGGAGGCCGAGCAGGCACGCGACCTCGTCGTCCCGCAGATGGTCGACGCGCTGGAGCTCGACCCGCCGCTCGTCGTCGACGCGGGCATCGGCCCGAACTGGCTGGACGCGAAGTGAGCGGCTCGCCGCCGATCCTGCCAGCCGCACCTCCGCCACCGCCTCCACCGCCCCCGCCCGAACCGCCGCGTCCCAGCATCGACCTCGGCGCGCGCACGATCGCGCGCACCGTCGTGATCGTGCTGGTGATCCTCGGCGTGCTCTACCTCGTTTATCGCCTGCGCACGCCGCTGTCGTGGATCGTGATCGCGACGTTCATCGCCGTCGCGCTGTCGGGGCCGGTCAACTTGATGAGCCGGAAGATGCCGCGCGGCATCGCGATCCTGCTCGCGTACCTCGGGCTGATCGCGATCCCGATCGGGATCGCCGCGATCGTGATCCCGCCGCTGGTGGAGGAGGCGACGAACCTCGCCGACGACGTCCCCGGCTACGTCAACGACCTGCAGGAGTGGGTCAACAACAACGAGCGCCTGAAGGACCTCGACAGGCAGTACGACATCGTCGACAGACTCAGAGAGAGAGCCGAGGAGCTGCCGAACCACCTCGACGACGCGGCCTCGACGCTCTCCGACGTCGGCGGGACGATCGTCGGCTCGCTGTTCGCCGCCTTCAACATCCTGATCCTCAGCATCTTCATGGTCGCGAGCGGGCGACGATGGGTCGACCTCGCGATCGGCTTCGCGAGACCGGAGCACGTGCCGCGGATCAGACGCGCCGTCGACCGGATCGGGATCGCGGTCGGCAACTACGTCGGCGGGGCGCTGCTGCAGGCGACGATAGCCGGCGTCACGACGTTCGTCGTGCTGACGATCCTCGGCGTCCCGTTCGCGGCGCCGCTGGCGGTGCTGACGGCGCTGTTCGACCTGATCCCGCTCGTCGGCGCGACGATCGCGGCCGTGCTCGTCGGGATCGTGACGGCGTTCCACGACTTCCCCGTCGCGACGATCGTGTGGGTCATCTGGGCGATCGCCTACCAGCAGATCGAGAACAACGTGATCCAGCCGCAGATCCAGAGACGTGCGGTCGAGATCCACGCGTTCGCGGTGCTCGTCTCGGTGCTGTTCGGGGCGACGCTGTTCGGGATCGTCGGCGCGCTGCTGGCGATCCCGGTCGCGGCGTCGATCCAGATCGCGCTGCGCGAGTGGTGGGACTACCGCCAGGCGGTCGCGGTCGAGCTGCCGCCCGGCGTCGAGCGCCCCGAACCGCCGGCGCCGCCGGACGGCGACCCGCCCGCCAAGCTCGACCTGCCGCCGCCCTGACCCCCTACGATCCGCCCGTGGGTCGCCTCGGCAGCGCATGGGATCGGGTCGCGCTGGTCGCCGACGAGGGGACGTTCGAGCCGTGGGACGAGGTCGTCGTCTCCGACGACCCGCTCGCGTTCGCGGACGTTCGCTCCTACCGCTCGCGACTGGAGGCGGCGCGCTCGCGCACCGGGCTCGCCGAGTCGGTGCTGACCGGTCGCGCGCTCGTGGCCGGCCGCCCGGCGGTGCTCGTCGCCGGCGAGTTCGGCTTCCTCGGCGGCTCGATCGGCGTCGCGACGGGGGAGCGGGTAGCGCGCGCGTTCGAGCGGGCGCTCGCGGATCGGCTGCCGCTGGTGGCGCTGCCGGCGTCGGGCGGCTCGCGGATGCAGGAGGGGACGCTCGCGCTCGTGCAGATGGCGAAGCTGGCGGCGTCCGCGCGGCGGCTGCGCGCGGCCGGACTGCCGTACGTCGTCTGCCTGACCGATCCGACGACCGGCGGCGTGCTCGCCTCGTGGGGCTCGCTCGGGACTGTCACCTTCGCGCTGCCCGGGGCGCTGCTCGGCTTCGCCGGCCCGCGCGTCGTCGAGCTGCTGACGGGAACGGCGCTGCCCGCCGGGGTCCAGACGTCCGAGACGCTGCTGTCGCAGGGGTTGGTGGACGTGGTGGTGGAGCCCTCCGCGGTGCGCTCCGCCGTCGCGCGGGTGCTCGCTGTGGCTCGGCCCGGGCCTCGGAGGAATGGCGATTCGACCACCGTCACGGTGGCCGATCCGACACTCCTCGCTCCGCCGAGTGCGCGCGACGCGTGGGCGTCGCTGGGGTTTGCGCGGGACAGGCGCCGGCCCGGGGCTCGCGAGCTGCTGGACGCGATCGCGAGCGACGTGACCGAGCTGCGCGGGGACCGCACCGGCCGGCCCGACGATCCCGGCTGCTTCGCCGCGCTCGCGCGCATCTGCGGGATTCCGGCCGTCCTGATCGCGCAGCGGCGCGCGCCCGACGGGACGCCGCCGGCGCTCGGACCGGCCGGCTTCCGCAAGGCGCGGCGGGCGATGGCGCTCGCGGCCGAGCTGCGGCTGCCGCTCGTGACGCTCGTCGACACGCCCGGAGCGGAGCTGAGCGCCGGCGCCGAGCGCGGCGGGCTGGCCGGCGAGATCGCCGCCTGCCTCGCGGAGCTGAGCGGGCTGCCGGTGCCGACGCTGGCGCTGCTGATCGGCGAGGGCGGCAGCGGCGGCGCGCTCGCGCTGCTCGTCGCCGACCGGATCGTCTGCGCCGAGCACGCGTCGCTCGGCGTGATCGCGCCGGAGGGCGCCTCGGCGATCCTCTACCGCGACCTCGACCACGCGCCGGAGCTGGCGGCGGCGCAGGGCGGCGCCTCGTGGCAGCTCGAGCGGGCCGGCATCGCGGACGCCGTCGTGCCCGAGCCGCAGCCGGCGCACGAGCAGCCGCGGCAGTTCGTCACGCGGCTCGCCGCCGTCGTCGAGAGGGAGCTGGCGGCGCTGCTCGCGCGTGACGACGCCGAGCGGCTCGCCGCCCGCCACGCCCGCTGGCGGGCGCTCGGCACGCCCGGCGCCGGCGGCGCCGGCTGACCGGCTCCGTGTCGACCGGCGCCGGGCCGGGTACGCAACAAACGGCACGAAGTTGGAGAGAAGAGGAGGGGTCTCGTGGCGCATCTGCACGTCGGTGATGGGCATCCGCGTCTGGCCGCGACCGGTCGCGGCCTCACGCAGGCGTTCTGGGCGATCGCGGCGGGCGTGATCGTCGCGTACGTCTTCTTCCTCGCGCTCGGGGCGTTCGGCTCCGGCGAGGTCGTCGCGCTCACCGTCGCGGTGATCGTCCTGTCGGTCCTGTGGGTCGTCCACGCCGCGCTCGACGCGCGCCGCCGCGCACGCGACCCGCGCCTGATCCAGGCGCGCGAGCGGCGCGGGTTCTAGGCGCGCCCGCTAGGCCGCGGCGACTGCTGGCGTGGCGGCGCTCTCGCCGCCACCTGCTGAGGCGAAGCGGGTGCCGTGCGGGCCGCCGAGCGCGTACTCGGGCGGCGCGATCTTGAGGTAGTGACCGAACGACCAGTCGACGAAGCGCTTGGTCCCCATCGCGCGCAGCGCGGGGGCGAGCAGCTTCGGCGGGACTCTCGGGATCAGCCGCTGGACCTTCAGCATCGAGTCGAACGCGAATCTGTGGCCGGCGCTGAAGGCGTGGTAGCGCGCCAGCGCCTGATCGCGTGACTGGCCGCCGTCGACGACGGTGCGCAGCTCGCGCCCGCAGGCGAGGCCGAAGTAGAGCGCGGTGCGGATCCCCTCGGCCGTCAGCGGCAGGCAGTGCCCGGCCGAATCGCCGACCATGAAGACGCCGTCGTCGGTCGCAGGCCGCAGCGCGTGCGGGATCCAGTTGCCCTGGAAGCCGTCCGGCGACTGGTTCAGATCCGCCGTCAGCTTCAGCGTCGGGTCCTTGACGTGGAAGCGCGGGTCGAACGAGCCGATCCCGATCCGCACCTCGTCGCGCGCGGGGAAGCTCCAGCCGTAGCCGGCCGGGACGTAGGAGCGGTCGATCCAGATCTCGAGGTCGTCGTTGCTGCCTCTCGGGTGGACCTCCAGCCCGCGCGAGAGCAGCGCGTCCGGCGGCTGGACGTTCTCGCCCGCGCCGAGGATCCGGCGCCAGCCGAGCCCGTCGACGATCAGCGGGGAGGTCAGGTCGCCGCGGTCGGTGTGGACCGTGTCGCCCGTGCGCCCGTCGACCTTCGCGATCTCGAAGTCGGCGTCGCCCTGCTCCTGCAGCAGCGCGCAGATCTCTCTGTAGTCGAACGTCGAGAAGCTCCACGGCAGGTCGTAGCGGACGCTGACGTGCGGCGTGTGGATCACCAGCTCCCGGAAGGTCTGCCGGTGCGCGTCCATCAGGCCGAGGTTGCGCAGCCAGTCGGTCGGCGCGGCGCACGCGGAGGTCTGGCGCTCGCCGACCTCGTAGCGGTCGATCATCAGCACCCGCGCGCCCGAGCCGGCCAGCTCGCGGGCGACCGCGAGTCCGGCGAAGCTGGCGCCGCAGATCAGGACGTCGGCGTCGCGGGAGAGGGGAGTCCGCTCCGCTCCGCGCTTGGTTGCACGCTTGGCCATGGGCGGGGATTCTACGGGCCTCGCGCGGCGGTCCGGCGCCCGGCGTCGCCGCTCCCCGGCGTCACGGTGACTCCGGTAACCTCTTGCGGCTGACCTTTCTGTTCCCTACCGGTTCCCCTATGTCCACTACCGACGTCCAGCCCACCGCCACGATCGTGGAGGGCTCCGATGGCCTTCTGCTCGAGATCGACGGCCAGATCGTCCCGAACTACGACGCGACGCTCACTCCATTCGAGGAGGGCGACGTCGTCACCGGCCACGTCGTCCGCATCGACAAGGACGAAGTCCTCGTCGACATCGGCTACAAGTCCGAAGGCGTCATCCCGTCCAACGAGCTGTCGATCCGCAAGTCGGTCGACCCGAAGGACGAAGTCGAGATGGGCGAGGAGGTCGACGCGCTCGTCCTCACGAAGGAGGACCAGGACGGCCGGCTGATCCTCTCGAAGAAGCGTGCGCGCTTCGAGAAGGCGTGGCGTCGCATCGAGGCTGCCGCCGAGTCCGGCGAGCCCGTCGACGGCACCGTCATCGAGGTCGTCAAGGGCGGCCTGATCATCGACCTCGGGGTCCGCGGCTTCCTGCCCGCCTCGCTCGTCGACATCCGCCGCGTGCCGCACCTGGACGAGTACCTCGGTCAGACGATCGAGTGCAGAGTCATCGAGCTGAACCGTTCAAGGAACAATGTCGTCCTCTCGCGCCGCGCGGTGCTGGAGGAGCAGCGCAGAGAGGACCGCGAGCGGATCCTCGACCGCCTGCAGCCGGGCATGATCGTCGAGGGCACGATCTCGAACATCGTCGACTTCGGCGCGTTCGTCGACCTCGACGGGATCGACGGCCTGATCCACATCTCCGAGCTGTCGTGGTCGCACGTCAACCACCCGAGCGAGATCCTCTCGATCGGCGACACGGTGAGCGTGAAGGTGCTCGACATCGACCGCGACCGCCAGCGCATCTCCCTCGGTCTCAAGCAGACCCAGGAGGACCCGTGGCAGCGCGTCGTCGACACCTACAACGTCGGTGACGAGCTCGAAGGCAGAGTCACGAAGGTCGTCACGTTCGGCGCGTTCGTCGAGATCCTCGACGGCGTCGAGGGCCTCGTGCACATCTCGGAGCTGGCGCAGCACCACGTCGAGAACCCGCGCGAGATCATCCAGCCCAACGACGAGGTGAAGGTCAAGATCCTCGAGATCGACTCCGAGCGCCGCCGGCTCTCGCTCTCGATCAAGCGGGTCGAGGGCCAGATCCTGCCCGTCCGCAGCCTGGAGGGCGAGGACGGAGCGGAGGGCGCGGTCGCCGAGGACACCGGCTACGACAACGTGCCGGAGCTGGGCCTGTCGGAGGACGTCTTCGCCGAGGGTGCGACGCCGGAGGCTCCGGCCGCCGACGCCGCGCCGGACTCGCCTGAGGTCGTCGCCGAGGTGCAGGAGGCCGAGGCCGCAGCCGAGGAGGCCGCGATCGCCGAGGAGGCGCCCGTCGCCGCCGAGGATCCCGAGGTCGAGGTCGCCGCACCGGAGGCCGCTGCCGAGCCGGAGGCCGCCGCTGAGCCGGAGGCCGCTGCCGAGCCGGAGGCTGCCGCTGAGCCGGAGGCTGCCGCTGAGCCGGAGGCTGCCGCTGAGCCGGAGGCCGCTGAGGCCGACGCCGCCGCCGAGCCGGACGCGCCCGCCGAGCCGGAGGCTGAGGCCGCCGGCGACGACGAGACGCCGCAGGCGTAGCGGACCGATCGCGCCACCGCGCGTTCCCGTCATCGGACTGACCGGCGGCATCGCCGCCGGGAAGTCCACCGCGCTGGAGGCGCTCGAGCGCCTCGGCGCGGCCGTGCTGTCGACCGACGCGGTCGTGCACGAGCTGTACGCCTCGCCCGAAGTGCGCGACCTCGTCGTCGCGCGCTGGGGCGGGGCGGTCGCGCCCGGCGGCACGGTCGACCGTGCCGCCGTCGCCGCGCACGCCTTCGCCGCGCCCGAGGAGCGGGCGTGGCTGGAGGGCGTGCTGTGGCCCCGTGTCGGCGCGCGCGTCGCCGCCTGGCGCGAGCAGGTGGTCGCGCAGGAGCCGCCGCCGCCCGCCGCGGTCGTCGAGACGCCGCTGCTGTTCGAGGCCGGCATGGACGCGGCGTACGACGCGACGCTCGCGATCGTCGCGCCCGAGGCGCTGCGGGCCGAGCGCGCCGGCGCACGCGGTCACGCGGCCGTCGCCGAGCGGACGTCGCGGCAGCTGACGCAGGAGCAGAAGGCGTCCCGGGCGACGTACGTCGTCGTCAACGACGGGTCGATCGAGGACCTCGACAGGAAACTGTCGGACGTCCTTGCGAAGCTGAACGGATGAGCCCGTCGACCGCACAGGTCTCGGTGGCGCGCCGCCGAGCCGCCCAGCGCGCTGCGCAGCGGCGCCGGCGCGCGTTCCTGTTCGTGGCGCTCGTCGGCGCGCTCGCGCTCGGCGCGGCGGTGCTCGCGCCGCTGTTCAGATCGACCGTGCGGGACCTCACGCTGCCGCTCAACCACGAGTCCGAGATCCGCACGCAGGCCACCGAGAAGCGACTCGACCCGGCGCTGATCGCCGGCGTCATCTACGCGGAGTCGAAGTTCGTCGACCAGACGTCGCCGGCCGGCGCGCTCGGGCTGATGCAGCTGATGCCCGAGACGGCGAGATTCATCGCCGACAGATCCGGCGGCACCGCGTTCACGATCGAGGACCTCTCGACGCCGGCGGTCAACATCGCCTACGGCAGCTGGTACCTGCGGTACCTGCTGGACCACTACGAGGGCGACGAGGTGCTGGCGCTCGCCGCCTACAACGGCGGGATCGGCAACGTCGAGCAGTGGCTCTCCGAGGCGAGAGCGCGCGGCGAGCGGTTCACCGAGGCGGACATCCCGTTCGCCGAGACGCGCGAGTACGTCGACCGCGTGCGCGAGGCGAGACGTGACTACGCGCAGACGTACCCGGGGGAGCTGGGGATCCGGCGCTAGACGAACACACGTTCGTCCGGGGCGCCCGCTATCGTCGTTGCTCCATGCCGCCCTTCCGTCTCGACTCCACCTACGCTCCGACCGCGGACCAGCCGAGCGCGATCGCCTCGCTGGCCGAGGGGATCGAGGCGAGAGACCGCTACATGACGCTGCTCGGCGCCACCGGCACGGGCAAGACGATGACGATGGCCGCGACGATCGAGGCGGTCCAGCGGCCGGCACTGATCATCGCGCACAACAAGACGCTCGCCGCGCAGCTCTGCAATGAGTTTCGCACGTACTTCCCCGACAACGCGGTCGAGTACTTCGTCTCGTACTACGACTACTACCAGCCGGAGGCGTACGTCCCGAGCCGGGACCTGTACATCGAGAAGGACTCGGCGATCAACTCCGAGATCGAGCGCCTGCGCCACGCCGCGACGGCCAGCCTGTTCGCGCGCAAGGACGTGATCGTCGTCGCCAGCGTCTCGTGCATCTACGGCCTCGGCTCGCCGGAGAAGTACGACCGCAACATGCTGATCCTCAGAAGAGGGGCGACGGTCGACCGCGACGAGGTGCTGCGCAAGCTGGTGTCGATCCAATACACGCGCAACGACACGGTGCTGCAGCGCGGCAACTTCCGCGTGCGGGGTGAGACGCTGGAGGTCTTCCCGGCCTACGCGGAGTCCGCGTACCGCGCGACGCTGTTCGGCGACGACGTCGAGGAGGTCCAGCAGTTCGACCCGCTGACCGGCGAGCTGATCGACGAGGACCTCGAGTTCGCCGCGGTCTGGCCGGCGTCGCACTACAACGTCGATCAGGAGGAGATCGCCGATGCGGTCACCGAGATCGGCCGCGAGCTGAACGAGCGCTGCGCGCAGCTGGAGAGAGAAGGCAAGCTGCTGGAGTCGCACCGCCTGCGCCAGCGCACGCAGTACGACATGGAGATGCTGCGCGAGATGGGCTTCTGCTCGGGCATCGAGAACTACTCGCGGATACTCGACGGCCGCAGAAAGGGCGACCGTCCCTTCTGCCTGATCGACTTCTTCCCGGAGGATTTCGTTTGCTTCATCGACGAGTCGCATCAGACGGTGCCGCAGATCGGCGGCATGTTCGAGGGTGACCGCTCGCGCAAGCAGACGCTGATCGACTACGGCTTCCGGCTCCCGAGCGCGCTCGACAACCGGCCGCAGAGATTCGAGGAGTTCCTCTCGATCACGCCGCAGGTCGTGTTCGTGTCCGCCACGCCCGGCGAATACGAGCGCACGCACTCGCCGCGGATCGTCGAGCAGATCGTCCGCCCGACGGGGATCATCGACCCGAAGATCGACGTGCGCGAGACGAGAAACCAGATCGACGACCTGATGAACGAGATCAAGGTCCGCGTCGAGCGCGACGAGCGCACGCTGGTGACGACGCTCACGAAGAGAATGTCGGAGGACCTGACCGGCTATCTGCTGGAGATGGGCTTCAAGGTCCGCTACCTCCACTCGGAGGTCGACACGATCGAGCGGATCCAGATCATCCGCGAGCTGCGGCTCGGCGAGTACGACGTGCTCGTCGGCGTCAACCTCCTGCGCGAGGGCCTCGACCTGCCGGAGGTCTCGCTCGTCGCGATCCTCGACGCCGACAAGGAGGGCTTCCTGCGCGGGGCGACCTCCCTGATCCAGACGATCGGCCGCGCGGCCCGCAACGTCGACGGCACGGTCGTGATGTACGCCGATAAGGAGACGAAGGCGATGCGCATCGCGCTGGAGGAGACCGAGCGTCGCCGCGAGATCCAGCTCGCCTACAACAGAGAGCACGGCATCACGCCCGAGTCGATCATCAAGGGCATCTCGGACATCGCCGAGTTCCTGCAGGCGGAGTCGAAGGTGCCGAAGGGCCGCAGACGCCGCCTCAAGCTCGACGCCGGCAAGCAGCGCACGCCGGCGGAGCTGGAGAAGGCGATCATCGAGATCGAGGAAGAGATGCTGCGGGCCGCCGAGGAGCTGCGGTTCGAGTACGCCGCGACCCTCCGCGACGAGATCAAGACGCTCCGCCGCGACTTCGACATCGCGCTCGCCGACCAGCGCACCGCCGCCAAGACGCCGACGAGCTGAGGGGTCGCGGGCGCGCCGTCCACGCCCGGGCGGTCCGCGCGCTGCCGCTCGCGCCCGCCACGCGGCTCCCGCCGCGCCGCTTCCCGCCCGCCGCGCGCGGTAGCGTGCGCGGCGTGCCGGTCGACGCTGACGCGATCCTCTCCTGGTACGGCGCGGTCCGACGCGACCTGCCGTGGCGGCGGACGACAGATCCGTATCGCATCCTCGTCTCGGAGGTGATGCTCCAGCAGACGCAGGTCGCGCGTGTGGTCCCCTACTACGAGGCGTTCCTGGAGCGCTTCCCGGACGAGGTCGCGCTCGGCTCCGCGCCGACCGCCGACGTCCTGCGACTGTGGAGCGGCCTCGGCTACAACCGTCGCGCGCTCGCGCTGCAGGCATGTGCTCGCGCTGTCGCGCGCGACGGCTGGCCGCGCGCCGCGGAGGGGCTGCGAGCGTTGCCGGGGATCGGGCCGTACACGGCCGCGGCGGTCGCCTCGTTCGCGTTCGGCGAGCAGGTCGCCGCCGTCGACACCAACGTCAGACGCGTGATCGAGCGCGTCGACCGCGCTCACCGCACGCCGCGCCCGCTCGCGGCGCGCGCGGCTGAGCTGCTGCCCGCCGGCCGTGCGGCCGACTGGAACCAGGCGATGATGGAGCTGGGCGCGACCGTCTGCACCGCCCGCTCGCCCGGCTGCGACGCGTGCCCCGTCACCGGCTGCCGGTCGCGCGGGCGCCCGCTCCCACCGCCACCGGCCAGACGCGCCCGTGGCGCGCAGCGCTTCGAGGAGACCGACCGCTTCGTCCGCGGGCGGATCGTCGCGGCGCTCGCGGCGGGCGAGGAGCTGCCGCGCGGGATCGCCGCCGAGCGGATCGAGCGCGCACTCGCCGGCCTCGCGCGCGACGGGCTCGTCGTCCGCGACGGCGCCGCGGTCCGCCTGCCGTAGGCCGCAGTGCCCGCTCGATACGCTTCGCAGCGGCCGTTTTCCCATCCCCGACGGAGGTGCGCCCGCGTGGCCCTCGACCGCCAGAGCATCGAGAAGAAGGACTTCCCCATCGGTCGTCGCGGGTACGACCCCGAGGCGGTCGACACGCACCTGCGCGACGTCGCCGACGAGGTCGACGGGCTCAAGCGCTCCGCGCGGCAGCGGACCGAGACGGTCGCCTCGACGGCGAGCGAGCAGGTCCGCGCGGTGATCGCCGCGGCGGAGGCGAGCGCGGGCGAGATCACGCGCCAGGCCGAGGACGAGGCGCGCGAGATCCGCGACGACGCGAGCGCGGAGGCGAAGCGCACGCGCGAGGACGCCAACACCCACGCGCACGACTACGTCGGCAGAGTCGCGGAGGCGACCTCGGCGCTGCTGCAGCGCGTCGACGCGATGCAGGGCGAGCTGAACACGCTGCTCGACACGCTCCGCACCGGCGCCCATCGCGTCCACGCCGACCTCCAGCTGCTGGAGGGCAACCTCGGCGAGCTGGCGTCCGTCGCCGGTCGCCCGCGCTTCGAGCCCGAGCCGGCCGACGCCGTCCCGCCGCCGGCGCTGGGCGACGAGCCGCTCGCCGTCGAGGACCCCGACGCGCCGCACGCCTCGGCCAACGGCCACGCCGATGACGCGCTCGCCGAGCGCGACCGCCTCGTGCCCGATCCCGACGGCCCGGCCGCGGCTGCGGCCGCCCCGGCCAGCGAGGCCTTGTCGGCTTCCGCCGCATCCGCGCCTGCCGATGCCGGCGACGAGAGCGCCCGGCTGGTCGCGCTCGACATGGCGCTCAGCGGGACGCCGCGCGAGGAGACGGACCGCTACCTCGCCGAGAACTTCGACGTCGCCGACCGCGCGGCGCTGCTCGACGAGGTGTACGCGACCGTCGAGGGCTGACGCCGCCGGGAGTCGTCAGTCAGGACGCGACCGGCGCCGGCAGCGGCGCCGGCGCGGCCAGCAGGTGCTGGGTGAGGAAGGCGATCTGGTCGGCGACCGCGCGCTCGAACGTCTCACCGAGGTAGATGTCGAAATGGCCGGCGCCGGCGTAGCGGACCAGTTCGCCGCGCGGCGCGTCGCGCGCCAGCTTGACGGCGACGTCCGGCGGCGTGACCTGGTCGTCGTCGCAGACGGCGACGAGCAGCGGGCAGCGGACGTCGTGCGCTCGGCGGACGGGCCGGTAGGCGATCACGCGAGCGCACACGCGCGCCGCGACCTCGTTGCGCCAGGCCGAGCCGGCCGGCACGATCGCGCGGTAGCCGGGGTCGGCGTCCGGCGAGTTCATCACGGCGGTCGAGCCCGGTGGTCCGACCGCCGGAACGGTGTGCGGCGCGGAGCCCGCGAGCGCGCCCAGCTCGTCGCGCAGCGCCGCGACCGTGAGCCGCAGCGCCAGCGGAACCGGCAGCGCGAGCACCTGCCGGACGCCGTCGGCGAACGGCGCTTGCGCTATCGCCGCGGCGAGCCGCCGGTCGCGCGCTGCGGTCGCGACCACGTGCCCGCCGGAGAACGACGTGCCCCACGCGGCGATCCGCTCGGGGTCGACGCCGTCGAGCGTCCGCGCGTAGGCGATCGCGGCGGCCCAGTCGGCGAGCTGGCGGGGGATCGACAGCAGTTGCCGTGGCTCGCCCTCGCTGGCGCCGAAGCCGCGGTAGTCGAACAGCAGCACCGCCAGCCCGGCAGACGCGAACCGCTCGGCGAAGGCGTCCAGCCGCGCCTCTCGCACGCCGGCGAAGCCGTGCGCCATCACGACGCACGCGAGCCCGCGCGGATCCGTCGTGCCCACCGCCTCGTCGGGCACGTACAGCCACGCGGCGCAGCGATCGCCCCACGAGTCGAACGTGACATCGGTCCGCGACATCGTGGTGGAGACCCTAACGGGGGTGGCGGCGGGCGTCAGCGGTTCGGGAGCTTCGCCACCGCGGCGGCGAAGCGCGCGGGGTCGCGCAGCGGCGGCCCGTGGCCGAACAGCACGAGCGCCGGCTCCAGCGCGGCGAGCCGCCGCGCCGACATGCGGTTGCGCTCGGGATCGGGGCTGAGCGCCGGGTACGGCTCGCGGATCGCGCCGCGCAGCAGGAAGGGGTTGTAGCCCCACATCACGTCGCCGCACAGCAGCACGCGGTCGGACTCGCGCCAATAGGAGACGTGTCCCGGTGCGTGGCCGGGCGTGTCGAGGATCGTGAAGCCGGTTACCTCGTCACCCTCTCTGAGCGCTCTGGCGACCGGATGCGCCTGCGCGCCGAGCCCGGGAGCCATCCGGAAGCCGAGCCCGATCTGCTTGCCGGCCTCGACGGCCGCGACGTCATTCGCGCCGCACCAGAGCGGGATCCCAAGCTGCGCGCAGACCGCATGGCTGCCGCCGTAGTGGTCGAAGTGGGCGTGCGTGAGCGCATGCGCCGAGATCGGACGCTCGCGCACCTGCTTCAGCACGCGTCGCCGGTCATGCGGTGCGCCGGAGTCGATCAGCACGTCCCCGATCACATACGCGTTGATGCTGTTCGCCGGGAAGCCGTCGAGCTGCCAGACGTCAGGCGCAAGCTGTCGCATGACCGGCGAGGGTAGGGGAACGGGGACAGCGCCGAGCTGGTTCGCGTGGGTTCAGTCGTCCTCGTCCGCGTCCTCTTCGTCGTCGGGATCGTCGGCCTGGTCGTCGTCGTCCGCCTCGTCGTCGTCGGCATCGACCTCGGCGCGCTCGGACTCGATCGAGACCAGTTCAAACGTTCTGCCCTCAACGACGCGGCACTCCATCTCGACTTCGTCGCCGACGGCGAAGGCGCTCACCGAGACACTGGCGGGAACGGCGCACGTGACCGACGCGTCAGGACCGGCGGTGACCGTCACGGCCGTCGCTGCAAGCGCGCTGATCGTGCCCTCGATCTCGACCTCGCCGTCCTCGGCATCGAAGTCGATCCCACGGTCGTCGTCGTCCGTGGTGCCGGGCTCGTGGTCGGCGCCACCGCCGCTGCCGTCCTCGCCGCCACCGCCGTTCTCGCCTCCGCCCGCTCCGGCCTCCTCGTCCTCGTCGTCCTCGCGCGTCAGCGCGACGAGCGTGAACGTGCCGCCGTCGCCGACGGACACGAGCGCCTCGACCTCGTCACCGGCTCTCGCCGACACCTGCACGTCTGTCGGCACCGCGATCGCGATCTCGCCGCGACGGGCGACGGCGATCCGGACGACGTCGTCGGAGGCGCCGAGGAAGATGCCCTCCAGCTCCAGCATCGCGGCCTCACCGACCTGGGTGATCCGTGTCTCCGTCGGGCCGGCGGCGCCGAGCCTGACGTCGGCCACGACGACGTCGCCGACCTGCGGCGCCCGTGCCGCGGCGGCGGTGGTGCCTGTCCGGCCGCGCGTGCGGATCGCGAACGTGCTGCTGCCCGCCGAGACGAGGTACCGGCCTCCGGCCCGCTGAACGAGCGTCGCGCGGACGCGGGCACTCGTCGCGGTTCCGCGCCGGTGCGTCACCGCTCCGGACGCGGCGTACGTGCCGTCAGGGCGTGCGCTCGCGCGCGCGGCGATCCGCTGGCCGACGCGGTAGCGCGCTGCGCTCGCCGTTCGCAGCGTCGTGACCGTTCCGGTGCGGCTCGCCGTCACGACCGTCCCGCGCGCGGCGTCCTTCGCGACGACGGTGCCGGCGACCCGGACGGCTCCGGCGTCTCCGTTCGTGCGGGCGGCGTCGGCCTCCGCTGCGGCGGGCCCGGCGACGGCTGTGGCTGCGGCGGCGAGCGCTGCGGCGGCGAGCGCACGCCGCTTGGGGCGCGCGCACTGGTGAGCTGGTGACATCTGACGTCCTTTCGGCGGACCGGCGGCCTGCGTGAGGCCCCGGTCTTTGCGCCCCGGATCTCGCGATCCGGGTTGCCCGTTCGAGTGTGCTGTCACGAGGTAGGACGCAGCGGACGCGCGAAGATCACGCAGGGTGACGTCAATCATCGTCAGGAACGTCTGCCGCGACGTCGTCGTCGGGTTCCGGGCGCGACGGCTGCTCGTCCGCCGGCTCCGGCTCCTCGGCGGCGGGAACGTCGGGCGGATCGTCGGCGTCGGGAGGTTCCGGCGCGCTCGGCGGGGCCGGCGGGTCGTCCGTCTCGTCGCGGTCGGGCGGCGTGGCATCGGCGGCGTCGTCCGGCTCGTCGTGCTCGTCGGCGTCGCTCGGTTCGCGCGGCCGCTCGGGTGTGGGCGCGCCTCTGCCGCTGGGCGTGGGATCCGCCGGGCCTGTCCCGGGAGCGCCGCCCGTGGGCGGCAACCCACCGCCGGGCGATCCGCTCGCGCCGGGGGAGCCGCTCCCGCCGGGGGAGCCGCTCCCGCCGGGGAAGCCGCTCCCGCCGGGGAAGCCGCCGCCGGGAGAGCCGCCGCCGGGTGAACTCCCGCCCGGCGAGCCGGTCCCGCCCGGCGATCCGCCGCCCGCGGGTGGATGACCTCCGGCCGGCCGATCCGCGAGCGGACCGCTCCCGTCACGCCCGGCAGAACGCCGCCCGGCGCGATCCCGCCCGGCACCGTCTCGCTCAGCGCCACCGCCCACCACGCCGCCCACCGGCCGGCCCGCACCGCCGCTCGGCAGCGCGAACGCCGCCGGGGTGCCGAGCGCGCCGCCCGCCGAGACCGCGGCGTGCGCCGGACGCTCCGGCGGACGCTGGTCGCGCGCCGCCGAGGTGGCAGCCACGCCGCCCGCCCCGACCAGCACGACGACGGCCGCGCCCTTGGCGACGAGGCCGGCCCCGCCGGCCGCTGCGCCGACCGCACCAACCGCACCGGCCGAGCCGGCCGCGCCGAGCGCGCCCACGGCGCCGGCGACCTCGGCCTCCGGCGCACCCCAGCGCAGCACGAGATCGAACGGCGTCACGGCCGTCACGCCCCGGCGCAGCGTCCCGCGCGCGCGGTTCAGCAGCTGCCGCACCGCACCGGGCGTGAGCCCCAGCTCGGCCGCGATCTGCTCGTAGCTGCGGTGCTCGCCGACCTGCAGCAGGATCGCCTCCCGCTGCCGCGGCGGAAGTCTCTGGACCGACGCGACGGTCTCGCGCAGCCGCTCGCGCCGCTCGGCCGCGTCGGCTGCCGACTCGACCGCCGCTCCGGCGCGCTCGGCGGCTTCGAGCGGCTCGACGGCAGGCCGCAGCGACCGCAGCGCGGACACGGCGGCGTTGTGCGCGATCCGGTGCAGCCACGGCCCGACCGCGCCGACGTCGTCGCCTCGCTCGATGCCGCGATGGGCGTTCAGCAGCGTCTGCTGCAGCACGTCCTCGGCGCGATCGGCCCCGACCACGCGCTCGCAGTGGCGCAGGAGCGGCCGCCGGTAGCGTCGCACGAGCACCTCGAACGCGTCCTCACGCCCCGCTCGCACGAGCTGGCAGAGGCGATGGTCGTCCTGGTGGCGCAGCAGCAGGTTCGGCATCGCCCAGCTGATCGGCACGGATGCGTCTGCGCGCAAGCGCGCGGACGCGCCAGGGGACGGATGTCGAGGGCGCGCTCGCGAATGCGAACGTCCGTTCGCCCTTCTATAGTGATCCGCAATGCCGCCATCCGATCAGCTCGTCGTCTCCGGCGCCCGCGAGCACAACCTCAAAGACGTCACGGTCGCGATGCCGCGGAACGCGCTCGTGGTCATCACGGGCCTGTCGGGCTCGGGCAAGTCGAGCCTCGCCTTCGACACGATCTACGCCGAGGGCCAGCGCCGCTACGTCGAGTCGCTGTCGGCCTACGCGCGCCAGTTCCTGGGGCAGATGGACAAGCCGGACGTCGACTCGATCGAGGGCTTGTCGCCGGCGATCTCGATCGATCAGAAGACGACGTCGCGCAACCCGCGCTCGACGGTCGGCACGGTCACCGAGATCTACGACTACCTGCGTCTGTTGTGGGCCCGGATCGGTCATCCACACTGTCCGAGATGCGGGAGAGCGATCGCCGGCCAGTCGGCCGAGCAGATCATCGACCAGGTGATGGACCTCGAGGACGGCACCCGCTTCATGGTGCTCGCGCCGATCGTGCGCGGGCGCAAGGGCGAGTACGGCAGACAGCTGGAGGAGCTGCGCGCGGAGGGCTTCACGCGCGTGAAGATCGACGGCGAGCTGCGGCGGCTCGACGAGGAGATCAGACTCGACAAGAAGTACAGACACGACATCTCCGTCGTCGTCGACCGGCTCGTGATGAAGTCGGAGCTGCGCAAGCGGCTCGCCGACTCGATCGAGACGGCGGTCGCGCTCGCGGACGGGATCGTCGAGGTCGAGCTGGTCGACGGCGGCGAGGTGCGGACGTACTCGGAGAAGTTCGCCTGCCTCGAATGCGGCATCTCGATGCCGGAGCTCGAGCCGCGCCTGTTCTCGTTCAACGCGCCCCACGGCGCCTGCCCGCGCTGCACCGGGCTCGGCTCGCAGATGGAGATCGACCCTGAGCTGGTCGTCCCCGATCCGTCGCTGTCGATCGGCGAGGGCGCGATCGCGCCGTGGTCGGCGAGCGCGTCGAACTACTACGAGCAGCTGACGCAGTCGATATCGGAGCGGTACCACGTCGACCTCGACACGCCGTGGGCGGACCTGGGCCAGGACGCGCAGGACTTCTTCCTGTACGGGACCAACGGCGAGAGAGTCCACATCCAGTACAGAAACCGCTTCGGCCGCACGCGCTCGTACACGACGAGCTTCGAGGGGATCGTGCCGAACCTCGAGCGGCGCTACCGCGAGACCGACTCCGAGTGGGCGCGGGAGAGAATCGAGGAGTACATGTCGGTCGTGCCGTGCCCGGAGTGCAGAGGCGCGCGGCTGCGACCGGAGGCGAGGGCCGTGCTGGTCGGCGGGACGGCGATCCACGACTACACGCACATGCCGGCGCGGCGCGCGCTCGCGTGGGTCAAGGACCTCCAGCTGAGCGACCAGGAGCGGCGGATCGCGAAGCTGATCCTGCGCGAGATCGAGGAGCGGCTGGCGTTCTTGGAGAACGTCGGCGTCGGCTACCTGTCGATGGACCGCGCGGCGGCGACGCTGTCCGGCGGGGAGGCGCAGCGGATCCGGCTCGCGACGCAGATCGGCTCGTCGCTCGTCGGCGTCCTCTACATCCTCGACGAGCCGTCGATCGGCCTGCACCAGCGCGACAACGAGAAGCTGATCGGGACGCTGGAGCGGCTGCGCGACCTCGGTAACACGGTGCTCGTCGTCGAGCACGACGAGGGCACGATGCGCGCCGCCGACCACGTGATCGACATGGGCCCCGGCGCGGGCGAGCACGGCGGGCACGTCGTCGCGGAGGGGACGGCCGCCGAGGTGGAGGCGAACCCCGACTCCGCGACCGGCCAGTTCCTCGCGGGCACGCGGCGGATCGAGATACCCGCCAGGCGCCGCAAGCCGAGCGGCCACGTGACGATCGAGGGCGCGACGCAGCACAACCTGAAGGACGTCACGGTCAAGGTCCCGCTCGGGACGTTCACGGCCGTGACAGGAGTGTCGGGCTCGGGCAAGTCGACGCTCGTCAACGAGATCCTCTACAAGGCCGTCGCGAACAGGCTGCACCGAGCCAAGCAGCGACCGGGCTCGCACCGCCGCATCACGGGGCTCGACCAGCTCGACAAGATCATCCAGGTCGACCAGTCGCCGATCGGCCGCACGCCTCGCTCGAACCCGGCGACGTACATCGGTCTGTTCGACCAGATCCGCGACCTCTTCTCCAAGACGCCGGAGGCGAGGGTGCGCGGCTACAGACAGGGCCGCTTCTCGTTCAACGTCAAGGGCGGCCGCTGCGAGGTCTGCAGGGGCGACGGCCAGATCAAGATCGAGATGCACTTCCTGCCGGACGTCTACGTCCCGTGCGAGCAGTGCCACGGCAAGCGCTACAACCGCGAGACGCTGGAAGTGCGCTTCAAGGGCAAGAACATCGCCGAGGTGCTGGAGATGCCGATCGAGGAGGCGCTCGACTTCTTCGAGCACATCCCGAAGATCCGGCGGCGGGTCCAGACGCTGCACGACGTCGGGCTCGACTACATGCGGCTCGGGCAGCCGGCGACGACGCTCTCCGGCGGCGAGGCGCAGCGCGTCAAGCTGGCGGCCGAGCTGGCGAAGGTCGCGACCGGCAAGACGCTCTACATCCTCGACGAGCCGACGACCGGCCTCCACTTCGCCGACATCCAGAGACTGCTGGAGGTGCTGCAGCGGCTCGTCGACCAGGGCAACTCGGTCGTCGTGATCGAGCACAACCTCGACGTCATCAAGACGGCCGACCAGCTCGTCGAGATGGGGCCGGAGGGCGGCGACGAGGGCGGGCAGCTGCTCGGCGCCGGCACGCCGGAGCAGATCGTCGCGACGCCCGACTCGGTCACCGGCTCGTTCTTGAAGCCGCTGCTGGCCGATCGCGCGGCGATCGTGGCGGCGAGACCGGCCGCGAGAAGACGCCGCCCGCGCAAGGTCGCCGCGGCGGCGTAGACAGCGTGAACGACCTCGCACGGCAGGCGCGCCTGTGGGCGCAGAAGTGGCGCTGGTACCAGCGCAACGAGCTGCCGTGGAACCGCGCGCGGATCCACTGGCACCTGTTGCGGCGGGAGGCGTTCGCGCGCTGGCCACTGCACGGCGACGTGCTGGAGGCGTTCGAGCAGGGGCGGCTGGAGGTCGGTGCGGGCGCGATGTTCGAGCCCGGCGTCTGGCTGACGGCGCCCGGCGAGGCGCGGATCCGGATCGGCGCCGGCACGTTCCTCAACCTCGGCGTGATGGTCGCCGCGCTGGAGCTGGTCGAGATCGGCGACCACTGCATGTTCGCCAACGGCTGCTTCGTGACCGACGGCAACCACCGCTTCGACGATCCCGCCAAGCCGGTCCCGTGGCAGGGCTTCACGACGAAGGGGCCGACGCGGATCGGCGACAACGTCTGGTGCGGGGCGAACGTCGTGATCACGAGCGGCGTGACGATCGGCGAGCGGGCCGTGATCGGCGCGAACTCCGTCGTGACGAGCGACATCCCCGCGTTCAGCATCGCCGCCGGCGCGCCGGCGAGAGTGCTGAAGTCGATCGAGTACGACGCGCCGCAGCGCTAGCCTTGTCCGCATGACACGGCGGACGACGGGGGCGACGGTCGTGGCGATCGCGCTGGCAGCAGCGATCGGAGCGCCGGCCGGCGCGGCCGCGGCCGGTGGATCGGAGGCGGCTGCGGAGGCGGCGGCGGGCGGGCCGGCGGTGCCGAGCGCAGCGGTGCGCGCCGCGGCGTCGAGCGCGGCGGCGAGCGGCACGCTGACGGCGAGCGGACAGCCGGCGCCGAGCGCGGCGGCGGCCAGAGCCAGACCGCGGCTGCGCGCGTTCCAGTCGTGCTCCGCGCTCGTGCGCTACGCGGCGCGGCATACGAAGAGCGTGCCGCCGGTCGCGCGGATCCCGTTCGGGCCGACGACCACCCCCGCGCCGGAGGCGCAGAGCGCACCGGGCACGGGCGACGCGCCGTCGGACAGCTCCGCGACCAACGTGCAGGAAGCGGGCGTCGACGAGCCGGACATCGTCAAGACCGACGGGACGACGCTGTTCGCGGTCGCGGGCTCCACGCTGTACGCCGTCGACGCGCGCGCCGCGACGCCGCGGATCGTCGGGTCGCTGCGGCTCCCCGACGGAGGCGGGCACGAACTGCTCCTCCACGACGGCCGCGCGCTCGTGATCTCCGAAGGACCGCGCTCGGTCGTGCCGCTGCCGGTCGCGCTGGAGCGGAGCGGTCGCGCCGCGCGGGCCGCCGGCGCCGGCGCACGCGCCAGCATGGTCGCGCCCGACATGATGCCCGCCGGGCCGCCGACGACGATCCTGACCGAGCTGGACGTGCGCGACCCGGCGGCGATGCGTGTCACCCGCACGCTCAGCTTCGAGGCGACGCCCGTCAGCGCGCGTCTGACCGGAGCGACGGCGCGCGTCGTCGTCTCCTCCTCGCCGCCGTACTACGCCCAGCCGGCCGCCCGGCGCAAGCTCGCCGGCTGGATCCCGCGCGCGACGCTCGCGCGCGGTCGCGGCAGCAGCGGCGCGCACCGCAGGGGAGACACGCGCCGCAGACGCGGTGCCAGAGCCGCCGGGCGCACGCGCAGCCTCGTCGGCTGCCGGCAGGTGCGGCGGCTGGCGGCGTTCTCCGGTGGCGGGCTGCTGACCGTCCTCACGATCGACCTCGCGAGAGGGCTGCCGGCGATCGACGCCGATGCGCTGATGACCGACGCGCAGACGGTCTACGCCTCGCCGGCCTCGCTGTACGTCGCGACGCAGCGCTGGAACCCGACCGCCGACTCCTCCACGACGATCCACCGCTTCGACGCCTCGCAGCCCGGCCGCACCGACTACCGCGCCAGCGGGACCGTCCCCGGTCACCTGCTCTCACAGTTCGCGCTCTCCGAGCACGACGGCGTCCTGCGCGCAGCGACGACGACGGAAGGCGGCGGCGACACGACGCGCAGCGAGAGCTTCGTCACGACGCTCAGCGCCGGCGACGGCTCGCTGCACCGCCTCGGGCAGGTCGGCGGCCTCGGCAGAGGGGAGGAGATCCGTGCGGTCCGCTTCCTCGGCCCGACCTGCTACGTCGTCACGTTCCGTCAGACCGACCCGCTCTACACCGTCGACCTCTCCGACCCCGCCCAGCCGCGCGTCACCGGCGAGCTGAAGATCCTCGGCTACTCGGCCTATCTGCACCCGCTCGGCGACGGCCTGCTGCTCGGCGTCGGCCAGGACGCGACCGCCGAAGGCCGCCTGAAGGGCGCCCAGCTGTCGCTCTTCGACGTATCCGACCCCGCCAGACCGCGACGGCTCCAGCAGCGTGACCTCGGCGAGAACGCGACCAGCGAGGCGGAGTGGGACCACCACGCCTTCCTCTGGTGGCCGGCGACCAAGCTCGCCGTCATGCCGCTGAGCGGCGGCGAAGTGGGCTCCGACGGGAGCGGCAGTGCCGTCGCCGCCGGCTTCCGCGTCGACCGCGACGCGATCGCCGAGGTCGGCCGTGTTACCCGCCATGCGGCGGCCGTGCGCCGCGCCGTCGTCGTCGGCGAGCGCCTCTTCACGCTCTCCGACGACGGCGTGCAGGCGAGCGCGCTGAGCACGCTCGCCCCGCAGACGTGGCTGCCGTTCCCGGCTCCCGCGACGGGCGGCTAGCCGAGGCGTCCCGCGCCTGGCGACCAGCCGACCGGCGCGGGATCCGCCGTCAGTCGATCCGGTCGTCGACGTCCAGGACCGCGGCGTGCGTGTCGTCGAACGGCCGCCCGGTCCCGTCGAAGAAGACGAACAGCGCCCACGTCTCGCCATCGCGGGTCGCGACGACATCGAGGTACGCCGGCTTGCCGGCCTTGCCGCCGGCGCGGCTGCCGACCGTGACCCGGTACGCCTTCGCGCCGGCCGGGAAGCCCGCGTTCGGGAGCGGTCTGACCGTCGCCGTCGTGTCCGTTCTGGTCTTCTCTCTCGCGTCGGAGGAGCGCATCAGCGACGCGAGGCAGCCGACGCTGTGCGGCGACATCGCGTCGGCGAGGTTCCGCTTCGCGTCCGCGGCGCTCTTCTCGACGACGACGAGGGAGCCAGCAGCTTCCCGTCCGCCGTTGCGCACGAACAGCGACCCCGATGCGCCGGGCGGCGTCGTCCCGTCGTCCTTGTCCTTGGAACATCTCTCCGGCAGGTCGCCCGCGGTCCAGAGGCGGCCGAGGAGGCCCGCTCTCGCGATGTCGGTCGTCTTGGTCCAGCCGCCGCCAGGCAGGTCGCGGCTCCGCAGGACGGCCTGTCTCGCGACGCGCGTCTTCGCCGGCGAGCTGCCGGGAGCGGGCGCCGTCGCGGCTGCTGACGCGTTGGCGGAGAAGGCGGCCGAGCGCGGGAAGACGGTCGGCGCGGGACCGTTGAAGAGCAGGTCGACGTATATGTCGTCGTCGTCATAGCGCCATCTGGTCTGGTGGCTGACGCCGTTGCAGCCGAAGCTGTTGCCGCCGCGGGTCGGGGCGCTGTAGGAGCAGCTGAGCGTCCCGGCGTGGGTGGCGTAGACGATCGCGCCGTGGCAGCCCCACGTGACAGGCGTGCCGGTGTTGTTGAGGAGCATCCCCGTCTTCCCCGGCTGGAGACCCGTCGCGATGTAGACGCCGATGATCGCCGGCGACGTGCCGGGTATCGGCGGCCCGGGCAGGAACGACACGAGACGAGCCGTCGAGGCCGTCCCATTGTGCGCCATTATGTAGCACTCGTCCTTCCAGGCGAACGCGCTGGCGGAAGAGACGGGACCGACGGCGCCGATCGCGGCAAGCGTTCCGAGCACGCCGAGCAGCGCGACGATGCGTCGCGTCATGGGGGAACCTCCGAGGTCATCCAACGGGTGAAACGTCTCCCCGGTTGTCGGCAGGCTGACGCTCTCGCTTGAGGTGCGAGCGAGAACGTCCAGACGGCGTGCGCGCAGCGCGCGGCTACTTCGTCAGCATCGTGCTGACGCCGAAGATGACGGCGCCGATGCAGACCGCGACCGCCACGATCGCGAGTGCGCCGTAGCCGACGAGCGCCACGGTGCGCGACTGCTGCTGCGCCTCGCTCGCTCGCACGGTCCCGAGGATCACGAGCGAGAACGCGACCGAGATGCCGACGCCGGCGATCAGGCCGGCCTCGACGACCTCCAGCAGCTGGCCCCAGTCGACGATCTTCGCCGCCAGCGGGGCGATTCCGAGCGGGCTCATGCGTTGCTCTCCGCCGTCGTGGTGATCGCCGCGCCCTTCTGCAGGCGGCGGATGAACATGAACAGCACGAACGCGACGCCGGCCGCCGCGACGACGATCGGGCCGAGCGCTCCGTCGCCGAAGAGGTGCGTGACGGCGTAGACGAGCCCGCCGACGAGCGCCGAGCAAGGCAGCGTCAGCACCCACGCGACGAGGATGTTGCCCGCGACGCCCCAGCGCACGGCCGACAGCCGCTTCGCCGCGCCGGCGCCCATCACGGCACCGGAGATCGTGTGCGTCGTCGAGAGCGGGTAGCCGAAGTGCGTCGCGGCGAGGATCACCGCGGAGCCGGCGCCCTGCGCGGCGAAGCCCTGGGCGGCGTCCATCTTGATGATGCGGCTGCCCATCGTCTTGATGATCCGCCAGCCGCCCATGTAGGTGCCGAGCGCGATCGCGGTCGCGGCCGAGACGACGACCCACATCGGGACCTCGGCATCGCTGCCGAGGTTGCCGTTCGCGATCAGCGCGAGCGTGATGATGCCCATCGTCTTCTGCGCGTCGTTGGTGCCGTGCGCGAGCGCCAGCAGGCCGCCTGAGAATATCTGCCCGACGCGGAAGCCCCGGCTGACCGGTCCGGGCGCCAATCGCCCGACGATCCGGTAGCAGCAGAGGATCGCCAGCCCGGCCGCGGAGAACGCGAGCAGCGGCGCGATCAGCGCCGGCACGAGCACCTTCGAGACGATCCCGTCGCCGTGGATCGCGCCCGTCCCGACCGCGACCAGCATCGCGCCGACGACGCCGCCGATGAGCGCGTGCGAGCTGCTCGACGGCAGCCCGAAGTACCACGTGACGAGGTTCCAGACGATCGCTCCGACGAGGCCGGCGAAGACGATCGTCGTGGTCACGTCGGCCTGGTCGACGATGTTGTTCGCGATCGTGGTCGCGACCTCCAACGACAGGAACGCGCCGATGAAGTTCAGGATCGCGGCCATCGTGACGGCGACCTTCGGCTTCATCGCGCGCGTCGAGATCGACGTCGCGACGACGTTGGCCGTGTCGTGGAACCCGTTCGTGAAGTCGAACGCAAGCGCCGTCGCGACGACGATGAAGAGGATGATGTCGTTGTCCATCGGGGCGAGAAGTGCGTCGCGCTACGAGTTCTTGATGACGATGCCTTCGAGCACGTTCGCGACGTGCTCGGTGGCGTCGATCGCGTCCTCGAGCCGCTCGAACAGGTCCTTCCAGCGGATCACGACCATCGGGTCGATGCCGTTGTCGAACAGCGACGCGATCGCCTCGCGCGAGACGCGGTCGGCCTCGTTCTCGAGCCGGTTGACCTCGACCGTGAAGTGCGAGATGTCCTTGAAGTCGCGCATCCGCGGGATCGCCTCGACGATCTGCCGCGTGGACTGGAAGAGGATGTGGGCGAGCCGCTGGGACTGCTCCATCGGCGCTTCGATCTTGTAGAGACCGAGGTAGTCCGCCACTTCCTCGGTGTAGTCGACGACGTCGTCGATTCTCGACGCCAGCTCGAGGATGTCCTCGCGGTCGATCGGCGTCACGAAGGTGTGGTTCAGCCGCTGGATGATGTCGTGCGTGATCCGATCCCCCTCCTGCTCGCAGATCAGGATGTCGCGCGCGAGATCCTTCGTCTCCGGGAACCCGCGCAGCATCTGGTCGAGGAGGTCGGCGGCGTGCAGCGCGTTGCGGCCAGCCTCTTCGAACAGGTCGAAGAACTCGCGGTCGCGGGGGGAGAAGATCTGTGACAGGCGCGCCATGGCGCGACCCTCCTCTGTGGCGGCAGGAATCGGAGTGGGGGGTCCGTCGAGACGAGCTGCCTGGCGCACCGATCCCGCTGCGCCTGTGAACGACTCGTGCACGAGTTGTGAACGACGCGCGGAGTGTAGAGGCTGAGGCGGCGCGGGGACCGGCCGCCGCGCGGGGCGGCGGCCGGAGACGCGGCGATGCGGCGGTCAGCCGAGCTGGCTGCGGAACCGCTCCAGCTCGCCCGGATCGATCGAGTAGGTGTGGTCGGGCGCCGGGTAGCGCTGGTGACGCACGTCGTCGGCGTAGGCGCGCACGCCCGCGACCATCTCGTCCTGGATGTCGGCGTAGCGCTTCACGAAGCGGGCGCCTACGCCCTCGCGGATCCCGAGCAGGTCGTGGAAGACGAGCACCTGACCGTCGGTCGAGGAGCCGGCGCCGATGCCGATGATCGGCACCTCCATCTGCTCCATCAGGATCGCCGCGACCGGTGCCGGGATCGCCTCGAAGACGATCGAGAAGCAGCCGGCCTCTTCGAGCGCCAGCGCGTCCCGCGCGACGTCGAGCGCGCGCTCCGCCGTGCGTCCCTGCGCGCGGTAGCCGCCGAGCGCCGTCGCCGTCTGCGGCGTCAGCCCGACGTGCCCCATCACGGGGATGCCGGCGCCGACGAGCGCGCGGGCGCGCTCCACGGCGACCCCGTTGGCCTCGATCTTGACGGCGTCGACGCCGGCCTCCTTGATGAAGCGCGAGGCGGTCATGATCGCCTGCTCGTTGGAGGTCTCGAACGAGCCGAACGGCAGGTCGGCGACGAGCAGCGGCGTGCGCAGGCCGCGCCGGGCGGCGCTGGCGAGCATCAGCATCTCCTCGACCGAGACCGGCACGGTCGAGGGATAGCCGAGAACCGTCATCGCGCCGGAGTCGCCGACGAGGACGACGTCGACGCCGGCCTTCTCGGCCACCTGCGCGGACGGGTAGTCGTAGGCGGTGACCATCACGATCGGCTCGCCGAGGCGCTTCTTCTCGGCCAGCTGCGGCAGCGATACCGGCAGGCGGTCGATCGACCCGGCGCTGGTGGGGACGTTGCTGGGGACGGGTGCTGCGGACATGGTTCCGGCTCCTTGTCTGGCGTGGTTGGCGCCCTCACGAGAGGAGGGTCGCCACCTCGCTGTCGACGTCGAGGATGCGGTTGTCGGAATCGACGTGGACGACGACGGGCACGTAGTGCTCCATCTCCGTCTTGTCGTACTGCGCGTAGGAGATGACGATGATCGTGTCGCCGTGGTGCACGAGGCGGGCGGCGGCGCCGTTCACCTTGATCTCGCCGGAGCCGCGCTCCCCGGCGATCGTGTACGTCTCGAAGCGGGCGCCGTTGTCGACGTCGACAACCGCGACCTGCTCGTGCTCGAGGATGTCTGCGGCCTCCAGCAGATCCGGGTCGATCGTGATCGATCCGACGTAGTGGAGGTCGGACGCGGTCACCGTCGCGCGGTGGATCTTCGACTTCAACATCGTGCGGATCATGCGGATCGTGAGGCTCCGTCGGTGGTGGACAGGATCGTGTTGTCGATCAGGCGCGCGGGCCCGACGCGTGCGGCGAGCGCCATCAGCACCTCGCCGTCGACGCGATCGACGGGGGAAAGGCTGTCGGTCGCGACGAGCGCGACGTACTCGGGCTCGACGCCGTGCTCGGCCAGCGCCGCGCGTGCGGCGGACTCGACCGCGGCGGCGTCGCGCTCGCCGGCGGCGACGGCGGCCTCGGCGGCGTCGAGCGCGCGCCGCAGCGCGATCGCCCGCGCGCGGTCCGCGGGCCCGAGGTAGGCGTTGCGGCTCGACATCGCGAGGCCGTCTGCCTCGCGCACGGTCGGGCAGATCTCGATCCGAACCGGCAGGTCGAGGTCGCGCACGAGCCGGCGTATGACGAGCGCCTGCTGGGCGTCCTTCTGGCCGAAGAAGGCGGCGTCGGGCTGGGCCATCCCGAGCAGCTTCGCGACGACGGTCGCGACGCCGTCGAAGTGGCCGGGGCGGTGGGCGCCCTCCAGCGTCTCGGTCAGCCCGCCGACGCGGACGGTCGTGGCGAAGCCGTCCGGGTAGACCTCCTCGACCGGCGGAGCGAACAGCACGTCGACGCCCGCCTCGCCGGCGATCGCGGCGTCGCGCTGCTCGTCGCGCGGGTAGGCGGCGAGGTCCTCTCTGGGGCCGAACTGGGTCGGGTTGACGAACAGCGAGACGACGACGAGGTCGCAGTCGGCGCCGGCTCGCTCCATCAGCGAGCGGTGGCCGTCGTGGAAGGCGCCCATCGTCGGGACGAGGCCGACGCTGCGGTCGGCGCTGCGCTCGCGCTCCAGCAGCGTGCGCAGCTCGGCGACGGTGCGGACGATGCGGAGGCTCATGGGGCGACCTCGGCCGGCGGTGTGGCGGCCGGACTCGCCGCGAGCGGCGTGGCCGCGAGCGCGCGGGTCGCGCCGGCCATCGCGTCGAACAGCTCCAGCAGCTCGGGAGTCCGCTCCTCGACGGCCGCGCGCTGGCGGGCGACCGTCTCCTCGTCACCGCGCACGAGCGGGCCGGTCAGCGCGCGCTCAGGACCGAGCGCCGCCCAGTTCTCCAGCGACGCGCGCACGAGCGGGACGAGCGCCGCGCGCTCGACGCCCGCCGTCGCGGCGATGCGCTCGGCGGCGGCCTCCAGCGTGACGAGGAAGTTCGACGCGATCGACGCGGCGGCGTGGTAGGCGGCGCGGTCGTCGTCGGCGACGGTCACCGGCGCGAGGCCGATACGGACGGCGAGCGCGGTCGCGACCCGCGCGGCGCGCGCGGTCGAGCCGGCCGTCGCGGCCGCAGCGCCGGCGAACGGCGCCGCGCCGTCGGCCGGGACGGTCATCAGCGGGTGCAGCGAGAACGCCTCGTGGGGCGCGAGCGGCGCGAGCGTGGTCGCACCGGAGCAGTGGCCGACGAGGCGGCCGGGACGCGGCTCGACCGCCGCCGCGGCGGCGGCGATCTCCGCGTCGGGCACGCACAGCAGCACGAGATCGGCGTCGCCGACGTCGCCGTCGCGGCCGAGCGGGCCGTCGACGAGCAGTCCGGTGCCGCGCAGCACAGGAGCGAGCGCCCGGCCGAGCCGGCCGGCGCCTACGAGCGCGCAGCGGATGCGCGTGAGATCAGGAAGATCCGATTCCCGTTCCAGTTCCCACATGCGAGATACCGGTCGAGTTGTTGTGAGTACACCCTGAGCACGACAGTCCGCCCCCTGAGGTGGCGGCTTCGTCTGATGATAGCCGTCGACCCGCCTGAATACCATCGGGTGCATGAGCACTGCCGCCGAGCGCCGTGAACGGCTCAAAGAGGTTTGGAGAGAGGCGAGCACCTGCACGCTGTGCGCGCTGTCCGAGACGCGTCAGACGGTCGTCTTCGGCGCCGGAAACGCCGATGCGGACCTGATGTTCGTCGGCGAGGCGCCCGGCGCGAACGAGGATCGCGGCGGTCTCCCATTCATCGGGCAGGCGGGCAGACTGCTCGACAAGCTGCTGCAGGAGGTCGGCCTCGAACGCGCGGACGTCTTCATCGCCAACGTGCTCAAGTGCCGCCCGCCAGGCAACCGGGACCCGCGCCCCACCGAGATCGCGACCTGCCGTGACTACCTCCATCGGCAGGTCGAGCTGATCGAGCCGAAGGTGATCTGCACGCTCGGCAACTTCTCGACCAAGCTGCTGCGCGACGACCCGACTGGCATCTCGCGGGTCCACGGCCAGCCGGAGGTCCACGTGCTCGGCCGTCGCGCCGTGCGGATCTTCCCGATCTTCCATCCGGCCGCCGCGCTCTACACGCCCAGCATGCTCGACACGCTGCGCGCCGACTTCGCACAGCTGCCGGGGCTGCTCGCGCTCGATCCGCCGGAGCAGCCGGCGGCAGAGGTGTTCGAGCCGGTCCCCGAAGCGGAACCGGACGAGCCGGACGGCGCGCCGGAGGAGGTCGCTTCGGAGGAGGTCGCGCCGGTCGATCCGCAGGCGCCCGAGGATGCGGCGGCGAGCGAGGTCGCGCCAGTAGACGATCGGCAACTCGGCCTGTTCTGAGTCGACTTTCGGGCGCAAAGCCGTGCGCACGGTGAAAACACGCTGGTAGATGGCGTGCGGGCGACGTATCGTCCCGCACATGGCGACGATCGGGACGCGGCTCGCGGAGCGGGACCGCCGCAGATTCGTCGGGCGTGGCGCAGAGCTGGCGTTCCTCCAGCGCTGCCTCGACGGCCAGGCCGACGCGTCCGTCGTGCTGATCCACGGTCCGGGCGGGATCGGCAAGTCGACGCTGCTGCGCGAGCTGGCGCGCCGCGCCGGGGCGACGGGACGCCGCGCCCACTTCGTCGAGGGTCGCGAGCTGGCGCCGGCGCCGCGTGCGCTGGACGCGGCACTCGCGGGCGCGCGCGAGGACGCCCAGCCGCTCGTCCTGATCGACACCTACGAGCAGATGACCGCGCTCGACGGATACCTGCGTGGCAGCGTCGTGCCGGCGCTCCCGGAGCGGGCGCTCGTCGTGATCGCGGGCCGCGAGGCGCCCGGCCGCGGCTGGCTGGAGGGCGGCTGGGAGAGCGTCGCGGTCCAGCTCGAGCTGAGCGGGCTGTCGGTCGAGGAGGCGCAGGAGCTGCTGGCGCTCCAGGGCGTCCACGACGAGCGCCAGGCGCGCGAGCTGGTGCGCTGGGCACAGGGCTCGCCGTTGGCGCTCGCGCTGGCCGGGGACGACGCGCTCGGCGCGCGCGGCGCCGACGCGTCGTCCGCGCGCCCCGACGACGTCGAACGGCCCGAGCTGGTGCGGGCGCTGATCCGCCGGCTGGCGGAGACCGAGATCGACGGCCCGCACCTCGGCCCGCTCGCCGTCGCCGCGATCGCGCGCGCGACGACGATCGACCTGCTGCGCGACGTGCTGCCGGACACGGACGCGGTGCAGGGCTACATGTGGCTGCGCGCGCGCAGCTTCACCGAGCCGCTGGGGGAGGGGATCGCGCTCCACGAGCTGGTCCGCAAGGCGCTGCGCGCCGACCTGCGGCGACGCGACCGCGAGCGCGAGCGCGACCTGCGGCGCCGCATCGCCGATCACCTCTACGCGCGGGCGCGCGCCGGCCAGCAGCTGCTGTCGATCGACCTCGCCCATCTCGTCGAGAACGAGGCGATCCGCTGGGGCTTCTCGTGGGAGGGCGCCGGCGAGCACCGCATCGACGAGGTGCGCGACGGCGACGCCGAGGAGGTCCGGCGGCTGCTCGGCGAGCGCCATGTCCCCGAACGCTGGCCGCTCGCCGCGCCGTACTTCGCGGCGGCGCCGGAGCGGATCGCGATCGTGCGCGACCTGTCGGACCGGATCCGCGGCTTCGAGCTGTCGGTGACGCTCGCGAACGCGCCGGCGGTGTCAGCCGAGGATCCGCTGCTCGGGCCGTGGCTGGAGCATGCCCGTCGCACGGCGCCGGACGGCGACGCCGTCCTGTGGCAGGTCGCGGTCGACTTCACCGCCGATCCGCGCGCCCGCGTGCAGGCGATGCTCGGGATGTCGGGGATCCTGCGCTCGGGCCTGCAGAACCCGCGCTACGCCTACCTGCCGATCGACCCGCGGCTGCCGCAGGCGCTCGCGTTCGCGCGGGCGG
This sequence comes from Conexibacter woesei DSM 14684, assembly GCF_000025265.1. GTDB lineage: Bacteria > Actinomycetota > Thermoleophilia > Solirubrobacterales > Solirubrobacteraceae > Conexibacter > Conexibacter woesei. Next base: position 3,092,304 of record NC_013739.1, read on the forward strand.
CCGGCGCGCGGCGCGTGCCCGAGCTGGACATCGAGCTGCGCGGCCATGCCACGGAGTGCCACGTGATCGACTACGGCGCGGACGGTCTGCTCGGGGCGCAGCGGGCGCTGATCTACGCGGAGCTGGGCCTGACGTCGCCGCAGGGCGGCGCCGTGGCGGCTGAGCCCGCCGCGGCGGCCGGCGCGTCGGCTGCTGGGACCGTCGCGGCGGCCGGCCCGGCTGCTCCGGCCGGCGCGGTCGGCGTCGAGGAGGTGCGGGAGGCGCTGCGCAATCTCGGCGTCCCGCACAAGCTCGCCGACAGTCCGCTGGCGACCGGGTCGACGCTGGAGGAGCGGGCGGCGTCGGTGCGGGCGGTGCTGGAGAGCGCCGCCGCGCGGGCGTTCGGCGACACGCCGAACGAGCAGCTGCTGAGACGGGTGCTCGTGCGCGGGTACCTCGACGCGGCGGCGAGCCACGAGCAGGCGGCCGACGAGCTGGCGCTCAGCCGCGCGGCATACTTCCGGCGGCTGAAGGCGGCCGCCGAGCGTGTCGCCGCGCTCGTGGCCGAGCAACCGCCTCGGTAGGGAGAACTTCCCGCACGTTGCAGGAATCCGTCCGCGGGCTCCGACGGGGCGGTGGTTATGGTTCCCCGCCCGATGCGCCGCACCCAGCCGATCGCCGCCCTCGTCCTCGCCGCCGCCCTTGCCGCCCCGCCCGTCGCGGGCGCGCAGTCGCCCGGTGAGCTGCTGGCGAGCGCGGTCCCGCTGGCGAGCGCTGTGGCTCCGGGTGAGCTGCTGGCGAGCGCCATCCCGCTGGCGAGCGCGCCGGGGGCGGGCGACGCGCTGGCGAGCGCCGTCCCGCTGGCGAGCGCGCCGGGGCCGGACGACTCGCTGGCGAGCGCTGCGGCTCCGGGCGACCTGCTGGCTGCCGCGACGCCGCTGAGCGACGCGCCGGTGCCGCGCGACGCGCCCGAGCTGACGCAGACGCCGCTCGCCGATCGCGACGGCGTCGAGCTGGCCGACGCCGGCGACCCTGAGCAGCTGCTCGCGCGAGCGCCTGCGGCCTCCGCCACGCCGCCCGCGACGAGCCTGCCGTACACCGGCGCCGAGCTGTGGCTGACGCTGCTGGCCGGCGGCGGGATGGTGCTGGCGGGAACCGGCCTGCGGCTGCGGCTCAAGCCGCTGCCCGCCGACCTGGCGTGAGCGCGCGGCGCGAGCCGCTGCCGGCCGGGGTCCACCGGACCGCCGGCGCTGAGGAGACGGAGGCGCTCGCGGCGCGTGTCGCGGCGGCGCTGGAGCCGGGCGACGTCGTGCTGCTGTCGGGCGAGCTGGGCGCGGGCAAGACGACGTTCGTGCGCGGGGCCGCGCGGGCGCTCGGCGTGACCGGCGCCGTCACGAGCCCGACGTTCACGATCGGTCGGCGGTACGAGGGGCGCGTCGGCGTCTCGCACCTCGACCTCTACCGTCTCGGCGACCTCGAGGAGGAGGACCCGGCGCTGCTGTCGGACTACCTCGCTCCCGAGCGGATCGCGTTCGTCGAATGGCCCGAGATCGCCGAGTCGGCGCTGGCGGACGCGGGCGTCGCGGTCGCCGCGCGCGTGCGCCTGGAGCATCGCGGCGGCGACGCGCGCGAGATCACCGTCGAGTAGGAGCGCGAGTAGGAGCGCCCCGCCGCCGGTCGTTCACCGGCGGTCGTCCTGGATTCGTGTCCTCCTGCGACAGCGATCCAGGACGACGCCGTGCGGCCGCGCCGCAGCGACCGTGGTCGCGGGCGCCGAACTCGACGACGTAGGTGGCGGGAGCGCGTCGCGCGCCCCGCCCGCGCGCACCGCGTCTGACGGGCGCGCCGCGCACGACCGCCACGCCGACGTCGCGGAAGCCGCGGGAGAGGACGTTCGCGCGGTGCGGCCGGCTGCGCAGCCACGAGCGCACCGTCGTCTGGGCGCTCGCCGACGCCCCCGCGCCCCACGCGAGGTTCTCGCCGACGCGCCAGCGCGCGGCGCGCCGCAGATAGCCGGCCGCGCGGACGCGCTCCGCGATGCCGCGGCCGCCGCGTGAGCTGTGGGCGAAGTAGTGGCGGCGGACCATGTCGCGCGCGTGGCGCTCGGCGGCGCGGTCGAGGCAGCGGTCGTAGCGCAGCGGCGGAAGGCGAGAGCGCGCGCGGCGCTGGTTGATCAGGCAGCGCACCCTGCGCTCGACGCGCGAGGTCCCGCCGAGCGCGCGGATCCCGGCCGGGCTGCAGCGCTTGACGGCTCCGCGTCGCTTCGCCCTCGACACGACGGCGGCCGGTGCGCCGGCGGCCAGCGGGGCCGAGCGCGCGGCTTTGGCAGCGGCGGCCGGCGGTGCGGCCCAGCGCGTCGCTTTGGCGGCGGCCGGTGCGGCCGAGCGCGCGGCGTCGGCCCCGGCCGCGGGCTGCGCGGCCATCAGCAGCGCCAGCGCGAACGCGAGCGTCAGGCCGAGCAGCGTCGTCGTCATCCCTCGCCCCGGTCCGGCGTCGCGGCATCCGGCCGCCGGTCCTGTGCGATGGCGATCCCTCGTCATCGTCATCGGGCGCCGACGCTACGTGACCAGTCGGCCGGACTTTGTGTCAAACCTGCGTATGAACCGTGAAATCTGCGCTATTTCCGGCTGGAGGCGTGTGGAAGCGGGGAGAAAGTCGCGGAAAGCGGGCGCGAAGACGTGCCAGAACGACACGCGCGCGCCGGGTGCGCGACGATCCGAGGATGCGCATCCTCGCGTTCGACACCGCGACGCCGGCCACGACGGTCGCGCTCGCGCTGCCGGACGGCCGCACGCTCAGCCGCCGGCACGACCCCGGCCCCGGGGAGCGGCCCGGCCACCAGGCGCTGCTGCTGTCGTTCGCCGTCGAGCTGCTCGACGAGGCGGGGACCGACTTCGCCGCGCTCGACCGGCTCGCCGTCGGCCTCGGCCCCGGCACGTTCACCGGCCTGCGGATCGGCGTCGCGACCGCTCGCGCACTCGCGCAGGCGCACGACCTCCCGCTCGTCGGCGTCTCCACGCTCCACTCGCTCGCGGCTGGCGCGGCCGGCGCGGCGCCGACCCGCCAAACGGTCCTCGCCGTCCTCGACGCGCGGCGCGGCGAGGCGTTCGCGGCCGCCTGGCCGCGGGCGGACGCCGCAGACCCCGCCGCGACGCCGCTGCTGGCGCCCGCGGCGCTCACGCCGGACGTGCTCTCCGACGCCGTCGCGGCGCTCCCGGCGGCGCCGCTGGGCGTCGGCGACGGGGCGCTAAGGTTTCGGGAGCAACTGGAAGCGGCCGGGGTCGACGTCCCGGCGGACGGCTCCCCGCTGCACCGGGTCGACGCGGTCGTGCACTGCAAGCTCGGAGCGGCGCTGGAACCGGTCGCGTGGGACGCGGTGCTCCCGACCTACCTGCGTCTTCCCGACGCCGAGCTGGCGCTTCGCCGGCGTGAGAGCGAGCGGGACCCATCCACGTGACCGCAACGTCGACTCCGCTGAAGATCCGCCGCCTCACCTACGCGGACCTGCCGCAGGTGATCGCGCTCGAACGACGCGCGTTTCCGACGCCGTGGTCGCTGGCGATGTTCGTGCTGGAGCTGTCGAAGTCGACCGGCATCTGCCTCGCCGCGCTGCGCGACGGCGAGCTGCTCGGCCACCTGATCTGCTCGCGCTACGACACCGTCTGGCACATCATGAACATCGCCGTCGACCCCGACGCCCGCCGTCAGGGCGTCGCCTCGGCGATGCTGGAGCAGCTGGTCGAGCGCATCGGCGGCAACAGCGGCGGTGGCGCGCAGGTGACGCTGGAGGTCCGGCCCTCCAACGACGGCGCGATCGCCCTCTACGAGCGCTTCGGCTTCCTCTCCGCCGGCCGCCGGCGGCGCTACTACCAGGACAACGGTGAGGACGCGCTCGTGATGTGGCGCACCCCCGCGACGCTCGCCGGCCGCCTCGACGACATCCCGAACGTCGCCTCGTGAGCATCCTCGCGATCGAGACGAGCTGCGACGACACCTGCGCAGCGGTCGTCAGCCGCGACGGCGAGGTGCTGGCGAACGTCATCTCCTCCCAGGGCGTCCACGACCGCTACGGCGGCGTCGTGCCCGAGATCGCCTCGCGCCACCACCTGGAGCTGACCGGCGCCGTCGTCGACGACGCGCTGCAGCAGGCTGGCACGACGCTCGCGCAGCTCGACGCGGTCGCCGTCACGCAGGGGCCGGGCCTCGTCGGCGCGCTGCTCGTCGGCGTGGCGACCGCCAAGTCGCTCGCCGCCGCTCACGGCCTCCCGCTGATCCCGGTCGACCACCTCCACGGCCACGTCGCCGCGTCGTTCCTGCAGCCAGGGCCGATCGAGCCGCCGTTCCTGATCCTGATCGCGTCCGGCGGCCACACGCTGCTCGCGCACGTGAAGGACCATGGGCCGAACTGGGAGGTGCTCGGCTCCACCCGCGACGACGCCGCCGGCGAGGCGTTCGACAAGGGGGCGCGGCTGCTCGGACTCGGCTACCCGGGCGGGCCGGCGTTGCAGAAGCTCGCGGAGGAGGGCGACGCGACCGCGTTCAGATTCCCCGTCGCGGCGCAGGTGCCGGGGCTCGACTTCTCCTTCTCGGGCCTCAAGACCGCGCTCCTGTACAAGGTCCGCGAGCTGGGGGAGGAGGAGGCCGCACGCCGTCGCGCCGACCTCGCCGCGTCCTTCCAGCGCGCAATCGTCGAGACGCTGGCGCGGCGGGTCGAGCGCGCCCGCGAGCAGACCGGGATCGAGCGGCTCGCTATCGGCGGCGGCGTCGCGGCGAACGGGCCGCTGCGCGAGCGCATGCGCGCGCTCGCGCCCGACCTGCACGTCCCGCCGCGCGAGCTGTGCACCGACAACGCCGCGATGATCGCCTCCGCCGCCCGCTTCCTCGACCCGCTGCCGTACCCGAGCTACCTGCGGCTCGACGCGTACGCGACCGGCGAGCGCGGCCTGTGAGCGCGAACGTCGTCCTCTACGGCCGCCCCGGCTGCCACCTCTGCGACGACGCGCGCGCGCTGCTCGTGCGCGTCCGCGCCGAGCTGCCGTTCGCGCTGGAGGAGCGCGACATCGAGCAGAACGACGCGCTCCACCGCGCCTACCTCGAACGCATTCCGGTCGTCGCGATCGACGGCGAGGAGGTCTTCGAGTTCTTCGTCGACGAGGACGAGCTGCGGCGCCGGCTGTCCGGCTGAGCCCGCACGGCGGTGCCGCGGCCTGCGCCGGTACAGTGGAGGGCGATGAGCTCCATGATCGAGAACGACGCCGAGACCCCGTTCGGGAAGGTCGGGGACAAGCTGACGCTCGGCGTCGCGGCTCGACTGTCACGCTACCTGCAGGTCCTGACGCAGGCGAAGAAGATGGGCAAGGAGACGATCTCCTCACAGGAGCTCTCCGACTACACGCACGTCAACTCGACGCAGATCCGGCGCGATCTGTCGGGCTTCGGCAAGTTCGGCAAGCGCGGCGTCGGCTACAACGTCGACTCGCTCGTCTCGCAGATCCGCAAGATCCTGCGCACGTCCGGCCAGCACAACATCGCGCTGTTCGGCGCCGGCCACCTCGGCCGCGCGATCGCCAGCTCCGACATCTTCGCCGACCACGGCTTCCGCGTCGTCGCGATCTTCGACAACGACCCGCAGAAGCTCGGCGAGACGGTCGGCGCGCACCAGGTCCGCCAGATCGGCGGCGAGCTGAGACAGATAGTCGACGAGGAGGACATCGTCGTCGCGGTGCTCGCGGTCCCGACGGCTGCGGCGCAGCCGCTCGCCGACGAGCTGGTCGCCGCCGGGGTGAAGATCATCTTCAACTACTCCGAGGCGCTGCTGCAGGTCCCGCCCGAGGTCACGGTGCACACCTCGAGCCCGGCAGTCGATCTGCTCTACGCGCTGTACTTCTACCTCACCTAGCAGCCCGCAGCGCGCCTACCCGCGGCCTCTCGACAACATGAGCATGGACTTCGACAACGCCGTCACGGCCTTCGAGGACTCGACCGACTTCACCGTCGGCCTCGAGGAGGAGTTCGCCGTCCTCGACCCCGGCACGCGCGCGCTGACGCCGCGCTTCGAGGAGCTGCGCGACGCCGCGCAGGCCGATCCCGTGCTGGCGGAGTCGATCGCGGGCGAGCTGATCTCGTCCGAGATCGAGATCCGCTCCGGCAAGGGCGTCGACGTCGCCGACGCGGCCATCAGACAGCGCGACCACCGCCGCCGCCTGTTCGCGCTCGCGCAGGAGCGCGGGATCGCGCTCGGCGCGACCGGGACGCACCCGTTCTCGGACTACCGCGAGCAGCGGATCATCGACACCGAGCACTACCACCGCGTCGAGGACGGCCTCAAGTACGTCGCATGGCGCAACAACACGTTCTCGCTGCACGTCCACGTCGGTGTGCAGGGCGCCGACCGCGCCGTCCAGGTCTGCGATCGGCTGCGCCCAGTGCTGCCGCTGCTGCTGGCGATCTCCGCCAACTCGCCGTACGTCGACGGGCGCGACTCTGGGCTCCACACCGTGCGCACGCAGACGTTCACGAAGTCGTTCCCGCGCTGCGGCGTGCCGGACGCGTTCGGCTCGTGGCAGGCGTTTCGCTCCTACCTCGAGTTCCTCGTCGCGACGAACTCGATCGTCGAGTACACGCAGGTCTGGTGGTCGGTCCGCCCGCACCTCTCGTTCGGCACCGTCGAGGTCCGCATCTGCGACGCGCAGTCGACCGCCGGCGAGTCCGACGGCCTCGCGGCGCTGATCGTCGCCTGCGTCGCGCAGGCCGCGCGCGACGTCGAGGACGGCGTCCCGTTCGCCGACCCGCCGGCGCGCCTGATCGAGGAGAACATGTGGCGGGCGATCCGCCGCGGGCTCGACGGGCCGCTGATCGACCTCGAGCGCGCGGTCGAGTTCCCCGGTCAGGCCGCGCTGGAGCGGCTGCTCGCGTGGACGGCGCCGGTGCGCGCCGAGCTCGGGATCGACGTCGCGCTGCCCGAGCTGAACGGCGCCCAGCGCCAGCGTCGCATGATCGACGCCGGAGCGGGCATCGAAGAGGTCTACGCCGCTACCGTCCGCGAGACCCGCGAGACGTACGCCCAGGAGGTGATCGTGTGAGCACTGATGAGCCGCAGGGCCAGCCGAGCGAGGAGGAGATGCGCGCCGCGCTGCAGGAGGAGCTGAAGAAGGTGCGCGTCGAGCAGGTCGTGATGGAGGCGACCGTCTCGATCCTCAACGTCTCCGTCATGCGCGCCGGGCTCGTCCCCGGCAGCGAGAGCGAGCGCGACCTCGACCAGGTCCGCGTCGGGATCGAGGGCGTGCGCGCGCTGCTGCCGCTCGTCGAGCTGATCGCCGGCGAGCAGGCGAGACCGATCCGCGACGCGCTCTCCCAGCTCCAGATGGCGTACGTGCAGGCGGCCGAGGCGGCCGGCGGCGTACCGGGCGGACCGGCGGGCGACGCGCCCGGCGGGCCGGGCGGGCCGGGCGCAGGGCCGGCCGGCCCGGGCCCGGGGACCCCGCAGGGGCCGCCGCAGTCCGCACCGCCGCAGCCCGGACCGGGCGACAGAGGACCGGCGCAGAGAAGCGGCCGCCTCTGGGTTCCCGGGCAGTAGCCCGGCCCGCCGCCGGCTCTCCGCGCGCGCCGCTGGCGCGCTGACGTTCGACGTTCAACCTTGACGGCGCGTCCGTGCACTGCGATAGGCTCGCGCCGCTTGTAGTGGGGTCCGTGGAGAGCCCTCATCGCGCCGCGGCCTCGATCGCTGGTGCGGCGCGCCCGATGGCGCGCCGTTGTCGTTCAACAGAATCTGGAGGATCAAAGTCTTGTCCAGCTTCCTGACCGACCACGGCGTCCTCGTCGCACTTGTGTGCGCCGCCTGTGCGCTGGTCTACGGCGCCGTAACCGTGAGATCGCTGCTCGCCCTCTCGCCCGGAAACGAGAGAATGCGGTCGATCTCCGCGGCGGTGCAGGAGGGCGCCCGCGCCTACCTCAACCGGCAGTACTCGACGATCGCCGCCGTCGGCCTGCTGCTCTTCGTCGCGCTCATATTCATCCAGGACATCTGGGTCGCCATAGGCTTCGCGATCGGCGGCCTGTCCTCGGCGGCGGCCGGCTACATCGGCATGAACGTCTCGGTGCGGGCGAACGCGCGCGTCGCCGAGGCGGCCCGCGAGGGGGTGCCGACCGCGCTGCGCGTCGCGTTCCGCGGCGGCGCCGTCACCGGCATGCTCGTCGTCGGCCTCGCATTGGCGGGCGTCGCCGCGTACTACGGGATCCTCACCTCCTGGGTCGACCAGACGCCGAAGGAGGCGGTCGACGCGCTGATCGGCCTCGGCTTCGGCGGCTCGCTGATCTCCGTCTTCGCCCGCCTCGGCGGCGGCATCTTCACGAAGGGCGCCGACGTCGGCGCCGACCTCGTCGGCAAGATCGAGGCGGGCATCCCGGAGGACGACCCGCGCAACCCGGCGGTGATCGCGGACAACGTCGGCGACAACGTCGGCGACTGCGCCGGCATGGCAGCCGACCTGTTCGAAACGTACGCCGTGACCGCGGTCGCGGTGATGCTGCTCGGCGTGCTGACGTTCCAGGAGTCGAGCGCGGTCGCGCTCTACCCGCTCGTGCTCGGCGCCGTCTCGATCATCGCGTCGATCGTCGGCACCTACTTCGTCCGCTCGGCGTCGGGCAACGTCGAGGGCGCGCTCTACAAGGGCCTGATCGTCTCCGCCCTGATCGCCGCGGTCGCCTTCTACCCGATCACGAGCTGGATGATGGACGACGTCACGCTGCGCGGTGTCACGAGCCCCGGCGACGCGCCGGGCGTCAGCGACTTCTACCTTTGCTCGCTGATCGGCCTCGCGATCGTCGGACTGCTGTTCGTGATCACCGACTACTACACCTCGACGCGCTTCGCGCCCGTCAAGTCGACGGCGAGAGCGTCGGAGACCGGCCACGCGACGAACATCATCCAGGGGCTCGCCCAGGGCTTCCAGTCGACGGCCGCGCCGGCGCTCGTGATCGCTCTCGGGATCCTGTGGGCGAACGACCTCGCCGGCATCTACGGGATCGGCGTCGCGGTGATGGCGATGCTGTCGCTGACCGGCCTGATCGTCGCGCTCGACGCCTTCGGCCCGATCACCGACAACGCCGGCGGCATCGCCGAGATGGCCGACCTGCCCGAGGACGTGCGCAACGTGACCGACCCGCTCGACGCGGTCGGCAACACGACGAAGGCGGTCACGAAGGGCTTCGCGATCGGCTCGGCGGCGCTCGCGGCGCTCGTGCTCTTCCGTGCTTTCGAGTACGAGCTGAACATCGAGCTGATCAAGGACGGGGAGGACCCGGTCGCGTTCGTGCTCGGTGATCCGCCCGTGCTGATCGGGCTCCTGATCGGCGGCATGATGGTCTACCTGTTCGCCGCGCTCTCGATGGAGGCGGTCGGCCGCGCCGGCGGCGCGGTCGTCGAGGAGGTCCGCCGCCAGTTCCGCGAGCGGCCCGGGATCATGGACGGCTCGCAGCAGCCCGACTACGCGACCTGTGTCGACATCGTGACGAGATCGGCGCAGCGGGAGATGATCATCCCGTCGCTGATCCCGATCGTCGTGACGCTCGTCGTCGGCCTGCTGTCGGTCGAGGCGCTCGGCGGGCTGCTGATCGGCGTGATCGTGGTCGGCCTCTTCATGGCGATCTCGATGACGTCGGGCGGCGGTGCGTGGGACAACGCGAAGAAGCTGATCGAGGACGGCGCGTTCGGCGGCAAGGGCTCGGAGGCGCACGCCGCCTCGATCACCGGCGACACCGTCGGCGATCCCTACAAGGACACGGCGGGACCGGCGATCAACCCGATGATCAAGGTCGCCAACATCGTCGCGATCCTGATCATTCCGTTGATCGTGTGAAATCGGCTGGCGCCGATTCCACTGGGGGAATCCGCTGGCGCGGATTCCCCCGTGTGAACACCCTGTGATGGCGCGGCCGGCACGAGGTGGTGCTGGCCGCACCATCGACCGGGGGACGACAGGGGTTGGCGCGCACCCATGCGTGGAGTAGACATCACACCATGAAGCTGCGCCTCTGGCTGGTGACCGCCGCAGCGGGCCTCGTGCTCGCCGACGCGTCGATCGTGACGCTCGCATTGCCCGAGCTGCTGCGCGAGCTCGACACGACCGTGGAGGGCGTCGCGGCGGTGATCGCGGTCTACACGATCGTGCTGGCGGCGGCATTGCTGCCGGCCGAGCGGCTGATGCGCCGCTCGGACCCGACGCTCGTCGGCGCCGCCGGCTTCGTCCTGTTCGGCTTCGCCTCGGCGGCCTGCGCGGTCGCCGACTCGCTCTCGTTCCTGCTCGTCGCGCGTGCGATCCAGGCGGTCGGCGGCGCAGCGGGCCTCGTCGCCGCGTTCTCGCTGATCGACGGCGGCGCGCCCGCCGGCCGCCGCCACTGGCTCGGCGCGGCGGTGCTGTCGAGCGCGGTCGGCCCGGCGCTCGGCGGCGCGCTGACGCAGGCGTTCGACTGGCGCGCGATCTTCATCGTGCAGGTCCCGCTGGCGGCGGTCGCGGCGCTGGCCGCGCTGAAGGGCGAGAAGGCCGCAGAGGAGGTGGCGGCGGCCGATGCGGCGGCAGCGGCCACCGTCGGCCCGGACGGGACGCTCGTCCAACCGCCGCCGCTCGACGACGCGCACGTCTCCGGTCCGATCAGACTGCTGCCGGCCGCGGCGCTCGCGTTCCTCTCCGCCGCGCTCACCGCCGTCCTCTTCCTGCTCGTCCTGCTGCTCGTCGCCGGCTGGGCGATCTCGCCGCTGGCGGCCGCCGCGACGGTCACGATCCTGCCGCTCGCGGCGCTCGGCGGCAGCCGCATCGGCGGGCCGCCGCGCCAGCGCGCCGCGGCCGGCTCGCTGCTCGTCGGCGGCGGCGTGCTCGCGCTCGCATGGATCCCCGACGCGCACGTCGCCTGGACGTTCCTGCCGCAAGCGCTCGCCGGCGTCGGCATGGGGATGGCGCTGCCCGCGTTCGCGGGCGAGCTGCTGCCCGAGCGCACGCCGCACGACGCGGCCTGGCTGCTGACGATCCGCCACGCCGGCATCGCGGTCGTGCTGATCGCGCTCGCGCCGCTGATCGCCAACAAGCTCGACAGCTCGACCGAGCGCGCGAAGGAGCGCGGCGTTGCGCTCGTGCTCGACGCGAAGCTGCCGCCGCAGGACAAGCTGGAGCTGGCGCCGTCGCTGCTGTCCGGCGTCGACGCCGACCAGCCGCGCGCGGGGCTCGAGAAGCAGCTCGACGCCAACCGCGCGCAGTTCGATGGCGAGGACCTCGTCCTCTACGACAAGCTCGCCGTGCGCGCCGACGAGACGCTCGTGACCGCGGTCGGCGAGGCGTTCAAGTGGGCGTTCGTGATCGCCGGCTCGCTCGCGATCGCCGCCGGGGCGATGCTGCTGTTCGCGGGCGGGGGAGGCGGCGCGGCGGCCGGTCGCGCCAGTCCCGCGCTCGCGCTCGTCGTGCTCGTGCTCGCGGTCCCGGCCGTCTACGCCGGGCTGAACGCCGCGATCGCGCCGGAGCCGGTCAAGATCGCCGACCCGTGCGAGGACCGCCAGATGCCGAACTCGGGCGGCCTCACCGGGCTGCTCCAGGACGCCGCGCTGACGGCCGTCGACGCCGGCGCATGCAGGCTCAGAGTCAGCCGTGAGGAGCTGGTCCTCGCGCTCGCCGACGACGCGTCCGCCAAGCGCTTCGAGGAGCGCCACGGCATCGACCCGAGATCGGTCACGAGCGTGCTGGGCGGCCTCCTGAACCCGTGAGCGCCGTCCGCAGCGCTACGCTGCCGGGCCGCCCGTGAGCTTCTCCGTCCAACTCGGCCTGCTGCTCTCGCTCGCGACCGCGTTCGCGAGCGTCCTCGGCTTCCTCTACAAGCACCGCGGCGCGCAGCTGGCGCCCGAGGTCGACTGGAAGCGGCCGCTGCACAGCACCGTCGTGCTGTTCAGATCCGGCTGGTACACGCTCGGGATCGTCGTCGCGCTCGGCGGCTGGTTCTTCCACGTCGGCGCGCTCGCGCTCGCGCCGATCTCGCTCGTGCAGTCTGTGATCGCCGGCGGGCTCGTGCTGCTGACGGTGCTCGCCGACAAGCTGTTCGGCCACCGCGTCTCGCGGCGCGAGTGGATCGGCGTCGCGCTGACGGCCGCCGGGCTGGCGTTCCTGGCCGCGACGATGGAGGGCGGCGCGAGCGACGCGCACGCCGACTACTCGGCCGGCACGTTGCTGCTGTACGTCGGCGGGCTGTCGCTCGCTGGGACGCTGGCGGCGGTCGCGGCGGGGCGGCGCGCCACCTTGTTCGCGCTCTCCGCCGGGCTGCTGTGGGCCGCCTCCGACGTCTCGATCAAAGCCGTCAGCGGCCACCTGGAGGACGACGGGCTGCTCCTGACGGTCTTCCACCCGCTCTCGCTCGTGATCCTGATCGCGTCGCTCGCGGGGCTGCTCGTCTCCGCCAAGTCGCTCCAGCTCGGCGACGCGGTGCCGGTGATCGCGGTCACCAGCGCCGCCGCCAACCTGACGACGATCGCCGCCGGCCCGATCGTCTTCGGCGAGCCGATGCCCGACAGCGTGCTCGGCGTCGCAGTGCGGCTGTCCGCCTTCGCGCTCGTAATCGCCGCCGCCGCGCTGACGCCGCCGCCGATGCCGGCGGCCGCGCTCCCATCGGCCACGGAGGCGCCTGCCCGGGTCTAGCATCCGCTGAGCAGGGAACGCAAACGATGGCCAAACGCCGCCTCCACGGCCTCGAGCGCGTGCTCGGGGTCAACGCACTCTTCTCGACCGCCTACGGCAACGTCGGCTCGTCGATCTACTACGCGCTCGGGCTCGTCGCGTCGTTCGCGCTCGGCTTGACGCCGGTCGTCTTCGTGATCGCGGGCGTGATCTTCTACCTGACCGCCTCGACGTACGCCGAGGCGACCGCGATGTACCCGGAGGCGGGCGGCTCGTCGAGCTTCGCGCGCCACGCCTTCAACGAGTTCTGGTCGTTCTTCGCCGCGTGGGGCCAGATGCTCAACTACACGATCACGATCTCGATCTCGGCGTTCTTCGTGCCGCACTACATCGGCTCGCTCTTCTGGGAGCCGTTGCGGCACGCGCCGGGCGACGTGATCGGCGGCTGCGTCGTCGTCGCGATCCTGGCGGCGATCAACGTCTTCGGCGCGAAGGAGACGGCCGGTCTCAACATCACGCTCGCGGTCGTCGACTTCGCCACGCAGCTGCTGCTGGTGATGCTCGGCCTCGTGCTCGTCTTCTCGCCGGACACGCTGATCGACAACGTCCAGTGGGGCATCGCCCCGACGTGGAGCAACTTCATCGTCGCGATCCCCGTCGCGATGATCGCCTACACCGGCATCGAGACGATCTCGAACATGGCGGAGGAGGCGAAGGACGCGGCCAGAACGATCCCGAAGGCGATCAACCGCGTCGTGATCGCCGTCTTCGCGATCTACGCGCTGCTGCCGGCGATCGCGCTCAGCGCGCTGCCCGTCGCCTGCGACAGAGCGGGGGAGTGCAAGACGCTGCTCGGCCTGCCGGAGGACGAGGGCGGCTTCGCCGGCGATCCCGTGCTCGGCATCGTCGAGCACATGGATCTCGGCCCGCTCCAGCATCCCGGCGAGATCTACGTCGGTCTGCTCGCCGCAACGATCCTCTTCCTCGCCACGAACGCCGGCATCATCGGCGTCTCGCGGCTGACCTACTCGATGGGCGTCCACCGGCAGATGCCGGACAAGCTGCGCCAGCTGCACCCGAGATTCCGCACGCCGTGGATCGGCATCATCGTCTTCTCGATCGTCGCGTGCATCGCGATGATCCCTGGCCAGGCGGGCTTCCTCGGCAACCTCTACGCGTTCGGCGCGATGCTGTCGTTCACGATCGCGCACGCGGCCGTGGTGCGATTGCGGATCAAGTACCCCGACGCGAGACGGCCGTTCCGCGGACCCGGCAACGTCCGTTGGCGCGGACACGACATCCCGCTGTTCGCCGTCTTCGGCGGCATCTTCACCGCGCTCGCGTGGTGCGTCGTCACGGCCCTCTACCTCGACGTGGCGATCACGGGGCTCAGCTGGCTGGCGATCGGGGTCGTCGTCTTCGTCACGTTCCGCAAGCGCCAAGGGCTCGACCTCGTCACGACGACGAAGGTCGCGGTCCCCAAGCCGGTGATCGACCACGAGGCCGAGTACGAGTCGGTCCTCGTCGCCTTCGACGAGCGCGAGTACGTCAGAGACGTGCTGTCGACGGCGATCAAGCTCGCCGCCCGGCGCCACCGCGGGATCCACGTGATCGTCACGATCACGGTCCCGCCGACGAGCCCGATCCACGCCGCGATGCCCGAGCAGGAGTTGGCCGCGCAGTCGATCATCGAGCAGGCGAAGGTGCAGGGCGGGCGCCGCGTGACCGGCCACTGGGAGAAGGTCCGCCCCGGTCAGGCCGGCCGCCGCATCGTCGACGAGGCGAAGGTGATCCAGGCGCGCGCGATCGTGATGCCGCTGCCGGTCCGCGGCGGTGGCGGCTCGGTCTTCGGCCGCACGCTGGAGACGGTGCTGGCAGAGCGTCCGTGCCGCGTCATCATCGAGTCCGGTCGCGGCCGCCGCCGCGAGGCGACGCGCCAGGCGGCGGAGATCGTCTGATGCCCGCGCCCCGCAACGTCCACCACGCGACGACGCGCCTGCTGTCGGCGATCATGCTCGTGATCGGCGTCGTGCTGCTCGTGCGCACGCTCGCCGAGGGCGGCGGGCCGCTGTCCGTCGGCGTGATCATGGGCGTGCTGTTCGTCGCTGCCGGCGCCGGCCGGATCGCCCTGAGCCGGAGGCAGCAGGGCTGATGGCTCAGGGCCTCCCGCCGGACGGCGCCGGACCGGCGCCGCGTCCGCTCAGCTCGCGCGCGCTGTTCGCGCTCGTCTACACGACCTCGGTCAGCTCGGTCTACTTCGCGCTCGGCGTCGTCGCCGATCGCGCGCTGGGGCTGACGCCGGTCGTCTTCCTCGTCGCCGGGCTGTTCTTCGCGCTCTCCGCGATGACGTACGTCGAGGGTGCCGCGCTGCACCGCGAACGCGGCGGCTCCTCGGTCTTCGCCCGCTACGCCTTCAACGAGCTGGTCAGCTTCGTCGCCGGCTGGGCGATCCTGCTCGACTACGCGATCCTCGTCGCCGTCACGGCGTTCACGACGACGAACTACATGGCCGAGTTCTGGTCGCCGCTCGGGTCGGGGCTGCCGGAGGTGCTCGTCGCGATCGCCATCATCGTCGCCGTCGCGATCTGGAACGTCGCGGGCGTGACGATCCGCCAGCTCCAGCAGCAGGTCGTCGTCGCCGCCGCCGACATCGGCGTGCAGGTCGTCGTGATCGTGCTCGGGCTGTTCCTGATCGTCGAGCCCGGCGTCGTGCTCGACTCGATCGAGCTGGGTGCGACGCCGTCCAACAGCGACGTCGTCTTCGCGCTCACGATCGCGACGATCGCGTTCACCGGCCTGGAGGCGGCGGCGAGCCTCGCGGGCGAGTCGCGCGCGTCGCGCAGAGAGCTGAAGCGGCTCGTCGGCCCGGGCGTCGCCTCGATCGTGCTCGTCTACGTCGGGATCGCCGTCGTGGCGGTCAACGCGCTGCCGGTGACCGAGGGCGCGAGCGCGTTCACGACACGCGACATCGAGGCGCCGCTGCTCGGGATCGCCGACTCGTTCGACCCGAACTGGCTGTCGGACACGCTGCAGGCGCTTGTCGCGCTCAGCGCCGTGACGGCGCTCGTCGCGGCCTCCAACGGCGCGATGCTCGGCACGTCACGGCTCGCGTACGCGCTCGCGACCAACCGCCAGATCCCCAGCAGGCTGGGCCGGCTGCACCCGAGATTCGGCACTCCGTACGTTCTGATCGCGCTCGCCGCGCTGATCGCGGCGGTGCTGACGATCCCTGCCGACCTCGACTTTCTCGTCGGCATCTATGCGTTCGGCGCGCTGCTCGCGTTCACGATCGCCCACCTCGCGATCGTCGTGCTGCGCTTCAGAGAGCCGGACCGGTCGCGGCCGTACCGCGTCCCGCTCAACGTCCGCGTGCGCGGGCGCGACGTGCCGTTGCCGGCGGTGCTGGGCGCGCTGCTGTCCGGGGCCGGCTGGGTCACTGTCGTGATCCTGCACGGCGGCGCGCGCTACGTCGGCCTCGCCTGGCTGCTCGGCGGGATCGTGCTCTACGTCGTCTACCGCCGGATCGACGGCAACCCGCTGCTGCGCCGCGTGATGGTGCCCGAACGGGCGCTCAGGCACGAGCGCGACCAGGAGGAGTTCGGCTCGATCCTGGTGCCGATCTTCGGCAACGCGCTCGACGACGACATCGTCCAGACGGCCGGCCGGCTCGCCGGCACCGTGCGCGACGACCTCGACGAGGAGGGCGCGACGATCGAGGCGATCTGGGTCTTCGAGGTGCCGATGGCGCTGCCGATCGACGCGCGCCTGCCGGAGGCGCAGGTGAGACGCGCGCAGGAGGCGCTGCGGCGCGCCAAGGCGGTCGGCGAGGAGTACGAGGGCGTCCAGGTCCAGACGGCGATGATCCGTGCGCGCCGGGCCGGGCAGGGGATCGTCTCCGAGGCGAAGCGGCGCGGGGTGGAGGCGATCGTGCTCGCCGCCGAGGAGCCGTCGCGCGTGCGCGGCGGCGCGCTCCTGGGCGGCTCCGGCGGGCCGCTCGACAACTTCGTCGGCGAGGCGACGAAGTACGTCCTGCGCAAGGCGGAGTGCCGCGTGATCCTCACCGCCCCGGCGGCGGATCAGCCGAACGACGCGCCGCGCTAGTGTTCCGCTCATGCTGATCCTGATCGTCGGAGCGGGGCGCGTCGGCTCCGCCGTCGCCAAGCAGGCACTCGAGGCCGGTCACGAGGTGTCGGTGCTCGACCAGGACCCGCTCTCCCACGAGCAGCTCGACAAAGACCTCGTCGACACGTGGGAGGACGCCGGCGGCCGCTTCACCGTCGGCACCGCGCTGGAGGTCGACGCGCTGGTCGAGGCCGGCATCGAGCAGGCGGACGTCTTCATCGCCTCCACCCGCGGCGACAACACCAACCTCGTCGTCGCGCAGATCGCCCAGAAGCGCTTCAACGTGAAGCGCGTCGTCGTCCGCGTCGCCGACCCGGCGCGCGCCGCCTGGTACGCCGAGCAGGGGCTCCAGACGATCTGCCCGACACAGCACGCGATCGACCTGGTCAGGGAGGCAGCTCTTGCCCCGGTGGCCTGAACACGGATCGGGGGACCGCCGGATGTACGTCATCATCGCCGGTGCCGGAAAGGTCGGCTGGAACCTCGCGCGCGAGCTGCTCGCGAAGGACCACGAGGTGACCCTGATCGAGGAGGACCGGCGCCGCTACCTCGTCGTCGAGCAGGAGCTCGAGCACAGCGTCCAATACGGCGACGCGACCGAGCTGTGGGTGTTGGAGCGCGCCGGCATCCAGCGCGCCGACCTCGTGATCGCCGTCACCGGCGACGACGAGGACAACGTCCTGATCTGCCAGATGGCGAAGGAGAAGTACCTGACGCAGCGGATCGTCGCGCGCGTCAACAACCCGCGCAACCTGCAGCACTTCAAGCTGCTCGGGATCCAGCCGGCGGTGTCGGCGACCGACCTGATCCTCCGCCTGATCGAGCACGAGGTGCCGCAGTACGGCCTCGTGCAGCTGCTCGCGCTCGAAGGCGAGCGGCTGGAGATCATCGAGCTGGAGGTCGTGCAGGGCGCGGCCGCGGCCGGCATGAAGGTCGAGGACGTGAAGCTGCCGGAGGGCGCGCTGATCATCTCGGTGCTGCGCGACGGCGGCGGCTTCGTGCCGAAGTCCGACACCGTGATCGAGGCCGGCGACGAGGTGCTGCTGATCCTCGATCCGGGGCTGGAGTCGGCGATCACGCCCCAGTTCACCCAGAGCGTCGCGGCGGCGTGATGGCTGATCGTCACGTCGCACATCTGCTTGTCGGCGGCGGCCTCGCGGGCGCGAACTGCGCCCGCTGGCTGCGCGAGTCCGGCGCCGAGGGCGAGATCCTGCTCGTCGGCCGCGAGTCCGACGCGCCGTACAACCGCCCGCCGCTGACGAAGGGCTACCTCGCCGGCAGAGAGTCGCGCGACGACGTCTACTTCCGCCCGGATCCGTGGTGGGACGAGCAGCGGATCGACCTGCGCAAGCGCACCAGCGTGATGAAGCTCGACGCGGCCGCGAAGGAGGCGACGCTCTCGACGAAGGAGGTCGTCTCGTTCGACACGGCGCTGCTGGCGACCGGCGCGAACGTGAAGCGGCTGCAGGTCGACGGCTGCGAGCTGGACGGGATCCACTACCTGCGCGCGTTCGGCAACGCGGACGCGATCAGAGCCGAGGCGATCGGCGGCAAGCGCGTCGTCCTGATCGGTGGCTCGTACGTCGCCTGCGAGGTCGCCGCGTCGCTGACGTCGCTCGGCGCCCACTGCACGATCGTGATGCAGGAGGGGACGACGCTGGAGCGCGGCTTCGGTGCGGTCGCCGGCGGCTGGCTGCAGGCGGTGCTGGAGTCGCACGGCGTGCGGGTGATCGGCAACGACGCGCTGGGCCGCTTCGAGGGCGACTTCGGCCGTGTGACGACGGTCGTGACCGAGAACGGGGAGTCGGTTCCGGCCGACGTCGTCGTGATCGGCGCGGGCGTGAACCCGGACACGATGCTCGCGCGCGCCGCGAGACTGACGCTCGACGACGAGCGCGGCGGCGTGCTGTGCGACAGCCGGCTGGAGACCTCGGTGCCCGGGATCTACGCGGCCGGCGACATCGCCTCCTACGACAGCGTCGTGCATGGCCGGCGGCTGCGCGTGGAGCACTGGGACGTCGCGTTCAACATGGGCAAGACGGTCGCGCTGAACATGCTCGGCGCCGACAGACCGCACGAGGTCGTGCCGTACTTCTTCTCCGACTTCAGCGACTGGGCGTCGCTGGAGTACGTCGGTCCGGCGACGTCGTGGGACCGCGAGGTCGTGCGCGGCTCGCTCGACGACGGCGCGTTCAGCGTCTGGTACCTCGATGGCGGCCGCGTTGCCGGTGCGCTGTCGATCGGCCGCAGCGACGACCTCGAGCACGCGCGGCGGATGATCGCCTCGCGCGCGCCGCTCGACGACGCGGACGTCGGCGGCCTCGCCGACGTGTCGGCCGAGCTGGGTTCCGTCGGCGCCTGAGATGACCGCCGCCGGCCAGCCGCCCGACGCGGGCCGCGAGCCGGCGGGCGAGACCGGACGCGACCGGTCCCCGGACGCCGCACGCGAGCGGATAGCCCAGCTGGTCGCGACGCTGCGCGCGTTCGTTCGCGCCGCGGGCGCGGAGGCGCTGATACTGCTGCTCGACCAGGGGGAGAGAGCGCCGCCGCTGCTGGTCGAGTGCCCGGCGGAGGGCGCGGTGCTCCTGAGAGAGGGCGAGCAGGCGGTCCAGCTCGACGCCGACCGGCTCGCCGCCGAACCGCTGTGGGTGCCCGACGTGCGCCCGCTGCCGCCGTTCGAGGTCGACGCCGCGCGCGCCGAGATCACCTCGATGCTCGGTGGCGTCGAGTCGCTCGCGCGCTCCGTCCGCGACCTCGCCGATCGCTTCCCCGGCCGCAGCGTCCTGACCGCCACCTTCTCGACGACCGATCCCGACACGCCGCTCCACCTCGCCGCCCGCACCGGCGACCCGATGGTCCTCGCGCTCGGCGACGAGCAGTTCGAGATGGCGCCCGGCTGGCCGGGCTGAGCACGTCCTAGATACATGCGGTAGACGCTCGCGGCGGCACGTGAAAGCGTGGGCGCTGTCGCGTTGGCGGTAGCTGCGGCCATCACCTCCAGAACTGCCGAGGACCAACCTCGGCCGGGACGTTCGCGTCCTGAGAAAGGAGGTGATGTGTATGGAGTTGCTGCTTGCGATCGTGCTGCTGTTTCTGGTCGACCGTCTGACCAGACAGCGGTAGCACGGGTCCGGCGTCGCCACAACGGCGCCGGACCACCGTCAGAAATGCGAAAGCCCGGGGCCACAACCCCGGGCTTCCTAGGAGGTGCGCCACTCGCGATCGTGCCGCAGACGAAGCGTAGCGTGGCCTCTCGGCGTTGCCTACACCAACTGTGTTTGCAGACCCGCGGCCAGGCGCCGCCTCGCGCGCGGAATGGCTATCCTGACGTTTCGCACACGTTGCGGGATCGTCTAATGGCAAGACACTCGGCTCTGGACCGGGTAATCGGGGTTCGAATCCCTGTCCCGCAGTCGCACCGCCTCCTCGCCTCTGTCGCACACTTGACACTTCTCGTGTCGCGCGACGAGCAGACCGGGGGCCACTGAGAAACGAAGCTGGAGCACATCAACGGTGGACACCGGGTCCGCCGCACAGATCGGGAGGAAGATCCCCATGCGCTCCATCTCCACCATCCGCCGCAGCGCCGTCGTCGCCGTCGCCCTCGCCGCTGTCGCGGCCACCGGCGCCACGACCGCCGAGGCCGCCGTCAAGGTCAGCGGCGTCCAGCTCAAGCGCAGCAGCGTCCCTGCTGATCGCATCAAGCCCAACTCCTTGACCGGGAAGCAGATCAACGAGTCGCGGCTCGGGCTGGTCCCGATCGCGAGCATCGCGAAGTTCGCCGAGCTGGCGAAGTCGGCCGACTCGGCCAAGACGGCCGAGAGCGCGAAGACGGCCGAGACGGCCAGAAGCGCCGACACCGCGAGAACCGCGCTGGACGCGCAGAAGCTCAACGGCCGCGACCACACCGCGTTCATGGCGAACTCGGTCCGGACCGTTGTCGCCGAGAGTGGGCCGATCGCCGGCGGCGGGACGTTCGTCTCGCAGACCGCCTCGTGCGCACCGACCGAGAAGGCGACCGGCGGCGGCGGGGCGTGGCTCCAGAGCCCCGGCGGCGCCCTCACCGGCGTCGACGTGCAGCTCAGCGCCTCGATGCCCGATCCCGTGGCGCCCGGCGTCAACGAGATGACCGGGTGGACCGCGGCCGGCCGCAACAACAGCGCCAGCATCCGCTACCTCAGCGCCTACGTGACCTGCGTGCCGAGAACGGCGTAAGCCCCCCGCCGGACACCTCGGTCGCACCGAGCGGCTCCCCTCCGGGGGAGCCGCTTCCGCGTGCACGGTCAGTCGCCGATCCAGACCGTCACCGGCTCGCGCCGTCCCTTCAGCGACACGTCGCCGTGAAGGTGCAGGCGCGCCGCGGCGGCCGCGGCGGCCCCGCCGAGCGCGTCGACGGTGCTCGCGGAGACGAACAGCTCTCCGGGCAGGTCGCGGCCGAGCGCCTGCAGGCGGGCCGCGACGTTGGTCGCATCGCCGACCGCGGCGTACTCGACGCGCCGCTCGGAGCCGACGATCCCCGACATCACCGGGCCGCTGTTGATCCCGATCCCGGCCGCCAGCGGCGCGTCGGCGAGCCGCTCCTCCAGCAGCCAGGCGTTGAAGCGCGGCAACGCACCGTCGAAGATCGCGCGCGCGGCGGAGAGCGCGCGCGCCGCGTGGTCGCCCTGCGGCAGCGGCGCGCCGAAGACGGCCATCATCCCGTCGCCCTGGTAGGAGACGACCGTGCCACCGCGGTCGAGCACCTCGCCGGAGACGAGCGTCAGGTAGCGGTTGAGGACCGCGATCACCTGCTCGGCTTCCAGCCGCTCCGCGAGGGTGGTGAACCCGCGCAGATCGCAGAAGAGGACGGTCGCGTCGAGCCGCCGGCTCTGCACCGGCGCGCCGGGCGCGCCCAGCTCCAGCAGCTCGCTCGCGACGGCGGGAGCGACGAAGCGCTCGAACTCGGTCCGCAGGCGACGCCGCGTCCGCACCTCCACCGCGTACGTCGTCGCGACCGCGCCGGCGGTCCCGAACAGCAGCGCCAGCAGCGGCGCGGCGACCGGCACGATCGTCCCGCCGTCGAACGCCAGCTGCGCCCCGACCAGCAGCGCCGCGGCTCCAGCCAGTCCCGCCCCGAGCGCTTGCAGCAGCACCCGCCCGGGCGGTCCGGGGAGCGCCGCGGCGAGCGGCGCGAGCAGACCCGCTGCGAGGACGAGCAGCGCCGCGACAGCCGGCGGCGCGTCGCGCAGCGGATAGCCGTCGAGCACGGTCTGGATTGCGTTGGCGACGATCTCCGGGCCGGGCATCGGCGCACCGGCCGCGGTGGCGTCGACGTCGTGGAGGATCGGCGCCGTCGCGCCGACGACGACGACCTTGTCGCGCACCGCGGCCGGATCGAATCTGCCGGTCACGATGTCGTCGAGCGACAACTCGGGAACGGTTCCGGGCGGGCCGGCGAAGTCCAGTGGGCGGGCGGGGGTGCCCGGATCGCCGCTCGCGGCGAGCACCGCGAGATGCGGCACCCCGAGGACGCTCGGCTCGAACCGGCGAATCACGTCGTGGTCGTGCGGGAACAGGGCGATCCCCACACGTCCCTCGGCAGCGCGACGAAGCGCGGGCATCACGACCGGCGTCCCGCTGCGGGTCGCCTCGGCTGTCCCGAGCAGCACACGCGGATCGCGAACGGCATCCACGAGACGCGCATCGTCGCGGCGGTCAAGCGGCTCGGAGAACTGCACGTCGTACGCGATGCGTCTGGCGCCGGCGTTGAGCAGGCGCTCGATCACGAGCGCGTGGAGCGAGCGCTCGAACGGGAAGCCATGCACGTCGTAGGTCGCTTCGTCGATCCCGACGACCAGCACGTCCTCCGGCGCTCCCTGGGACCCGCGGACGTCGAAGCGCTGGTCGACGCTGCTCGCCTCGATCCGGTCGAGCAGGCCGGTGGCGGCGATGCCGCCGGCGAGGGCGGCGGCGGCGACTCCGACGATCAGCGCACGCAGCGGCCGGCTGAGCATCGCCGGAGTGTCGCGCATTCGACACAGGGCGTGCGAGGTCTGCGACAGTGCCTGCGCAGGTTCTGCGCCAAGATCCGGATCGATGACACGCTTTCGCCGCGCATTCGCACCGTTCCTCGCCGCAGCCGTCGCCACCGCGACGGTCGTGGCCGGCACGATGGCCCCCGCCGGTTCAGGGCTCGGCACCGCCGCTGCGATGGCCGCCGACCGGGTCGACACCCTCGCCGGAAGCGGGACCGGCGGGTTCGGCGGCGACGGCGCGCCGGCGACCAGCGCGCTGCTGACCTCACCCTCCGACATCGGCCTGCTCAGCGACGGCACGGCGTACCTGATCGCCGACACGTCCAACCACCGCATCCGCCGGGTCGACGCGGCCGGGCTGATCACGACCGTCGCCGGCGCCGGTCCGGCGAACGGCGCGACCGGCACGTTCGCGGGCGAAGGCGTTCCGGCGACCGACGCGACCGTCCGCCTCAACCAGCCGCGCGGCGTCTCGCCGACCGGCGACGGCGGCTTCCTGATCGCCGACACGCTCAACAACCGCATCCGCCGGGTCGACGCGGCCGGGCTGATCACGACGGTCGCGGGGACGGGCGCTGCCGCGTTCACGGGCGACGGCGGCCCGGCGACGGCCGCGGCGCTCAACGCGCCGCAGGGCGTCGCCGCACTGCCGGACGGCAGCTTCCTGATTGCCGACACCGGCAATCACAGAATCCGGCGCGTCGATGCGGCGAGCGGCAGAATCGAGCGGGTCGTCGGCAACCTCACGATGCCGAACGGCGGCTATGCGGGCGACAACGACCAGGCGATCAACGCAGCGGTCCTCGTGCCCGCCCGCGTCGCGCCGCTCGCGGGCGGAGGCTTCCTGATCGCCGACACCGGCAACAACCGCATCCGCCGCGTCGACACGAGAGGGGTCATCACGACCGTCGCGGGCTCGGCCGCGCCCGCCGGCTTCGGCGGCGACGGCGGCCCCGCGACCGCCGCCGCGCTCAACCAGCCCGAGGGCGTCGCCGCCGGCGGCGACGGTTCGATCCTGATCGCCGACTCGACCAACGAGCGCATCCGCCAGGTCGGCGCCGACGGCGTCATCCGCACCCTCGCGGGCACCGGCACGCTCGGCCTCAGCGGCGACGGCGGCCTGCCAACCGCCGCGCAGCTGTCGCACCCGCGCGCGGTCGCGGCGAGCGGCCCACGCATGTGGATCGCCGACAGCTTCAACCACCGCGTGCGCGGGATCGCGCCGGAGCCGGTGAGACAAGGGCAGGATCCGCCTGCACAGGCCGACCCCGCCCCGCCGAGACAGGTCCCGCCCGGCGTCTCGCCGCCGGTGCTCGGCCGCAGCACCGTCGTCGCGCCGGTCTCGGGACGGGTCCTGATCCGGCTCCCCGGCACCCGCCGGTTCGTGCTCCTGAGAGCGATCGCGAACATCCCGCTCGGCGCCGAGCTGGACACGCGCCGCGGCCGCGCCTCGCTGCTGTTCACGACGACGCCGGACGGCCGCCGCGCGAGCGCGATCGTCTCCGAGGGGCGGTTCATCGTCCGGCAGGGCAGCAGACTCGACCTCGGTCAACGTCCCGGCCAGATCGTCCTCTCCGGCCCGCTCGCCGGCTGCCGCGCGCTGACGCGCAGAGGCGCCGCGCGGAGAGGGAGCGCGCGCCCGAGAGCCCAGCTGCGCCCGCGCGCCGCCGCGTCCGCCCGGCGCAAGGGCAAGCGCGGGCGTCGCGCGCGCGTCCACGCCGACGGCCGGATCGAGGTGCGCGGCAGATATGGCGCCGCGATCGTCCGCGGCACCCGCTGGACGACCGTCGACCGCTGCCCGGCCGACCCGCACCCCGGCACGCTCTTCGCGGTCAGCGAAGGACGCGTGAGAGTGACGTCGTTCCTCCTGCGCAGATCGCGCCTCGTGCGCGCAGGTCAGCGCTACCTCGCGCCGGCAAGACGCGTGCGTTGAGGCGAGCAATGGCGATCTGACCACGCTCAGCGTGGTCAGATCGCCATTCCTCGGCCGCCGGGCCGGCTAGCCGAACGGGCCGCGCGCCCGCCGCTCCAGCGCGGCGGTGTCGAGCAGGGTCGTGCGGCCGCGCGTCAGCTCCAGCGTGCCGTGCGCCTGCTCCTCGCGCAGCACCTTGTTGACGGTCGCGCGCGAGGTGCCGGCGAGGCTCGCCAGCTCCTCCTGCGTCAGCGGGATCGAGGCGCCGCCCTCCTCGCCGTCGCCGCGGTACGCCGCCGCGACGTCGAGCAGCCGGCGGCGCACGCGCGTGTCGGCCGGCAGGTGGAGCGCCTCGACGAGCTGCTCGGACAGCCGCCGCACGCGCGCGGCGAGCAGCTGGGACAGCACGGCGTCGGTCTGCGGGCGCTCGCTGCGCAGGCGGCGGAAGTCGATCTCGTGGACGGACAGCGTCTCGGCCGGCTCCAGCGCCGCGATCGTCGCGCTGCGCGGGGCGTCGGGCGTCAGCAGCGCAAGCTCGCCGAACGAGTCGCCCGGCCCGACGACGTTGAGCGTCACGACATCGCCGAACTCGGTGCTCACGCGCACGGCGAAGCGACCTGAGCGGACGAGGTGCATGCAGTCGGCGGGGTCGCCGGCGTGGAAGACGACCTCGCCGGCGGCGAACGTTCGCCGGCGGCCGTGCGACAGCAGCTCGGCGATCTCCTCGGGCGGCGCGCCGGCGAGCAGCGCAAACTCGGGACGTGACATGTGCGGAACGCTACACGCGCCGGCGTACCATCGTGGGATGGGACGCCTCGACGAGCTGCGCGCCGAGCACCGCCGGCTGATCAACTCGATGGAGTTCGCCTACGCGATGGGCGCGCGCCGCTCGCTCGGCGCCCGCGACCCCCGCCTCGACGGGGTGGTCGCGCGGGTCGCCGAGCTGGAGCGGGAGATCGCCGCGCTGAGCGCGCGCGACGACGCGGACGAGCCCACCTAGGCCGGGATCAGCCCGTTCGGGTCGAGGACGAACTTCTTCGCCGCTCCTCTGTCGAAGTCTCTGTAGCCCTGCGGCGCGTCGTCGAGCGTGATCACCGTCGCGTTGACCGCTCTGGCGATCTGGCAGCGGTCGCCGAGGATCGCCTCCATCAGCTCGCGGTTGTATCTCATCACCGGGCACTGGCCGGTCGTGAAGACGTGCGACTTCGCCCAGCCGAGCCCGATCCGGATCGACAGCGAGCCCTCCTTCGCCGCGTCCGTGTGCGCGCCCGGGTCGCCGGTCACGTAGAGGCCCGGGATGCCGAGCGCGCCGCCCGCGCGCGTCAGTCCCATCAGCGAGTTCAGCACCGTCGCGGGCAGCTCCTCGCTCGCGTGCTCGCCGTGGCCGCGCGCCTCGAAGCCGACGGCGTCGACGCCGCAGTCGACCTCCGGCACGCCGAGCAGCTGCTCGATCTGCTCGCCGGGGTCTCCTCTGGAGACGTCGATCGTCTCGCAGCCGAAGCTCTTCGCCTGCGCCAGCCGCTCCGGGATCAGGTCGCCGACGATCACGACCGCGGCACCGAGCAGCTGCGCGCCGTGCGCCGCCGCCAACCCGACCGGGCCGCCGCCCGCGATGTAGACCGTGCTGCCGGTCGTCACGCCCGCCGTGACGCAGCCGTGGTACCCCGTCGGGAAGATGTCCGACAGCATCGTGAGGTCGAGGATCTTCGCCAGCGCCTGCTCCTTGTCACGGAACTTGAGGCAGTTGAAGTCGGCATAGGGGACCATCACGTAGCGCGCCTGCCCGCCGGGCCAGCCGCCCATGTCGACGTAGCCGTACGCTGCCCCCGGCCGCGCCGGGTTGGTGTTGAGGCAGATGCCGGTCTTGCGCTCCTTGCAGTTGCGGCAGCGCCCGCAGGCGATGTTGAACGGGACGGATACGAGGTCGCCCTCGTCGATGTACTCGACGTCGCGGCCTCTCTCGATCACCTCGCCGGTGATCTCGTGCCCGAGGATCAGCCCCTCGGGCGCCGTCGTGCGGCCGCGCACCATGTGCTGGTCGCTGCCGCAGATGTTGGTCGAGACGATCCGCAGGATCACGCCGTGGTTGCACTCGCGCCCGACGCTGTCTGGATGGACTCCGGGGCCGTCTCTGAGCACGAAGCTCGGGTAGTCGGTCGTCTGGACCTCGACCGTGCCGGGACCCATGTAGACGACGCCTCTGTTGGTGTCGGCCATGTCGCTCCTCGCAAGCTTGCGGTGGTCACCCCACCACTGCCCAGCCTGCGCGAGTTGAAGCGGAGAGTTCGGTGAGAAGTCAGGCCGCGGTCTGCTCGTCCCAGTCGCGGTAGAGCTGCCAGTAGCGGCCCTCCGCGGCGATCAGCTCGTCGTGCGTGCCCTGCTCGACGATCCGGCCGTGCTCCAGCACGACGATCAGGCCGGCGTGCTGGATCGTCGAGAGGCGGTGCGCGATCACGACCGCCGTGCGGCCGGCGAGCAGGCGGCGCATGCCGTGCTCGATCCGCGCCTCGGTGTGGATGTCGATGTTCGAGGTCGCCTCGTCGAGCACCAGCACACGCGGATCGGCGATCAGCGCGCGGGCGAACGCGATCAGCTGGCGCTGGCCGGCGGACAGCTGCGCGCCGCGCTCGCCGACCTCGGTCTCGTAGCCGCTCTCCAGCTCGGAGACGAAGACGTCGGCGCCGACCGCGCGGGCGGCGGCGACGATCTCGTCGTCGGTCGCGTCCGGGCGACCGAACGCGATGTTGTCGGCGATCGTGCCGCTGAAGAGGAAGCCTTCCTGCGGCACGATCCCCATCTGCCCGCGCAGCGAGTGGGAGGTGACGTCGCGCAGGTCGTGCCCGTCGACGCGAACGCTGCCCTCGGTCGGGTCGTAGAAGCGTGCGACGAGCTTGGCGAAGGTCGACTTGCCGGCGCCGGTCTCGCCGACGAGCGCGACCGTCTGGCCCGGCGGCACGTGCAGGTCGACGTCCCGCAGCGCCCAGGCGCCGTCGGCGTCGTCCGCGCCGCCGTATCTGAACGAGACGCCGTCGAAGCGCAGGTCGCCTCTGATCTGCGGCAGCTCGAGCGCGCCCGGCTTGTCGGTCAGCTCCGGCTCCTCGTCGAGCAGCTCGAAGATCTTGTCGAGCGCGGCCATGCCCGACTGGTAGGTCGTGTAGAGCTGGGAGAGCTGCTGGATCGGGTCGAAGAAGTTGTTCAGCGCGGCGATGAAGCCGAACACGACGCCGGTCGAGGTGTTGCCCTCGATCACCTGGATGCCGCCGATGATCAGGATCGCGGTCGTCACCAGCGCCGACAGCAGCTCGACGGCGGGGAAGTACGACGCGTTGAGGTAGACCGTCGTCATGTTCGCGTCGCGGTTGGCCTCGTTCAGCTCGTCGAAGCGGTCGAGGTGGCGGCGCTCCTGGCCGAAGCTGCGGACGACGCGGATCCCCGACAGCGTCTCCTGCAGGTAGCCGGTGATCGCGGCGATCCGCTCGCGCGTGCGGCGGAACGCGTCGGCGGAGGCGATCCGGAAGGCGAGTGCGGCGAGCGCCAGGAGGGGGATCGCGAGGAACGTGTAGAGCGCCAGCTCGACGTCGAAGATCAGCAGCGTCACGACGACGCCGAGCAGCATCAGCGTCGATTGGAACAGCGTCGTGATGCCGTCGGAGACGAGCGAGTCGAGCGCCTGCACGTCGTTGGTCATGCGCGAGATCACGACGCCGGCGCGGTTGCGCGAGTAGAAGCCGAGCGACAGCGACTGGATGTGCTGGAACAGCTGGATCCGCAGGTCCTGCAGCGCGCGCTGGCCGACCCAGCCGGTCATGTACGTCTGCAGGTACGTCGCGCCCCAGTAGACGAGCGCGGAGATCACGAAGCCGACGACGATCCAGTCGAGCGCGGCGACGTCTCTCTTGCGGATCCCCTCGTCGATCGCGAGCTTGGCGAGCGGCGCAGGCGCGAGTGCGGCGCCGGTCGCGAGGAAGAGGCCGAGGAACATCAGCGCGACGCGGCCGCGGTAGGGCCGCAGCAGCACCAGCAGCCCGCGCAGCTTGCGGCCGCGGCCGGAGGTCTGGCGCAGGCGGCGGCGCAGGTCGGCGAGGCGGTCGGCCTCGCTGCCGGCGGTCGTCTCCTTGCCGGGCCCGCCGGTCGAGAGCGCGCTCGCGCCCTCCTCGTAGCGGCGCTCGTCCGTTCTGCGCGTGTCGGTCCCGCGGTCGATGCTCATCAGCCGACCGCCTCCCTCGGCATGCTGCGGCCGCCGGCGGCCTCGGCGATCTCGGCGTACAGCTCGTTGTCGTCGAGCAGCTCGTCGTGTCCGCCGCGCGCGACGATCCGCCCGTGCTCCAGCACGACGATGTCGTCCGCGAGCGAGATGGTGGAGAGACGGTGGGCGATCACGAACGTCGTGCGGCCGGCCATCACCTCGCGCAGGGCCTCCTTGATCTCCTGCTCGGTCGACGCGTCGACCGCGGAGGTCGCGTCGTCGAGCACGAGGATGCGCGGGTTCGCCAGCAGCGCGCGGGCGATCGCGATCCGCTGGCGTTGGCCGCCGGAGAGCGTCAGCCCGCGCTCGCCGATCATCGTGTCGTAGCCGTCGGGCAGCTCGCCGACGAACTCCTCCGCGCGGGCGCGCCGGGCGGCCAGCTCGACCTCCTCGCGGGTCGCCTCGGGGCGCGCGTAGGCGATGTTGTCGTGGACGGTCGCGGAGAACAGGAACGGGTCGTCGTTGACGACTGCGATCTCGTGGCGCAGCGAGCGCGGGTCGACGTCTCTCACGTTCGCGCCGTCGATCAGGACCTCGCCGGCGGTCGCGTCGTAGAGGCGAGGGAGGAGGCTGACGAGCGCGGTCTTGCCCGACCCGGTGCCGCCGACGAGCGCGACGGTGCTGCCGGCCTCGACGGTCAGGTCGACGTCGTCGAGCGCCTGCTGTCTGGAGCCCTCGAACGTGAGCGAGACGCCGCGCAGCTCGACGCGCCCTGCGCCGGCGGGCAGCGGCGGCGCGTTCTCCGGCACGCTCATCGCCGGGGCGCGGTCGAGCAGCTGGAAGATACGGGCGCCGGAAGCGGTCGCGCGCTGTGCGGAGCCGAGCATGTAGCCGAGCATCCGCATCGGGCCGATCAGCATCAGCAGGTACGCGTAGAAGGCGGTGAACTCGCCGACCGTGAGCGTGCCGTCGATCACCGCGCGCCCGCCGACGAAGAGGATCGCGGCGAGGCCGATGTTCGGCAGGAAGCCGATGAACGGCGCGTAGAACGCCTGCAGCCGCGTCGCGATCATCGACTGCTCGAAGACGCGCCCGACGCGGTGGTCGAAGCGGCCGAGCTGGCGCTCCTCGCGTGCGAACGCCTTCACGACGCGCACGCCGGAGACGTTCTCCTCCGCCTCGGCGGTCAGCTCGGCGACGCGCTGCTGGACCTCCTGCATCGCGGGCCGGGAGCGGCGGCCGAAGCGGAACGCGACGAGCACGACGAACGGGACGGGCGCGAGCGCGATCGCCGCCAGCTCGGGCCGCAGCAGGAACATTGCGATGCCGGCGAGCACGATCGTGAAGAGCGCCTGCCCGATGAAGATCAGCCCGTAGCCGAGGAAGAAGCGGACGGCCTGCAAGTCGACGGTCACGCGCGACATCAGCTGGCCGGTCTGCTGGTGGTCGAAGAACCCCAGCTCGAGCGACTGCAGGTGCGCGTAGAGCCGCTGGCGGAGGTCGACCTCGACGCCGAGCGAGACGCGCCCGGCGACGAGGCGCCGCCCGACGCTGAGCGCGAGCCGCAGCAGTCCGGCGACCGCGACGACGATCGCGAGCATCCAGAGGTCGTTGCGATCGCCGCGGCGGGTCGCGTCGATCGCGCGGCCGGTCAGCCACGGGATCGCGACCGTCGCCGCCATCGCCGCCGCCGCGAGCGCGAACGAAAAGACGACGCCCGTGCGATACGGGCGAAGGAAACCGAGCAGGCGGCGAAACGTCGACATACTTCAAAAAGTATAGTGGCGCCGATGAGTGCGCCTCTTGTCGTCGGCCTGTGCGACACCTGCCGTTTTCAGAGAGTCGTGCGCAACACGCGCGGATCGGTCTTCTCGCTCTGCATGCGGTCGAAGGAGGACCCGGCCTACCCGCGCTACCCGCGCATCCCGGTGCTCGCGTGCGGCGGGTTCGAAGAGCGGCGTGGGGAGGTCGCGGAGCAGCATGGCGACTGACCCTACGACTTCAAGCATGGTTGAAGTCAAGGGCAGATCGCCCGGCGGTGGGCGCGACCTCAGCCGGCGTTGCGCGCGGTGTACTTCGTGACGATCCGCTCGGTCGCCCCGCCGCGCCTGCGCCAGCTGAGGCGGACGCTGCCGCTGAGTCTGCGGCCGGAGACCGTGCCGCGCACCAGCGCGCGTCTGCCGCGTGCGTCTCGCAGCGTCACGGAGAAGCTGCGCGCGGAGCGGCCCGGCGTGGTGGAGCGGCCCGATCTGCGCGTCTGCGTCGTCGAGCTGAACATCCCGGTCGTGGCGCCGCGCGAGCCGCTCACGCGGTAGCCGACGCGGACGCGGAGGGGGCTGCCCGACGCGAGCTCGACGCTGATCGCCTGCCGCTGGCGCGTTCTCCCCCGGTAGGTGGCGTCGCTGCTGGCGGCGCGGGCGCGCATCGCGGGCGAGCCGCCACGCGGCTGCGTCCCGCCGGCGACCGCGGCGGTCCCGATCCCGGAGCTGGCCGCCGCGGGCGGGCCGAGCTGCGGCGCTGCGGCGATCTGGCCCGTGATCCAGCCGGAGAGGGCGCTGATGCGAGCGAACGCCTGCGGGACGCGCGCGTCGCACGTCGTGCTGCCCCAACTCGTGACGGCGACCTGGACGTCGGTGCCGTCGGGGCGGCGGACGAGCAGCGGGCCGCCGCTGTCGCCGAGGCAGGTCGAGCCCGCGTAGGCGGGCTCGTCGGCGGCGCAGAGCATCGTCACGGCGTCGTAGCGCTCACCGAGCAGGCGACCGCACGCGTCGTCGGTGAACACGGTCGTCGGAGCGGTCATCAAGACCGGGGAGGGCGTCGAGTCCTGACCTGACGTCGCGCCCCAGCCGGCTATCGTCGCGCGGGTTCCGGGGGCCGCGTCGGACGCTGCGCCGAGCGCGAGTGGCGGCGCGTCGACCGACGCCGACAGCAGCACGAGCGCGACGTCGGCGCGGACCGCGGCACGGTCGTAACCGGGGTGGACGACGATGCGGCTGACGCCGACCTGCTGGCCGCCGGACGCGTCGTCGGGCACGAGCCGGCCGGTGGTGACCTGCACGCCGTCGGCGGGCACGATGTTGCCGGCGGAGTCGGTGACGCAGTGCGCGGCGGTCAGCACGACGGCGGGAGCGACGACCGTCCCGCTGCACGCGACGGCCGAGTCGGAGGACTTCTGGATCGTCAGATACGCGAGCGACGTGAACGGCGCGCCGGCCTGCGCCTGGGTCCCGCCGGCAACGCGCAACGTGGCGCCGCCGCGTTCAGCCGCAAACGCGGCGCTGGGGAGGGCGAAGAGGGCGGTGAGGGCGAGCGCCGTAGCGAAGAGGCGCGTCGTTGGCGTCCAGTTCATGGTTGAAAATGATCGGCAGAAAAGCGTTTTTGCTTCAAGCAAAAACGCTTACCCTGGCGCGTTGGCCCTCAAGTCCGTGCGTCATCCACCGGAATCACACATAATGGATCAGTCGGTTGAACGTGTGGCGCGTCGGCGCTGGTCGGCCAGTTCGACCGGTTGGACACATGGCGCGCGGGCGCTGTGCCGAACGGCTCGATCCGGTTGGGCGATGGCACGTCGGCGCTGTGCGGGCGGCATCTCGGCCGGTCGGCGGGTGCGCGGCGGCGGCAGGCGGCCAGCCGCACGGCTCAGCGCCGGGCCGTGTACCGCAGCGCGCCGCTGTCGCAGCGTCCGGCGCGCTTCGTTCTCCAGGCGATCCGCACGCTGCCCGTGATCCAGCCGCCGCTCGCGAAGGTTCCGCGCACGCGGACGCGGCGGCCGTCGCGATCGCGACGGGCGACGGTGAACACGCGCCGGCCGCGTGCGCCGGCAGCGGCGACGATCGGCGCGCCGGCCGGCGGCGTCGTCCGGAACGTGCCGCTGCGCGTCCCGCTCGTGCAGCGGGCGCGATAGCCGAAGCGCACGTCGGCGATCGTCCGGGCGCCCCTCGCGACGCGCACGGCGATCGCACGGCCCTGTCGTGTCGAGCCGCGGTACCACGCGGCCGTCACGCCCGCCGACCGCGCGGGCGCAGGAGAGCCGTTGCGGGGCTGGGCGGTCGGGCCGTTCGCCAGGTCGGCGTCGCTCGAGGAGGTCGGCGGCGGTGCCGGGTTCGTCGGCGCGGCTGCGATCTGCGCAGCGAGCCAGTCGGCGTGGCCGCTGACGCGTGTGAACGCCTGCGGAACGCGCGGGTCGCAGCTGGCGCTGCCCCAGCTCGCGACGCCGAGCTGGAGCGGCGTCCCGTCCGCGCGCGCGACGAGCAGCGGCCCGCCGCTGTCACCGCGGCAGGTCGAGGCGGCGAACGCCGGCGAGTCGACGGCGCACAGCATCGTCGCGCTGTCGTAGCGGCTCCCGAGCAGCCTCCCGCAGGCCTGCTCCTCGAGGATCGTCGTCGTGGCGCTGAGCAGCGTCTGCGACGGCTCGGTCGTGTCGCTCGACGCCGTTCCCCAGCCGGTCAGCGTCGCGCGGGCGCCGGGCGCCGCGGCGCCCGCCTCGGCGGCAGACGCGAGCGCGACCGGCGGCGCCGTCGTCGCGGAGGCGAGCAGGATCAGGGCCGCGTCGGATCGCATCGCGGCGGCGTCGTACGCAGGGTGCAGCAGCACGCGGCTGGCGCCGAGCTGCTGCCCGGTCGCGCTGTCGCCACGTGCGAGCCGGCCGGTCGTGACCTCGATCCCGGCGGTCGGGCGGGGTCCGCCGGCGGGGTCGGCGACGCAGTGCGCGGCAGTCAGCACGACGGCGGGCGCGACGACGGTGCCGCTGCACGCCGTCGCGGTGCCGGCGCTCGTCTGCGCCGTGACGAACGCGATCGACGCTGACGGCGCGCCGGGCTGCGCGACGCCGCCGCCGACGACGCGCGTGACCGCGTCCGGGGTGCGCGCGGCGTCCGCCGCGGCAGGCGCCACGGACGCACCGAGCGCGAGCAGCGTCACTCCTGTCGCGAGGCCGCGCAGGTCAGGCGGGAGGCGAAGCATGGGTGGGGGATCATCGGGAGCTGTGCGTTCGTGGTCAAGCAAACGTGGGAAAACCTGCGGAAACCTCACCGTTTTCGATCCGAAACGACCAAAGATCACAGATATCACCGTGCCCTCGGCAGGCGCACTGCGACCGCGGATCTGGTGCGCCTCAGGCCCGCCAGGCGACGTAGCGGATGGGGCCGCTGCGGCAGCGCTCGCCCGAGCGGGCGCGCCAGACGACGCGTACGGTTCCGGACACGCGCTCGGCGCCCGAGAACGCGCCCGTGATGCGGAAGCTCGTGCGGCGGCCGGCCGAGCGGGCGACGTCGAACGTGCCGCGCGTGCTCGCGTGGACAGCCAGCGAGGGCGCCCGCACGCGCCCACTGCGCCAGCCGCCCCGACAGCGCAGCCGGTAGGACGCGTCGAAGCCGCCGACACTGCCGGCGGGGGAGACGCGCAGCGCGATCGGCCGCCGCTGGCGTGTCGTGCCGCGGTAGCGGGCGGCGGTACCGCGCCCGCCGCGTGAGTCGCGACCGGCGCCGCGTCTGCTGCCGGCTCCGTCGCGAGCGGCGGTCGGCGCCGTCTGGCCGCCGGCAGGCGCGTCGACCGGCGGCTGGTCCGCGGGCGGCGTGCCGCTCACGACCGATCCGACCCAGTCCGAGAGTGCGCTGACGCGCGCGAACACCTGCGGCAGGCGTGGGTCGCAGCCGTCGGTGCCCCAGCTCGTGATGCCGACCTGGACCCAGCTGCCGTCACCGCGGGCGACCGCGAGCGGTCCGCCGCTGTCGCCGTGGCAGGTCGCGCTGATGAACGAGCCGGCGTCGGCGGCGCACAGCATCGTCGCGGCGTCGAAGCCGCCGAACGCGCTCGTGCAGGCGGCGTCCGGGAGGAGTGTCGTGGGAGCGGTCCGCAGCACCGTCGGGACGCCGCCGCTGCCGCTGGTCATGCCCCAGCCGGCGATCGCGGCGGGCGTGCCGCTCGCGGCGAGGCCGGCGTCGCCGGGACCGGCGAGCGTCGCCGGCGGCGCGGCGGACGTGCTCGCCAGCTCCACCACCGCCGCGTCGGCGCGGACGCTGCGCGGGTCGTAGGCGGGGTGGACGTGCACGCGCGTGACCTCGTGCAGCTGCCCGCCGGCGGCCGCGAGGTCGCGGCGGCCGGTGACGACGAGGAACGCCGCCGCCGGGCGCGGCGCACCGCCCGCGTCGGTGACGCAATGGGCGGCGGTCAGGACGGCGCCGGGTGCGACGACCGTCCCGGTGCAGACGACCGACCTGCCGTCGCCCGCGGTCGCCGAGACGAATGCGGTGGACGGCCAGCTGCCGGGCGCGGCGTCGCCGCCGCCGACGATGCTGGCCTGCGCGCGCGGACCGCCGGCGGCCTGCGCGCCGCTCGCCGGCAGCGCGGTCGCGGCGGCGATCAGCAGGAGGAGCGGGAGCGGGACGGCGCGGGCCACGTCCCTGTCATCGGCCCGCGCGT
Source organism: Conexibacter woesei DSM 14684 (assembly GCF_000025265.1). Classification (GTDB taxonomy): domain Bacteria; phylum Actinomycetota; class Thermoleophilia; order Solirubrobacterales; family Solirubrobacteraceae; genus Conexibacter; species Conexibacter woesei. Next base: position 3,127,587 of record NC_013739.1, read on the forward strand.
CCCACTTTCCAGTGGGAGTCCAGTCTGTCTGGACGCTCAGTCGACGTTGATCGCGACGTACTTCGTGTCGAGGTACTCCTCGATCCCCTCGCGGCCGCCCTCGCGGCCGAAGCCGGAGTGCTTGACGCCGCCGAACGGCGCGGCGGCGTTGGAGACGATCCCCTGGTTGAGGCCGACCATGCCGGTCTCCAGGCCCTCGACGACGCGCAGCGCGCGTCTGATGTCCTGCGTGAAGACGTACGCGACGAGGCCGTACTGCGTTCTGTTCGCCGCCGCGACGGCCGCCTGCTCGTCGTCGAACGACATCACCGGCGCGACCGGGCCGAAGATCTCCTCGCGCAGCAGCTCGGCGTCGTCGGTCACGCCCGACAGCACGGTCGGCTTGTAGAAGTAGCCCTCGCCGTCGGCGTCGCTGCCGCCGACGACGGCGGTCGCGCCCTTCGCCAGCGCGTCGTCGACGAGCCCGCGGACGGTGTCGCGCTGCTTGCCGTCGACGAGCGGGCCGACCTGGACGCCTTCCTCGGTGCCGCGGCCGACCTTCATCGCGCCAATCCGGTTCGCGAGCTTCTCGGTGAACTCGTCGGCGACCTTCTCGCTGACGTGGAAGCGGTTGGCGGCGGTGCACGCCTCGCCCATGTTGCGCATCTTCGCCAGCAGCGCGCCTTCGACCGCGAGGTCGACGTCGGCGTCGTCGAAGACGAGGAACGGCGCGTTGCCGCCCAGCTCCATCGAGACCCGCAGCAGCTGCTCGGACGCCTGCTGCATCAGCTTCTGGCCGACCGCGGTCGAGCCCGTGAAGGAGAGCTTCCGCGCGCGCGGGTCGGAGATCAGCGGCGCCATCAGGCTCCCTGACGATCTCGACGTGACGACATTGAGGACGCCCTTCGGCAGGCCGGCCTCCTCGAGGATCTGGGCGAGCGCGAGCATCGACAGCGGCGTCTGCTGCGCGGGCTTGACGACCATCGTGCAGCCGGCGGCGATCGCCGGGCCGATCTTGCGCGTGCCCATCGCGAGCGGGAAGTTCCACGGCGTGATGAAGAGGCACGGGCCGACCGGCTGCTTCATCGTCAGCATCCGGCCGATGCCGTTGGGGGAGGTGGCGTAGCGGCCCTCGATCCGCACGGCCTCCTCGGAGAACCAGCGGAAGAACTCGTTCGCGTAGGTGATCTCGCCCTTCGACTCCGAGATCGGCTTGCCCATCTCCAGCGTCATCAGGACGGCCAGCTCGTCGGTGCGCGCGGCGATCAGCTCGAACGCGCGACGCAGGATCTCCCCGCGCTCGCGCGGCGGGTGGGCGGCCCAGGCGGCCTGCGCCTCGTGTGCGGCGGCCAGCGCGGCGAGCGCGTCGTCGGGCGTGCCGTCGGCGATCTCGGTCAGCGTCGCGGTCGTCGACGGGTCCTCTACGGGGAGCGTGCCGCCACCGGTGGCCGCGCGCCACTCGCCGCCGATGAACAGTCCCTTCGGGACGCGCTCGACGACGGCCTGCTCCTGCGTGGGGGTGATCGTGCTCACGACTCGCTCCAACCTTCGATCGTCCGACAAAACGGTCTGTAGCTGGACGCTACCGCGCAGCGGGCTGGCGCAGCGGCCAGCCACGGCGTGGCCCGTGCGCCGAATCGGCGCACGGGCGCTGCCGCGGCGGTCAGGCCGCCGCTCCGGCGCGGGCCGGCTCCAGCGCGATCGCGAGCACCTCGTCGACGGTCATCGCGAAGTGGATCGTGATCTGCTCGCGGACGTCGGCGGGCACGTCGTCGAGGTCGCCGCGGTTGCGCTCCGGCAGGATCACGTCGGTCAGGCCGGCGGCGTGGGCGGCGAGCACCTTCTGCTTGACGCCGCCGATCGGCAGCACGCGGCCCTGCAGGGTCACCTCGCCGGTCATCGCGACGGTGTGCTTGACCGGGCGGCCGGAGAGCAGCGACGAGAGCGCGGTCACCATCGTCACGCCGGCGCTCGGGCCGTCCTTCGGGATCGCGCCCGCGGGGACGTGGACGTGGAACTCGCCCTCGTCGAAGGCGTGCTCGTCGATCCCCAGCTCACGGCCGTGGCCGCGGACGTAGGAGAGCGCGATCCGCGCCGACTCCTTCATCACGTCGCCGAGCTGGCCGGTCAGGACGAGGCCGGACTTGCCGGGCATCTTGACCGCCTCGACGAACAGCACGTCGCCGCCGGCGCCGGTCACCGCGAGGCCGGTCGCGACGCCCGGCACCGCGGTGCGGATCGCCGCCTCCTGGAAGAACCGCTGCCGGCCGAGCGCGTCGCGCACCGCCGCCAGGTCGAGCTTCACCGGGGGCTCGGCCTTGCCGGACGCGATCTGCGTCGCGGTCTTGCGCAGGATCGTGCCGAGCGTGCGCTCGAGCTGGCGGACGCCGGCCTCGCGCGTGTACTCGGTCGCGATCTGCTCCAGCAGCTGGTCGGAGATCTCGACCTCGTCGGGCCGCAGGCCGTTGCGCTCGGTCTGCCGCTTCCACAGGTACCCGCGCGCGATCGCCGTCTTCTCGGCGGTCGTGTAGCCGTCGAAGCGGATCACCTCCATGCGGTCCAGCAGCGGGCCCGGGATCGAGTCCGCGACGTTCGCGGTCGCGAGGAACAGCACGCCGGAGAGGTCCAGCTCGAGGTCGAGGTAGTGGTCGCGGAACGAGTGGTTCTGGGCCGGGTCGAGCACTTCGAGCAGCGCCGCGGAGGGGTCGCCGCGCCAGTCGGCGCCGACCTTGTCGACCTCGTCGAGCATGATCACCGGGTTCATCGTGCCGGCGTCTCGCAGGGCGCGCACGAGGCGGCCCGGGAGCGCGCCGATGTACGTGCGGCGGTGGCCGCGGATCTCGGCCTCGTCGCGCACGCCGCCGAGCGACATGCGGACGAACTCGCGGCCGGTGGCGCGCGCGATCGACTCGCCGATCGAGGTCTTGCCGGTGCCGGGCGGGCCGATCAGGGTGAGGATCGCGCCGGAGCGCTTGTCCTCTCTGATGCCGCGCTCCTGCCGCAGCTTGCGCACGGCGAGGTACTCGGTGATCCGCTCCTTGACGTCGTCGAGGCCCGCATGGTCGGCGTCGAGCACGGCGCGCGCGTCGACCGGATCGAGCTTCTCGTCGCTCGTTCTGCTCCACGGGATCGCGACGAGCCAGTCGAGGTAGGTGCGGATCGTGCCTGCCTCGGCCGACTGCTCGCCCATCCGCTCCAGCCGCCCGAGCTCCTTCTCGGCCTGCTCGAGCGCGTGCTCGGGCATGCCGGCCTCGGCGATCTTGGTGCGGTACTCCTCGATCACATTGGCGTCGTCCTCGCCCAGCTCCTTGCGGATCGAGTCCATCTGTCTGCGCAGGAAGTACTCGCGCTGCTGTCTCTCCGCGCCGGACTGGACGTCGTCGCGGATCCGCTGGCGCACCTGCAGCTCGGCGAGCCGCTCGCGCTGCAGCTTGAGCGACAGCTCCAGCCGCTCGGTGACGTCGAGCGTCTCCAGCAGCTCGACCTTCTGCTCGAACGAGAGGTCGGGCGAGTAGCCGGCGGTGTCGGCAAGCGTGCCGGGCTCGCTGATCGCGCGCACGAACGCCTGGATGCGGCCGTCGTCGCCGCGCAGCTCCAGCAGCTCCTCGACGGTCGCGCGGTACTCGCGCTCGAGGTTGCGCGTGCGGCCGTCGACGGGCTCGGCGTCAGGCCGCTCGTCGACCTCGACGTAGAGCTTGCCGTCGGGTGCGGTGTGCGCGGCACCGGCGACGCCGCGATAGAGGCCGTTGAGCGTGACGGCGTGCGCCCCGCCGGGCAGGCGCACGTGCTCGACGACGTCGGCGACGGTGCCGACGCCGGCGAACTCGTTCTCGTGCTTGGGCACGAGCAGCACGCGATCCTCATCGCCGACGTCGACGGTGAGGGACAGCGTCATGTTGGGGAAGACGACGGCGTCTTCGAGTGGGACGAGCAGAAGTCGGCTCATGCGCTGCTTCCTGTCGGGAGAGGCTTACGAAGAGTAAGCGAGTATAGCCATTGTGAGCTGATGTGAGTCGCGAGGGCTCAAGTTTTGCACGATCACCGGTGTGGGGGGCGAGTTTTCGCAAGCGCTGGTTGGGGCCGCCGCGATCTGGAAAGATGGACGTCGATGAGCGAACGTGAACCGCACCACTTCCCCGAGGACCCGGACACGCCCGCCGAGCCGCACGACGTGCTCGCGGCCGAGGAGTTCCCCGGTCCGTCGCGCGCAGAGGCGATCCACGAGCAGGGCCCGATCGAGCTGCCGGCCGACCCCTCCGGGGTGACCGAGCCGCACGACGTGCTCGCCGCCGAGGAGTTCGCGATGCCCGCCCCGCGCCACGGCGCCCCCGCCGGCGTCGAGCCGGCCGCGCCGAGCGCCGGATCGTCGCGCGCGCCGCTGCTCGTCGGTCTCCTCGCGGCGGCTGTCGGCCTGCTCGTCGTCCTGCGCAAGCGGCGGCGCGCGGCGAGGTGAGCCGGCCGGACCTCTCCGTCGACGCGGCGCTGCTGCGGTGGCTCGCCGACGAGCGGGAGCAGCTGGGGGAGGGAGACGGCGCCGCGTCGGTGGCGCTGCTCGACGCGCACACGCACGTCGGCGAGCACGACCCCGACACGATGCGCTGCGCGCCGCAGGAGCTGATCGCGCATCTGGAGGAGGCGGACGCGCGCGGCGTCGTCTTCGCGCTGAGAGAGCCGGACGGCTATCCCGGCCCCAACGACGCGGTGCTCGCGGCCGCCGCCGACTCCGGCGGACGGCTCGTCGCGTTCGGGCGGATCGACCCGGCCGCCGAGCCCGCGCACGAGGCGCGGCGCACGCTCGACGCCGGCGCGAGGGGGATCAAGCTCCACCCGCGCGGCGAGTCGTTCACGCTCGACGACGCCCGCCTGGAGGACGTCTGGGCGCTCGCACACGAGCGGCGGATCCCCGTGCTCGTCCACGCCGGCCGCGGGATCCCCTCGCTCGGCGCCCACGCCGTCCAGGTCGCGACCCGCTACCCGGGCGTGCGGCTGATCCTCGCGCACGCCGGCATCAGCGACCTCGCCTGGATCGGGCGCCAGGCGCAGGAGCTGCGCAACCTCTACTTCGACACGTCGTGGTGGGCGCCGAGCGACCTGCTCGCGCTGTTCGCGACCGTCCCCGCCGGGCAGATCCTGTTCGCCAGCGACGCGCCGTACGGGCGCACGCCGGTCACGGCGCTCGAGATCGTGCGGATCGCGCGTCAGGCCGGGGTCGACGACCGGCACATCCGGCTCGTGCTGGGCGAGCAGATGCAGCGGCTGATCGACGGCGAGGAGCCGCTCGACGGCGGTGCGCCGTCCGGCGTCACCGCGGTCGCGGTCGACGTGATGCTCGACCGCGTCGCGACGTACCTGACGGCCGGGTTCGGGGCGTTCGCGGCCAGAAACGCGGCCGCCGGCGCCGAGATGCTGAGCCTCGCGCGGCTCTCCTGCGCGGTGCCTGCGGATGCGCCGCAGGCCGCGCACTGCCGCGTGATCGTCGAGCTGCTCGACGCCGGCGAGCGGCGGCTCGCGGCCGCCGCCGCCGACGCGCCGGGCGTCCTGCCCGCGGGCATCTTCCTGCTCGCGCTCGCGCTCAACGTCGCGCGCACGCCCGACGTGCCGGTGCCGCACGAGCTGGTGCTCGACTAGGCCGGAGGAGCGAGGAGGGCACATCCGCCCCCGCCATGCGGGGACGGACGTGCCCTGCTCAGGCCGCCTTCGCCGGTCGCGGCGAGGGGGACGGCGGCGTCACGCGCTGGGTCGGAGCGACCCGCTCCATGCTCCAGCGCGACGCGGTCGCGTGATGGTCGCGGCGACGCACGATCACGTAGCGGCGGATGGGGGAAGTGGTCTGCATGGACAGGATGATCCGCCTTGGGGGGCGAACTTCCGTGGGCCACGCGTCCAACGTTCTCCCATCCGCGTTGCTCCGTTCGGCTAGTACCCCGCTCTCAGGATCGCGGCGAGCACGACGTTGCCGGTGTTTCTCATCCCGTTGGCGTTCGGGTGGACGGGCGCCGCGGTGTTGACCGGGACGATCCCCTCGACCCACTTGACGCTCGCGCTCTTGCAGACGTCGTGGCCGACGCTCGACGTCGCGGTGTCGACGAAGATCGCCCCGCGCGCGGCGGCGGCCGCCGCCAGCATCGCGTTCAGCTGGGCGGTCTTGGCGCGCAGGTACGGCACGTCGGTCGGCGTGATCGGCACGACCGGCCAGCAGCCGCTGCCCGTCGCCGGCAGGATCGTCGGGTAGCCGACGACGAAGACCTTCGCTCTCGGCGCGCGCGCCGGGATCGCGGCGAGGACCGCGTCGACGTCGGGCTGCGCCGCGGCGATTCTGTCGGCGATCGCGTCTCTGGAGCCCGAGACGTAGTCGTCCTTGCACGGGTCGAACGGGTTCAGCCTCGCGCAGTTGACGACTATGTCGCTGAAGCCGATGTCATTGCCGCCGATCCCGAGCGTGACGACGCGCGTGTCGGCGCTGAGCGAGTCGAGCTGCGGCGGATTCGGGCCGGGCGTGACGCCCTGCGCGGTGAACATGTCGTCGGTCGTGGCGCCCGAGCAGCTCGGGTCGCGGAACGTCGCGATGTCGGTCAGCCCCGCACGCGCGACGCGCGGGTAGTTGCGGTCCGAGCGCAGGCAGCCGAGCGGGCTCAGGCTCTGGTTCGGGATCAGCGGCCCGGCGGTGTACGAGTCGCCGAGCGAGACGTAGGCGCCGGAGGCGCCGAACGACGGTGCGGCGACGGCGGCGGCTGCGGCGAGCGCGACGACGAGCGACGCGAGCAGCGCGATGAGACGTGACGGCATGGACTTCCTCTCCCCTTGTGGATGCGAGATCCGGCCCCGCTCCCATCAGAACGGAAAGAGGAGTGCTTTGTCAACCGCTGAGGCGGCCGAACTGCTCCGCGAGGACCTGCAGCTCGGTGGGGGAGAAGCGCGCGAGGAATCGCCGCTGCACGCCGGCGAGGTGGGTCTCCGACGCCGCCAGCACCAGCTCGCGGCCGGCGTCGGTGATGCGCGCCTCGGTGCCGCGGGCGTCGTCCTTGCTCGGCGCGCGCTCGATCAGTCCGATCCGCTCCAGCCGCTCCACGAGTCGCGTCAGGCCGCTGCGCGTGAGGCGCACCGGACGCGCGAGGTCGTGCATCCGCAGGGCGCCGCCGTCGGCGCGTGCGAGCGCGAGCAGCGCGAAGTAGTCGCTGAACGAGAGCTGGTGCGCACGCTGGAGCTCCTGCTCCAGCTCGACCTGAATCTCGGCGTGCGCCTGCAGGAAGCCGTGCCAGGCGCCGCTCGCCTCGGCGCTGAGGTTCTCCCAGCCGTCGCCGCCGCCGCAGACGGGCGCGTCGTCGCCGAGCTGCTCGAGGTCGGCCGGCGTGGGCGTGCCCGGCACGGGCGGGAATTGGTCCGGGATCTGGGAGAGCGGCGCGCTCATGGCTTCATAGGATAACAGTTGCGTGCGCAATCACTTGTGCTATGTTGTTGTGCACGCAATCACTTCACCACCCGTCAGGAAGGCCACCACCACATGTCCGCCACCACGCTCACCTCCGTCCCGACCGGCACCTGGAACGTCGATCCTTCGCACTCGTCCGTCGAGTTCCAGGTCAAGCACATGGCGATCGCCACCGTGAAGGGCCAGTTCAACGAGTTCCAGGGCAGCCTCACGATCGCCGACGACGGCACCGCCACGGCGAGCGGCGCGGTCGAGGTCGCGTCCGTCGACACGCGCGAGTCCCAGCGCGACGAGCACCTCAAGTCGCCCGACTTCTTCGACGCCGCCAACCACCCGCAGATCACGTTCGTCTCGACCGAGATCACCCCGGTCGACGAGGACAGCTTCAAGGTCACGGGCGACATCACGATCCACGGCGTGACGAAGTCGATCACGCTCGCGGCGAGCGTCGAGGGCGCCGACGAGGACCCGTGGGGCAACCAGCGCGTCGCGCTCTCGGTCACCGGTCAGATCAACCGCGGCGACTTCGGGATGACGTTCAACCAGGCGCTCGGCTCGGGCAACATGCTCGTCGCCGACAAGGTCAAGATCGCGATCGACGTCTCCGCCGTCAAGGCGTAGCAGCCTCCTCGGAACTGCTCGGCCCGGGAGCGCGAGCCCCCGGGCGAGTGGTCCCAATGGAATGCGAGCCCCCAGGCGAGCTTTCCACGAACGCCGCCACCACCGCCGGGTCGAACTGCGACCCGGCGCAGCGGCGCAGCTCCGTCAGCGCGGAGGCGTGCGCGAGCCGCCGCTGATACGGCCGCTCGCTCGTCATCGCGTCGTACGCGTCGCAGACCGCGACGATCCGCGCGCCGAGCGGGATCTGCTCGGCCGCGAGCCCGTCCGGGTAGCCGCAGCCGTCCCACCGCTCGTGGCTGGAGCGGACGATCCGGGCGACCGGCCGCATCGCCGGCGCCGCGCCGAGGATCCGGTCGCCGACGACCGTGTGCTCGCGCATCAGCCGCCACTCGTCGGCGTCGAGCGGCCCCGGCTTGTGCAGGATCGCGTCGGGGATCGCGATCTTGCCGATGTCGTGCAGCTCCGCCGCCCGGGCGACCTCGTCGACCTGCTCGGCGTCGAGCCCCAGCTCGCGCGCGACGCCGACCACCAGCGCCGCGACCCCGTGCAGGTGCTCGTGGAGGTCGGGCTCGCGCTCGCGCAGCACCTGCAGCAGGACGTCGCACGTCTGCCGGCGGCTCGACGTGCGCGAGGCGTCCTTGGCGGCGTACATGCGCTGGTCGGCGAGCTGCAGCGCGTGCGTCGCCGACTGCGCCTCGCACGGGATCGTCACGACGCCGTAGGAGGCGCCGACGCGGAAGCCCTCGCCCTGCTCGCGCAGCGTCGCGACCGCCGCGAGGATCAGGGGGTCGTCAGCCGGCAGCGCGCCGTCGAGCAGCACGCAGAACTCGTCGCCGCCGAGCCGGTACGCGCGGCCGCGGCCGACGACGACCTCCGCCAGCCGGCCGGCGAGGCGGTCGAGCAGCATGTCGCCGGCGGCGTGGCCGAAGCCGTCGTTGTAGCCCTTGAAGCCGTCGAGGTCGAAGAAGACGAGCGTGCGCCGCAGCCGCTCGTCGGCCGTGCAGAGCGCGACCGCGCGCTCGAGGTCGTGCATCAGCCGCCGCCGGTTCGGCAGCCCGGTGAGGCCGTCGGTCAGCGCCTCCTCGCGCGTCGCGCGCAACAGCCGCATGTTCTCGCGGAAGGTGCGGCCCGCGCGCGCGGTCGCGAGCAGCAGCGCCGCGGTCGCCAGCAGCGCGGCCGCGGTCGGGACGTCGGCGAACTGACCGTAGAGCAGCAGCGCGACCGCGAGCGCGGCGAAGACCGTCGGCAGCGCGAACGTCTGCCGCCCGAAGCCGTAGTCGACGTGCCGCGGGCGCCACGGCTGCCACGCGGCCCAGCCCCACGTCACCAGCGCCGCCGGCCACAGCGCTGAGACGAGCGAGTCGTCGTCGAACGTCCCGTTGGCGCTCTGGTACGCGTAGAGCGTGTCCGCCACGGCGAAGATGAGCGCGCCGATCGCCAGCAGCACCCACACGCCGCCGGGCCGCCACGCCTGCGTCGCGAACGCGGTCAGCACGAGCGCGATCATCATCAGGTCGGTGAGCGGGTAGGCGAGGTGGAGCGCCGTCTGCGTCGAGGACGCCGAGGTCGCCTCCAGGATCGGCTCGTAGGCGAACGCGACGGCGACCGCGCCGACCGCGAGCCCGGCGATCAGCCCGTCGACCCACAGCCGCGCGGCGACCTGGTCGCGGCCGTCGGCGAGCAGCAGCGCCATCCCGCCGAGCGAGAGCGGATAGAAGGCGACGTACGCGACGTCGGCCGGCCACGGGTACGCGCCGCGCGCCGACTGCAGGCCCCAGAAGGCGTCGCCGGCGGCGTACAGCAGGATCGCGAGGCCGATGCAGATCCACGCGGGGCGGCGGTCGCGCACGAGCGCCGCGCGCACGAGGCACGCGGTCGCGCCGCCCAGCTCCAGCCCGAAGTAGACGACGTCGTCGATCGCGACGTCGGCCCACGCGCCGCCGAAGTCGGTCAGCGCCTGCGCGAACAGCAACGCCAGCGCGACCGCCGTGACGACGGCGAGCAGCCGCCGCAGCGGCGCCCCGGAGATGTTCAGCTGCAACGCGGTCCTTCCATCGCTGTGATGCCACCGTCATCGGCCGCGGTGTGTCGGCGCTTGACCGGGCGGTCCTGAAGCTGACCGATGGACGCTCGCGTGCACGCGTCCGCCCGCCGTTTGGGCGCCGCGACATGCGGGGTACGACCTTGGCTGGAGGAGGGGCTGTCGCTCCGGCGGGACGGGCCCTCGACAGTTTCAGGAAGGGGCGGTCTCGTTGGCCGAAGTCACGCTCGATCGCGTCAGCAAGGTGTACCCGGACGGCACCCGCGCGGTGTCCTCGATGGACCTGGAGATCGGCGACCAGGAGTTCATGGTGCTGGTCGGCCCCTCCGGCTGCGGCAAGACGACCGCGCTGCGGATGGTCGCGGGCCTGGAGGAGATCAGCGAGGGAGCGGTGAGAATCGGGGAGCGCGTCGTGAACGACGTCCCCTCGCGCGACCGCGACATCGCGATGGTCTTCCAGAGCTACGCGCTCTATCCGCACCTCTCCGTCTACGAGAACATCGCGTTCGGCCTGCGGCTGAAGAAGATCCCGAAGGACGAGATCGACAGACGCGTCAGAGAGGCCGCGCGCGTGCTCGACCTGACCGAGTGGCTCAAGCGCAAGCCGCGCAACCTCTCCGGCGGCCAGCGCCAGCGCGTCGCGATGGGCCGCGCGATCGTGCGCGAGCCGCAGGCGTTCCTGATGGACGAGCCGCTGTCGAACCTCGACGCGAAGCTGCGTGTGCAGATGCGCGCGGAGATCGCGCGGCTGCAGGACGACCTCGGCGTCACGACGATCTACGTCACGCACGACCAGATCGAGGCGATGACGATGGGCGACCGCGTCGCGGTGATGCGCAAGGGCAGACTGCAGCAGGTCGCCACGCCGCAGGAGCTGTACGACCACCCGGTCAACCTCTTCGTCGGCGGCTTCATCGGCAGCCCCGCGATGAACCTCGTCGAGGCGATCTTCGAGCAGGCGAACGGTGGCTTCGCGGTGAGACTGGGGGACCAGCGCCTGGGGCTGCCGCAGGATCTGGTCGACGCGCGCCCGGCGCTGTCGGAGTGGGTCGGGCGCGAGCTGGTGCTCGGGATCCGGCCCGAGTCGCTGGAGGACGCCGCGGAGACGGGCGCCGACACCCCGTCCGACCGGCGCCTCAGAGCGCAGGTGACGCTGCGCGAGGCGCTCGGCTCCGAGGTCGACATCCACGCGACGATCGCGGCGCGCCCGGCGCGGACCGACGAGGTCAAAGAGCTGGCGGCCGACAAGGGCCTGCAGTCGCTCGACGCCGAGGCGGCCGAGGCGACGATCGTCGGCCGGCTCGCGCCGCGCTCGAAGGCGGCCGAGGGCGACGCGATCGAGCTGGCCGTCGACACCACCGCACTGCATTTCTTCGATCCCGAGAGTGGGCTCGGAATCTACGACGCGAAGACGGAAGGAGCTACACCGTGACACGGCACCGCTTCAGGTTCTCAGCGCTCGCCGCGCTGCTCGTGCTCGCACTGGCGGTGCTCGCGGCCGGCTGCGGCGACGACGACGACGGCGGCGGTTCGACGACCTCCGGGGGAGGAGGCGCGTCAACGCAGGCGACCGACGTCAGAGGATCGGTCTCGGTGATCGGCATCTGGACCGGCGACGAGCAGAGATCGTTCCAGGCCGTCATCGACAAGTTCAACGAGACTTATCCGGACGTCACGGTGAGATACACCTCGGCCGGCGACAACCTGCCGACGGTCGTCGGCACCGCGGTCGAGGGCGGCAACCCGCCCGACATCGCGACGATCGCCCAGCCAGGGCTGATCAGAGACTTCCAGAGACGCGGCGCGCTGAGACCGATGGACTACGCGAGCGACACCATCAGCGCGAATTATGCGCCTGACTTCGTCAGACTTGGGACGATCGACGGGAGACTGTATTCGTTCGTCTTCAAGGGGGCCAACAAGTCGACCGTCTGGTACAACGTCGAGGCGTTCAGAAACGCTGGCGTCGACGATCCCGACGACTGGGCCGAGTTCCTCAGAAACGCCAGAACGCTCGGCGCCTCCGGCGTCCCGGCGTATTCGATCGCCGGTGCGGACGGATGGACGCTCACCGACCTGTTCGAGAACATCTACCTGCGCCAGGCCGGGCCGGAGAAGTACGACCAGCTCAGCGAGCACAGAATCCCGTGGACGGACCCGTCCGTGAGAGCGGCGCTGAGAACGATGGCCGAGGTGCTCGGTGACAGAGCGAACATCGTCGGCGGGACGCAGGGCGCGCTCCAGACGGAGTTCCCGGCGTCGGTCGAGAACGTCTTCGTCAATCCGGCCAGAGGCGCGCAGGTGATAGAGGGCGACTTCGTCCCCGGCGTCGTCGCGGAGTCGACGAGACTGAGAGCGGAGACCGGCTTCAACGTGTACTCGTTCCCAGAGATCGGCGACTCCGAGGACTACGTCGTCGGCGGTGGCGACTCGATCACGACGTTCCGCGACACGCCCGCGGTGAGAGCGTTCGTCGAGTTCCTCGCCTCGCCCGAGGGCGCGACCGTGTGGGCCGAGCGCGGCGGCTTCTCGTCGCCGAACAGAAGCGTCAGCGAGGACGCGTACCCGGACGAGATCACGCAGGAGGTCGCGACCGCTATCGCCGAAGCGAGAACGTTCCGCTTCGACATGTCCGACCTCGCGCCGGCCGCCTTCGGCGGCACGCCGAGCCAGGGCGAGTGGAAGATCCTGCAGGACTTCCTCGCGGACCCGAGCGACATAGACGGCACCGCGCAGGCGCTCGAGAACGCGGCCGCGAGAGCGTACAAGTAGGCCGTGGAGGCGGCGACCGTCAGCCAGGGTGGGAAGCGGCCGGGGCGCGGGCGCGCGCGCCTCGTCCCGCTGCTGTTTCTCGCCCCGGCACTGATCTTCCTCGTCGTCTGGATCATCTACCCGACCGGCTGGACGATCGTCCGCAGCTTCTTCGACCGCGACGGCGGCGACTTCGTCGCGTTCGACAACTACAAGGACATCTTCACCACCGACACGCTCCAGACGGCGATCAAGAACAACGTGATCTGGGTCGCGGTGGTGCCGGCGCTGGTGACCGCGATCGGGCTGATCTTCGCCGTCCTGACCGAGCGGATCCGCTGGTCGACGGCGTTCAAGACGGCGGTCTTCATGCCGATGGCGATCTCGCTCTTCGCGGCCGGCGTGATCTGGCGCGTGATGGACGAGAAGGACCCCAGCATGGGGACGATCAACGCGACGCTGAAGGTCGTCGACGACACCTTCGGCTCCGGCGGCGCGTTGACGACCGCGCAGCCGTCCTCGCCGCAGCTGACCGGCTCGACGACGAGCGGCTTCGTGCTCAGAAAACCGGTCAGAGCGGGCGGGACGGCGGTGCTCGGGCTGACCGCGATCCCGCCGGCCGACATGCCAGCCGACGCCAGACAGGCGCTCCAGCCGAGACCGGAGGCGGGCGCGATCACCGGCACCGTCTGGCGTGACTTCAGGCCCGGCGGCGGCAGACCGGGGGTGGTGGAGAGAGGCGAGCTGGGCCTGCCGGGGGTGACGGTCGAGCTGCGCGATCCGGGCGGCGGCGTGAAGGCGTCGACGACCAGCGACGCGACCGGCGCGTTCTCGTTCGGCGACGTCGGTTCCGGAGAGTTCAGAGTCGCGATCGGCTCGCAGACGTTCTCGGCCCCGTTCGAAGGCGTCTCGTGGCTGGGCGAGAAGCTGATCACGCCCGCGGTGATGATCGCCTACATCTGGGTCTGGGCCGGCTTCGCGATGGTGATCATCGCGGCGGGCCTGTCGTCGATCTCACGCGAGGTGCTGGAGGCCGCGCGGACCGACGGCGCGACCGAGTGGCAGGTCTTCAGGCGCGTGACGGTGCCGATGCTCGCGCCCGTCCTGTCGGTCGTCTTCATCACGATGATCATCAATGTCCTGAAGGTCTTCGACATCATCCTGTCGGTCGCGCCGCAGTCCTCGCAGGACGACGCGAACGTGATCGCGCTGGCGATGTGGCGGACGTCGTTCGGCGGCATCAACGACTTCGGCCTCGGCTCGGCGATCGCCGTCTTCCTGTTCCTGCTCGTGATCCCCGTCCTGGCGCTCAACATCCGGCGCTTCAAGCGGGAGGAGAACTAGATGTCCGCGTCAGCGTCGGGCGAGACCGCAGGCCAGGCCGTCACGGCTCCGCGCGCGAAGGCGGCGCATCCGGAGTCGTTCGCGGCGCGGATCGGGCGGGCGGTCTCGCGCGGGCCGCTGAACATCCTGCTGCTGCTGATCTCGGTGCTGTGGCTCGTGCCAACGCTCGGGTTGCTGTTCACCTCGCTGCTGCCGGCGAGCGAGATCACGACGAGAGGGTGGTGGAACGTCGTCGCCCACCCGAGCCTCGCGACATTCGACAACTACAGCGCGCTGTTCGACAACAGAGACATCATGAACGCGCTGTGGGTGACGGTGCAGATCGCAGTCGGCAACACGATCCTGCTCGTGGTCGTCGCGTCGCTCGCCGGCTACGCCTTCGCGTGGCTGAGATTCCCCGGTCGCGACTGGCTGTTCGTCGTCGTGATCGGCCTGCTCGTCGTGCCGCTGCAGGTCGCGCTGATCCCGATCTTCTCGCTCTACAACGACACCGGGCTGTTCGACACCGTGCTCGGGCTCGTGCTGTTCCACGTCGCGTTCGGGCTGCCGTTCGGCATCTTCCTGATGCGCAACTTCTTCGCCGGGATCCCGAGAGACATCCTCGAGTCGGCGCGGATCGACGGCGCCTCGGAGCTGAAGATCTTCGTGCGGCTGATCCTGCCGCTCGGCCTGCCGGCGATCGCGTCGCTGGCGATCTTCCAGTTCCTGTGGACGTGGAACGACCTGATCGTCGCGCTCACCTTCGGGCGCGACACGCAGCCGCTGACGGTCGCGATCTTCACCCAGACACGGCAGTTCGGCTCCAACATCGACCTGATCGCGCCGGCCTCGTTCCTGTCACTGGCGATCCCGCTGTGTGTCTTCCTCGCGTTCCAGCGCTACTTCGTGCAGGGGATGCTCGCCGGCTCGGTCAAGTAGCCGGCTCGGTCAAGTAGCCGGCGCGGTCAAGTAGCCGGCGCGGTCAAGTAGCCGGCGCGGGCGTGCCCCAGCCGCTCGGGACGGCACCGCCGAACGACGCGCTCAGCAGCGCGGCCGCGCCGCGCACCGCGTCGACCGCGCGCGTCAGGTCGTCGCCCAGCAGGCCGGCCGGGACGCTCGTGACGCTGAGCGCGAAGAGCGCACGGCCCCCGCTCGTGAAGACCGGGCTCGCGACGCAGCGGACGCCGAGCGTGCCCTCCTCGTCGTCGAGCGCGTAGCCGGCGGCGCGGATTCGCGCGAGCTCCTCGTGGAGCGCTTTGCGCGTGACGATCGAGCGCTCGGTCTGGCGCGGCAGCTCGTCGGTGGGGAAGAGCTCGTCGACGACGGCGGGGGAGAGCGTCGCGAGCAGCGCCTTCCCGAGCCCTGAGCAGTGCGCGTGCTCGCGCGTGCCGAGGCGCGCAGCGACCGACAGCCCGGAGCTCGGCAGCGCCCGCGCGACGTGCACGACCTCCGCACGCTCCAGCGCACCGACGTGGACCGTCTTGCCGAGCGCCTGCGACAGCTCCGAGATCACGGGCCGCAGCCGCGCCTCCGTGTCGTACTTGTTCGTGATCAGGACCGCCAGGCCGTGCGCCGCGACGCCGAGCTCGAAGCGGGTCGCGTCGTCATCGCTCGTGCGCATCGTCCAGCCGCCGCGCTCGAGCGCGTCGCAGAGGCGGTAGATCGTCGTGCGGTTGAGGCTGGTGGCGGTCGAGAGCTGGCCGGCGGTCATGCCCGACTCGCCGGCGGCCAGCTCGCGCAGCACCGCGAGCCCCTTTTCGAGACTGCTCAGATCGCCCGACGAGGCGGCCATCGCTCCTCCATTCGTGTCCCGACCCCCTGACGTGTTCGCCCAGCGTACTGCGACCGCGGTGGGCGGTGCGACAGGCGGCGCGGATGGTCTTGAGCTTGGTCCATGCGCGCCGTATGTTAGACCGAACGACAAGTTTGCTCAGCAAACGCGCTGGCCGAATGCGGAGAGGAGAGCTGAACCGTGACGACGCTGTTGTGGGAGCGAGCGACGCGAGAGCGGCTGCGGGCGCTGGCGCCGGAGGCGGTGGCCGTGCTGCCGGTCGGCGCCGTCGAGCAGCACGGACCGCACCTGCCGACGGGTACCGACGCGCTGGTCGCCGGCGCGGTCGCGCGCGCCGCCTGCGAGCGGCTGCCGGACGGCGTCACCGCGCTGCTGGCGCCGACGCTCGCGTACGGCTCGTCCGACCACCACCTGCCGTTCGGCGGCACGCTGTCGCTGTCGCCGGCGACGCTCGCGGCGGTGCTCGGCGACCTGCTGCGGTCGCTGCGCGCCGGCGGCTGCGAGCGCGCGTTGATCGTGAACGCGCACGGCGGCAACGCAGAGATCTGCGGCGCGGTCGCCCAGGCGGCCGCGATCGAGCACGACATGCTGGCGGCGGCGGTCTCGTATTGGCGGGTCTCTGCGCCGCCGGCCACGCTCGCCGGCTGGCCGTTCCCGGGGCACGCAGGCGCATACGAGACGTCGCTGGTGTTAGCGCTCGCCGGTGACGACGTCGACGTCGCCCAGCTCGCGCCGTCACCGGCGGTCGGCGGTAGGGGTGGCGAGCGGCGCGTGGACGGTGGGGCGCCGGCGGATCCGCTCGCCGGCACGGTCGTCGCCGACCCGCGCGCGTGGGTACGGCTCGGCGGCTGGACGGACGACCCGCGGGAGGCGAGTGCCGCGGCCGGGGAGGACGCGCTCGAGCGCGCCGCAAACGCGGTCGCCGACGTGATCGCGGCGCTCGCGCGTCGCGATCGCTGACAAATCGCTCTTCGTGCACCGAACGAGCACCGCCGAAAGCGAACGCGTCAGCGATCGAGCGAATTCCTTGCACTGCGTGTGTCGGTCTGCATATGCTGTTCGCAAATGGAGCTGAGCGTTCGAACTACGAACAGATCGAAGGCGATCGCCGGGCGGATCGAGGCCGAGCGCGTGCTCGCGATCGTGCGTCTGTCCGAGCCCGGCCGCGCGGCAGTCGCGGCGCGCGCCGTCGCTGCCGGCGGCCTGCGCGCCGTCGAGATCAGCCTGACGACCCCAGACGCGCTCATCGCGATCGAGCAGCTGACGTCGGTGGGCGGGGCGACGAGCGGCGCGGCTGGCGCGAGCGGCGCGGCAGGGGCGAGCGGTGCGGCGCTGCTGGTCGGCGCGGGGACGGTTCGCACTGTCGCAGACGCTGAGCTGGCGGTCGCGGCGGGGGCGCAGTTCCTGCTGTCGCCGCACCTCGCGCTCGACGTGCTCGCGTGGGCCGCGGAGCGGGACGTGCTCGCGATCCCCGGCGCCTTCACGCCGACCGACGTCGCGCGGGCGCTCGACGCCGGCGCCGCGCTGATCAAGCTGTTCCCCGCCCGCGCGCTCGGGCCCGCGTACGTGCGCGACCTGCTCGGTCCGTTCCCCGGCGCGCGGCTCGTGCCGACGGGCGGCGTCGGACCCGGCGACGCCGCCGACTACCTCCACGCCGGCGCGGCGGCCGTCGCGCTCGGCGGCGCGCTCGTCGACGACGCACGCGCGCTGCACCCAGACCGTCTCCAAGCGCTCGCCCGCACGATGCGGGCGGGCATCCCGTCAAACCCTGGCCCGGTGACCCGTACATGAAGATCGAAGGAATCCTTCCCGTCATCCCCACGCCGTTCGACGACGGCGGGGCGTTCGACGCCGGCAGCTTCCAACGGCTGCTCGACCACATGCTGCCGCACGTCGACGGCTACACGCTGCTCGGCAGCACGGGCGAGGCGCCGTCGATGACGACCGCCGAGCGGCTCGAGATCGCCGCCGCCGCGCTCGCGATGACGCCGGAGGACAAGCGGGTCGTCGTCGGCGTCACGCACACGTCGCTCGCGGACAGCGTCGCGATCGCCCGGCACGCCGCCGAGCACGGCGCGGCCGGCGTCCTGCTGGCGGCGCCGTACTACTTCCCGAACACGCCCGGCGGGCTCGGCGACCACCTCGCCGAGCTGGCGGCCGAGACCGACGTCGAGCTCGTCTTCTACGACAACCCGGCGCCGACCGCGACGAACGTCACCGCCGACCAGATCGTCGAGTACGCCGCACGCATCGACCGCCTCAACACCGTCAAGCTGACCGACCACGCGCTCGACAAGGTCGCCGCCTGGCAGGCGGCCGGCCTGCGCGTCCACGGCGGCGACGACCCGATCCTCTTCCGCTACCTCGACGCCGGCGTCGACGGCGTGATGATGATCGTTCCGGCGCTCTTCCCGGAGGCGTTCGCGGAGACGTGGCGCCGCCACCGCGCGGGCGACGCCGAGGGCGCGCTCGACGTCTTCTCCGCCGAGGTGCTGCCGTTCTCGCACGTCTTCGGGATCGGCGACGAGATCGTCACGACGAAGGCGCTGCTGGCGGAGATCGGCGTCTTCGCCTCCGACCGTGTGCGGCTCCCGCTCGCACCGGTCGACACGCGTCGCCGCGAGCTGCTCGCGCAGGCGCATCGGATCTGCCGCGCGCGCACCGACGCGCGCCTCAGCGGAGCCGTCGCGGCGAACGCGGGGGCGCGCGGGTGAGCGCGCCACGGCCGCGAGCGCGCGACGCGACCGTCGTCGCGCTGCAGACGCTGCGCGTCAGCCCGCGCGTGCGGGCCGAGCTGCTCGTCTCCGGCGCGCGCGGGACGCACGACCGCTCCGACTTCCTGCTCGTGCGCGTCGTCACCTCGGCCGGCGTCGAAGGGCTCGGCGAGGTCAGCGCGACGCTGACGTGGAGCGGCGAGGACGGCGCGACCGCCGAGCACGCGATCCGCAGCGCGCTCGCGCCCGCGATCGTCGGGCAGCCGCTCGTGCCGGTCGCAGCGCTGGAGGCGCGAATGGACCGCGCGCTCGCCGCCAGCCCGTTCACGAAGGCCGGCGTCTCGATCGCGCTGTGGGACGCGTACGCGCGCACGCTCGACGTGCCGCTCGCCGTCGCGCTCGGCGGCCCGTTGCGCGAGCAGGTGCCGATCAAGTGCTCGCTCTCAGGCGACGGCGAGCGGCTGCGCCGCACCTACGAGGCCGCGCGCGCCGCCGGCTTCCGCGCGTTCAAGGTGAAGGTCGGGCTCGACCCGGACTGCGACGCGGAGCGGCTGCGCCAGGCGCGCGCGCTCGCGGGCGAGCAGGCGTTCCTCGGCGCCGACGCGAACGGCGGCTGGTCGCGCGCGCAGGCGCGCCGCGCGGTCGCGCTGCTGCAAGCGCACGCGCCGGCGTTCGTCGAGCAGCCGCTCGCTCCCGGCGACCTCGCCGGCTTGCGCGAGCTGCGCGAGCGCAGCGACCTCCCGATCGTGCTCGACGAGAGCGTCTTCGGGCTGGAGGACCTCGTCGCCGCGCTGCGCGCGGAGGCGGCGGACGTCGTCAGCGTCTACGTCGGCAAGGCCGGCGGTCCGGCCCGCGCGGTCGAGCTGGCGCGCGTCGCGCACGCGTTCGGCGTCGAGTCGATCGTCGGCTCCAACGGCGAGCTGGGCGTCGGCGCCGCCGCGCAGGTGCACGTCGCCTGCGCCGCGCCGGGGCTCGCGCCCGCGATCCCATCCGACGTGATCGGCGCCCACTACTACGACGAGGACGTGCTCGCCGAGCCGCTGCCCGGCGACGGCGCGCACGTGCGCCTGCCGGACGCGCCGGGCCTCGGCGTGCGGCTGCGCGACGACCTGCTGGAGCAGCTGACGAGGGCCGCGGCGTGATCGTCGACGTCCACACCCACACGCCGACGCACCGCGAGCGCGTGCCGGACGACGAGCGGCTCGTCTACCCGGCGTGGCGCAACGACCGCCCCGTCGTGACGACGAACTCGTGGGCCGACTTCGACGCCGCGCAGTCCGGCGCGGACGTCTCGATCGTCTTCAACATCGCCGTGCCGGATCCGCTCGCGATGACCGGCCTGCCGTACGACCTCGAGACGTGCAACGACCGCACCGCGGCGTTCGTCGCCGCGGCGCCTGAGCGCCGGATCGGCTTCATGGGGCTCGACCCGCGCTGGGACGACCTCGTCGAGCAGGTCGACCGCTGTCAGGCGCTCGGGCTCGTCGGCATCAAGCTCGGACCCAACTACCAGGGCTTCGACCCGCTCTCTGACGCCGCGCACGCGCTCTACGCGCTCGCGGCCGAGCGCGGGCTGCCGATCCTCTTCCACCAGGGCACGTCGCCGATCCGCGAGGCGCCGATCCGCTTCGCTCATCCGCTGACGATGGACGAGATCGCGATCGCGCACCCCGAGCTGCGCGTCGTGATGGCGCACATGGGTCACCCGTGGCCGCGCGAGACGGCGGTCGTCGTGCGCAAGCACCCGCACGTCTACGCCGACGTCTCGTCGCTGATCCTGCGCCCGTGGATGTGCTGGGAGGCGCTGACGATGGCGCACGAGTGGGGGGCGACGGGCAAGCTGCTGCTCGGCTCCGACTTCCCCATCGCGACCGCCGGCGAGACGATCGCCGGGCTGCGAAGGGTCAACGAGATCGTCGAGGGGACGCGTCTTCCGCGCGTGCCGGAGGAGGCGATCGAGCGGATCGTCCACGCCGACGCGCTCGCCGCGCTCGGGCTCGAACTGCCGGCGGCGGCGCGATGACGCGCGTCGCTGGAGAGAACGTCGTGTTCGGTTGCACCACGCTGAATTCACCTGCGAGCGGCTTGCATCGCAGGTGGACCGACGGTAGAATTCGTATAGAGAACATTCCGTTCGTTTAACGAACAGAATGTGGTCGTCACGAGGAGAGAGACTCGATGGGTTCTGACGCATTGAGAAGGTCGCGGCGCGTGCTGGCGCCGCTCGCCGCGGTGCTCGCGGCGCTGCTCGTCCTGGCCGGCTGCGGCGGCGGCGGATCGGACCTGCCGGACGGCGTCACGCAGAGCGGTGACGCGAGCACCGCGGCCGCCGCGGACGGCGGTGCGGGCGGCGGATCCGCCGGCAGACTCGCGTTCACCCGCCTGGGTATCAACACGCCCGGCTTCGGCCCGTGGAACCAGAGCACGGGCAACGACGCGATCGTCAACTCGCTGCTGTTCTCGAACCTCGTGAAGGTCAGATCGGACGAGAGAACGCTCGCGCCCGACCTCGCCGAGAGCTGGGAGGCCTCCAGCGATCAGCGCACCTTCACGTTCAGACTGCGCGACGACGTCAGCTGGAGTGACGGCACGCCGTTCACCGCCAGAGACGTCGTCTTCACCGCGACGCAGGCGGCGCAGTTCGGGCCGGAAGCGTACGTCGGCTACCAGCCGACGCAGTGGCGCGACATCGAGGGCGGCGCCGAGATCGAGGGCACCAGCAGACCGCTGCGCGGCATCAGAGCGCTCGACGAGCACACCGTCGAGATCAGACTCGCGAAGCCGAACGCCGAGTACGTCCGCAACCTCACCGACGCGGTCTACTCGATCATGCCCGAGCACCTGCTCGCCGACGCGACCGCGGCGGACGTCAGAAGAACCGCCTTCGCGACGAGCAGACCGGTCGGAACGGGCCCGTACACGCTGACGCGGATCGCACCGAACCAGTACTACGAGTTCGCCGCCAACGACGGCTACTTCGGCGGCGCGCCGAAGATCGGGACGCTCTTCTTCAAGCTCGACGTCAAGCCCGAGTCTGCCGTCGCGCAGCTCGAGTCCGGCGAGCTGCAGCTCGTGATCAACGCGTCGCCGAACGACGAGTCGCGGCTGACGCGCGTCGACGGGCTCAGAAACGAGTACGTCGTCTCGCCGGCGGTGCAGATGCTGCAGTTCCGTACCGACCACCCGCAGGCGAGAGACGCGCGCGTGCGGCAGGCGATCTACTCCGCGATCGACCGCCGCGCGATGCTCAGAAGCCTCTTCGGCGACCACGGCGAGATCCGCTGGGTGCTGCCCGGCTTCGACCAGGAGGACCCCGCGCTCGATCGTTACGAGCACGACCCGCAGAAGGCGAGAGCGCTGCTCGCGGAGGCCGGCTTCGACGGCGACGCGCCGTTCAAGATCGCCTACGCGACCGACGTCGACCCGCTCTGGAGACAGATGACGCCGGTGATCCAGAAGAACCTGCAGGACGTCGGCATCAACGCCGTGCTGGAACCGCTCGACGCGGCCAAGTGGTCGGCCGCGAACGTCGACAGAAACCCGCAGACCCCGGTCACGCTCAACTCGGGTGGCGCGATGGGGCTCTCGCCCGACCGCAGCTCGGTCTACTACAACTGCAGAGCGCCGCTCTCGTCGTTCTACGCCAACTGCGACCTCGACGCGCTCTACGTGCAGGCGCGCGGCGAGGCCGATCCGGAGAGACGCGCGCAGCTGTACGCGAGAGCGGCGCAGATCCTCAACAGAGACGTGCCGCAGGCCGCGCTGTGGCAGACCGCGAACTTCCACGCCTACAGCGACAAGCTCGGCGGGACGTTCGCGATCTTCCCGAACGACCGCGACAGCGCGTTCGAGATCGCCGGCTGGACGCTCGGCTAGGCGCGCGGGGACGGACGGGAGAGCCTGAGCGATGGGTGCGTATGTGATCCGGCGGCTGGCGACCGGCGTGCTGGTGCTGCTGATCGTCTCCGTGCTGCTCTACCTCGGGCTCTCGCTCGCGCCCGGGGACGAGCTGACGGCGCGACTGTCGCCGGAGGTCGTCGCGCAGCTGAGCCACGAGCAGATCGCGCAGCAGCGCGCCGCGCTCGGGCTCGACCAGCCACTGCCGGTGCGCTACGCGCGCTGGCTCGGCGACGCGCTGCGCGGCGACCTCGGCTACTCGTCGGTCGACGGCGTCTCGGTCGCGGACGACCTGCGCCGGCACATCGGCCCGACCGTCCTGCTGCTCGGCACCGCGCTCGTGATCGGGACGCTGTTCGCGCTCGTGCTCGGTGTCGTCGCCGCGATCAAGCAGCACACCGCGATCGACTACGTGCTGTCGTCGCTGCCGGTCGTGCTGATCGGGATCCCCGGCTTCGTGCTCGCGCTCGGCGGGATCTACCTCTTCAGCGTCAAGCTCGGCTGGCTGCCGACGAGCGGCATGCACACGCTCGGCGACGACTCGCTCGGCGACCTCGTCAAGCACCTCGTGCTCCCGGCGAGCGTGCTCGCGATCGGCTTCGCCGCGCCGCTGCTGCGCTACACCCGCGCGAGCATGCTCGACGTGCTCGGCAGCGAGTACGTCACGACCGCCCGCGCGAAGGGCCTCTCCGGCCGCAGCGTGATCGTGCGGCACGCCTTCCGCAGCGCGCTGCTGCCGGTCATCACCGCGATCGGGATCAGACTGCCGGAGACGATCGCCGGCGCGGTGATCGTCGAGCAGGTCTTCGGCTGGCCCGGGATGGGACAGCTCGCGGTGCGCGCCGCGGCCGGTCGCGACATCGCGCTGATGCTCGGGATCGTGCTGCTCGTCGCCGTCACCGTGACGATCGTCAACCTCCTCGTCGACCTCGCCTACGCGAAGGCCGATCCGCGGGTGCGTCTTGCCTAGCGCGGCGCCGCCCGTCCTCGACGCGCCGCCGGCCGCCGTCCCGGTCACCGGCTCCGCGCGACGCGAGGCACTGCGGCGTTTCGCCGAGCACCGCCTCGCGCTCGCCGGCATCGCCGTGCTCGTGCTGATCGTCGCGCTGGCGGTGTTCGCGCCGCTCGTCGCGCCGGACGGGCCGACGGCGATCGACCTCGACGCCGTCAACCAGCCGCCCGGCGACGGGCACCTGCTCGGCACCGACGACGTCGGCCGCGACGTCTGGGCGCGGCTCGTCTACGGCGCGCGCACGTCGCTCGCGGTCGGCCTCGGCGCGGTCGCGATCGCGCTGCTCGTCGGCACCAGCGTCGGCCTCGCCGCCGGTTACCTCGGCCGCTGGGTCGACGCGACGCTGATGCGCGTGACGGATGCCGTGATGAGCGTGCCGCCGCTGCTGATGGTGATCGTCTTCGTCGCGATCGCCGGACCGAGCCTGACGTCGATCATCGTCGTGATCGCGCTGACGACGTGGCCGACGACGGCGCGGCTCGTGCGCGCGCAGGTACTGTCGCTGCGCGAGCGCGAGTTCATCGTCGCGGCGCGCGTGATCGGCGCCTCCGGACGCCGGATCGTGACGAGCCACCTGCTGCCGAACCTGCTCGGGCCGCTGTCGGTCGTCGGCACCTTCGGCGTCGCGAACGCGATCCTCGTGGAGGCCGGGCTGAGCTTCCTCGGCCTCGGCGTGCGGCCGCCGACGCCGAGCTGGGGTCAGATGGTCAACGCCGCGCAGTCGCCCGAGGTGCTGATCGACCGGCCGTGGATCTGGGTCCCGCCGGGCATCGCGATCGGCCTCGTCGTGCTGTCCGTCAACTTCATCGGCGACGGGCTGCGCGACGCCCTCGACCCGCGGAGCGAGAGATGAACGACCCCCTGCTGTCCGTGCGCGACCTGCACGTCGAGTTCAGGACGCGGCGCGGCACGGTCCGCGCCGTGCGCGGGCTCTCCTACGACGTCTGCCAAGGGGAGGCCGTCGGCCTCGTCGGCGAGTCCGGCTCGGGCAAGAGCGTCAGCGCGCTCGCCGTCCTCGGCCTGCTGCCGAGACGGACCGCGCGGATCGCCGCCGGCAGCATCAGGCTGCGCGGCGACGAGCTGGTCGGGCTCGGCGAGAAGCGGCTGCGCGCGCTGCGCGGTGCCGTCGTCTCGCTGATCTTCCAGGACCCGCTGTCGTCGCTGAACCCGGTGCTGACGATCGGCCGCCAGATCACCGAGCAGCTGGAGGCGCATGGCCGCGCCGAGGGCGCGGCGGCGCGGGCGCGCGCGGTCGAGCTGCTCGAACAGGTCGGGATCCCCGACGCGCCGCGCCGCGTCGACCAGCACCCGCACGAGCTGTCCGGCGGCATGCGCCAGCGCGCGATGATCGCGATGGCGCTGTCGTGCGAGCCGGCGCTCCTGATCGCCGACGAGCCGACGACCGCGCTCGACGTGACGATCCAGGCGCAGATCCTCGAGCTGCTGGCGGAGCTGCGCGAGACGCTCGGGATGAGCCTGCTGCTGATCACGCACGACCTCGGCGTCGTCGCCGGCTTCACCGACCGCGTCGCGGTCATGTACGCCGGGCGGATCGTCGAGCAGGGGCCGACCGAGCCGCTGCTCGCGCGGCCCGCGCACCCGTACGCGCAGGGGCTGCTCGCGTCGATCCCGCGGCTCGACCGCCCGCGCCAGGCGCAGCTGACGCCGATCCCGGGCGTGCCGCCGAACCTCGGCGCGGAGATCGCGGGCTGCCCGTTCCGGCCGCGCTGCGCCCACGCCGTCGAGCGCTGCGCCGCGGCCGACCCGCCGCTGGAGCCGTTGGAGGACGCCGGCTGGGATCCAGCGCGCAGCGTCGCCTGCTGGCGGCCGCGTCGCGAGGATCCGGCGCCCGACGCCGCGGCGGTGGTCGGATGAGCGCGCTCGACGCAGCGGGCGTGCACGCGGAGGACGGCGCCGGTGGCGCGCCGCTGCTGTCGGTCGAGCAGCTGCGCGTCTGGTTCCCGATCCGCGGCGGCGTGCTGCGCCGGCCGGTCGGCTGGATCCGCGCCGTCGACGACGTCTCGTTCACGCTCGCGCGCGGCGAGACGCTCGGGCTCGTCGGCGAGTCGGGCTCGGGCAAGTCGACCGTCGGCCGCGCGATCGTGCGCGTCAACGAGCCGCAGGAGGGCGCGATCCGGCTCGACGGGGACGACGCGCTCGGCAAGCCCGAACGCGATCTGCGCGGCTACCGCCGCCGTGTGCAGATGGTCTTCCAGGATCCGTACGCGAGCCTCGACCCGCGCCAGACCGTGCGTCAGGCGATCGGCGAGCCGCTGCGCGTCCACGGCCTCGCGCGCGGCGCCGCGCTCGACGCGCGCGTCGGCGAGCTGCTCGACGTCGTCGGGCTCGACCGCAGCTTCGCGGCGCGCTACCCGCACGAGTTCTCCGGCGGCCAGCGGCAGCGGATCGGGATCGCGCGGGCGCTCGCGGTCGAGCCGGACGTGATCGTCGCCGACGAGCCGATCAGCGCGCTCGACGTCTCGATCCAGGCGCAGGTGATCAACCTGCTCGCGGACCTCCAGGCGCGGCTCGGGATCGCCTACCTCTTCATCGCGCACGACCTCGCCGTCGTGCGCCACCTCGCCGACCGCGTCGCCGTGATGTACCTCGGCCGCGTCGTCGAGCTGGCGAGCGCGGAGGAGCTGTACGCGAATCCGCTCCACCCGTACACGCGCGCGCTGCTGTCGGCGGTCCCCGTGCCGGATGCGCGGCAGGAGCGGGCGCGGCGGCGGACGATCCTGCGCGGCGACGTGCCGAGCCCGGCGAACCCGCCGCGCGGCTGCGCGTTCCACACGCGCTGCCCGCTGCGCGAGCAGCTCGGCAACCCCGCGCGCTGCGCTGAGGAGCGGCCCGGGCTCGACGCGGCCCCCGGCGTCGGCGCCCCGCCCGCGCCAGCCGCGTCGCCGCACCGCGTCGCCTGCCACTTCGCCGACGCCGAGGCGCCGGCACCCGTCACCGAGAAGGAGCGAAGCACCTGATGCTGATCGGACACGTGAGCGACGAGCGCGACCTCGCGCTGGCCGGGGTCGAGGTCGAGCTTACGCCGGCCGAGGAGGGCGCGCACGGCGCGCTCGCGGCCGCCGTGCGCTCCACCGCGAGCGGCGCGATCCACGCCGACGTCGCGCCAGGCGAGTACCGGATCGTGCTCGCGCGCGACGGCTTCGGGCCGAAGCACGTCGTCGCGCGTGTCGCCCCGCAGGCGCCCCTCCGGCTGCGGCTGCTGTCCGACCGGCTGACCGGGTTCGTCTGGCCGAAGTGGTCGCGCGCGCCGGAGCACGCCGAGCTGCGGCTGCACGCGCCCGAGCCGATCCGCGCCGAGCTGTGGCGCTACGGTCTGCGCAAGGAGCTGGTCGAGCTGCTCGGCTGGTTCGACGACCACGGCCCGCGCGCGACGGCGCAGATCCTCCCGGACGGCGACTTCACGCAGACCGGCGTCGACTGGAACCGGCACGGCTACGCGAGCCCCGGCCACGTGCGGCGTGTCGCCGCGCCGCAGCGCTCGGGCCTCTACTACGTCCACGCCGAGACGCCCTCCGGCGGGTTCTTCGCGTTCCCGTGGGTCGTCGCCCCGGCCGCGCCGCAGGCCCGCATCGCGGTGCTCGCCGCGACGATGAACTGGAACGCGTACAACAACTTCGGCGGCCGCTCCAACTACGTCAACGCGGACGGGCTGCCGGCGACGCCGACGATCAACGCGCGGCTCGACCTCGACCGCTACCGGATCGGCCCGCAGACGACGCAGGCGGCGCCGAACGACGCCTATCCGCCGCTCTCCTACGAGCGGCCTGAGCTCGACTGTCACGTCGAGCGCGACGCGCAGGCGACCGACCCGATGAGCGGGCGGCTCGCGTCGACGCTGGCGCCCGGCCTCTGGCGGCTGCTCGCGTGGCTCGAACGCGAGGGCTACGCGTACGACCTCTACAGCGACCAGCAGCTGCACGACGGCACGCTCGATCTGGACGCCTACGACGCGCTGCTGACCGAGTCGCACCCGGAATACTGGTCGCGCGCGATGTACGAGCGCACGCGCGGCTGGGTCTTCGAGCGCGGCGGGCGGCTCGTCTACCTCGGCGGCAACGGGATCGACTGCGAGGTCGAGCCGGTCGGCGACGGCGCGGCGCGCTACCTGACGCAGCAGCCCGACCCGGACGATCCCGCCGACGCCGGGCTGGAGAGTCGCTTCCACCGCACCGTCGCGCCGCAGTCCGAGCTGCTCGGCGTCACCTTCACGCACGCCGGCGAGGGCACCGCGGCGCCGTACGCGGCGCTCGCCCCCGGCCACTGGGCGTTCGCGGGGACGGGGCTCGGCGCCGGTGGCGTCTTCGGCGCGAACTCGCTGCAGGAGCGGATCCCCGGCGGTGCGTCCGGGCACGAGACCGACAAGCGCAGCGCCAGTTCGCCCGACGACCTCGTCCTGCTCGCGCGCGGCCTCAACGCCGACGGCGGCGGCGCGGAGATGGTCTACCGCGACGTGCCGGGGCCGGGCGGCGAGGTCTTCAGCACCGGCTCGATCACCTGGATCGCGACGCTGCTCGTCGACGCCGCGACTTCGCGCGTCACTGCGAACGTGCTCGACCGCTTCGCGCCGGGGGCACGCGCATGACGCACGACACGTCCACGATCGCCGGCCGGCTCGCGGCGCTCGGCATCAGGCTGCAGCCCGCCGGCCCGGCCGCCGTCTGGCAGCTTCCGTCGAGCATCGACGAGCACGGCCTCGTCCACACCTGCGGTCAGGTGCCCGTGCTCGACGGCGAGCTGTTCGACGTCGGCGGTCCGCTGCTCGGCGAGGACGACGTCGAGCGCGGCCGCCGCGCCGCGCGCCAGAGCGCGATCAACGTGCTCGCCCAGCTCGACGCGGTCGCGGGCGGGCTCGAGAACGTCGTGCGCGTGCACAAGCTGACGGTCTTCGTCGCGAGCGGTCCGCAGTTCACGTGGCAGCCGCAGGTCGCGCACGGCGCGTCCGAGCTGATCCACGAGGTGCTCGGCGAGCCCGGGCGGCACGCCCGCTCGGCGATCGGCGTCGCGCAGCTGCCGCACGGCGTTCCGGTCGAGACGGAGGCCGTCGCGCGGGTTCGGGTGCCGCCGCCTGGAGGCTGACGGGCGCCGCACGACGCGCACGCGGGGGCGTGTGCCACATTGTGATCGTGGTCCCTCAGCGTCCGCGTGTCGCGACGGGCGTGATGTTCTTCCTCAGCGGTGTCGTGATCGGCACCTGGGCGGCGAACGTCCCGTTCGTGCGCGACCGTCTCGACATCTCGACGACGACGATCGGCTTCTGCCTGCTCGCGATGGCGGCAGGGTCGCTCGTCGCGATGCCGCTCGCCGGCCGTGAGCTGGCGCACCGCCCGAGCGCCGACCTGACCCGGCTCGGGGCGCTGGCCGTGCCGCTCGCCGGCGCGCTGCCGCTGCTGGCGCCGTCGGTTCCGACGCTGGCGCTCGCGCTGTTCGTGCTCGGCGCCGCGATCGGCCTGCTCGACGTCTCGATGAACGCGCACGGCGTCGCCGTCGAGCATGCCGCGCGGACGCCGGTCATGTCGTCGCTGCACGGCGGCTGGAGCCTCGGCGGCCTCGTCGGCGCCGGCGGCGTCGCGCTCGCCCACGCGCTCGGCGTCGACCCGCGCGTCGAGGCGATCGTCGCCGTCGCGCTGCTGCTCGCGCTCGGCGTCGCCGCCGGCCCGCACCTCGGCTCGATGTCGGCCGCCCAGGAGCGCGACGGCGCGCATGCGACGTTCGCGCGACCTTCGCGCGGCGCCCTGCTCGTCGGCACGCTCGTCTTCATGCTGTTCATGGCCGAGGGCGCGATGACGGACTGGTCGGCGCTCTACCTCGACCACGACCTCGAAACCGGCGCGACGGTCGCCGCGATCGGCTTCGGCGCGTTCTCCGGCGGCATGGCGCTGAGCCGCTTCTGCGGCGACCGGCTCAACCGTGTCGTCGGCCCGGGTCCGCTGCTGCGGGCCGGCTCGCTGACGGCGGCGCTGTCGATAGTCGTGATGCTGCTCGTCGGCGAGGCGTGGGTGGCGCTGCCGGCGCTGCTGCTCGTCGGCCTCGGCGTCGGCAACGGCGTGCCGCTGCTGTTCAGCGCGGCCGGGCGCGTGCGCGACATGGCGCCGGGACCGGCGATCGCCGCCGTCTCGACGCTGGGCTACTTCGGGCTGCTCGCCGGTCCGCCGCTGCTGGGCTTCGTGGCGGACGCGACGAGCATGCCGGCCGCGCTCTCGATCACCGCGCTGCTGACCGGGACGGTCGCGCTGTTCGCGGTGCGCGCCGAGCGCTAGACGAGGGTCGGATCAGGCGCCGAGCGAGCCGGCGGCCTCGCGCTCCTCGAGCTGTCTGCGCAGTATCAGGTCGCCGACGATCGAGCCGGGGGGACCGGTGGTCACGAGCGTGACGGCGGGGAACCACCAGCCCCATCGGCCGTCGACCGCGCCCTTGGCGGTGAGGCCGAGCAGCACGACGAAGCCGATGCCGTGGATCGGCCCGAGCAGGCTGACGGCGGAGTCGCTGCGGTCGATGAACGCGAAATAGATCAGCGCGATGAACAGGACGAGGTCGGCGATGCCGACGGCGAGGACGATGTTGAGCAGCCGCTTGGTGGAGGCGACGCTCGGCTCGTCGGTGGTGGGGAGGGCAGGAGGCATGGGACGGAAATGTAACCGCCCGCGCGCATCGGGACTGCGCCCAGCAACACGCGTGCAGCTCAGCGCGCGGCGCCGGCCGCCAGCCAGCGCTCGACGGGCGGGGGCAGGCGGCCGTCGGTCGACAGCCACGAGCCGAGCAGGATCAGCAGCAGACCGACGAGCGCGCCCGCGCCGGGCTGCTCGCCCAGCAGCGCGACGCCGAGCGCGAGCGCGATCACGGGATTGACGTAGGTGATGATCACCGCGCGGCTCGGCCCGGCGGTGCGCACGAGCACGGCGAACGCGACGAACGCCGCCGCGGTGCAGACGATCCCCAGCACGACGATCGCGGCGATCGCCCCGGTCGGCGGCACCTCCGTCGGCGGGTCGAGTGCCGCCAGCGGCGTCAGCACGAGCGCCGCGAGCGCGAGGCTGACGCCCATCGTCGCGCGGCCGTCGAGGTCGTTCAGACCGCGGCTCATGATCAGCGGCCCGCAGGCGTAGCCGGCCGCCGCGGCGACGATCGCGGCGATCCCGAGCAGCTCGTCGGCGCTGCCGGAGACGTCGATCCCGACGAGCGCGGCGACGCCGCCGAAGCCGAGCAGCATCCCGGCCAGGCGGCGGCCGGTCAGCCGCTCGCCGGGCGCGAAGCGCAGCGCCAGCAGCGAGGCGATCAGCGGCACCGTCGCGATCGCGATCGCCGTCGTGGAGGAGGAGACGTGCGTCTCGCCGAACGCGATCAGCGGGAACGGGATCGAGATCTCGACGACGGCGTAGGCGAGCAGCCAGCGGCCGCGGCCGCGCAGCGATCCGAGCGCTCTCGCGCGCCACGCGAGCGGCAGCAGCACGAGCGCCGCCAGCACGACGCGCGCCCACGCGACGAACGCCGGCGGGACGCCGTCGTCGACCGCGACCTTGATGAAGAGGTAGGGGATCCCCCAGAGGACCGACATCGTCGCGAAGGCGGCCCAGGCGCGCGGACTCATCCGGTCGAGGGTATGCAAGT
Source organism: Conexibacter woesei DSM 14684 (assembly GCF_000025265.1). Lineage (GTDB taxonomy): Bacteria > Actinomycetota > Thermoleophilia > Solirubrobacterales > Solirubrobacteraceae > Conexibacter > Conexibacter woesei. Next base: position 3,158,772 of record NC_013739.1, read on the forward strand.
GTGAGGTCATGGCTCGGATCGGTCTCGGACTCGCCGCCATCGGGCGGCCTGCGTACATCAACCTGGGACGTGCACGCGACCTCGGAGCGGACCGCTCCGTGCAGACGCTGCGCGCCGAAGCGGAGGAGCTGCTCGATGCCGCGCGCGCCGCCGGCGTGCGGTGGATCGACGCGGCGCGCTCCTACGGCCGCGCCGAGGAGTTCCTCGCCGGCTGGCTGCGATCGCGCATGATCGCCCCCGGGGAGCTGACGATCTCGTCGAAATGGGGCTACAGCTACGTCGGCGACTGGCGGATGGACGCCGAGGTGCACGAGCGCAAGCAGCTGAACGTCGAGCAGCTGCGCCGCCAGCTGGCCGAGACCCGCGCGCTGCTCGGCGAACATCTGACGCTCTACGCAATCCACTCGGCGACGATCGAGAGCGGCGTGCTCGACGACGCCGAGGTGCTCGGCGAGCTGGCGCGGCTGCGCTCCGACGGCGTCCAGATCGGCCTCTCGACCTCGGGGCCGGCGCAGGCGGACACGATCGATCGTGCGGTCGAGTCGGGCGCGTTCGATGCCGTCCAGGCGACGTGGAACCTCTACGAGCGCTCCGCCGGGCCGGCGCTGGAGCGGGCGCACGCGGCCGGGATGACCGTGCTCGTGAAGGAAGGCGTCGCGAACGGCCGCCTCGCGGCGGACGCCGCGCCGCCCGAGCTGCGCGCCGTCGCCGCCGAGCTGGGCGCGACGCCCGACGCCGTGGCATTGGCTGGGATCGCCGCGCGTGCGTGGGTCGACGTCGTCTTGAGCGGCGCGGTGACCCCGGCGATGCTGCGCTCGAACCTCGTCGCGGCCGAGATCGAATGGAGTGACGATCTGGAGGCCCGCTTGGCTCCGCTGCAGCGCGCTCCGGATCAGTACTGGGCCGAGCGCGCCGCCCTGCCCTGGAGCTGAGGTGCGTCGATTTGGTGCCCTAGAGGGGCACCGAACTGACGCAGGTCAGGCCGGTGGCGCCGCTGACGGGACCGGCTCCGCGTCCGTCGCCGGGCGCTTGCGCAGGACCAGCACGGCGACGATCGCCGCCAGCGCCAGGACGACGGCGGCGACCGCGAACGCCGAGGCGACCGCGCCCGTGACGGCGTCGAGCAGCGGCGAGATCAGCTTCAGGATGTCGGCGGGAAGGCCCCGGTCGGTGGCTCCGGAGGAGGCGACGCCGTTCATCGCGTGCTCGATCTGCTGCACGTCGCGCGGCGGGAAGCCGTAGCGCTGCTCGAACACGTCGCCGATCCGCGCGCTCTGGCGGTGCGCGACGATCGTCCCCATCACCGCGACGCCGAGCGTCGCGCCGACCTGGCGGATCGTCTGGAGCAGCGCGGACGCTTGCGCTCGGAGCTGCGGCTCGACCGCGTTCATCGCGTCGGTGTTGGCCGGCGTCATCATCACGCCGAGGCCGATCCCCATCACGACGTAGCCGGGCACGAGCCAGTCGTAGTCACGGTGGTGCAGGACCGCGGCCACCCACACGAGCGCAAGCGCCCCGAGGCCGCAGCCGAGCGTGACGGGGCCGCGCGGGCCGATGCGGTCGTAGAGCGCGCCGGCGCGCGGCGCGATCAGCAGGATCGGGAGCGTCAGCGGCAGCAGCGAGAGGCCGGCCTCGATCGCGGTGAAGCCGAGCACGTCCTGGACCCACACGGCGCCGAGCACGGCGACGCCCGTCATCGCGAACTGGACGGCGGCGAGCACGATCCCGTCGGCGGTGAAGTTCGCGCTCCTGAACAGCCGCAGCTCGACGAGCGGCTCTCTCCGGCTCAGCTCCCACAGGATCGTCGCGGGCAGCAGCACCGCGGCGGCGACGAGCAGCCCGATCGTCGCGGGCGAGTCCCAGCCCCACGCGCGCGACTGCATCAGCCCGAGCACGAGGCACGAGAGCGACAGCACGATCAGCGGGACGCCGCCCCAGTCGACGCGGCCGGGCCGCGGCGGCGTGTCGGGCAGCGTCACGCGCGCGGCGAGCAGCAGCGCGATCCCGACGGGCAGGTTGACGAAGAAGACCGCGCGCCAGGAGACGAGGTCGGTCAGCAGGCCGCCGATCAGCGGCCCGAGCGCGAGGAAGACCATCGAGACGCCGGCGTAGATCCCCATCGCGCGGCCGCGCTCCTCGGCGCCGAAGGCGTTCGCGACGAGCGCGCCGGTCGCCGGTGTCAGCAGCGCCGCGCCGAGGCCCTGCACCGCGCGGGCGCTGATGATCCACGCCTCCGACTCGGCGAAGCCGCACGCGGCCGAGGCGAGCACGAAGATCGCCGCGCCCAGGCGAAACGCCCGGTCGTTTCCGATCAGGTCGCCGACGCGGCCCCCGAGCGCGACGAACGCGGCGAGCGTGAGCAGGTAGGCGTTGACGACCCACTGCAGGCCTATCGTCGAGACGGCGAGGTCGGCCTGGATCGTCGGCAGCGCGACCGCGACGACGGTCTGGTCGATCAGGATCATCGACAGCGAGCCGGTCATCGTCGCGAGGATCCACCAGCGGCGGTTGTCCTCGTTCAAGGTCGGGAGCGAGCGGGCCATCCCACCCGCTTTCGGCGCGTGGCGCCCGCGACTTGAGCGCGGGCGCGGCACCGGCGCGCCCGCGCGCGTGTGCGCGTCTGCGCGCTTCAGACGTCGGAGCGGCGGACGACGGCGATCCCGCCCGCCAGCACCGCGAGGCTGAGGCCGACCACGACGGCGAGCGCACCGACGTAGCTGAGCGCGTGCTCGACGCCGGGCTCGGTCAGCGTGCTGCCCGCGGCGGTGATGCCGTAGTCGGACCAGAAGCCGAGCCGCGCGACCAGCACGCCTTCGAGCACGAAGTAGACGAGCACGAACAGCGTGATCGCCGAGCCGACATGCCGCGTGACGCCGCCGAAGCCGGTCCCGGCGACCGCGAGCGTGACGGTGACGATCACCGCCCCGGCGATCGCCGAGAGCGTCTCGCCGGAGGTCCACGGCCACGGGGCGTCGCTGCTCGACAGCCAGATCGCCGTCAGGCTCAGCAGGAAGGCGACGCACAGCAGCGCCGCCGCCGCGCCGACGATCGCCGCCGCCGCGGCCTTCGCCGCGACGATCCGCTCGCGCCGCGGCTCCAGCGTGAACGCGGTCGTGATCGTGCGCAGCTCGAACTCGCGCGCGCACGCCGAGGCGCCGAGCGCGGCGGCCAGCAGGGCGGTCAGCACGATCAGCCCGAGCACCTCCTGCGGCGCTCTGTCCAATCTGTCGGTCTGCGTCAGGATCGCGATCGCGATCGGCAGCGGCCCGAGCACCGCGACCACCAGCAGCAGCCACGTCGTGCGGACCGTGCGCAGCTTCTCCAGCTCCACCAGCAGGAGGTTCACGTGCGCAGCCCCAGCCCGGAGGTGAGCGCGAGGTAGCGCTCCTCGAGTCCGTCCTCGTCCTCGACGAGACGGTGGACGGGGATCTGCGCGGCGTGGGCGATCTCGCCGACGGTGCGCGCGTCGGTCCCGCCGACGATCAGCTCGGCGTCCGGCGGCGGCTCGGCCCCGGTGGTCGCGGTGCCGCCGTCGAGCCCGTCGCCGGTGACGACGAAGCCTCTCGCCCGCAGCCGCGTGCCGAGCACGCGGGGGTTGCCGCACTGCACGCGGACGCGCCGCTCGCGCACGGAGCGGAGGCTCGCGAGCGGCCCCTGCGTCACGAGCCGGCCCTGCGCGATCACGACGACGTCGTCGGCGAGGCGCTCCATCTCGGGCAGCAGGTGACTGGAGACGAGGATCGTCTTGCCCTCGTCGGCCAGCTCGCGCAGCAGCGCGCGGAGCCAGTGGATGCCGGCGGGGTCGAGGCCGTTCGCCGGCTCGTCGGCGAGCAGCAGCGGCGTGTCGGCGAGCAGCGCGCGAGCGAGCGCAAGCCGCTGTCTCATCCCGAGCGAAAGCGTCCCGATCCGCTTGCGGGCGGCGGTCGTCAGGCCGACGCGGTCGAGCAGCTCGTCGGCGCGCTCGGTCGTCGTCGAGGCGGCGTACGCCTGCAGGTGCAGCTCGTCGCGGACGCGGCGGCCGGGGTGGAAGGCGCCGCCGTCGAGCACCGCGGCGACCGCGCCGGGGCGCGGGTGCTCGTGCGGCTCACGACCGTCGATCAGCACGCGGCCGCCGGTCGGGTGGACGAGGCCGAGGATCATCTTGATCGTCTGCGTCTTGCCGGCGCCGTTGGGGCCGAGGAAGCCCGTCACGCGGCCGCGTTCGGCGGTGAACGACAGCCCGTCGACGACGGTCTCGCCCTTGTAGCGCTTCGTGAGTCCTTCGACGGCGAGCATCGGCGCTCCGCAGTCTAGGTGGGCGTTGCGGCCGGCGGCCATACGGGTGACACGAGCGTTCCGGGCGCGTCGGCGCGGCTCACTGCCGGGCGTGCTCGTGCGCGGTGAGGACGCGCGGCGGCGGCGTTGCGAACTCGACCTCGCCGCCGGTGCCGGCCGGCGCACGCTCGGACGTCACGCCGGCGAAGCCGACGCCGGCGATCGCGATCGTGACGATGCTGGCGAGCAGCAGCAGGACGATCCGGGGGCGAGAGCGCGAGGTGGACATCGCGTCGGATCCTCTCGCGCGGGACGCTCCGCGTCTGCGACGCCAGCCGGTGTCGTGGGGTGGGGAAGCCGGCCGGAGGTTGGTGCGGACAGCCCCACCTCGTCGCGGGACCGCCGCGGCTTCGGTCCTGCCGCCTTCGGCCCTGCCGCCTCGCGCGTCGGACGGCCTACGCGGCGGCGGTCGCTGCGGACTGCTCGACGTGCGAGCCGCTGCGGCCCTTGACGACGTGCAGCTTCGCGGGCACGCGCTGACGCAGCTCGGCGACGTGGGAGACGATCCCGACCGCGCGGCCGCCCTCGCGCAGCGCGTCGAGCACGTCGAGCACCTCGTCGAGGGTGCGCTCGTCGAGCGAGCCGAAGCCCTCGTCGATGAAGAGCGTCTCCAGCCGGCTGCCGCCGGCGTCGGCGGCGACGACGTCGGCGAGTCCGAGCGCGAGCGCGAGGCTGGCGAGGAACGTCTCGCCGCCGGAGAGCGTCGCGGGCGAGCGCTCCTCGCCGGTCCAGCCGTCGAGGATGCGGAGATCGAGCCCGCCGCGGCGCTGGCCCTTGCCGCCGCCGTCGGAGTGGACGATCGCGTAGCGGCCGTTCGACATCCGCTCCAGGCGCGCCGTCGCCGCCTCGGCGACCTCCTCCAGGCGTGCCGCGAGCACGTACGCCGCGAGCCGCATTCTGAGGCGGTTGGACGAGGATCTTCCTTCCACGAGGTACGAGACCTCGGTCACGAGCCGTGCTTGCTCCGCTACGGGCGCGAGCCGTTCGAGCGCGCCGTCGAGGTCGGCGGCGAGGCGTATCACGTCGACGTGGCGGCGGCGGTCGACCGTCAGCCGTCCGTGCGCCGCCTCGTCGGCGCGAGCCGCCGCCGCGGCCTGCTCGCGCAGCACGTCGAGGTCCGGCGCGGGCTCGGCGGCCGCGGCCTGCAGCTGCTCGTCCTGGATCAACGCGACGCGCTGGGCGAGCCCCTCGTCGAACTCGCGCAACCGCCGCTCCAGCTGCTCCTGTGTGTCGCCCTCGCGCATCGCCGCGCGCGCGGCGTCGGCGGCCGGCGTGGCGATCGGTGCGGCGTGGGAGTCGAGCGCGGCGATCAGCCCCGCGTCGGCGGCCGGCGGCGCGAGCGGCGCGGCGTCGTCAGGCGTGAAGCCGGCGTCGAGCGCGGCCCGCTCGGCGGCGTCCGCGGCTGCGACGTGGGCGGCGGCGGTGCGAGCGGCGTGCTCCAGCGCCGCGGCGGCGGTCTCGCACGCGTCGGCTGTGCCGCGGAGCGAGTCCGCACGGTCCGCGATGCTGTCCGCGTCGCCGCGCGCCTCGGCGACCTGTGCGCGGTCGGCCGCCAGCGCGGCCGAGCGCTCCGCGTGGGCGGCGCGCGCGGTCGTCACCGTTTGCTCCGCCTCGCGGCGGCGCTGCTCCTGGGCGGCCGTGGTGGTCGCGAGCGCGTCGAGCGCGCGCTCGGTCCCCGCCAGCCCGTCGGCGAGCGTCCGTGCCGCCGACAGCTCGCTCGCGAGCCGGCGTGCGCGGTCGCCCAGCTCCTCGGCCGGCGCGTCGCCCGCGACCGCGCGCGCTGCCGCCAGCGCCTCCGCATGCGCCGCCGCTTGCCGTTCGCATCCGGAGCGCTCTTCCGCGAGCACCGCCTGCCGCTCCTGCGCCGCCCGCTCCTGCTCGGCGAGACTCGCCCCATCGGCGTTGGCCACGCGCGCGCTGTGGGCGGCGTCGGCCGCGTTCGCGCCGTGGGCGGCGGCGTCGCTGGCGCCGGCGGTGGAAGCGTCGGACGCGGCGTCGGCGGAGGGCGTCGCGGCCGCGCCGGCGAGGTGGGCTGGGGCCGGGTGGTCGGGAGAGCCGCAGACGGCGCACGGGTCGCCCGGGGTGAGGTCCGCGGCCAGCTCGGCTGCCATGCCGGCGAGGCGGCGCTCGCGCAGGTCGAGCCAGGCGGCGTGGGCGCTCTGGTGAGCATCGACGGCGGCGCGGACGCGGTCGGCGATCGCGTCGCCGGCCGCGACCAGACGGTCGCGCTCGGTCGCGCGTTCGGCGCGCTCGGCGGCGCCGCGTGACTCGGCGGCGAGCGCTTCGACGCGGTCGGCAGCGCGGCGTGCGGCCTGCAGTGTCTCGTCCAGCCTCCTCCGCTCCTGCCCGGCCTGCTCCAGCGCCTGCGCCGACGCGGCGAGGGTCGCGCCGGCCCGCTCGGCCTCCTGCGCGAGCGTCGCGAGCGACTGCTCGTCGGTCGCCAGCCGCTGCTCGACCGCGACAAGCGCGCCGAGCGCTCCCGCGCGCGTGCGCAGCTCGGCCGCGTGCGCGCGCAGCGCAGCCGGCCGCGGCTCCCCGTCGCTCGCCCCCGGTGCCGCCGGCTCCGCGTCCGTCCCCGGCTCCGCGTCCGTCCCCGGCTCCGCGGCCGTCCCCGGCTCCGCGTCCGTCCCCGGCTCCGCGGCCGTCCCCGGCTCCGCGTCCGTCCCCGGCTCCGCGGCCGCCCCCGGCTCCGCGGCCGCCGCCGACTCCGCGCCAGCTGCCCGCTCCGCGTCGTCGCCTGGCCCGGCCGCCGCGCCACGCTCCTCTGTCTCCAGTGGCGGGAGGTCGAAGAGGGTGAACACCTCGTGCTCGGGAGGCGCGGTCGATTGCTGCGGTTGAGCGACCGCAATCGACCACGGCTCCGCGGCGGGCGCGGGTGGCGCGGCCGCGACGGCCTCGGCCGCGGCGTCGGCGGCGGCACGCGACTCGTCGTCGAGCGCCGACCACGCTGCTTCGGCATCCGCCGCGGCTGTGGCCGCGTCGGCGCCGCGGGCGCGCGCGGTCTCCAGCAGCGCGGCGACGGGGGCGGCGCGGCGAGCGGCGAGCAGCTCCTGCTCGGCCGCGTCGCGGGCGCCGCGCCGGCTGCGCCACGACTCCAGCTCCGACAGCGCCTTCGCGAGCCGCGTGCGGCGGCCGGCCAGCTCGCTGCCGTCCGCGAAGGCGCGCTCGGCCGCGACACGTGCCGCGCGGGCGCCCGCGTTCGCTTCCTCGGCCGTCGCGGCGCTCGCTTCGGTCGTGATACCGAGCCCGCCGGTCCACTCCCGCACGCTCTCCAGCTCGTCCTCCCAGCCGTCGGGCGCCGGCTCGCCGGCGACCTGCGAGATGCGGGAGACGACGTCGCGCACGTCGCGCAGCTGCTGCTCCAGCTCGGCGCGCGCGGCCCTGCGGCGATCTCTCAGCCACCACTCGACGGCGGCGAAGCGCTCGGTCCCGAACAGCCGCTCCAGCAGTCTCCAGCGCTCGTCGCTGCCCGCTCGCAGGAACGCGGCGAACTCGCCCTGCGGGAGCAGGACGACCTGGCAGAACTGGTCGCACGTCATGCCGAGCGGGTCCGACAGCTCCGCTCTCGCCTCGTCCGGGCGCGCGGCGATCGTCACCCACTCGTCGTCGCGCAGCTCCTGCACCGTGCAGGCGGCCGCCTCCTCCGTGATGCCGTCACCGCGCAGCTTCGGGCGCACCTGCTTCGGCCGCCGGATGATCCGGAAGCGGCGGTCGCGCAGCGTCACGTCCAGCTCGACCTCGGTTCTGACGCCGGGGTCGGCGTGGTCCGAGCGCAGGCGCGAATCGCGCGAGCGGGCGCCCGGGACGTCGCCGTAGAGCGCGAAGCAGACGGCGTCGAGCAGCGTCGTCTTGCCCGCGCCGGTGTCGCCGTGCAGCAGGAACAGCCCGGCGGCGGCGAGCGCGTCGAAGTCGATCTCCTCGGTCGCGGCGAACGCCTGGAAGGCGGTGACGCGGAGCCGGTGCAGGCGCATCGCGCGCGGCGCCTAGGCGGCCGCGGCCGCCGGCTGGCCTTCGGCCTCCGCGATCCGCCGGGCCGTCAGCGCGTCACGCAGCAGCTCCAGCTCGTCGTCGTCGGCCTCGCTGCCGCGCACGTCGGCGATGAAGCGGCGGACCAGCTCGTCGTCGTCGAGACCGCGCAGGCGCTGGTAGGAGTCCCCGGGCGCGCTCTGACCGCCCTGCGGGTCGAACGCGAGCGCGACCGCGTGCGGGAAGCGGCGGCGCAGCCGCTCCATCGCGTCGCTCGGCCGCACCGGGTCGGTCAGCGTCGCCTGCACCCAGGCGCTCTCGCGCTCCCTCAGCCGCGGGTCGGCAAGCAGCTCGTCGAGCGTGCCGCGGAGTGCCGCGAGCGGGCGCGGGACGGGGCAGGGGAGCAGCTCCACGCCGACGGGCGCGCCGGCGGCGCCGACGTCGACCAGCGCGACCGACTTTCTCTGCGGCGCCTCGCTGAAGGAGAACGCGAGCGGCGAGCCGGCGTAGCGGCAGGCGGCGCCGCCGGCGATCTGCGGGCCGTGCAGGTGGCCGAGCGCGACGTAGTCCGCGCCGGCGAACGTGCCCGGCGGCACGTGCGCGGCGCCGCCGACGGCGAGGTCGCGCTCGCTCTCGGAGCCGGCCGCGCCGGAGACGAACGCGTGCGCCATCACGACGACGGGCGCGCTGCCCGCTGCGGAGCGGCGGCGGGCGATGTCCGCGCGCACGCGCTCCATCGCGGCACCCGTCACGGCGGCGTGGGAGCGCTCCTGCACGCCCAGCTCCTCGCGCACGAGATCGGGCTCGAGGTAGGGGAGCGGGTAGACGAGCGCGCCGCCGACCTCCACCGCCGTGCCGGCCGATGCCGGGTCGGTCACGACGTGCACGCCCGCGCGCGCGAGCAGCTCGGCGCCGAAGCCGAGCCGCGCAGCCGAGTCGTGGTTGCCGGAGATGACGACGACGGGCGCGATCTCCGACAGCCGCGCGAGCGCGTCGGACGCGAGCCGCACCGCATCGACCGGCGGCAGTGCGCGATCGTAGAGGTCTCCGGCGATCAGGATCCCGTCGACCCGCTCGGCGCGGGCGGTCGCGACGGCGAAGTCGACGAACGCGGCCTGCTCGCTCAGCAGATCCTCGCCGTGGAAGGCGCGGCCGAGATGCCAGTCGGCGGTGTGAAGCAGGCGTGTCATCGGCCCACTCACGATGACGGGCGGGCCGGATGGAACCGGCGCGGCAGCCGGCGTCAGGTCACGGGCGAGGCGTCGCCCCGCACCACGAGCCAGGTGCCGCCGAACTCGAAGACGTTCTGGCACAGCACGACGCCCGGCGTGTCGCGCACGTAGTAGTACAGCGGGTAACCGCCGTAGGTGACCTGCCGGCGGCCGTCGGCGCGGCGCGTCGTCGCGATCAGGCGCTCGCGCGCGCCGCTCCCGGCGACCGGGTCGCCTTTCGCGTAGACGGGCGGCCACGCCGCGGCGCAGGCGCCGTAGCAGCGCGGGCGCGACGAGCGCTCGCGGTCGAACAGGTAGAAGGCTCTGCCGCGGCCGTCGGCGAGGATCCGCCCGAACTGCGAGCCGACGATCCGGACGGTCGTGCCGGGTCTGGCCGCAGCGGTCACCGTCGGCGGGGCACCCGCGTCGCCGGCAGCACCGCGGTCCCCATCGCGGGGAGCGACCGCGAGCGCGACGGCGAAGACGGCGACGGCGATCGCCACGACGAACATGGGACCACGTTAGCGCGCGGTCCTGTGCACTTCGCGCCGGAAAGCAGCGCTACGCGGTCCGCGGGCCCGGCGGCGGCTCGACCGGCAGCATCTTGCGACGCGCCTCCTCGGCGGCGCGGCGGGCGTTGCGGCGCTGCGCCAGCTCGTCGAGTCGTCCGACGGCAGGCTGCGGGGCCGGCTGTCCGGCGCGCGCCGCCCGTGCGCGGACGATCGCGGCGGTGATCTCGGAGGACCGGCTTCTGCTGTTGCGGCTCCAGCTCGCCGGCATGTCGTCGTGCGTGGACATGAAGTCGAGATCGGCAGATCGGATGACTTCCTTGAATCCTGTGCGCCGCTCCTCCGGGTTGCGCGATGCGAGATGCTTCCGCAATGCGCCTCGTGACCCGTCTCGCGTCCGTCGTCGTGCTCGACACGCTGGTGCTGCTGGTGCTGGCCGCGGTCCTGCCCGGCTTCACCGCCGACGATTTCGGCGCCGCGCTGACGCTCGCGCTCCTGCTGGCGCTCGCGAACGCGCTGCTGTGGCCGCTGCTGATCCGCATCGCGCTGCCGTTCACGGTCGCCACGCTCGGCCTCGGCGCGCTGGTGCTGAACGCGCTCGTGCTGCTCGCGATCGCGCAGATCGACTACGGCGTCCACGTGCGGGACTTCGGCACCGCGCTCGTCGTGACGCTGCTGCTGACCGCGATCAGCTCCGCCGCCAGCGCCGTGCTCGCGCTCGGGTCCGGCGACCTCTGGTACCGCGAGGTCGTGCGCAGACAGCTCAAGCGCACGAAGCTCGCCGTCGAGAGCGACGTGCCGGGCGTCCTGTTCCTGGAGATCGACGGGCTCGCGCACGAGGTGCTGCAGCGCGCCCTGCGCGACGGCAACGCGCCGACGCTGGCGCGCTGGGTCCGCGACGGCAGCCACGAGCTGCGGCGCTGGGAGACCGATTGGTCCTCGCAGACCGGCGCCTGCCAGGCGGGGATCCTGCACGGCGACAACGACGACATGCCGGCGTTCCGCTGGTGGGAGAAGGACCGCGGCAAGGCGATCGTCACCAACCACCCGCGCGACGCGGCGGAGCTGGAGCGGCGCCGCTCCAACGGCCGCGGGCTGCTGCACGCCGACGGCGCCAGCCGCGCGAACATCCTCTCCGGCGATGCGCCGCACAGCATGCTGACGATGAGCACCGTGCTCGACCGCAGACGGCAGGGCCGCCTCGGCCAGGACTACTTCGCCTACTTCGCGAGCCCCTACGGCGTCGCGCTGACGTTCCTGCGCTGCATCGGCGAGATCTGCGTCGAGAAGGCCTACGCGATCCAGCAGCGGCGCCGCGACGTGCTCCCGCGTGTCGACCGCTCGGGCTCCTACCCGCTCGTGCGCGCGTTCGGCACCGTGATCCAGCTCGACCTGCAGGTCGCGGCCGTCACCGCCGACGTGCTCGCCGGCCGGCCGGTCGTCTACACGACGTTCCTCGCCTACGACGAGGTCGCGCACCACTCCGGCGTCGAGCGGCCGGACACGCTGGCGGTGCTGCGGCGGGTCGACCGCGCGATCGCGCGGATCGCCGCGGCGGTCGAGCACGGGCCGCGGCCGTACGAGCTGGTCGTGCTCGCCGACCACGGCCAGAGCCAGGGCGCGACGTTCCTGCAGCGCTACGGCGAGTCGCTCGAGCAGCTGGTCAGACGGGTCGTCGGGAACGGGAACGGGAACGGCGCGGCGAACGGCGGGAAGGTCCGCGCCGCGACCGCCGCCTCCGACGAGGGCCGCGGCCAGCTCGTCGCCGGCCTCGCGGAGCTGGGCACGCGGCCGGGCGTGACGGGCCGGGCGGCGAAGGCGATCGCCGAGAGACGCGACGAGCAGGCGCAGTTGACCGAAGGTCAGGAGGCTCCCGACGTCGCCGTGATGGCGTCCGGCAACCTCGGCCTGATCTCGTTCCCGCGGGAGGCCGGCCGCGTGACGCTGGAGCAGATCGAGCAGCGCCGCCCGGGCCTGATCGACGCGCTGCGCGCGCACGAGGGGATCGGCTTCCTCCTCGTACGCTCAGAGCGCGACGGCGCTGTCGCGCTCGGTGCGAACGGCCGGCACCTGCTCGACAGCGGCAGGGTCGAGGGGGAGGACCCGCTGGCGCCGTTCGGCCCGCGCGCCGCCGACCACGTCCGCCGCACGGATCGCTTCCCGCACTGCCCCGACATCGTCGTCAACAGCACCTACTGGGAGGACGTCGACGAGGTCGCGGCGTTCGAGGAGCTGGTCGGCTCACACGGCGGCCTCGGCGGCGCCCAGGCGCAGCCGTTCGTCCTGCACCCGGCCGGGCTGCCATGGCCGGCCCGCGACGGCGACGAGGTCGTCGGCTCCGGCACCGTCCACCGCATCTTCTGCGGCTGGCTGGCGCAGCTCGGGCAGGACGGCTACGACCCGTTCGACGGCAGTTCGAGCGTCTCGCCGGGCGAGAGCGTCTCGACGCGGACCGACGGCGCGTAGCGCGCCACGTGCGCGGCGAACTGGAGCGCGGGCGCGCGCAGCAGATGGCCGTGCCGGCGCGTGAGGCCGAACGGCAGGTAGGTGCCCCAGTGGATCGGGATCGCGACCCGCGGCGCGACGAGCGCGACCGCTCTCGCCGCGCCCTCGGGATCGAGGTGCCCGGGGCCGAGCGACGGGCCCCAGCCCCAGATCGGGACGAGCGCCACGTCGACGCTGCCGCGCAGCGCCTCCATCCCGTCGTCGAGGTCGGTGTCGCCGGCGAACCAGACGCCGTCGACGACGTAGCCGAGCGCCTCCAGCTCGGCCGAGCGCGGCCACCGTCTCGTCGGATGCCAGGCCGGCACGACGTGCACCTCGGTCCCGCCCACGCCGACCGCGTCGCCCGCCGTGACCTGGTGGACGGGGTCGAACGGCAGCGACCGCACGAGCTGCCCCGCGCCGCGCGGCAGCAGGATCCCCGTGCTCGTCTGCGAGAGCCCCTTCAGCGAGGGGCGGTCGAGGTGGTCGTGGTGGACGTGCGAGACGAGCACGCCGTCGACCCGCCCGATCGCCTCCGCGGTCGGGGTCGGCGTGTGCCGCCGCAGATGCGCGACGCGCGAGCGCAGCACCGGATCGGTCAGCAGCCGCGTCCCGTCGCGCGTCTCGATCAGGACCGTCGCGTGGCCGAGCCAGGTGATCCGCCGCATCAGCGGAGCGTGGCAGACGGCGGAGCGGGGGCGCGGCGTCGCGCAATCTAAGTGCTATAAGTAGCACCATGCGTTCGATCGGCATCAGAGAGCTGCGGCAGCAGGCGAGCCGCTACCTGCGGGAGGTCGAGCGCGGGGAGACGTTCGAGGTGACCGATCGCGGCCGCCCGGTCGCGCTGCTTGCTCCCGTACCCCAGGCAAGCACGGTCGAGCGGCTCGCGGCGAGCGGGCGGCTCCGCCGCGCGAGCGGCGACGTGCTCGCACTCGGCGAGCCGCTCGCGCCCGCAGCGGGCATCTCGACGCCGAGCGAGACGCTCGAGCGACTCCGCGACGATGAGCGCTGACGCCGTTTGCTATCTCGACTCGTCGGCGCTCGTGAAGCTGGTCGTGCGGGAGCCGGAGTCGGCGACGCTCACCCGTCATCTGCGCTCACGGCCGGTCCGCGTCTCGTGTGCGCTGGCGACCGTGGAAGTCGTCCGCGCGGTAGGCGCGCACGGCCCCGAAGCGACCGATCGTGCGCGCCAGGTCCTCGACGGCGTCGACATGATCCGGCTCGACGATCCGCTGCTGCACGCCGCCGCGACGCTTGACGGCCCATTGCTTCGCAGCCTCGATGCGATCCACCTCGCCGCTGCGCTCGCGTTGCGGGAGGACGAGGTCGAGCTGATCACCTACGACCGCCGCATGGCCGCGCACGCGGAGCAGCTCGGCTTCGTCGTCTCAGCGCCGGCCTGAGGCCGTGGCCTCAGTCGCGCGCGGGGCGGGCGCCGCCGAGCCATCTCGTCAGCTCGTCGCCGCTGAGCAGCAGCTCGGGGACCGGGCCGCGCAGGGCGCGGCGGGCCAGCTCCGCGTGCGGCAAGGCGGAGGCGGTCGCGGCGGCGAGGATCACGACGTTGCCGCCTTGGCGGCCTCTGACGACCTTGCGCGTCGCGACGATCGCGACGTGGGGGAAGACCTCCCGCGCGGCGGCCGTCAGCGCGCGGGCAGCCGGGAGCGGCGGCGCGTCGATCACGTTCGCGGCGAACGCGCCGCCCGGCCGCAGCACCCGCTCCGCCCCGGCGACGCACTCGACCGTCGTCAGGTGCGTCGGGACGAAGGTGCCGTGGAAGGCGTCGAGCACGACCAGGTCGGCGCTGTCCGCTCTGCGGCGCTCCAGCACAGCGCGCGCGTCGGCGACGCGCACACGCAGCGTGCGGCCGTCCGTTCTCAGTCCCAGCTGCGCGCGGGCGAGCGCGACCAGCTCGGGGTCGATCTCCGCCACCTCGCTGCGCGAGCCGGGCCGCGTCGCAGCGAGGTAGCGCGGCAGCGTGAAGCCGCCGCCTCCGAGGTGGAGCGCGTCGAGCGGCGCGCGCGGCGGGGCGAGCACGTCGGCGACGTCGGCGAAGCGGCGCACGTAGGCGAAGTCGATCCGCGTCGGGTCGCGCAGGTCGACGTGCGAGCAGTCCTCGCCGTCGAGCCGCAGCAGCCGCCGCCACGGCCGGCCCTCCTCCGGGATCACCTCCGCGAGCGCGTATGGCGTCCGCAGCTCGACGCGCTCGGCCGCGAAGCGGGCCGCGTCGTCGCGGCGGCTGCCGCGGCCGGTGCGGGAGCGCGGGGGCATGGGGGGACAGGATGCCGCGTCGGGAGGTCGCCGGGCGGCCCGGCGCGCGCACGCGACTCAGGTGGCGGCTAGGCGGCGGCTGCTGCCGCGGCGACCGCGAGCCTGTCGGCGCGGTCGTTGAGCGCCTTGTGCGCGTGCCCGTCGCCGGTCTCGTGGCCGCGGACCCAGTGCCAGCGGACGGTCTCGTGGCGGCCGACCTCGGAGTCGAGCGCCATCACGAGGTCCTGGTTCTTGACCGGGTCGCCGCTCGCCGTCTTCCAGCCCTTGCGCTTCCAGCCCGTGATCCATCTCGTCATCGAGTTCAGCATCAGCTGCGAGTCGGTGACGATGCAGACACGGCTGCCGGCCGGCAGCGAGCGCATGCCCTCCAGCGCGGCCGTGTACTCCATCCGGTTGTTCGTCGTCGCCGGGTCGCCGCCGGAGTACTCGAGCGGCTCGCCGCCGTCGGCCGGGACGACGATCGCGGCCCAGCCGCCTGGTCCTGGGTTCCCCTTGCACGCCCCGTCGGTCCACACGAGCGCCTCGCCGAGCAGCTGCTCGACGGGTCTCTCGACGATCTTGGCGCGGGGGCGGGAACGGCGTCTGGGAGCTGGCACGGCGCGGAACAGTAGCCGGGCCGGCGGCGGTACGTCGGCCGGCGAGCGGCTGTCACGTCGCACCTCCCGCCGGTGCGCCTCAGCGGCGGCGCACCGGCGGTGGTGAGGCGCTCGCGCTAGCTCCAGACGCTCGCGGCGGGAGCGTCGCGCCAGCTTCCGGGCGTGGTCGAGGACCCCGCGTCGGGGGCCTCGTCGCTGTCGCCAGGATCTCTCGGGGGTTCGGGCGCGCTGCCGTCGGGCGCCGCCGGCGGGGCCGGCACGCCGCCTCTCCCGGGCGCGCAGTCGCCGCCGGGGCCGCCGCGGAAGGACGGACGCGGGATGTCCTTCGGCCCGGTCATCTGGACCAGCTCGCCGATCCGCTCTCTCAGCCCTGCGAGCATCTCGTCACGCGCTCTGGCGCCGAGCCAGCCGTCGTCGACCGCTCTGTCGAGCCGCGCCGTCGCGTCGGCGAGGAGCGCCTCCTCGAGGCCCTCGACCGACTTGCCCTCGGCTCTCGCGACGTCGGCGAGCGATCTGCCGTCGGACAGGCGGTCGCGCAGCTCCTCCTGCGAGAGGCCGAGGTAGTCGGCCGCGGCGCCGGCGTCGCCGAGCAGGAAGCCGCCGCCGCGAGGGCCGAACGCGAAGCCGCCCGGTCCGTGGTCGCCGGGATGCGCCGGGGCCGTGCGCGCGGCGTCGGGCGCCGTCTGCGTCCCCTGCTTCGACGGCGAGTCGCCGGACGCGGCATAGGCGACGCCGCCTCCGGCGAGCGCGAGGATGGCCGCCGCGCCGGCGAGGGCGCGGGTTGTGGTTCTGGCGTTCACTGGGTCGCTGCTCCTTTCGGGAGGGGACTCAATGGCATCAACGTCGTCTGAGAAGCGGCTAAGAGCTTGCTGGGAGTCGTCGCCGGCGGGAGCGCGCTAGCCTCGACGGCGATGTCCGAGTCGCAGCTGCCAGCGAAGATCGAGCAGGTCGCGGCCGCGCTGGCCGACCTCCCCGGCGTCGAAGCCGTCGTCCTCGGTGGCTCGCGCGCGACGGGCACGCACCGGCCCGACAGCGACTGGGACCTCGGCCTCTATTACCGCCCCTCGCGGCGATCGTTCGATCCCGGCGGCCTGCGTGGCCTCGGCTATGACGGCCACGTCTCCGAGGTGGGCGAGTGGGGTCCGATCGTCAACGGCGGCGGATGGCTGACGGTCGAGCAGACGCCCGTCGACGTCCTCTTCCGCGACCTCGACACCGTCGAGAGATGGCAGCGGGATGCGGAGCAGGGGCGGTTCGAGCTGCTGTGCCAGAACGGCTACATCGTCGGCGCCCCGACCTATCTGCCCGTCGGCGAGCTGGCGATCTGCCGGCCGATCGCGGGCGAGGTCCCGCGGGCGACCTTCCCGGTCGCGCTCGCCACGAGCGCTGCCGCGTGGTGGAAGGGTCGCGCCGGCGTCTCGCTGATGTTCGCCGAGAGATATGCCGAGACGGGCGACGCCGTCTGCTGCAGCGGGATGCTGGTCGACGCCGCGCTCTGCACCGCGCACGCGCGGCTCGCTCAGCGGCGCGAATGGGTCCTCAACGAGAAGCGCCTGCTCGCGCGCGCCGGACTCGGCGATCTGCAACGGCTGCTCCCGTCGGCAGCCGCTGAGCGGGACCTCGCGGCGACCGTCGCGGCGTTCGGCAGAGCGCTCGAAGCGGACCCGCTCGCGGCGCGCTGAGCGGGGTCCCTCGGATACACCGAGCGGCTTGTTCCCAAGCCGCTCCGCTCAGGCGGAGCGCTTCGCCGCGCGCGTGCGGCTGCGCGCGGGGGCTGGCCTGACGCGGTCGCCGACCGGGCTCGTGTCGCACGGACGCTCGCCGGTCCAGCTGGCGAGGCGGAGGTGCTGCTCGAGCTTGGGGGAGATGGCGGCGAGCAGGTGGTCGGCCTCGTCGGCGATCTCCTCGTTGGGGATCGTCGTCTGCGTGCGCAGGAAGCGCTCGACGACGCTGCGCCGGCGCCGCATCGACGCAGCTTCGTGGCGGCCGGTCGCGGTCAACTGCCAGCCGCGCTGGGCGGCTCTTTCGATGTATCCGTCACGCGCGAGGCGGCGAAGCATCTCGTGGACGGTCGGCGCCGACAGCTCGAGCGCGCGCGCCACGGCAGCGGCCGCGACGGTGTGACGATCCCCGCCGAGCGCGGCGATCGTCTCGAGGTAGCGAGCCTCTGCGCGGCTCGGTGAGGTCTGCTCCGTCATGGCCGCGAATGATAACGCAAGGCGCTAAAGATAGCCAGCGGCTAAACACTGTTGCGCGCGCATCAGAGGTCGTTCTGCGCGTGCTCGGGGACGAGGTCCAACTGCTCCATCCGGCGGTGGCCCCAGCGCCCGAGCGACTCGAGCGCCGCGTTGAGCGCGACGCCCTCGTCGGTCAGCTCGTACTCGACCTTCGGCGGGACGACGTCGTAGACCGTGCGGCGCACGATCCCGTCGGCCTCCAGCTCGCGCAGCTGTTGCGCGAGCACCTTCTCGCTCACGCCCGGGAGCGCGCGCCGCAGCTCGCCGAAGCGGTGCAGACGGGCGTCCAGCGCCCACAGGATCAGCGCCTTCCACTTGCCGCCGACGACGTCCATCGCCGCGTCGATTCCGCAGCTGTAGGGCGGATTGCGCATCCGCCCGACGATAGCTGCTCAGCCGCTCACCGCCAGCGCACGCCGCATCGCCCACAACGACGCGTGCAGGTGCCCGGCCAGCTCGTCCGCGACGCCCACCTCCGAGGAGGCGTCGATCATCGTCTGCAGGCCGGTCGCCTGCATCGCCGCGTTGTACTCCTCGGGGATCGTCTCGCTCGCCTCCGCGCCGCCGGCGCTGAACGGCATCATCTGCTCCAGCCACGGCAGCAGCACGTCGCGCTTGAACGCCTCGACGTCGCCGCCGACCGCGGCGACGAGCGCGACCGCGTGGTGTGCGCCGGCGGAGAGCCCGTACATCCCGCTCAGCGCCGCGATGTCGTAGAGCGCGGCGTGGCCGTGGTCCTCGCCCACCCACAGCGGGCGGCCGAGCGGCGCGACGGCCTGTTCGACCCGCGCGAACAGGTCCCGCGCGCCGCTGTAGAGCAGGAAAGCTCCCGGCGTGCCGACCGTCGGCGGGACCGCGAGGATGCCGCCGTCGAGGTAGGCGGCGCCGTGCGCGGCGACCCACGCGGCCTGGTCGCGCGCCTGCTGCGGGGAGCCGCTCGTGAGGTTCACGATCGTGCGGCCCGACAGCTCGCCGGCGATCGGGCCGAGCGTGTCGCGGACGGTGGAGTCGTCGAGCAGGCAGACGACCGCCAGGTCGGTCCCGACGATCGCCTCGCTCGCGCTCGCTGCCTCGCGCGCGCCGCGCGCCACCAGCTCGTCCGCCTTGCCCGCGGTGCGGTTCCAGACCGTCACCGGGCGCCCGGCGGCGAGCAGGGCGCCGGCCAGCGCGCGCCCCATCGCGCCGAGACCGAGGACGGCGACTCGTTCACTCTCAATTGTCGTCATGAATCACACTCTCGCGCGCGGCGAGAGGCGATTCAAGACCGCACTTCGCGGTGCGTGGTTACCGTGAAGTACGTGTCACTGCGACCTGCGTGCGTGCTCGATCAGTTCGACGATCTTCGCGACCGCGACGTCGATGATCGCCTTGCCCTTAGCCGCGGTGGCGAGCGTCGGGTCGCCGAGCACCGGCGAGTCCGGCGAGAAGCTGTCCCACGGCGTCGGCGAGACGTCGATGTCGATCGGCAGCTGCGGGCGGTTCGCCTTCGCGTGCTCCATCTTCACCGCGCCGGGCGCGATGCGGAGCATGTAGGACGTCTCCAGCTCGCACGCGTGGAAGTAGGAGGGGTGGAGGCGTTCCTCCTCCAGCACCTCGCGCGAGATCTCGCCGATGCCGGGATAGGTCAGCGCGAGCACCTTCATCCCCAGCTCGTCGTGGAGGTCGCGCGCGGCAAGCTTCATCGCGTCGAGGTTGCCCATGTGCCCGTTGACGAACGCGAGGATCGGGACGCCCTGCTCGAACAGCGACGCGCCGATCTCCACCAGCGTGCTCGTCATCGTCTCCAGCGACAGCGAGATCGTGCCCGCGTACGCGCTCGTCGACCAGACCTGGCCGTAGGAGACGAGCGGCAGCACGACCGAGTCGGGCACGCGCGCGGCGACCTGGTGCGCGACGCCGTCCGCGAGCAGGTTGTCGGTCGACAGCGGCAGGTGGTCGCCGTGGTTCTCGACCGCGCCGATCGGCAGCAGCGCGACCGGTCTGCGGCTCAGGACCTCGGTCACCTCGGCGGAGGTCAGCAGGTCGTAGTCCACGGGCGTGGCTCCTCTCGTGCTCATGCGGATGCGGGTGCGGGCGTGCGGGCGGCGTCGAGCGCTGCGGCGAAGCTGGCGGCGCGCGTGCGGATCTCGTCGTAGTCGCCGTCGCGCAGCGCGGAGGCTGGGCACAGCTCGCCGCCGGCCGCGACCGCGAGCGCACCCGCGGCGAGCCAGTCACCGACGTTGCCGACGGCGACCCCGCCGGTCGGCAGGAACTGGAGGTCGGGGAACGGCCCGCGCAGCGCCTTCAGCAGGCCTGGGCCGCCGATCGAGCCGGGGAACAGCTTCACGACGTCGACCGGCAGGCGGCGCGCGCGCATCACCTCGGTCGGCGTGACCGCGCCGGCCATCACGATCGCCCCGGTCGCGGCCATCGCCTCGACGAGGTCGTCGTCGAGGCCGGGCGAGACGAGGTACTGGGCGCCGGCGGCCGCCGCTTCGGCGGCCTGGGCGGGCTCCAGCAGCGTGCCGGCGCCGAGCACGACCGCATCGCCGTGGCGCGCGCGGATGCCGTGCAGCGCGGCGGGCACGTCGGGCGTCGAATACGTCACCTCGATCCCGCTGACGCCGCCGGCAACGAGCGCGTCGGCAGCGGCGACGGCGGCCTCGGCGGACGGCGCGCGCAGGACCGCGAGCACGCCGGCGGAGCGGATGCGCGCGAGGGTCGTCGGGCGGTCGGGTGGGGTGAGCGTCATGCGGTCTCCTGCTGAGGGGCTTGGGAAGGGAGAGCGGCGGCCGGCGGCGCGCTCGCCGCGGCGGGGGCGGCCGGAGCGGCGGGCGCGGCGGAAGCGGCCGGCGCGGCGGAAGTGGCCGCGGCGGCGGGGAGCGCGAGCGTGCGGCGCTCGGCCGAGGAGCGGTAGATCGCGTCGAGCACGCGGATCACGTCGTGCGCCTGGTGCAGCGACGCCTGCGACGGCTCGGCGCCGGAGCGCAGCCGGTGGAGCACGGCGTCGAGCTGGCGCTCGTAGGCGGGGTCGGGGACGAGCGTCAGCTCGTGGCCGGCGGGGCTCTCCCATTCCTGCGTCGGATGGGTGCCGGCGGCGAGGCCGGCGGCGGCCGTGCGCAGCGTCAGGTCGAGCGTCGGTGGGACGGGGCGGACCTTCATCGTCCCGTTCGTTCCCTGAAACTCCAGGTACCAGTTGTGGACCCAGTCGGTCGCCTCCCACGCCGTCACGTCGAGCGTGCCGACGAGCGTCGGCCAGCGCAGCAGCGCGACGCCGACGTCCTCGTACATCAGCCGCCCGACGCCCGACTCGTCGTCCGGCGCGGGATCGTCGAACAGGTCGCGCTTG